>JBCCJS010000012.1:0-79740 GCA_039027675.1 Pseudomonadota bacterium
CCTTCACGACCCGCTCAGCAGGCGCTTTGGAATTTGCTCGTTTTGATCTCATCTTCGTTCCTTACAGTCACTACGATGAGACCAAAACACTCCTCTATCCAATCACCTCAATCTGTCTCACAAACGCTGACGGGGAACAGGCGCGCTGAGTACTTATCCCCGCAACAACTCAAGCAAGAATTTCTAGGACGGATCGTCAATGCCGCGTCTGCGGTGCCAGCTGAAGAGATGACGGCGAGGCTCTATGAGCAGATTCTCTCGGAAAACGGGCTGAAAGAAAGAATCAAGATTCCCTTCGCATTTTTGCCAGGACCCTTGGAGGGGGCCATTGGCGACGATTTACAATCTGCGCCTGAGCCAATGATCGCAGTTCTTGAAGAAGAATTGGATAGAGACGAAGTCCAATTGGCGCTACTCCATCTCCTCATAAATATGGAGGGTATGTTCAGGATACCCGCACCAATCCTGACTAGAGCCATTGAGAAAATTGAAGCGAATGCGCCTAAGCTGTTCCATGCTCTACCTACCGATGAGGTGCGAGCATACTTGCTTGGTTTAGCAAACCTCGCTGGCTCACACCAATTGCCTCCTCTCGCACTAGTTGTTCGGCATGCAGCTCGCACTTACGCAAATGTAGTTTTCCAAGATACATCTGAGGAAGTTCGCCTCTCACTTCATGCCGCTGCCGCTTTTGGCAACACCGATGAATGGTACCGGTTTCTCGGAGAGTGGTTACAATGGTTGGCGCGCGACTTGGCCGAGCCGAAACAGGCACAAGTGTTACTCAATTGGTTAGATGGACTTTGTGCAATCGACCGTCGCCTCAAGGGCAGTACGGGGAGAGCGCGCGCCTCAGCTAGATTGCTGTTAGGAGTATAGTCTTTGGCGGAAGGACTAAGAATGTCGGTCGGATCGTCCTTCGCCTCGCAAGCCACCATTTCGCTAGCTACAACGCAATGTCCGCTTTCGGTGGTGCTGACTGATGGATATGATGTCCGAAATTGGGGCGCAAAGCGGTCATTCCGCGATAGACTGAGCCGCTTTCATCAGCTCAACGATCTTCTGCACTGCGCGCTCGAGCTCTTGCACACTCGCTGGATCCAGATCGTCCCGCTTACCGCCCAACTTCAGAGCAACGACAGCAGCATCCTCCATGAGCATGCCAATCTCAGTGTAGATTGCCTGAGGCGTTTCTGACTGGCAATCGTCCATAGCGCCACGAAGCCATGGCGTGGCTCACAAGTCCACCGGCATCGTTGAAGTTATTTGTTCGGCTTGACGAGATCGACGTGACTGACCTCTAGCGCCTGCGCAATCTCATAGATCGTCACGATCGTCGGATTTCGTTTCCCGCGCTCCAGATCGCTTAGATATTGCTGGGACAGCCCGCAAAGCTCTGACAATCCTTCTTGGGTCAGACCCTTCTCCTTACGGATGCGAGCGCAATTCTCGCCGACAAGTTTCCGCATATCCATCGCCAGAAACCATTGGCGAAGCACGGCAATCCTGTTTATCAACTATAGTATGTTGTAAGTGAGTTGAATGCAGGAGGATGGGCGTGAGTAGTTCAAACAAGAAGACCGCCCTGTTAGCGTTCGGGGCTGTGTGGGGTGTGATCATCATCGGTGCTATCGGTAGCCAAGGAAGGCCGGTCGATCGCGGTTCAGATACGGCTCCGGAGTCCGCTCCTCTGCCTACCGATGAGGTGACCTGGAAGCTGGTGGCAGAGCGTGTTGTCAAAGAGCGGCTTCGGGATCCAGATTCAGCCGAGTTCTCAGATATGCAGGTCCACCCACCCACCGAGGATCGCGCGGCGATCATCTGTGGTTATGTGAACTCGAAAAACGGGTTTGGGGGTATGACTGGGCCACAACGGTTCATCGCTGGCGGAACGGTTTTGATCGAGGAGCAGGTCACTGCCGAGCAGATGCAATTCGCCTGGGATCGGTTCTGCCAATAGGAACTGTTCCATCATGGCACAAAACGGGCCCAAAAGCGTCAGATGTAAAGTCAAAACATAGCTTTAGGCTTGAACACATTCACATCCTCACCTAAATTCCAAACATCTCAGCGGCACCTGCGGTTCTTCGGGATCAGCATGGATGACCGTTCAATGAGACCATGCATTTGTCGCACCGTGCGCGGGCTTCTGATGCGTTCAGAAACGGAGAACAGAAATGAACTTTAACTCTGAACGCAGGACAAATGTATGCAACTACCAGACACACTTGAACACAGGTCGATCACTGACCTGAAACCGTCCAAGCGCAACGCGCGCACCCATTCCAAGGCCCAGATTAAGCAGATCGCCGACAGCATCGAGCAGTTTGGCTTTACCAACCCTGTTCTAATCGACGCACAAGAGAGGCTGATTGCCGGTCATGGCCGGGTTGAAGCCGCCAAGCTGCTATACCTCGAAACCGTCCCTACCCTCTGCCTTGATCACCTGAGCGAAGAACAGGTTCGCGCGTACATCATCGCCGACAACAAGCTTGCGGAAAATGCCGGCTGGGATGACGAGCTGTTGTCGCTCGAGTTTCAGTATCTCGACAGCCTCGATCTGGACTTCGACCTCACCATCACCGGCTTTGAGATGGCCGAGATCGATGGCTTTCTGGTTATCGATCCTGAGGTCGAAGATGATAACATCCCCGAGCCAAGCGATGGCCCAACGGTCACACAACCCGGCGATCTATGGCTCATTGGCGAGCATCGGCTCTATTGCGGCGATGCGACCAAGCCCGAATCCTATAAGGCGTTGTTCGACAGCTCGAAGCCAGCGCAGATGGTCTTTACCGATCCGCCCTACAACGTGCCCATATCGGGTCATGTTTGCGGCCTGGGCGCGGTCCAGCACCGCGAGTTTGAAATGGCCGCAGGTGAGATGACCAAGGAGCAGTTCGAGGATTTCCTTCGATCTGTCTTTGAGAATCTCGCTTCAAACTCAGCCGATGGCTCGATCCACTATGTCTGCATGGATTGGCGTCATATGAGCGAGGTTATCGGCGCGGGTGAGACCGCCTATGATGAGCTCAAGAACCTGTGCGTATGGACCAAGACCAATGGCGGCATGGGTTCGCTCTATCGCTCGCAGCACGAGCTGGTGTTTGTGTTCAAAAAGGGCACCAAATCGCACATCAACAATGTGCAGCTTGGTAAGCACGGTCGCTACCGAACCAATATCTGGGAATATGCCGGCATCAACAGCTTCGGCGAAAGCCGGGACGAAGACCTGGCCACGCACCCCACCGTCAAGCCGGTGAAGCTCGTCGAGGACGCAATCCTCGATTGTTCCAAGCGCGGCGGGATCATCCTCGATGCCTTTGCCGGCAGTGGCACAACCCTAATCGCTGCACATCGCGCTGGCCGCGTTGGATACGGGCTCGAACTCGATCCTGCCTACTGCGACGTGATCATCAAACGGTTGCAGGCCGAGACCGGCCTCAAAGCAAAGCTCGCTGGTACTGATGAAACTTTCGATGCCCGTGTGCCCAGCACTCAAACCAGGGAGATGGCCGATGTCTGACGATGATGACTATGAAATTGGCTACGGCAAGCCGCCCAAGCATTCGCAGTTCAAGAAAGGCCAGTCAGGCAATCTTGCTGGGCGCCCTCGCGGCGCCAAAAACAAGAAACCGCCGAAAGGCATTATGAACACGATCGGTCAGCTCATGCGTAATGAAGCAGAGCGAACAGTCACAATCTCTGAAAATGGCGAGAGGATCGAGGTGCCTATTGCGCAGGTCATCTTGCGCAAAATGGCTGCAGATGCGGCCAAGGGCTCTGATCGCGCGAGGAAGGAGTTTCTGACCTTGGCAATGGCGACGCAAAAGCAGCAGATTGAGGACCGCGCCTCACTGTTTGAGGCCGTCATCAACTACCGTCACAACGCTTGGCAAGAGATCGAACGATGCAAGATGCTGGACATTGATCCGCCTGACATCATTCCGCATCCTAGCAATGTCGATATCTGCATGCAGACAGGTTCCGTCACAATCACCGGGCCAATCGACGTAGGCGAGCAAAGACAGCTCGAGAAATGGCAGACTCGCAAGTCGGACTTTGAAGAAGAGCTGCAGATGCTCAGCGAAGCGCTAGAACTCGCGGAGGATGATGCCCTGAAGGCGCTCATTGAAGAGGACATCGGCCATGCGGAGAGCATTCTGAAGCTCGCCAAGAACGAGGTTCACGTACGCTCGACTGTGATGACGATATCTGAGGGCTAGAGGGTTTTCGAAGGTGATAGGTCGTCATCACTGGCACACCAGTGATGACGACCCATCCGCTGACTTGACTTCGTTGCCGCCTCGAGCACCAATGGACTTCAATTGATCAAGCCGAAAAGCCCGATATCCGGCGAAATGGCCCTCGCCCGCTAGCGGTCCAGGGCTTGTCTCAGTGGGACGATGAGGTCCCGTCAGAAACGGAGACAAGCCATGAGCAAGAAGGCCAAACTGATCCAATTGATGAGGCGCAAAGGCGGCGTCAGTCTTGCCGCCGCATCCAAGAGCCTGGGATGGCAGCCGCACACGGTGCGCGCTGCCATCTCGCGCCTGCGCAAGGATGGTCACACAATCGAACTGACCGACACCGATAAGTGCAAACGCTATGTCCTGACGGCGGGCGACGAGGCATGAGCAATTCCACGCTGAACGAACTCGTTGAGCTCGAAACGCTAGCCTATTCGGAACTGCGAGCACGATGCGCTGACAAGGGCTTAGAAGCCCTCCCTGCACGCCTCAGCCCCGATCTTATGCGTCACCTGCTGGCCAATGCCATTCAGGGCGCGAGAAGCCCCAAATCGCCAAAAGAAGCCAAGATCATGCGGGCGCTTGAGCGAAGCCTTTCGAAGGGTGCTGAGAGAGCTGCACCGCTCGCACAATCCGGGTCTGTCCTCACCCGCGACTGGAAAGGCAGGCGCCATATAGTTCGCGTGAGCGAGGATGGCTATGAATGGGAAGGTGAGACCTATCGCAGCCTTTCCAAGATCGCTCAGCTCATCACCGGCACGCGCTGGTCTGGACCGCGCTTCTTTGGGGTGCGGAGTTAATGGCGCGCATTCGTTGCGCGATCTACACCCGCAAATCGACCGAGGAAGGTCTCGACCAAGACTTCAATAGCCTCGATGCACAGCGCGAGGCATGTGAAGCCTACATCAAGAGCCAAGCACACGAGGGGTGGCGACTCGATCCGACGCGCTATGACGATGGTGGGTTCTCTGGCGGCAATATGGAGCGCCCCGCCCTTCAGAGGCTGATGGAGGCGATCCGAGCGCGGCGGGTGGATCGTATTATTGTCTACAAGATTGATCGGCTCACCCGCTCACTCGCAGACTTTGCCAAGCTGGTGGATGAGCTGGATGCGGTTGATGCTTCGTTCGTATCCGTCACGCAGAGCTTTAACACCGCCACCAGCATGGGGCGGCTGACCCTCAATATGCTGCTTTCCTTCGCGCAGTTCGAGCGTGAGGTCACCGCCGAACGCATCCGCGACAAAATCGCGGCGTCGAAGGCCAAGGGTCTTTGGATGGGAGGAAGGGTACCGACAGGCTACGACGCAGATGGTCGTACGCTCAAGGTCAATGAGGCTGAAGCCCAGACTATCCGCCGTTTGTTCGACCTTTACCTTGAGCTGGGTCAGGTGCCCAAAGTGGTGGAGCAAGCGAGACGCGAGGGGCTTCTGACCAAGCGCTATCTGGCAAAGACGGGTCGCATGCTAGGAGGTCGCCCATTTACCCGCGGGTTGATCTACAGCGTGCTCAACAATGCGATCTATATCGGCCAGATCCCGCATAAGGATACGAGCTATCCCGGTCAGCATAAGGCGATCATCGATCAGGCATCCTGGGATCAGGTTAAGGCAAAGCTGGCCGCTGCAAACCGAACCAAAGGCGGCCGCAACGTATCGGGCACGCTCTCAGGGCGGCTATTCGATGCCGACGGCATCGCCATGACCCGACACACCGCCAATCCGCGCGGCAAGGTCTACACCTACTATCTATCAGGCAAAGCAAGCTCGCATGATTGGCGGATCCGCGCAGCTGATATTGAGGGCTGCGTGTTCTGGGCTGCACGGCAGATCATTGCCCGGATGAAGCCCAGTGACGCTGATGGCCTCGCCAGCCCCTCGCAGGTCAATGCCTTTGAAACGGCAAAGCTTGAGTTGCAGAAAAGATCACGCACCAAGACGCTGGACCTCGTCGAAGCCATCACCCTTCGCAATACCGATATTGAAGTCTGTCTATCGCATGCAGCAATTGAGAATCTTCTTGGGTGCAAATTGCAAAGCGCGCGCGTAGTCCGATCGCGCTTCGACATTGAGCTGGTCAAACGCAAGCATGAGCTTAAGCTGGCCTATGATGCGGCCATCACCCATCCTGATCCAATACTTCAGGAAGCCCTGCTCAAGGCAATCCGTTGGAAAACCCGTCTTATAGAAGGCGAGACGATGACCGATATCGCAAAGGCCGACAGGCTTAGCGTGCAGGTCACCGCTCGCCGGATGCGGCTCGCCATGCTCTCGCCAACCATCCAGGTGGCGATTGCGAAGGGCACACAACCAGCCTCTCTGACCTTACAGGGGATCATAGATTGTCAGCTTCCGAAGTGCTGGAAGGCCCAGGAAATGCTACTCCTCGAACAGGGAAATTGATTTCCCTGTTCGAGGGCACGAATACCCTGATTTACAGGTGTGTTTTCCCTGATAATCGGAATTGAATTCCCTGTTATAAAGTTCGCAAATCGACAGATTTCAGCGTGTTTGCAGTAGCTTAACGGCTTCCGCCACGATGCAAGCCATGAAAAGTTGCAAAATTCCCTGTTAATGGGCTCTCAGCACCGGCCAATTTTCGTTCTGAGACTATCGCGGAAAACGTCGCACTGAGACGGGAATTTGGCGTCTCTGCGGTGCTGGGTGCACGCGCAAAGCCCGCGGAATGCGGGGCTTTGGCGCGCCAGTTTGGGAATTCCCTGAAGGGGTAAGACTAGGTGGCGGAGCAGGAGGGATTCGAACCCTCGATACGGGGTTACCGTATACACACTTTCCAGGCGTGCGCCTTCGACCACTCGGCCACTGCTCCGCGTTCCGGTCCGCGCTAGTCCCTCGCAAATGAAAGGCGTACGCCATGGGCCGCAGGTCCGGCCTGACAGGAAGCGCGCGAATAGACGCGGATACCCTCTTTCGCAAGTCGCAAGGCGGTGGCACACAGCTATGCCATGAAAAACAGCCTCATTCCGCTCGCCGCGCTTGCGCTCGCTTCACCCTCTTTGGCTCAGGACGAAGCTGAACCCGCTGCAGACCAAGCTTTGAGTCCTTCCGATCATGTCAACGGTGCGGACCAGAGCGAGTGGGTCGTGATCGCGCCGGAAGAGCTGCTTGTGATGACGCTTACTGATGCAGCCGACGGATCGCCCCGCCGCGTGGTGATCCAGCTGATGCCCAAGCCCTTTTCGCAAGGCTGGGTCGAGAACATCCGCACTCTGGCGCGCGCGAACTGGTATGATGGCACCAGCGTGAACCGCGTGCAGGACAATTATGTCGTCCAATGGGGCGATGCCAATTATGACAACCCCGAAAGCGGGGGCAAGGCCAAACCTCTTCCACCAGGCCTCAAGACAATGAGCGAAGAGGAATACACTGTCGACGAAGACACTCTGGCTGATGCGACCTATGCGGGCAATGATCTAAAAGCTTTGAGAGAATATCTGTCTCCCAGCGCTCTGCTCTGGGTGGCCGACAACGCCCTTGAGGCGGTTTTGGCTAACCCAGATTTATCGCCAGCCCAAAAAGATGAGGCGATCAGCGAATATTTTGAAACAACAACCGGTGTCTCGACAACCGGGCTTGCGGACAAAAAGCTAGGTCCTGACGAGATTGCAAATCTCTCCATTAAGACAACAACCACAGAATACGCTCCTCAGGGCTGGCATCAACGCGATGGGTTCGCTGAATGGGTTGAGTTTTGGAACGGTTGGCCGATCGCCAATTCTCAAACCGGGCAATGGCTCAACGAAGACGATGAACCTGTCGACCCCCCACTTATGTCTTGGGAAGAGGCGCGAGAAAAGGGCATTTACTTCGATGAAAAAGAGAGCCTGTTTTGGCCCATCCACTGCTATGGCATGGTGGGTGTTGGCCGCAATTATTCACCTGACACGGGCTCGGGCGCTGAACTCTACACCGTGATAGGCCAAGCGCCACGTCATCTTGATCGCAACATTGCGCTGGTCGGGCGTATCATCTCAGGAATGGAGCATTTGTCCTCATTGCCACGCGGGAACGGAGCCCTTGGCTTCTACACTAAAGATGAGGCGGACAAGCGCACCCCTATAATCTCGATCCGAGTGGCGAGCGATCTGCCTGAGGATGATCGCCCCGTCTTCGAGTATCTTTCAACCGCAACGGAAAGCTTTGCCCGATACATTGAAGCACGCGCCAACCGCCGTGATCCGTTTTTCATGACTCCTGCTGGCGGCTCGGATATCTGCAACATTCCCGTGCCTGTTCGCCGTTCTGAATTTGCGGATGAGGAATGAGCGGGTCCCTTAGCGAGCGCTTACCACTCACACATTGGCAAGGGGATCGCGGGACCTATCATTTGGTGACATTCAGCGGTGCAGCGGCCGAGAGTTTAGCACAGCATGCTTTGCTTGAGCGGCTGGAACTGGAACGCAGACGCGGTTTCGGATCAGTCAAACTGACAGCTCGCATTGGCAACACCAAATGGCTTACCAGCGTATTCCCCCAAAAGGGGCAATCTGAATGGGTCCTGCTTGTCTCAAAGGAAGTGATGCGCGCTGAGGATCTGGCGCGAGGTGATCAGGTGGATATCGAGCTCATACTGTAGCAGCCTCTATTGGCCCGATCCCATCTCGCGCGAGGCCTTTTGAACCTCTGCAATGAACTGCCCCGCTTTGGCCTGCAGCGTTTCGGCCTGGCGCCCAAGCGCTTCGGCGTTGGTGAGCACATCGCCCGCCGCATCGCCCGTTTCATGGCTAGCGGTGTTAAGAGCGTCGAGGCGCTCGCTGATTTCCAACGAGCCGGCGGCCACTGTATCGATATTGCGCGCAAGGTCCTCACCCGAAATCGATTGCTGATCGACTGCGGTCGCAATCACGACCGAGGCTTCTTCAAGCTTGCCGATCTGATCGACAATCGCGCCGAGATCGTGTGCCGAGGCCTCGGTTGAGCTTTGCATCGCCGCGATTTTCTCTGCGACGCTGCTGGTGGCGTGGCTGGTTTGCGTGGCGAGTTCCTTGACCTCGCTGGCGACCACCGCGAAGCCCCGCCCCGCCTCGCCTCCTCGTGCTGCTTCAATTGAGGCATTGAGGGCGAGCAGGTTGGTACGTTGAGCGATGGTCTGGATAAGGCTGGCAATATCGCCGATTTCCTTGGCGGCCTCGCTCAGATCGTTCATTTTGGCGTTGGCAGAACCGACCAGATCGTTGGCCTCGCGTGCGAGGCTGGCTGACGCAGTGGCCTGCCGGCTGATCTCGGTGATGGAGAGGGAAAACTCGTCGGTTGCGGCGGCCGCAGCTGTCACATTGGTGGTCGCCGCTTCCATGGCGCCAGTGGCCTCGCTCGATTGCTCGCGTGAGCTCTGCGCCAGATCGACCATGCCCTTGGACGTGCTGCGCAGCGTGTCAGCCGCCGCCTGAACAGAAGCGATGACCTCGCCCACGCTCACCTGAAAGCCTTCTGCCAAATCGCTGAGCACTTCGCTTTGCTGGCTGCGAAGAGCCTTCGCCTCAAGGTTGGCCGCTTTCTCATCCTCTAGCCGTGTCTCCGCCTCGCGCGCGCGCTGAGCTGTGAGATCGCGCAGAGAAAGCGTGGCGGACTGAAAGACCGTTAGCGCGCGGGCCATCTCGCCCAGTTCATCGCGGCGATCATGGCCGGGGATACGGGTGTCAGTGTCCCCTTGCGCGATTTTCTGCATCGCCTTTGTCATTGCGGTAATCATCCCCGCAATGTGTGAGCCCAGCATTCGCGCGCCGACAAAAGCGGCAACCGAAACGACGATGAAAAGGATAAACAACACCACAATAGAGGTGCTGATCCCGGCGAACACCGGATCGGCGGCGGCTACGGAATCGGCGTTGAGCGTGGCAGTGGATGCGACAAGGTCATCGCGTAACCGCTCCACGTCGCTGGCAATATCCTGAGCATCCTGTGTCCGCGAACCTGCCCGTTGAACGCGCTCTACGACCGCTTCAGTCGCGGACTGGGCACGGGTAAGATCGACAAGCAGCGCAGGTTCTAGCCGGTCTACGTTCTGCTCAAGAATAGTATCGAGCAGGCTTTGAGCGTTTTCCAGCTTTTGCTGAGAACTTGCGAGCTTTTGCGCGTCGTCATCGGCCGCTGCAGCTTCGAGATCATCCCCGGCCTGGTAGAGAAACACGAGAGCGCGACCGGTGTTGGCGTCGGCTACGCTCATCATCCGCAGTGTCTCACCAGCATTGCCGAAATAGGCCATGGTTCCAAGGATCCCGCCGCCCAGAACCACAATCATCAGGCAGCTGGCCAGCGCAGCAAGCCGCAGCTTGCCCGCCACCGAAAACCAATCGAGCCCCAAAATGGGCCGCATATCATCGGGCGACGCCTCGCTCTGCGCTCGGGCTTCAAGGGTTACTGTATCGTCGAATGAATGATCATACGAAGTCATGCGGGGCCCATCCCTCATCTCTAGACCGGAGCACGCCGACCCTTATTCCGAGGTGACAATAACCAAGACGCTTTAACGCGTGGTAAACCTTAAAAGCGCGTCAAGCATACCCTTGGTGTGGGTCTGGTCTGGGGTGAGGGATGGTACCCTAGATGCGTTCCGCCTGCGCCACCGCATCGCTGGCGCGCAATGCGCTCAATATGCGGTTGAGGTGCGCCAAATCCTGCACGTCGGCGGTGATCTCATAGGTGGTAAAGGGGTGCTCAAGCTGCGTCTGATCAAGGCTGATGACATTACACTTGGCCTTGGCAAAAATGCCCGCCATCTCCGCCAATGTGCCCAGCCGATCATAGAGGGTGACGCGCAGCATGCCGACTGCACCATGGCTGCGCTTGCCCCAAGACAGATCTAGCCAGTCGCTATCTACCCCGTTCGCGAGCTCGAGGCAGGTGATCGCGTGGACCAGCACCGGCTCTCCCTGTCGCCTTAGCCCCACAATCCGGTCGCCCGGCACAGGGTGGCAGCACGTTGCAAGCTCGAAGGCGACGCCCGGCGTCAACCCCTTGATCGAGATGACGTGATCGCGCCGCGCCCACTCATCCTCGTCATCAAAGTCGGCCGTGCAACCGGGGACCAGCGCTTCCATCACTTCGCGGTCAGACAGCTTTGCTGAGCCGATGGCGAACATAAAGTCTTCGGGTCCTTCCATGCCCAGCCGTTCAATCGCAGCCCGGATTGCCTTCTTGCCGATATTGGCGGGCACGCGCGCAGCGATCTCGTCGAACAGCTTGGAGCCGATTGTTGCAACTTCAGCGCGCTCTTTCAGCCGCACCGCTCGGCGAATGGCAGCGCGCGCCTTGCCGGTGACGACAAAGCTCAGCCAAGACAATTGCGGGTCACCCATCGGCCCTTTGATGATCTCCACCACATCGCCGTTATCAAGCGGGGTGCGCAAAGGCATGTGGCGCCCGTTAATCTTGGCGCCCACGCAAGCGAGGCCCAGATCGGTGTGGACGGCAAAGGCGAAGTCGACGCTGGTCGCGCCTTTGGGCAGTTGGAACAGCGCGCCCTTGGGGGTAAAGGCGAAGATGCGATCCTGGTAGATCGCCATGCGCGTATGCTCGAGCAATTCCTCGGCATCGTGGCTCGCATCGACGATCTCGATGAGGTCGCGCAGCCAGCCCACCGCGCCATCGGGTTTGTCATCCTGCTTGTAGGCCCAGTGTGCAGCCAGCCCGAACTCGTTCCTCTGGTGCATCTCACGCGTGCGGATCTGAACTTCGACCCGCATCGAGTTTTCATACATCAGCGAGGTGTGAAGCGAGCGATAGCCATTGGTCTTGGGGGTGGAGATATAGTCCTTGAACTTGCCCGGAAGGAACTGCCAAGTCGTGTGGAGGACACCCAAAGCACGGTAGCAATCCGCCTCGTTCTCCGCGAGCACGCGGAAGGCCATGATGTCGGTCACCTGCTCAAAGCTGACATGGCGCTCCTGCATCTTCTGCCAGATCGAGAACGGGTGCTTCTCGCGCCCCCAAACCTCAACCTGAAGCCCGGCTTCGGCGAGCGCCTGTTTGATCGAAAGCGCGATCCGCTCCACCTCGCTGCTGTCTTCGCCGCGCAGAGCCTCCAGCCGCTTGGTGATGGTGGCGAAAGCTTCAGGCTCCAGCTCGCGAAAAGCAAGCGCCTGCATTTCGCGCATATATTCGTACATGCCCACACGCTCAGCAAGCGGGGCGTAGATTTCCATGGTCTCACGCGCGATGCGTTGGCGTTTCTCGGGCTTCTTGATGAAGTGGAGCGTGCGCATATTGTGCAGCCGGTCCGCAAGCTTGACGAGCAGCACGCGGATATCCTCGCTCATTGCGAGCAGGAACTTGCGCAAGTTTTCCGCTGCGCGCTCATTCTCGGGCATGGTCTCGATCTTGGAGAGCTTGGTAACGCCATCTACCAGCCGGGCGACCTCGGGCCCAAAATTGGTCTCGATATCCTCGATCGTTGCCAGCGTATCCTCGACCGTGTCGTGGAGCAGCGCGGTCATGATCGTTTCCTGATCGAGCTGCAGATCAGTCATCAGCCCGGCGACTTCAACAGGGTGCGAGAAATACGGGTCGCCGCTCGCGCGCTTCTGGCTGCCGTGCTTCTGCACGGTGTAGACATAGGCACGGTTGAGCATCGCCTCATCGGCGGATGGGTCGTAATCCTTGACCTTCTCAACGAGTTCGTACTGGCGCAGCATTGACACCAAGGTGCGGCTTCAACGGCAAGGCTGCAAGCTCTTTTAGCACCCAGTGACGCCATCACCTCGCCGGGCGCTGCTCGAACCTCTTCAACTCCACTCCGCCCGTGGCGGGAGGCTCATCAGGATTGCATCGATTTTGCCGCCTGTTTTCAGGCCGAAGATCGTGCCCCGGTCGTAGACGAGGTTGAATTCAGCATAGCGGCCCCGGTATTCAAGCTGCACGCGCTCGTCCTCTGGGGTGAATTCTGAATGCATCCGCTTCCTCACCAGTTTGGGGAAAATGTCGAGAAAGGCTTTGCCCACGTCCTGCGTGAAGGCGAAATTGCGCTCCCATGCGTCCGGGACATCGCTTTCCAAGTGGTCGTAGAAAATCCCGCCTACGCCCCGATGGACATTGCGGTGGGGGATGAAGAAATATTCGTCCGCCCACTTCTTGTATTGCTCATAATAGGTCGGGTTATGCGCGGCACAGGCTGCGCGCATGGAGGCGTGGAATTCCTCGGTGTCCTCTTCGTATGGGATCGGTGGGTTGAGGTCTGCGCCGCCGCCGAACCAAGCCTTACCCGTTGTCAGGAAGCGCGTGTTCATGTGCACCGCGGGCACATGCGGGTTGGCCATATGCGCGACAAGGCTGATACCGGTGGCGGTAAAGCCGGGATTGTCCGCGTCCGCTCCATTGATGTTGCCAGCAAATTCCTTGGGGAAATTCCCGCCCACGGTGGAGACGTTGACGCCGACTTTCTCGAACACCTTGCCTTTCATCAGGCCCTGAACGCCGCCGCCGGGATTGTCATTGCCTTCCTCCTCGCGCTCCCAAGGCGTGTAGGCGAAGGCCGCGTCTGACCCCGCCTCGCGCTCGATCGCTTCAAATGCGGCGCAGATCTGGTCTCGCAGGCTTTCGAACCATTCCTTCGCGCGCAAGGTGTGCGGCTGCCATTCGCTCATGATGTCGATCCCGTCCCAAATTTCTGTGCTGTCCTCCCGATTGACAGCGCTTTAGTCGATCCACGTTGTCCATCCGCTTTGACAGGCGGCAAGTCAACTCGGATTTCCCGACTGCGGGGTCTTGCCAAAGGCGTTGAGGCGCCCCATTTGTCGATCATGGTTCCCGTTTCGTTCCCAGTATCTCTTGGCGCGCCGCTTGGCTTTGCGGGGCACGAATTGGTGCTGCTCAAGAACAACGCGCTCTACTGGCCAAGCGAAGCGGCGTTGCTGGTGGCGGACCTGCACTTGGAAAAAGGCAGCTGGTACGCAGCGCACGGCCAGATGCTGCCGCCCTATGACAGCCGCGAGACGCTGGAGCGGATTGCCGATGCGGTGAGGATGACGGGCGCGCGCCGGGTGATCACTCTGGGGGACAATTTCCACGATGATGCGGGAACGCACCGCCTCGATGCTTATGCAGCTGGCATGCTTGAGACGCTGATCCGCGCGCTCGACTGGGTGTGGATCACGGGCAATCACGACGAAGGAATGACCCGTGCATTCGGAGGGGCGGTGCTGGCGGAGTTGGAGGTGGGCGGCATCACCTTGCGCCACGAGGCCAGAGAAGGTGAGACCCGCGCGGAGCTTTCAGGCCATTACCACCCCAAGATGCGCGTGCGGGTGAGGAACCGCCATATCGCGAGGCCGTGTGCGGTGCTGAGCCGCTCGGCGGACGCAGGCGACCGGATGATAGCCCCTGCCTTTGGCGCGTACACAGGCGGAATGGATGCAGGCTCGCCTGAGATCATTCAGGCGCTCAGGCCCGCGCGCTCAATCGATGCGGTGCTGCCGGCCAAGGGCAAGCTGCTTAGCTTCCCGCTTTATCGTGAAGCTGCGTGATGCGGTTTGAACCTTTGGCCTATGTGCTGAGCACTCTAACACTCTGGCACGGTGTAATAATGATAGCCCTTGTGTCTTTGATGCACTTTATCGGTCCCATCACGAATGGTGCACCGATCGAGTGGACCCGCATCCCTGCCACCGTGGCAATGTTGGCGAGCGTGTGCGGCATTTTCACACCGAGCGCGGGCCAACTCGTCGGCGACAACTATCCTGCCACGACGCTTTGGCCGACGGCTTTTGTGTTCGGCGCGGTTTTTACCTCGATACCCTTTTGGTCGTCGGACACGGATGCGCCGGTCGGCTTTGCAATCTTTTCAATTGTCTTTGGCGCTAACTTTTTCGCCGCGGCCATTTGGCTTGCTCCGCAGTTTCTCGACGTCGGCATAATCGACTTTCCGAGACTTCCCTGGGGCGTCCGGCTTTAATCGTCGCAGACTCAACTGGCGCTTGGCCACAATCGCGCCTATATTGGGGACTCGCAATATGGCTACCACAGGAGATTACACATAGCCCGTCCACCCCGGCGTCAGATGGCCCCGCCTACTAAAAGCGGCCCTCGTTACGATCAATTTATCCAAGTTCCCAAGGTCCGCGTTATCGACGATGAAGGCGAGAATCTTGGCGTGATGTTCACGCGCGAAGCGGTTGAGCAGGCTCAGGACAAAGGCCTCAACCTCGTTGAAGTGTCCCCCAATGCGGACCCGCCCGTGTGCAAGTTCCTTGATGTCGGCAAGTATCGCTATGAGGCCCAGAAAAAGGCCAATGCAGCGCGCAAGACGCAGAAGACGCAGGACATCAAAGAAGTGAAGATGCGTCCCAACATCGACACGCATGACTATGATGTGAAGATGAAGAACGTGAACAAGTTCATCGACAACGGCGACAAGGTGAAGGTCACCTTGCGCTTTCGCGGGCGCGAAATGGCGCACCAGCATCTGGGCATGGACCTGCTAAAGCGCGTTCAGGAAGACGTGGAAGAAATTGCCAAGGTCGAAGCCTTCCCGCGCCTCGAAGGACGGCAAATGCTGATGGTGCTCGCGCCTAAGTAAGAGCGATGATCGCTTCTTCAATTAATACGAAAAGGGCGGGAGCGCAGCGCGCTTTCGCCCTCTTGTTCGGGCTTGGTACGCTAAGCGGATGTGCGACCACTGATGATTACGAGCCTATCAGCGCGCTTGATCCTAACGCCGATTTCGCTTTCTACACAGCCAGCATCGCAAGCATGGAGTATGTCGGCGAACCGCCATGCCCTAAGGACGCGATCTGCCTTGATTCAGTTTTCGAGCTCACCGCCCAACCGATTGAGCACATCGCGGGCAATCCGGGGATCGGGCGCGAGACCTACATTGTCGCTGAGCACACCCAGTTTCGCGATGGGATCATCCTGCTGATCCACGCCAAGCGCAACGCCGCAGGCAATTGGAACATAGCCGATTTAGCACCGGTCTCAGTGCAGGCGTGCGTTGACGCTGAGTCGAGTGAGGACACAGCGACGCTCAGCGAAGCGGACAGCGACTGGTACGTTGATCAGGAAACCTCGCGCGATGATGTTTGCATAGGCCGATTTTATCGCGCCCCATCGCGCTAGGGCTTGATGGCTCTTTTGAGCATGCACTGCTCTCCATGCCATTCGTCGATACCGATCAGCGGTTTGTCCTTTTCGACCAGAGACTTCCAGAAACCGATCACCGGTCCCAGTCGTTGTGTCAGTGTGTTATAAAGCCATGCATAGACTGCGCCACCGAAAGCGCGGATGCGTTTGTTAAATTCTCTCGTTTCAAAGTCTCTCTAAAGGCCCCACCCCCGCTCAACCAGAAGGGCCCCACACTCTCAGGAAGGACCACCCCGATGCGTACCCCCATACGTGCCCCCCTTACCGGTTTTGGCGGTTTAGCCGCGACAGCTGTGGCTGGCGCCCTTGCTACAGCCTCTCCTGCCGCTGCTGTTGACACCAACTTCGCCACCTTCGTTCCCGGCGAACAGGCCAGTGCGGCCAGCATCGATTATGATGTGTGGAACGAGGCGATGCAGAACATCGTCATTTCCATGGGTCCCTCGCTGCGCCAGTCCGCTGGTCTCCCGCCCACAGGTTATGGTTCACGCCGCCAATATGGGCACACCTCGCGTTATCGCCTCGAAGGCTCGCGCGTGACTTTCAGCTTTCTTGATGCAACCATCATCGGCAATCTGGCGCAATTTCGACAGGAACTGCAGGCCACCGCCGACAGGGTCGATCTGCAATCCTTGAGCCGAAATGAACAGCTCGCCTTCTGGATCAACTTGCACAATGCCGCCTTAGTCGAAAAAATCGCAAGCGAATGGCCGGTGCGCCAGCCGCGCAAGATTGAGATTGATGGCGTGCCGCTTGATGATGTGAAGTTCATCATTGTCGAAGGCGTGGCGCTCAGCCTACGCGATATCCGCGAGAATGTGGTCTATGCCAACTGGGATGATCCCATGGTCATCTACGGCTTCTGGCGCGGAGAGATCGGCGGGCCTTCGATCCAGCGCCGGGCGTATACAGGGGACAATGTCGGCGATCTGTTGAACACTAACGCGCGCGAGTTCGTCAACTCGCTGCGCGGCACACAAAAGCAAGGCAGCACACTGCAGGTTTCAACTCTGTATGAGGATGCAGCACCCTTCTTCTTCCCGAATTTCGAGACCGATCTGCGCGCCCACATCGCTAAGTATGCGCAGGAGGACGTGACGAAAATTCTCGCTGAGACCGACAAGACCGAGGCGATGATCAGGGAATACGACATCGCCGATCTGGCAGGCGGCGCGCGCGAGCCGACCTACGGCAATGTCCAGGGCGCTGATGGCATCTCACAAAGCTTTAGGATCCCTCGCGCAATGGGCGCTTTGTTGGCTCAGCGCGAAGAGAAATTCCGCCGCATCCTCAAGGAAGGCCGCACCGGTACGGTGACCTTCAGCGAAGTGAAGCTGCCGGACGATGAGGGTCAGGATAAAGAGATCGACTAAGCGTAAAAAAAACCAGATCGCAGTATTCGCGGTTTAGCGTTCACATTTGAGCGTTCATACTGTAGTAAAAGCGATCCAGTCCGTTGATTGAGCGGTGCCTTTGTGCGGCGGTCGGTTTAGGGTTCGGGATTTGTTTAAAAGCGGAGTTCCCTATGCAAACCGTGGCAGCGCGCATAACCTATGTATCCGGCCTCGCCAGCCTTATCGCGATAGCGGTTTCCGGTACACCTTTGGTAGCGCAGGAAATGGCGTCTGCTTCGATTAGCGAGACGCAAAGCTACGCGGTTCCACAAAACGCAGCTGACGAGCTTGCACTTCAAACTGTAACGACTGATGGTTCGCGCTTTGCGATGTTCACGCCGACCGCGTCCCCTGTGCGCCATCGTATCGACTACGAAATCTGGGACTACGCGCTTAGTCAGATGGTCGTGTGGATGGGGCCTTCAACGCGCGAGCGGCCCTACATCTATCAACAAGCGGCAGACCTGGGCCGCATCCGTGTTGGACACAATTCGCGGTTCCGCAATGAAGGCTCACTGGTTGCCTTTTCGCGGTTCGATTCAGCGGCTATTGAGAGCTTTACTCAGTATCGCAAGGAACTCGAGCAGGTGGCTGATACGCTCGACATCACCACCTTGCCGCGCAACGAACAACTCGCCTTCTGGTTCAACCTTCACAATGTCGCCATGGTCGAGCAGATCGCGATGAATTGGCCGTTCCGTCAGCCGCGAGCGCTCGAGGTGGATGGCGTGCCCGTGAACGATGCCAAATTCATCACTGTTCGCGGCGTTGCGATGAGCCTGCGCGATATTCGCGAGAACATCGTCTATGCTAATTGGGAAGATCCGCGCGTCATTTATGGCTTCTGGCTGGGTGAGATCGGCAGTCCCTCGCTGGAGAACGCAGCGTTTACAGGCGGCAACGTCAACAGCCTTCTGTCATTGAAAGCCGAAAGCTACATCAACTCGCTGCGCGCGACCGAAAAGCGCGGAGATACGCTGCATGTCGCAACGCTTTACGACGATGTGAGCCGGTTCTACTTCCCGGATTTCGAGGCCGATGTGCGCGCACACATGACCGAGTTCGCAAGCGATGAGGTCAAGGAGCTGATCGGAAAGACCAGCGAAATGAAAGCCTCAATCCGGGAATGGGACATTGCCGATATGTCAGGGGGACGGCGCGATCCCATTTGGGCCCAGAGCACAGGCCCTCAAATCTCTGCCGGCATGGCGGAAGTCCTTCGCCAGCGTCAGCGCAAGTTCCAAGTGCTAGAAAAAGAAGACCTGCCCACGGGCCGTGTCTACTTCACCGAGATTACTCTGCCAGGCGAAGACCCGAATGCAGGCCAAGTGGAGTGATCCGTATCACAATCCACCCGGTCCGCTTTCAGCGATAGTTGCTCGCTTCGATTACTCGACCTCTTTAGCCTCCAGGCCTTCCTGACCGATGATAACGTTGCCGGTGCGGATACCGCGGCGCACGGCGCGTCGCAGTTTCTCGCTGCGCTCTTCCATTAGTCGCTGGATAACAGGATTGGGCCGGGTGCGCTGCGCTGTGGTGATCGCGAAGGGGCCAACGCTGTCGGTGACCAGCAGGTTCCAAAGCGCAGGATCGCGTTCGCCGCGCGAGAGATCGGCCACATCCTTTTCGTAATCGTTGATGATGGTGCGGTCGGTCTTGGCGATTACCTCTTTCACCTCATCGCGGGCAAAGCCGTTGAGATGCGAGCGCAAAGCTGCGTCGTCCTCAAAATAGAAGGGCGAGGCCTCCTCGTAAATCTGGCTGACGCGCAAGGTCTTGCCGGTGTTCTCCACCCCGCGCAGCGAGTTCACGAATTCCTCTGCTGAAAAGCCCAGCATCTGGCTCACATTGTCGCCGGAAAACGCAACGCGCTGCAAGGTGGGCCCGCCGATCTCGCCGCGCCAGAAACCGTAGATGACACGCGGGTCACTCCAATTGGGATAGACGATCCGCTCACGAATATCGCGCGGGCTCAATTCAACGCCAGCCACTATCACAAGCTTGGCATTATCAAGCATCGCTTCATTGCTGCCAAAGGTGCGCTGCGAGGGCTGCGCAAGCGGATATTCGTAAGCCAGCGCCTCAATCACGGCGACATTGTGCAGGTTGAGCCAGAAAGCGAGCTGTTCGTTGCGCGGAAGGCGTGTGAGATCAAGATCGCTGCCCACCCGCTCCAAGTCTTCGCGATACTCGGTCAACGAGGCGCGGATATCGTTGTCGAAGTAAGAAAACGCGACGCGATTGCCTTCGAGGCGATAGCGTGATTCGTGCCCATAAATGCGCCGCGTTCCTGTCCGCGGTTCTGCCCGCCTCGGCGTTTCGCGGATGGACGGCCCCATGGGAACCACAAACCATTCAAGCGCTTCGTCAAAATAGCTGTAATCGATCGTGTGATCATCGGCAGCGGCGGCCGGGCGGAATTGCGAAAGCTCGCGCCCAGGTACGAAAACCTTGCCTTCGTCAGAGACGATTGATGTCGCGCGGGCCTCAACCGCTGCATCGACAGTCACCTTGGCACTGGGCAGCGTGGCTGCGCTCTCGGCGGTGTCCGCCTTGGCCGGAGCCGCGCTCAGCAAGCCGGCAGCGATGGCAAGCCCAGCGCTGTTTGCAAGGTTGAAAGATCTGAAACGGATCGAAAGCGCACGCACCACCAGCATTCTCCTCGAATGATACCCACCAATCAAAAGCTATTGCGCGCAAGTATAACACAAGATGAACGCAAGCACTGTGCGAAGCGGCGGGGGCTGGGCTCGCTGCTCTTACGAAGGAAGACATTTGCCTCGGCCACCCACAGCGCTAATCTGGCAGTGAGAGTTTCGGGGAAATGCTTGATGCACGCACGCCAGATCGGCCTTGTCACAGGGCCGCTCATCTTTGCCTTCACCGCGCTGAGTGCGCCGCCGGCGGGTATGGATCAAGGCGCCTGGATGGTTGCGGGGCTTGTCGTGTGGATGGCCTCCTGGTGGATCACCGAGGCGGTGCCGATGACCGTGACGGGCCTATTGCCCTTCATTTGGCTGCCGCTGGGTGGGGTGCTGAACGCCAGCGAGACCGCCAGCAAGTACTACGCTCCCATCCTGTTCCTGCTGCTGGGCGGCGCGTTTATCGCGCTCGCGATTGAGCGCACCGGGCTCCACCGCCGCTTGAGCCTTGCGATCCTTCGCGCGGTGGGCACGGGAGGCGGGCAGACCCGGCTGCTCATCGCCTTCATGATGTCAGCCGCGATCCTCTCCATGCTGATCTCGAACACGTCGACTACGCTCATCATGATGCCCATGGCGCTTGCGGTGATTGCCGGCGGCGAGGCGGCGTCTTTGTCTGGGTCTGGCCCCGACCGCCCTCTCCCCCGCCCTTCCACACTTGAGGATACAATTCCGGGTGGAAGGGCGGGGGAGAGGGCGGCCCTGGCATCTACCGGACATCCGAGCGTCAGCGAGCCACAGACAGAGGGCCTCTCCGGAGCGCTCCCCATGGGTATCGCCTTTGCCGCCAGCATTGGCGGGCTGGGCACAATTGTCGGCTCGCCCACCAACGGGATCGCGGTGCAATTGCTGGATGACATGATCGGCTATCAGATCAGCTTTGCCCAATGGATGCTCTTCGGCCTGCCTGTGGTCATGCTCGGAGTGCCGCTTGCCGCCGCGATCATCGCCGTTGTCCAGCGCGTCAAACACCACCCGTTCGACATTGAGGGTGCGCGCGCGGCCATCGACAGCGCCGCCCCATGGTCCACGGCCGAAAAGCGGCTCGTCCCGATCATCGCGATCACCTTTGCCGCATGGATGAGCCGCCTATGGATCTCCCCTCTCCTGCCCGAAAAGAGCTGGACCGACGGCACTATCGCTATCCTTGCCGCCTTTGCGCTGTTCCTTGTCCCCGATGGCACCGGGCGGCCGCTCCTCAAATGGGAGGAGGCCAACCGCGCGCCCTGGGGCATTATTCTGATGTTTGGCGGCGGGTTGGCGCTGGCCGCGGGGATGGAGGCATCAGGCCTTGCGAAATGGCTGGGCGAGGCTTTGCTACCATTGGAGGCGGTGCCGCTCATCGTCATGACGCTCGCCGTGGTCGCGATGATCATCCTTGTTACTGAGTTCGCCAGCAACGTTGCCACCGCCTCAGGTATTATCCCGGTGGTCGCCAGCCTCGCGGCCGCGCTGGGCCTTGGGGAAGACGCGGTGCTGATCGCCATGCCCGCCGCGCTTGCGGCAAGCTGGGGGTTCATCCTGCCCGCTGGCACCGGCCCCAACGCCATCGCCTGGGCCACCGGGCGCCTGCGGATCGAGCGGCTGGTGAGCGCGGGGCTCTTGCTTGATATTCTGGGCGCGCTGATGATTGTAGGCGTTGTGTGGGGAATGGCCGCGCTATTGTAAGAAATCGACACGTGCTTTTACTTAGTGGGCCACTGAATTCATCTTCCGGCAATCGCTGTGTCTGTAATTATTCAAGCAATTTCCTTGGACGGGACCACTGGGGATTGAATATGCGACGCACAACACTCGCTCTCGCTGCGCTTTTGGCGCCCCTTTCCATGCCAGCGGGCGCGTCTGTCGCTGTGTTCGAGCAGACTAAGCCAAGCCCGGCGGCGAGCGACGATCGCCTTGACCGGTTTATTCCGCGCACAACCGATCCCGATCACCGCATTGATTACTCGGTCTGGGGCAACGCGCTGCGCAATTTGGTGATCGGCTTTGGTCCACCACAGCGCATTCCTGCGCGCAGAAACTTTGCCAATGACACACGATGGGACGTGGCAGGGGACTTGAACGGCTATTTGGTTGGGGTCGGTGCTTCGAGCCGTGGGGGGCACATTTCGCGCATACGGCTGGAAGGGACACGCATTGCCTTTTCCTTTTTCACCGACGATGTAAGCGCCTCCCTTAGCGATTATCGCCGCGATCTGGAACGTGTCGGCAGCGAGGTTGATATCCCCAGCCTCTCCCGCAATGAGCAGCTCGCATACTGGCTCAACCTGCACAATGTCGCGGTGATTGAACAGATCGCGCAGCACTATCCGGTCATGAGCCCGCGCAAAATCCGCATTGATGGTGAACCGCTCGACACGGCGCGATTTATCGAGATCGACGGCGTGAAGCTGAGCCTCAACGATATCCGCACCCGGATTGTCTATCCTAACTGGTCTGATCCGCGTGTGATCTACGGTTTCTTCCGCGGCGAAATTGGTGGCCCACAAATCCAGCCGCTCGAATTCAATGCACGCAATCTCAATGCCCTGCTCGAAGAAAACGCCTTTGAATTCATCAATTCGCTGCGCGGGGCCGAAAAGCACGGAGGATCGCTGCTGGTCAGCCGGATCTTTGACGAGGCGGCCCCATACTACTTTGCCGATTTTGACAGCGATTTGCTCGATCATCTTGGCGAGTTCGCCAAGGACGATGTCGCGCAGGAGATCGACAAAACGCAGCGCATCAAATTCTCACGCTACTGGAACGATATTGCCGATCTGGCGCGCGGGCAGCAAGTCTTCGATCGGCGGTTGATCAGGACCTATGACAGCGAATCGGGTGAGCTTGTGCGTCAGCAAGTGATGCCAGCGCACATCGCGCGCTACATTATCGAGCGCAGACGCAAAATCGAGTATCTCAGGCGCACCGGCCAGCGGCTTTGGACGATCCGTTTGATACCGGTCGATCTGCCTGGCCAGCCCGCGACGATTGTCGAGGTTCAGTAGCGATTGGCATTTTCCTACACGCGCCAAGAAGCGTACAGATGGGCGTGGTTGGATTCGCTTTCACCCAAAGCCATTTTGGGCGCGTACCGGTGGCTTCTCCACGGTCGGCTCGAGATGATGGGAGGGGTGTCTTTTGCGTTTTTGGACTGTGTAACCTGTGTCTCCTACATTGGGGCCTTGCGGGCTGGGTTTAAGGGCGGTTGCTAAGTCTCGGGCGGCGCGATAGGCCTTGCGCTGTCCGATTACCGGGCCGGGGGAGAGGCCGTCTCTGTGGAGGTTAGAGACGGGCGCCCCAAGCGCTGGTGACGGGCAGGAGATGGGATTAGCCCCTGCCTTGTTGGTCGTGTCTTCCTGGGGGCGCTTTGACGAGGAGGAATGCGCGCATGGCCGACGCACACAATTCAACCACTACACCCACGCCGCGGCGAAAGCCCAAGCCGGAGAAAACCGAGGTCGGCGGGCGCGCCTTGAAGCCTTCCACATTGATGATGGGCCACGGCTTTGACCCGGTCTTGTCCGAAGGCTCCTTGAAAGCACCGATCTTCCTGACCTCGACCTTCGCCTTCGAGAACGCGGCGGCAGGAAAGCGGCACTTTGAAGGGATTACGGGCAAGCGTGAGGGCGGCGCAGAGGGCCTCGTCTACTCGCGCTTCAACGGGCCCAATCAGGAGATCCTCGAAGACCGGCTGGCGATCTGGGACGGAGCGGAGGACGCGCTGACCTTCTCAAGCGGGATGACCGCAATCTGCATACTGATGATGGCTTATGCGAGCGCAGGCGATGTAATCGTCCATTCCGGCCCGCTCTACGCTGCATCTGAAGGCTTCGTTGCCAAGGTGCTGTCAAAGTTCGGGGTGAGCTATGTCGACTTCCCCGCTGGCGCATCGCCCAACGAAATCGCCAAAGTGCTGAGCAAGGCGAAATGCCAGGCGGGCGAGACCGGCGGCAAGGTGGCAATGATCTATCTGGAAAGCCCGGCAAACCCCACCAACGCTCTGGTTGATATCGAAGCGGTGCGCGACGCGCGCGATGCGACCCTCAAGAAGCAATGCCCGATTGCGATCGACAACACATTTCTGGGGCCACTTTGGCAGCGCCCGCTCGATCACGGCGCGGACATCGTCGCCTATTCGCTGACCAAATATGTCGGTGGCCACTCCGACCTTGTCGCAGGCTCGATTGCGGGGGCGAAACACTGGATGGACCCGGTGCGTGCGCTGCGCAACACGATGGGCGGCATAGTCGATCCCAACACCGCCTGGATGCTGCTGCGCAGCCTTGAGACAGTGGAGCTGCGCATGGAGCGCGCTGGCGAAAACGCGGCCAAGGTCTGCGCTTTTCTGCGTGATCATCCCAAGGTGACAGGGCTCGGCTACCTCGGCTTTATCGACGATCCCAATCAGCAGGACATCTTTAATCGCCATTGCAAGGGCGCAGGGTCCACCTTCAGCGTCTTCCTGAGAGGCGGCGAAGCGGAGTGCTTCCGCTTCCTCGACCACCTCCAGATCGCCAAGCTCGCAGTCAGCCTTGGCGGAACCGAGACCCTGGCTAGCCACCCTGCATCGATGACCCACCTCTCCGTCCCGCCCGAACGCCGCGCTGCGTTGGGCATCACTGACGCGCTGGTGCGGATCAGCATAGGGATCGAGGATGCAGATGACCTGATCGCCGATTTCGAGCAGGCGCTTGAATACGTCTGAAAAACAGACTATTCGTGATGCAGAGAGGGAAAACAAGCGATGATCCACTGCATCTGCATGGTCCAGGAAGGACAAGTCTCGGCCGATCAGGAAGCCAACCTGCGGCGCGAGACAGCCGATTTCGCCAACCGCCACTTTGGCAGCGAACCGAGCTTCAACTGGGTCTGTGTGGATGCGGGCAACGGCTTTACCGAAGCCAAGCCGTCCAGTTCAGTGATTGTGTCGATGAACGCCGACCGCTCACTCGCTCCATCAGCGCGCGAGCCGCTGCTGCGCGAGCTGTGCGAGATCTGGGAGCGCGGGGCCGGCCTCAGCCCCAACGAAGTCGTCACCGTCATCCGTGACCCTCAATAAGGGCGTTTGAGAATACAGGAGCCTGCCATGCCGTTTTATATCTGCAATTCGAAAGCCGGTACGGTTCCGCAAGCCGCGAAATCCGAGATCGCCGCCGACATCACCCGCATCCATTGCGAGGTTACCGGCGCGCCCGCGACCTTCGTGCACGTCTTCTTCTTTGAGGACGGTCCGCAGCCGCCGCTGGGCCACAAAACGGCGATGATTTTCGGGCAAATCCGCGCAGGGCGCACCGACGAGCAGAAGGCACAAATCCGCCAAGAAATGGGCGCCGCCCTCGCCCATCACGCCGGGATCGCATCCGATGCGCTCAGCGTCTTCACCACCGACACACCCGCCAGTTGGGTAATGGAAGGCGGAGATGTCCTGCCTGAGCCGGGCGAAGAGGAAGCCTGGCTTACCGCGCATGAGGCCAAGATGGCTGCGCTCAAAACTGGCGAGCAGGAACCCGCGCAATGAGCGAAGACACCCGCAAACCGGTCTGCCTTGTACTGGGCGCGGGCGCTGGGATTGGCGGCAACACCGCCATGCGCTTCGCCAAAGGCGGCTATCATGTTGTGCTCGCCCGGCGCTCGGATGAAGAGGGGTTGAACCGCCTGATATCCGGGATCGAGGCGGAGGGAGGCTCGGCCAGCGGCGCGCTGATCAACGCGGTCGATGATGGCACGATCGAAGAACTGGTGGAGGCGACCGAGCGCGATATCGGCCCCATCGAAGTCGCCCTGTTCAATCTCGGCGCGCAAATCGGCAATCGCCCCTTCTTCGACACCCCGCACAAAGCCTTTGAGCTGGGCTGGCGGATGACAACCTTCGCGCTGTTCCGGCTGGCGCAGGCCATGCTGCCCGCTATGGTCGAGCGGGGACATGGGACGCTGCTGGTCACCTCAGCGACTTCGGCCGTGCGCGGCAATGCAGGCCAGCACAGCCATGCTGCCGCCATCGGCGGGCGCCGCATGCTGTGCCAGACATTGAACGCCGAGTTCGCGCCCAAGGGCATCCATGTCGCGCACATCGTGGTCGATGGGCCGGTTGATGCGCCCGACACTTTGGGCAAGCTGCTGGGCGACAAGTTCGAAGCCTACAAGGCGATGAAGGGCGATGATGGTGTGCTTGACCCTGCGCATATCGCCGAGACTTACTGGCACCTCGCGCACCAGCACCGTTCCTGCTGGAGCTTCGAAGTGGACGTGCGCCCGTGGACCGATACGCCGTGGTGGAACGACAACCCGCCGCCCGCCACCAACACCAGTTCGGCCAAACCGGGTTTTGGGCGGCCAAATGAGGGCTAAGCAGCGAGCTTGGCAACCAGCGCGCGCAATTGCGTGTCGAGCTCTTCGTCGATCAGCTTGCCAGTGTCCTTGTCAAAAGTGTGATTGAAGCTGGGTACGGAGAGGTGCCCCACCACCTCGCCGCCGAATTGCGGGGTCCATTTAACGGCAAAGCCTAGCACCTGATCCGCGCCTCCGCGTCCCGGTGATGTGGCGAGCAGCGCCATGCGCTTCCCCTGCCAAATATCGCCGCGCACCCGGCTGCACCAGTCAAACAGGTTCTTGAAGGCGGCCGAGTAGGTCTTGTTGTTCTCAGCGAACGAGACAAGGATCGCGTCCGCCTCACCAATCCGCGCGAGGAAATCATGCGCCAATTGCGGGATGCCGCTCTCCTCTTCTCGGTCTAAGCGATAGATCGGCATCTCGAAATCGTGAATGTCGAGATCATCGATCTCAGCGCCCTCGGCGAGGCTGGCAGCGTAGCGCACCAATTGACGGTTGATCGACTTGGAGGAATTGCTGGCGGCGAATGCAAGAAGGCGCATTGATAATCCTGAGCTGAGAGGGATGGAAAACCGCTAGCCGCGCCACTCGCGGCGTTCTTCCGCGGCGCGCAGCACGTCATAGGCGACTTGGAGTTTCTGGAATTCCTTGGCCGCGTCCTCATCGCCAGGCTTCACGTCTGGGTGAACCTCTTTGGCGCGGGCGCGATAGGCTTTCTTGATTACGTCGAAATCGGCATCGGCCTCAAGTTCGAGCACTTCGAGCGCGCGTATTTCATCGGCGCTGCGAGAACCATCGCCCGAGCCTGCCCAGCCATAATGCGCGCTTTCGGCATAGCCTGCGCTTGACTGGCGCTCAGCCTTGGCGCGTTCCTCTTTCTCGACCTTGTCGAGACCTTCGAAATAGTCCCACTTGGAGTTGTATTCAGCCGCATGCTTCTGACAGAAATACCACCGGTCAGGACTGTTGGGAGCTTTGGGTGCAGGGCAATCGCCGGGCTCTTCGCAGCCATGCCGATCGCAAATGCGCACATTGGTAGCCTCGC
The DNA here is from genome assembly GCA_039027675.1 of Pseudomonadota bacterium. Classification (GTDB taxonomy): domain Bacteria; phylum Pseudomonadota; class Alphaproteobacteria; order Sphingomonadales; family Sphingomonadaceae; genus Erythrobacter. Next base: position 27,795 of record JBCCJS010000012.1, read on the forward strand.
GCGTGGCCTCATAGCCGCGCCAGCGAGGAAAGCCCCAATCGTTGGATCGACGCGCCCGGCTCACGTTCGGACCTGGCTCTTGAGGGAAAGGACACGGTGCAGATGCATCGTCTCTACCTAGGGTGACCCGAAGCGATTGGAAAGCCGTGTGAACGCTCAATCATGTCTGGGAACAAATCGAGGTGGCCATCTGTTTGAAACGCGTACGCAAGCCGCCTTCCCGCGACTGCGCTTACTGGGATCAATTGACATGAGCTACCAGCTAACCGTGTCCAGCCTAGTCTGTGTCAACGCCTTGACGTTGCTGTGCCTTGCCAGCCGCAGCGGGTTGCTGTTCGCTCTCGGCGTCTGAGCAATCTGGATAGGCCTCGCTCTCAAGGCCAACCGGTCAATTAATCACAACACTCGCCGCGCGGCGGTTCTGCGCCCAGGCCGACTGGTTTGACGCGAGCGCTACAGGGCGCTCCTTGCCGAAGCTCAGCGTCGTGATCCGGTTGGCTGCAATGCCGAGGCTGACGAGGTAATTCTTGGCCGCATTCGCGCGCCGCTCACCCAGCGCCAGGTTGTATTCGCGCGTACCGCGTTCATCGCAATGCCCTTCAATTGTGAAGGTGAGCGCGGGATACTGCGCGAAATACTGCGCTTGAGCCTGCAGAGCAGCGGCATCGGCGCTGTCAATGTTGAACCGGTCAGTGTCGAAAAAGACCACGGTCGAATTGCCGACAGCATTCTGGAAGTGCTCTTGCGAGCCGATGACTGGACCCGTTGGGCGCGGCGCGGTCGGAGTAGGTGTCGCTTGTACGGGACGGCTAGTGTCAACCGGCGGCGGGGGAAGCTCCTCGGGCGCCTTCTTCGAGCAAGCGGCGATCACGCTTACACTGGCGAGCAGCAAGACAATCTGGGCAGGCTTGTTCATGGCGTTTCCTTTCAGTCGGGTCGGTGTCTTTTGGCGGAGGCGTTTCATTCGCTAAAATACAGGTTCAAAGTGCATCAGGGACGGATCGGTCCCCAAGCCGGGTCCGAGGCGTCAACAGGGGTCGGCAGTCGGCGCTCATTACGGCCGGTAAGGTCAACCTGCCAGAGCCCAGATCGCCCCGAATTGCGCGTAGTGCGAAAGAACTGAATGATACGACCATTGGGCGCCCAGGTCGGCGCCTCGTCCTGCCAGCCGCTGGTGAGAACCTTCAGCCCCCGCCCTGACGGCGTCATGACGGCAATGTTGAAATCGCCTGCTATGCGGGTGAAGGCGATCTGGTCCCCGCGCGGGCTCCATTCCGGCGTCGCGCAGCGCCCGCCAAAGAAGGTAATGCGCTTCTGATTGGTGCCATCTGCGTCCATCACATAGCATTGCTGAGTGCCCGAACGGTCGCTCTCGAACACGATTTTCGAACCATCGGGCGAATAGCTGCCGCCGATATCAATGCCCGGCGTGTTGGTCAGCCGCACGCTGCGACCGCCGGTGACAGGCACGCGGTAAATATCGGTATTGCCCGCAACGGCCATCGAATAGAGGATCGACTTACCATCGGGCGACCAGCGCGGCGCCAGCGTCGGGTTCGCATTCTGCGTCACGAGTGTCTGCGTGCCGGTCCCTATATCGTAGACATAGATGCGTGGGTTTCCGTCGACATAAGACAGATACAGGATCTTCGCATAGTCCGGCGAATAGCGCGGTGTAAGCGCCGTCGCGCTGCCCAAAGTCAGAAAGCGGTGATTGGCCCCGTCTGAATCCATCACCGCCAGGCGCTTGACGCGGTTATCCTTGGGGCCGGTCTCAGCGATATAGGCGATGCGGCTGTCAAAGAACGGATCCTCCCCTGTAAGACGGGCGTAAATGAGGTCAGAGCACTTGTGTGCCGCCCGGCGCCAATCGGCGGGCCGCACGACATAGCCTTCGCGTATCAGCTCATCGCGCAGCGCCACATCGTAGAGATAGCAGCCCACCACGATCCGATTATCGCTGCGCGCGCGGACATAGCCATGCACCAGCATTTCCGCCCTGCGCCCGCTCCAGCTGTTCCAGCTTGGCGCGGTGATCTGTTCGAATTGCGGGCGGGGCAGCGTGTCGGGGCCGGACGGCTTGAACAGGCCGTTATTGCGCAGGTTTGCGGTGATGACCCGGGCAATTTCACGCCCCAGCGCGGCTGTACCATCAGCATTAGCGGGTGTCGGCTGGTCGCGGTCCGTCGCAAAAGCTGGGATGGCGACCCCCAGATCCTGCCAATCGCTGGTCGCGGTGACAGTGCCGCGCAGCGGGCCCTCCTCCTCCAATGCCTCTCCCTCAATGGCGAGCGCCTCCACCTCGCCCCCTTCAGCAAGCGGCTCGCCAAGGTCCTGGTTCTGCGCCCAGGCGGGGGCGGCAAAGGCAATCGCCAGGGCGCAAAAGATGCGTGCAGTGTATTTCATTTACAGCCTTATGTTGAATTCCCACTCGAGCTCTTTCCAGCGATTATAGAAGAGCTCGGGCAAGTTGAAAGACGCTGCCCGACGAACGGCGCGAATGGCCCTTTCACAGTGAAGAGCGGCTTGGGGACGGTTGCTGGCGGTCACGCTGCTGGGAATGTTGCGACACCTCGGAGTGCCGCTGAGAGAACCATCGGGGTTGAGCCGCCAGGTCACAACGGAGCGCAAACGTTCCGCATCCACTCCGCCAGGCGGTGCCCAATGCGGGCGCAGCTGGCGCGTTATGGCAGAGGCCAGCGCCGCGCGCTCAGCCCGGCCAAAGGTAGCGGCGGGCGCGCGAGTTTCATCGGTGTTGCTGTCGCTGCCCGCGCCGGACAGGAAATCATCGCCAATGCGTGATCCTTCAGCCTCATCGGCGGGCTGGGCAACGGCTGGGCTCGGTGTTGGCGCAGGCGTGCGATCAGGGCGGCTGCGCTCGCGATCGGGCGCGGGGGCCTCGTTGGCCGAGCGGCGCGTGACGGTTGGCGCTGGCGGCGTATCCGGCGCCTCCGGGGCAGGCTCGAGGGCCGGTGCCTCTTCCACTCGCGGTGTCACGGTATCGGACAGGACCGGCGCAATCGCTTCTCGGCTTTCCAGCACGATCTCAGGAGCTGTGGCTTCAAGGCTCACTTCGCTGGCGAGGCTCACCGTCATGCGCTGCTCGAACTCAGGGATAGACGGTGGTGGCGGTTGCAGCACAAACAGCGCGACCACACATGCGTGCAGCGCTATCGCGACCACCAGGCCGGTCTTGTCCTCTTGGCGAAGTGTTGCTGCCTCTCCCATGCGCCCGCTACCGCTATGGCGCGTTAACTGAACCGCTGGTGACCAGCGATATCGAGGTGAAGCCTGCGCGGTTCAACTCACCGAGCACAGCCATCGTCCGACCGTAATCGAGGTCCTTATCGCCGCGGAACACAACGATGGGCAATTCGCCATCCGCCCGGCGGTTGATCTCTGCCAAAGCATCAGGAAACGCCCCATCCGCGACCGCTTCGTTCTCGATATAGATCACGCCTTCGCCATCGACCGAGATCGTGACCTGTTCGGGCGCCTGATCGACCGCGTTGGCGCGGCTGTCGGGCAACTCAATCGGCACGCCTACCGCCAGCAGCGGAGCGGTCACCATGAAGATAATGAGCAGCACCAGCATGACATCGACGAACGGCGTCACGTTGATCTCGGCCATGGGCGCGCGCTTTGGGCGGCGCCCGGATTGGCGGGAAGAGAGAGAGGCGCCCATCAGGCCTTGTCCAACTCGCGGCTGAGGCCAGCGTGAACCTTGTCAGCGAACCGCTGCAGCTTGGCCTCATAACGGTTCACCCGAGCGGAAAAGCGGTTGTAGGCGATAACCGCCGGGATCGCTGCGAAAAGCCCGATCGCGGTCGCAAACAGCGCCTCAGAAATGCCCGGTGCGACGACCGCAAGGCTTGAGCTTTCCTGCGCGCCGATTTGGAAAAAGCTGTTCATGATGCCCCACACAGTACCGAACAGACCCACAAACGGTGCAACCGAGCCCGTTGTAGCTAGGAAATTCAGCTTGGCTGCAAGTTCGTCGGCCTCTTCTGCGATCTGGCTGTCCATTGCCGCGGCAATCCGGTCGCGCGCTGCGCTCTTGTCCACCTGGCGGCCATTGGCGGTCGAACGCTTCCATTCATCGAGCCCCGCACTCGCCACGCGAGCTGAGGGCACCTGATCGCGTATTTGCCGGGTCAGCAGGCTTTCGCGATCCTTGGTCTCCCAAAAGTCGACTTCATAGCCGCGCGAACTCTTTTCCAGCCCGCCCGCGCGCAGTGAAAAGGCGACGATGATCGTCCACACCCAGATGCTTGCGAGGATCAGGCCAATCATCACGATCTGCACGACGATATCGGCATCGAGGAACAGCGTCAGCGGGTCGAGCCGGGCAGACGTCGCCAACAGGGAGGGCAGATTGAGTGTCATTAGGGTTTTTCGTCCATGAATTGCTTGAAAGCGGCGCGCCATTGCGCGGGTTGGCGGCGGGGGCGTCCTTCGAGCGAGATAAAGCCGACCCGCAAGGTCGCCTCGCACAGGACATCACCGCCCCGCCGCGCAATCTGGTGCATACGGCAGCTCGCCGCGCCAAGTTCGGTGCAGCGCGTCTCGATCACCACGTCATCATCAAGGCGCGCGGGAAGACGGTAATTGATGTTCACCTCGGACAGTGCGTAGGCGCCCTCCCCGCTCTCAATCGCAGCGCGCTGATCGATACCCAGCAGACGCAACAGATCGGAACGCGCGCGCTCGAACCAGCGCAGGTAATTGGCGTGATAGGTTATGCCGGAAAGATCGGTGTCCTCATAATAGACACGCACCGCGTAAAGGTGGCGCGGGCCGTCGATTACTCCGCCCGGAAATGTCAGATTGCTCGGATTGGGCTGAACCATTGCGAAGCGTGTTAAAGCAAGCGGGAATCGCATGCCACCCGCTTTGCGTCTCAAACTGTGAACGGGCCTCGAATTAAGCGGCTATCGGCGCATCACCATCGGGCCGATGAACTGCCCGCCCAGGATATGGACATGCAGATGCGGCACTTCCTGCCCGCCATGCGCGCCGATATTTGCAAGCAGGCGATAGCCGGGCTCCACCAGCCCCTTTTCGCGCGCGACATGGCCCACCGCGCGGATGAAGCCTGCAATCTCCTCGGCGCTCGCCTTGGCCGAGAAATCGTCCCAGCTCACATACTGCCCCTTGGGGATCACCAGCGTGTGGACGGGGGCTTGCGGGTTGATGTCTTCAAACGCGTAGGCCCATTCATCGTCATAGACCGGCTTGGACGGGATTTCCCCGCGCAAGATCTTCGCGAAGATGTTGTTCTCATCATAGGGAAGCGTCGGATCGATCGGCATCAGCTTTGGTCCTTACGAGCGGCTTTTTCGGCAATCCCGGAGAGCCCTTCGCGCCGGTCTAGCTCAGCCAGCACATGATCAAGGCTCACCCCGCGCGCGACGAGCAAGACGAGCAGGTGGAAGAGCAAATCCGCGCTCTCGCTCACCAATTCCTCATTGCTGCCCGAGACCGCCGCGATCACCGTCTCGGTCGCTTCCTCGCCCAGCTTCTGCGCCATTTTGGGCAGGCCCTTGGCGTTGAGTTTCGCGACATAGCTTTCGTCCGGGGACGCGCTACGACGCGCGGCGATCGTGGCTTCTAGGCGTTCAAGAGTGCTCATGGGCAAAAGCTCTCGCTCAAATGCCTCTGGCGGGCAAGCCTGCGTCTCTGAGCGCCTTATGTGCGTCTGAGATCGAATAGGTGCCGAAATGAAAGATGGAGGCAGCAAGCACTGCGCTCGCCCCACCCACGCGTACGCCGTCAATCAGGTGACCAAGCGTGCCCACGCCGCCGCTGGCGACGACCGGGATGTTCACGCGGTCAACAATCGTGCGGGTGAGCGCCAGATCATAGCCTTTCTGCGTGCCATCACCGTCCATGCTGGTGACGAGAAGCTCGCCCGCGCCCAGCTCTGCGACGTGGGCTGCGTATTTGATCGCATCGATCCCGGTGGGGGTGCGCCCGCCATGGGTGTAGATTTCCCACTGCCCATCCCCTGTCCGGCGCGCATCGACACTGGCGACTACGCATTGGCTGCCGAACTTTGCGGCGATCTCACTGACAAGCTCAGGCCGAGCGACGGCGGCGGAGTTGATCGCGACCTTGTCAGCGCCCGCCAGCAGCAGCGCGCGCGCATCCTCAACGCTGCGCACGCCCCCGCCCACAGTGAGCGGCATGAAGCACACCTCAGCCGTGCGCTTGACGATATCGAGCAGCGTCCCGCGTCCTTCATGGCTGGCTGAGATGTCGAGAAAGCACAATTCGTCCGCCCCTGCCTCGTCATAGGCGCGAGCCTGCTCCACTGGATCGCCAGCGTCTTTCAGATCGACAAAGTTGACACCCTTCACAACGCGCCCATCGGCGACGTCGAGACACGGGATCACGCGGATGCGGACAGTCATTTGCGAAGCCCTTTTCGAATGGTCTCCACACCTCCACCCTTTTGAATTCTACGGAGGGCACCAGCCATGATCAGCGGCACAACAACCCAGCCAGGCACGACATCCATCCAACTGCCCACAATGGCGCATAGGCAGATCACAAAAACGATTAGGTCCTCATGGCTACGAAGGTTCACGCCCGCCCTCCTTTTGGGATCATGGAACCCACATCGAGGCAGGGGATAACGCGGACACGGACAGTCACGGCCGGGCCTCCTCGCTTATCTTGGCGCCCGGCGTCGTGTAAATCCAAGCCATGCACTGATCGCCTTGACACCCTTCCTCTCCCAGAAACGGAGCAAGTGCAAAGGGCCAGGCGAAGCTCGCGAAGAACGCGCCGAACAAGCCAAAGGCAAGTCCATATCGCCCGAGCAGCTCTCCAAACAGCTGAACCAATGCCAGCGCGAGCGCCATGAACACTACCACATTGATGAGCGCCACCGGCACAGTCGACACAGTGATCCCGGCAAGGAAGGTGAACCCGGCGAAGAGACAGCCCATCTGGCGCATCGGTCAGGCTCGCTCGCCCATCGCAATGGCCGCCGCCAAATCGAGCTTGCCTTCATAGAGCGCGCGGCCCGTGATGACGCCTTCAATCCCCTCGCCCGCGTGAAGCGCGAGGATGTGAATGTCATCCAGCCCCTTGACCCCGCCGCTAGCGATAACCGGGATATTCACCTGCCTAGCAAGCTCCACGGTCGCATCGATATTCACGCCTTTGAGCAATCCATCGCGGCCAATGTCGGTGAACAGCAGCGAGGCGACGCCTGCATCCTCAAACCGGCGGGCGAGATCGACCACGGGCACGTCGGACACCTCCGCCCAACCCTCGGTTGCGACCATGCCGTCGCGCGCGTCGACCGCGACGACGATGCCGTTCTCCCATTCGCGCGCCATTTCTTTGACAAATTCGGGGTTTTTGAGCGCGGCTGAGCCCATGACAACGCGGCTGACGCCCAGATTGAACCAGCCCTCCACTCCTTCCGCGTCGCGGATGCCGCCACCAAGCTGCACATGGCCCGGAAATTCGGCGAGGATCGCTTCGACTGCCTCACGGTTCTCAGCTCGTCCCGCAAAGCTGCCGTCAAGGTCGACCACGTGCAGGAACTCGGCGCCTTGGTCTGCAAACAACATGGCTTGGGCAGCCGGGTTGTCGCCATAAACGGTTGCGCGGTCCATATCGCCCTCGGCCAGCCGCACGACTTCGCCGCCCTTGAGGTCAATGGCCGGGAAAACAATCATGGCTTCAGAACCTTTGTGTGCGCTCCCGCGCAGGCGGGAGCCTCCCTCGATGGCGCGCGAGGTTGAGGGAGGTCCCCGCCTTCGCGGGGACTCGCGAAGGGAATCACGGCTTCCACTCCAAAAACCTCTCCAATGTCGCAAGGCCATAAGCCTGGCTCTTTTCCGGGTGAAACTGTACGCCAACGATATTATCGCGCGCGACTGCAGCCACAAGGCCTTCGCCGTGATCGGTCATCGCTGCGATCTCCGCCGGGTTCTCGGCTGCAAAGTGGTAAGAGTGAAGGAAATAGGCCTCGCCCGCTTCGATGACGTCATGGCCTCGCGCGTGGGGCAGCAGGGCTACATCGTTCCAGCCCATGTGGGGGATTTTGATCGCCGGGTCACTTGGTTCAATCAGCCGCACTTCGCCCGGGATCCAGCCCAGTCCCGGATGCGAGCCGAACTCAAGCCCGCGATCCGCGAGAAGTTGCATGCCAACGCAAATGCCGAGGAACGGCGCGCCGCCCACATGGACGCGCTCGCGCATCGCCTCGATCATGCCGGGCACCGCCGCAAGGCCATCCGCGCACGCCTTGAAAGCGCCGACACCGGGCAGGACAATCCGATCAGCCGCGCGCACCACATTGGCATCGGCGGTGACCTTAACATTCGCGCCAACGGCTTTGAGCGCGTTGTGCACCGAATGCAGATTGCCCGCGCCGTAATCGACGAGCGCAACAATCTCAGCCACCCAACTGCCCCTTCGTGCTCGGGATGGCGCCGCCTTTGCGCGGGTCGCGTTCCACCGCCACCCGCATGGCTCGGGCAAAGCCTTTGTAGAGGCTCTCGCAGATGTGGTGATTGTTGGTGCCGTAAAGCAGTTCCATGTGCAGCGTGAGACCAGCGGATTGCGCGACCGAATGGAACCAGTGCTCGACCAGCTCGGTGTCCCACTCACCCAGCTTTTCCTGCGTAAAACCGGCCTTCCAGACGAAGTAGGGCCGTCCCGAAATGTCGAGCGCAACGCGGGTTAGCGTTTCGTCCATCGGCGAATAGGCATGGCCATACCGACCAATCCCAGCCTTATCGCCAAGCGCCTGACCGAGCGCTTGGCCCAGAGCAATCGCCGAATCCTCGGTCGTGTGGTGCTGATCGACATGAAGATCGCCATCGACCTTCATCATCACATCGATGAGTGAGTGTTTGGCAAACTGCTCAACCATGTGATCGAGGAACCCGATGCCCGTCGACACGTCATAAGCGCCTGTCCCGTCGAGATTGACCGCGATGACGATCTTGGTCTCAGCGGTGCCGCGCTCGATCGATCCGGTGCGATCCGTTGGTAGGGAAGCAGTATTATCGGCCATGGCCGCGCTATAAGCGGGTTACAGACGGGCGCAAGAGGAAGGACGAGCGCATCTTCAGACCGCAAGGCGCACCGAACACTTACGGTCAAGCCCATGGTCTGCCGTGCTTATGTGTCCCGACTAATCAGCAGCTGCGTCCAGTTTGATTTACAATTGCGGGCACGAAACGCTTGACCGCGCCCGCGCTCGGCTTCACCACTCACAGTATTATGACGGAGGATACCCCCGACAGCCTCATCCCGTATGATGAGATCGTTCAGGAAGCGCTTCGCGCTGTGGTCGGCCGCGTGCTTGGCTCGATTGAGCAAAGCGGGGGCGAGTTGCCGGGCAATCATCATTTCTACATCACCTTCAAGACAGGCGCTCCGGGGGTTTCGATCCCCACCCACCTTAAAGAACGGTTTCCGGACGAGATGACAATCGTCCTTCAGAACAAGTTCTGGGACCTTGAAGTGCGCGAAGAGGGCTTTTCGGTTGGCCTTTCCTTCAACCAGATCCCGGCCAAGCTAGACATTCCCTTCGCAGCGATCACCGCTTTCGTTGATCCTGCGGTCGATTTCGGGCTGCAATTCCAGGCAACGCTCGCCGATATAGAGCCCGAACTGCATGAAGACGCAGAAAATGACGGTGTCTCGGCAGAAGGCGCGCTCGACGACAATGGCGATGATGACGGCTCAGATCCTAGTTCAAATGTCGTAACCGTAGACTTCGGGCGCAAAAAATAGCAACGCCCTGGCGCGCTGGATCGCAGGCGCCTGTGGCGATATAATAAGCAACATGGCCCTCCGCGCTTCCAAGAAACAAAAACCAAACTCGGTTGCGAAGAAGCTCGACGAGGATCGCGCCGCGCACGAAGCTCAAGCGCCGCACCTTTTGCCCAGCCCTGATGCTGCAACCAACCTCTTGCTAGCCGATATCATCCTGCGCAGCGCCTCCACGCTGTTTCGCCGCAGTGTCGAGAGCAAGATCGTCCACGCCAGCGCCAAGACGAAGGCAGAAGCCGATGCATTGCTCAGCGGCCAAACTATGATCAAGACACTGGCCCTTTATGGAGCTAGCAAGCTTGCCACTCGATCACCTGTTGGCCTTGGCTTTGTCGCGGGAAGCCTGGCGCTCAAGACGTTCTATGATCGCGGAAAAGCCCGGCGTCGGCGGCTTACTGACGAGGCGATTGCCCAAGAAGGCGAGCAAAGCGAGCCCGGCGCCTCTTGATTAAAGCGCGCGCCTATCGCACTCGGTTGCGATGGATGACAAGCCGATCACATCACGGGCCAAAGGGCCGATCCAGACCAACGCGCTGAAGCGGCGCGGCCTGCTGTTTATTCTGTCTTCGCCAAGCGGGGCGGGCAAGACAACCCTGTCGCGCAAACTGCTAGAGGCTGATCCAGCTATTGAACTCTCCATCTCCGCCACGACCCGCCCCGCGCGCCCCGGCGAGGTGGACGGCGTGCACTACCACTTCGTCTCCGATGCCGATTTTGATCGCATGGTCGATGAGGATGATTTTTACGAATGGGCTGAGGTGTTCGGCCACCGCTATGGCACGCCCAAAGGCGCGATCCGCGAAGCGCTCAAGCAAGGGCGCGATTTTCTGTTCGACATTGACTGGCAGGGCACGCAGCAGCTCTACCAGAAAGACCAGCAAGACGTCGTAAGCGTTTTCATCCTTCCGCCGAGCCTACCGGAACTGCGCCGCCGGCTCGAGAGCCGGGCGCAAGACAGCGCCGAAGTGATCGATGCGCGCATGGAACGTGCCCGCGCTGAAATCAGCCACTGGGCCGAGTACGATTATGTCGTGATCAACGACGATGTGGACGAATGCTTTGACCGGGTGCGCGAAGTGCTCGATGCTGAACGCATGCGCCGCACGCGCCAAACCGGGCTCATCCCCTTCGTGCGCGAGCTAATGGGATAGCGTTACAGGAGAGCGCTCAAATCTGCCCACGCTGATGATCCGAAGCAGGCTTACTGCGGCGGAAAATCAGTGAGGATCTTTGCGATCCCCTCGCGCAGCTTCACAGGGTCCGTCAAAGCGTTATCGCCGCGCTGTTCGGCTTTGCTCAGCGTCTTTACACCCGCGCCGTGCCACACCGGCGACTTGCGCTTAACGTCAAAAATATCGACCGCCAGGGCGCCTTCTGTATATGAACTGACAGTCGTCTGGGTGCCGGCGTAAGCGCCTGAGTAGTTGAGCGGATAGGCGCCCGGATGATAGCCCCGCCCCCAGCGCCAATTGGTGCGATTGCCGTAGAAGTAGGTCGGCGTTTGCGTCACTTTTTCTTCGCTGCGGGTGCCGATAGAGAAGGATACGGCGAAGTCCGCATTCTCCTTGTTTGCAACATAGGTGAAGCCTTTCGATTCCAGCTCGGCTTTGAGCACGCGGCTGATCTTGGGCTCGGCGGTAGGCGGAATACGAGCCTCACCATAAACGCTCATCGGGCTCTCATCTGCCCAAGCGAAGGTTTTGTAGGATGTGAAATCCTGCTGGTCGTCAAAATCCGAAGTGAATGAGCCTGTGGTTGAACACGCTCCAAGCGAAAGCGCCGCAGCCAGCGCAAGAACAGTTTTGCGGATCATTTATCCCCTACCTCCAGAACGTCAGCAGACGGTATCTCCGATTGGTCAATCAAAACATCGCCATTAGGACCGGGTATGTCAAACGGATGATGGTTGATGACTATGACACCGGCAGTGCACGCCACTAATCGATGCAGCCAGCAATGGTGTGCAGGCCCAAGAAGCGCATATCATAACGGGCTTCCAGGCGGCCATGGAAGCTCGTTTTTGCTAGACCCCAAGCCTGTGCGGCTCAGGCCGAAGGATCAGCAAAATGCGTGGGCAAAAGCGCGTTGACGATACCGCCATCCACGGTGACCGTGTCGCCAACGACATAGTCGCCTGCTCGGCTGCACAGATAGATCGCGGCGGCCGCCATATCTTCCTTGGTCCCGATCCGCTTTGACGGAATACCCGCTGCGCTTGCATCGGGCGCGTTCTTGGCGACCTTGTTCATCTCGCTCGCAAAGGCGCCCGGCGCGATCGAGGTGACGACAATGTTCTCCTTTATAAGGCGCGCGGCCATACGCCGGGTGAGCTGGATCACAGCCGCCTTTGATGCCTGATAGGGATAGGTCTCCCACGGATTGATCCGCTGACCATCGATAGAGGAGACATGGATCACCTTCGCCAGATGATCCCCTTTGCCCGCTTCGACCAGCAGATCATGCAACTTTTGCGTCAGGAAGAACGGCGTCTTTACGTTCAGGTCCATCGTGCGGTGCCAGCCCGCTTCGGTGAATTCGAGGTAATCCTGCCCCCACGCAGCACCAGCATTGTTGATCAGGATGTCGAGCTTGGTCTCGCGCTCCTTGACAGCTTTGGCGAGGGTTTCGATCCCGTCCATCTGGCTAAGGTCAGCCGGGATGCCGATCACCTTGTCTGCACCAAACTCCTCAATCGTCGCCTGCATCTGGTCGACCTTGCGCGCCGAGATATATACCTTGGAACATCCCGCTGCGAGCAGGCCTTCGACAAACATCTTGCCGATGCCGCGGCTCCCGCCCGTGACTAGCGCTACGCGCCCTTCAAGGCTGAAGAGCTTTTGTACGTCCATCATATGTGTCCCTCCCTTGGGCCTCTTAGTACCCGCTCAAATCCGCCACGCGGCTGGCGTGGAAATAGGCATCGCCGAGGAATTCCTGCAAGGCCCGATCGCGCTTCATGTAAAGGCCGATATCGTATTCATCGGTCATCCCGATGCCGCCGTGCATCTGCACACCTTCCTTGACGGCAAGCCCGGCAGCCTTGGCGACCTTGGCCTTGGCAACCGAGCTCATAAGTTCCGCGCTCTCAGCGTCTTCATCGACTAGCTGCTGTGCCTTGATGACGACCGCGCGGGCAATTTCGACCTCTGAATAGAGATGGCTGGCGCGGTGCTGGAGGCCCTGAAACTCGCCGATGAGCTTGCCGAATTGCTTGCGCTGCCTGAGGTAATCGATGGTCATGTCCATCGCCCCGCGCGCAACGCCCACGCCTTCGGCTGCCGCACCAATGCGCCCAGCGGTGAGTATGGCGTTGAGCACTTCGCGCCCGCCATCAACCTCGCCAATGACTGCACCGCCGTCGAGCTCTGTGCCTTCAAAGGCGATGTGGCTCGCCATCGAGCTGTCGACCAAGCGAACCGGATTTTGCGTCATGCCAGCAGAGTCCTTGGGAACGGCGAAAAGCGTGATGCCGTCCTCATCCTCGTCCGAACCACTGGTGCGCGCGGCGACAACGATCATGTCCGAACTCGCGCCCTGGATAACAAAGCTCTTGGAGCCGGTGAGCTTGAAGCCATTGCCCGATTTTTCAGCGCGGGTGGTGATGCGGCTGGGGCGATGCTTGGCGGTTTCGTCAATCGCGACGGCATAAACCGCATCGCCTTCGATAAGGCCGGGCAGATAGCGCCCCCTGATATCGGCCGAACCGTGCTTGAGCGCGGTTGCTGCCAACACAGAAGAGGTCAGAAACGGCGAAGGCGTCAGATTGCGGCCGATCTCTTCCAGGACAATGCCCGCCTCGACATGGCCCAGGCCAAGCCCGCCATCTTCTTCACCCACCAGCATGCCGGTAAAGCCCATCTCCGCCATCTGCTTCCACAAAGCGTGGCCAAAGCCATCCTTGCAGTCTCGATCACGCCAATGGCGCAGCTGTTTGGTGATATTGCCTTCCTCGGCCATGAAACCGCTGGCGCTTTCTGCCAGCATGGCCTGATCTTCGTCATGAAACAGGGGCATGAGGTCCCGTCCTCTCTCAGGGGTTTGTTCTTATTGATTGGGGCCGCCCCGGTCCCGTCGGAAGCGGCCCTGATGGGTTGCCTCAGGCGCCCGGCAGATCGAGGATGCGCTTGGAGATCACGTTGAGCATGATTTCCGAAGTGCCGCCTTCGATTGAGTTGGCCTTGGTGCGAAGCCAGCTGCGCGCGGGCGTGCCGCCGCGGGTTTCTTCGCTTTTCCATTCAAGACTGCGCGAGCCGCCCGCGCTCATCATGAGCTCGTGGCGGCGCTTGTTGAGCTCGGTACCAGTGTACTTCATCATGTTGGGCTGAGCCGGGTGGCCTTTGCCCGCTTTCATCTCGTCCATGAATTTCTCGCCCATCGCTGTGAATGCAAGCGCGTCAACATCAAACATGGCGAGCTCTGCTCGCAGGATCGGGTCAAGCTCATCGCCGGTTTTGGCCGCAAGCCGCTTCATCGAAGTGCCGATAGCGGCGGTGCGTTCTCCGCCACCCAAGCCAGAAATCATCTCACGCTCATGGCCAAGCAAGTATTTGGCCACATCCCAGCCGCGATTGACTTCGCCGACCTGCGCAGGAATGTCTTCGCCATACGACTTGGGCACTTTCACGTTGTCGAGGAAAGTCTCGCAGAACGGCGAAGTGCCGCTGATCAGCTTGATCGGCTTGGTCGAGCAGCCGTCGCTGGACATATCGATCAGCGTGAAGGTGATACCCTGATACTTGTTCTCCTTGTCGGTGCGCACAAGGCAGAAAATCCAATCGGCCTGATCGGCGTAGGAGGTCCAGACCTTCTGGCCGTTGACGACCCAGTGATCGCCCTTGTCCTCGCCATAGGTCTGCAGGGACACAAGATCCGAGCCAGAGCCGGGTTCCGAATAGCCCTGACACCAACGTGCTTCGCCGCGTGCGATTTCGTTCAGGAACTTCTGCTTCTGGCCCTCAGTGCCGAACTTCAAGAGCGCCGGGCCCAGCATCCAGATGCCAAAGCTCGAAAGCGGCGGGCGAGCATTGATGCGGCTCATTTCCTGGCGCAGCACTTTCGCTTCAGCCGGGTTCAGGCCAGCGCCGCCATATTCCTTGGGCCATGAGGGAACGGTGTATCCCTTGTCGCGGCACACTTCAAACCAGGCCTTTTGCGCGTCGTTCTTGAAGGTGGCGCGCTTGCCGCCCCAATAGACGTCAGCGTCGTCGCGAACCGGCTCGCGCATTTCTGGCGGACAGTTGGCTTCAAGCCAAGCTCGCGTTCCGCCGCGGAAGTTTTCGATATCGGACATCATCCGACTCCTCTCTCAATTGATCCCACTTGACGCTTACGTAACGTGATTTGCGCGAGGGCTGCAAGCGGTGATTGCGCGCCTGCTGCATGCCGTAACGTCAACTTTTCCTAAGGGCGCTTGCGAAGAGACAAGCGGCATTGACCTTGGCCGGAACGCGCCTAGGCTTGGGATGGAGAGACGGAGAGGAAAACCAATAATGCGATTCACCGGCAAGACGGTCGTTGTCACTGGCGCAGCGTCCGGGATTGGCGCTACAGCGGCCAAACTGTTTGCAAGCGAAGGCGCAATCGTGTTCGCGGCCGACATCAATGAAGAGGACGGCAAGGCCCTTTGCGCGCAAAACGATGGCGATCTGCGCTTTGTCCATTGCGATGTTTCCAACACCGCCTCGATAAAGGCGCTTATGGACAAGGCTGCGGCGGAGACGGGCGGCATCGACACCGTCTTCAACAACGCAGCAGCTGGCGGAGCGAGGCCGGGCATTCACGAAATCGAGCCTGAAGAATGGGACGGAACGATGGATTTGGTCCTGCGCTCAGTTGCCTTCGGCATTCGCTACGGCGTGCCGCACATGAAAGGGCGCAAGGGCGCGAGTTTCGTCAATGTCTCCAGCGTTGCCGCGATCGGGCCGGGTTATTCGCCTACGGCCTATGCGGTCGCGAAATGCGGCGTATTGCATCTCACCAAATGCGCTGCCGCTGATCTTGCGCCGATGGGTATACGCGTGAACGCGGTGCAGCCCGGCTTCATCAACACCAACATCTTCACCGAAAGCCTCGAAATTCCTGAAGAGATGAAGACCATGGCCAAAGCGGTGATCGCGCAGGCCTCGTCCAACGCCCAGCCCGTGGCGCGCGGTGGACAGCCGATCGACATCGCCAATGCGGTCGCTTTTCTCGCCAGCGACGCAGCAAATTTCATGACGGGCACCTCAATGCTGGTCGATGGCGGGCTTACCATTGGCCCGCGCCACAGCTGGGATGCAGAAGCGGAAAGCCCGCTCGCTGCGCTGATGGCGATGGAGGAGCAAGTCAAGGCCGCCGCAGCCGCCGCTGAAGAGAGCGCGACGTCGTAAATGGCTTTTGTCAAAGGCAAGCTGCCGCTGTGGCTCAAACTCGTCAACGGATCGGGCGCGATTGCCTTTGGCGTCAAGGATTTGGGCTTCAGCTTTTTTCTGCTGCCCTATTACAACCTTGTATTGGGGGTGGAGGCTTGGCTGGTCGGCGCGGCACTTGCCACAGCCTTGGTGATCGATGCGCTGGTCGATCCGCTGATCGGGCACCTTTCAGATCACACATATACGCGATGGGGACGCCGCCTGCCGTGGCTTTATATCGCACCGGTCCCGCTTGCCGTTGCATGGGCGATGCTGTGGTCCCCTCCATTTACCGGCACGCCCGGCTTTTTTGAGATCGTAGCTCTGGCCGTGGGCGTTCGCCTGCTTCTTTCCGCTTGCGAAGTGCCGTCTGTGAGCCTCGTGCCCGAACTCACCGACGACTATGACGAGCGCACTACGCTGTTCCGGTTTCGCTTCTTGTCAGGATGGCTGGGAGGCATGGTGGTGATGGTGCTTGCCTTCACGGTGTTCCTCCCCACGCCCGAGGCGCAATTGCGACCCGAAGGATATGCCGCGATGGGCGCTTTCGGCGCAGTGCTGATTTTCCTTGCCGTCGTTGGCTCGGCCGCGGGGCAGCACCGCATCATCGCCCATCCACCGCCTAAGCGCCCGCCTCCCTTCTCGTTTGCTGGAGCATTCGCAGAAATCGGCGATGCGTTTCGCGAGAAAGCCTTCCTCGTCTTCGCGGCGGGAGGGCTGGCGGCCTATGTCGGCCAAGGCATGAACTTCTCAATCACGCAGTATGTGAACAATTACGTTTGGAAGTTCGATGATGATGCCTTCAAACTTTACCCCGGCGTGCTGGCGCTATCAGTCATCGTGATGTTCGCCATTGTCGGCCCGCTGCACAAGCGCTTTGGCAAGCCGCATTCAGCGGCAGGCGGTGCTATGGTGGCGATGGTGTTTTACTTCATCCCATATGTGCTGTTTCTGGCAGGAGCATGGCCAGAAACCGGCACCGCCCTTTCCACCTATTCGATACTGGCGCTGTTGGTGATCGCCAATTCGGCCTCTGTCGTGGCGATTATATCGGCCACATCGATGGTCGCCGAAATTGTCGAGGCATTCGAAGAGCGGACCGGCAAACGGGCTGAGGGAACATTTTATTCTGGCAATTGGCTGGTGCAGAAATGCGCGACGGCTGGGGGTATCCTGCTGACCAGCCTGATCGTGCAATCACTCGGCATTGAGCAAGGCACCCCGCAGGACCAGGTTAGCGAGGCGGCGGTCACGCAATTGGCGCTCGCCTATCTGGTTGCAGGCTCAGCGCTCGCCTGTATCGCCGCCTTCTGGTTAGCCCGCTTTCCAATCACGCGCGAGCAGCACGAAACCCGCGTCGCCGCCAAGAGACAGCGCGAGGAAGTGAACACTGCCCAGAAGGCTGACCCGATAGCTGACGCAGTGCGCGCCGATCCGGACGGACACGCAATCACTCCATAGAAGCCCGCAATCCATGAATTGTCAGATGCAAAATCAGCAGTTGGCGTTGGCGCTGCGCTCTGGCAAAGCGAACCAGTAGCAATTCAATACGGACAAGAACAAGAGAGAGGATCATCGCCCATGGATTTCCAACCCACCGAACGCCAAGCCTATTGGGCCGGACGCGTGCGCGATTTCATCGAGAAAGAAATCCGACCCAATATGGATGTCTACAAACAGCAGGACGCAGCTGGAGATCGCTGGAAAGTCATCCAGATCATCGAAGACAAAAAGAAGCTCGCCAAAGAAGCTGGCATCTGGAACCTGTTCATGCCGCCGCGCAATGACAGTCACCATCACGTGGATGAATCCTACGAATTTGATGGCCCCGGCCTCACCAATCTCGAATACGCTTTGTGCGCCGAGGAAATGGGCCGCATTGGCTGGGCGTCCGAAGTCTTCAACTGCTCAGCGCCTGACACCGGCAATATGGAAGTCTTTTTCCGCTATGGCACCCGTGCCCAAAAGGACGAATGGCTCACCCCAATCATGAACGGCGAGATTCGCTCCGCCTTCCTCATGACCGAGCCCTACACCGCCTCTTCGGACGCGACCAATATCGAAACCCGGATTGAACGCGATGGCGACGAATACGTCATCAATGGCCGCAAGTGGTGGTCCTCAGGGTTGGGTGATCCGCGCTGCAAGATCGCAATCGTAATGGGCAAGACCGATTTCGAAGCCAAACGCCACGCCCAGCAGAGCATGGTCCTTATGCCGATCGACAGCCCCGGCGTGAACATCATCCGCCACTTGCCCGTGTTCGGCTATGACGACGCGCCGCACGGCCACATGGAAGTGGAAATGAAAGATGTCCGCATCCCCGCCAGCAACATGCTACTGGGCGAAGGCCGCGGTTTCGAAATTGCACAAGGCCGCCTTGGGCCGGGCCGTATCCACCACTGCATGCGCACGATCGGCGTCGCCGAAGAAGCGCTCGCTAAAATGTGCCGCCGCATTCAGGAGCGCGAAGCTTTCGGCAAGCCGATCTACAAACACTCGGTTTGGGAGGAGCGCGTAGCGCGCGCGCGCATCGATATCGACATGACGCGCCTACTTTGCCTCAAAGCCGCCGACATGATGGACAAGGTCGGCAATAAGGGAGCGAAGCAGGAGATCGCCATGATCAAGGTTCAAGCGCCCAATATGGCGCTGAAGATCATCGATGATGCGATCCAGGCCCATGGTGGCGGCGGTGTGTCTGAGGATTACGGCCTTGCCAGCGCGTACGCGCATCAGCGCACTCTGCGCCTCGCTGATGGCCCCGACGAAGTGCACGCGCGCTCGATCGCCCGCATGGAAATTTCCAAGCACCCGCCGGTCGAAGGCCCCACAGCCAATGCTTTGCGCGCCAATGGTTCTGGGGGCGTCGGCTCGCCCGCTAATGATGGCGGAATGAGCTCGGGCGACATGGGCGTTGCGCGCTGAACGATTTGGGGTCCGCTATGACGGGATGAAAAGCGGGGCGGTGTACAAACAGTGCGCCGCCCCCTTTTTCGAACAGGGTCTAAAAGAGAACATCAATGGATATCGATTTCGACAAGGAAATGGTCGGCACCGTCGAGGTGGAAGAGCGTGACAAGCTTGACCTTGACGCTTTGACTGTATGGTTCGAGGCCAATGTCGAAGGCTTTGCTGGCCCGATCAGCTACACCAAGTTCAAGGGCGGCCAATCGAACCCGACCTACAAGATCGAGACGCCCTCCATCAATTACGTTTTGCGCCGCCAGCCGTTTGGCAAATTGTTGCCGAGCGCGCATGCGGTGGACCGCGAGTACGCCGCGATGACGGGGCTTCACCCCACCGGCTTTCCGGTCCCCAAGACCTATGGCCTGTGCGAGGATCCCGAGGTCGTTGGCTCGAAGTTCTTCGTCATGAGCATGGCTGATGGCCGATCGCTCTGGAACGGCGCGCTGCCCGGCCTCTTGCCTGAGGAGCGCCACGCGCATTACAACGCGCTGATCGATACGATGGCAGACCTGCACCTCAACAAGCCGGACGAAATCGGTCTTGGTAATTATGGCAAGCCAACCGACTATTGCGCGCGTCAGGTGGCGCGCTGGTCCAAGCAGTATAAGCTTTCCGAAACCGAGCATATGCCGCAGATGGAGCGGCTGATCGAATGGCTGCCCGAAACGATCCCGCCACAGCATGAAAGCAGCGTCGTTCACGGCGATTATCGCCTCGACAACGTGATTTTTCATAAGACCGAGCCGCGCATCATCGCGGTTCTGGACTGGGAGCTGTCCACGCTGGGCGATCCGATTGCGGATTTCAGCTACCTGATGCTCAATTGGCACCAGCCTGCGGATGGTCGCGCTGGGCTGTTAGGTCTCAATCTCGAAGAGCTGGGCATTCCTACAGTCGATCAGGCTGTGGAGCGTTATGTCGCTCGCACGGGCTATCCGGTGCCGCCGATGGACTGGTACTTTGCCTACAATCTGTTCCGCCTCGCCGGGATTATTCAGGGCATCAAGAAGCGCGTTATCGATGGCACCGCATCCTCTGCGCACGCCAAGCAGATGAGCGAACGCGTCGCGCCGCTAGTGGAGCGTTCGTACATGTTTGCGCTGTCTGCCGGGATGCCGGAATAGTTCAGCCCTATAGCTTAGTCCTGCAAGCGCGTCAGAATGAGGCGTAAAAGCTTACCAGACCACCGACATCCTCAGGTGCTCCGGTGATATGCCCCGGCTCACTGCGATGAAACATGCTCGCGCGCGCGTAACCGAACAGCATCGGCGCGCCCCAGGCGATCTCGGTCATAATCTCGCGACCCTCAGGCGACAGGTTAAGGCTCTGCCGCCCGAGGATTGGCGTTTCGGTCGCGTAGTCGTAGGCAATTGGAAGATCGAACGAGAGCGCACCGCCCGTCACCCGCAATGGCTGGCTGATGCGAACGCCCAGCGTGTCTCCAAAGGTGGTGAGCCCAGCGCGCGAGATATCGAGCGACCAGGCCTCGCTCGTCAGCTGCGAATCCGAGGCGATTTGCGCCGAACCACGCGGACGCGTCAAGCCATAGCGCACCGCGCCGCCCAGCCGCCATTGCCCAAAGCGCTGTGCCACTTCGCCATCAAGAAATAGAGTCTGCGCTCCGCGAAAGCCCAGCGCCGGGTTGAAGTGCCCGCCAAGGATTGTTTCCTCTTCGGTAAGCCAGCTAACCGCGACATTGGTATCAAGCGCGCCAAACTGGCGATCGGCTGCAACACTGAAAGTCGCGGTGGGCCGACGCTCACGCTCGGTCAGCGTAGCTCCGCCCACGCGGCGATTGCCCGCCAGCCACGCTTGGCCACTCTCAGCTGATACGGTGAGGCCCCAATCACCCACTTGGCGGCGGACCGCGAGGGCGAGCTCGCTGCTATCGGTGAAGCCGGTGTCTCCACCAGCTCGCGGCGCGATTGAAAACGCATTGCCTGAAACGCCCTGAAGCTCTCCCACCAAGCCTTTAGCGCCTTGTGAAATAGCAAAGCCGACTGTGGTATCGGGCGTCACCTGCGCAGAAACGCGCGCAGCCACGAGCGGCGCGCCGACCGCTTCTTCTGGCGACAGCTGCAGATTTCGGTTCCAATTCAATCCAGCCGCAAGATCGCCCTCGCCCACCGTAATCGAAGCAGAAAAGCCCGGCCGCGAGGCAGAGCGGGTGATCGTCCCCCGTTCCACTGCGCTGCGTAGACGCGTCACTTGCGCAGCGTTCTGTGTCGCCTGAGGGCCAAGCTCGATGTCAAAGGCCCGGTCAAACCGATCGAGCACTACGGTCGAAAGACTCGCAGTCTTTAGCGCATCGCCCATGGCCGCAGAACCCAGCGCGAAATCGCTTGCAAGGCTGAGGGAATTGTCCGTCCCTGCAAGCTGTGTGGTTCCCATGGGCTGAAACGCGGCGGCGATATCGAGAATGCCAGCGCCATAAACCTCATCAATTCCAGAGGCACCCGCATCGCGCGCGCTTTCCAGGAGAATGTCAACGATTTGGGTTGCAGTCAGATTGGGAAACGCTTCAGCGAGAAGCGCAACCGCCCCTGCCACTTGCGGGGTGGCGAAGCTTGTGCCTGAAAACAGCGTTACAAATTGTTGGCCGCCCACGGTCTCAACAAAAATCTCGCCATCTTCGTAGACACAGCAAATACGTTCGCCGCGCGCGGTGAGGTAGGTGCTCGAAAAGTCGCCCGCCAGGTTGCTGAAGTCCGAGATTTCGCCTTGTTCATCAACCGAACCCACGATGATGACATTGCCATTGCCCGCATTGACCGCATCGGCGGCAAAGGGATCGGGCTGATCGGGCGGAATGTTGGGGTCCGAGCCATCGCCGCTATTGCCAGCAGCGATCACCACTACCACCCCAGCATCGGCCGCGCGCGAGAGCGCGTCTTGCAGGCCCGGCGCCGCGCCCCCGCCACCAAGGCTGAGGTTGATTACGGTCGCGCCAGAAGCAATCGCAAGGTCGATGCCGATTGCGATATCGCTATCAGCGAACAGGCAGCCAAGCGATGCGTCCTGGGGCGTATCGACGCCGCAAGTGCCGGGCATATCCGCGCGAATCGCCAGTACATCGGCCTCGAACGCGTTGCCAATAATGCCGGTATTATCACGCGCCGCTGCGGCGACCGCGGCGACATTGGTGCCGTGATCGTTTTCCGGATCGATTCCGCGATTGCTGGCCACATCGGCGGAATTGGGGTGAATACGGCCAGCAAATTCCGGGCTGTCGCTATCGATGCCGGAATCGATGATCGCAATGATCTCGCCTGCGCCGGTTGCGCCCTCTTCCCAGGCGACCTGTGCCCCGTGAAACTCCGGACCGTCCGACCGTCGAAACTCCGCTGTGTCAAAACCGCTGGGCGGCGGAGGAGGTGGTGGTGGCGGCGGAGGCGGAGGGGGCGGTGGAGGCGGTGGTGGCGGCACTGAAGTGATCGGCGGGCCGCCACCGCCACCTCCACATGCACTCAGAGCAACGCAGGCGACCGCTGCAACAATCGGCTTCCAGTCAAGCTTAGGGTCTTGGGGAGGAACAGGGAAAATCGTAACTGGAGCTGGGCCGCGAAATTGAAGAGGGCTCTTGGGCATAAAAATGATCCTTGCGTCCCCCCTTCGAATTGGAACGTTAAGCCCGCAAAGTGCTAAATGACAATGGTTTCCAAACCGACAACTTGATCCATTTTGGCAGCGTTGCGGATATACCATCCAATTCGAGCGGGGCCGCCGCTCAGGAACCGGCCTTGCCCCCCTGCACTCACAGCGCTAGCAGCATCGCGCTTCAATGAGCCTTCGAAAACGGGGCTCCGACAACCCACCTGCACGCGGGAGACACCATGACCGACACACTCATCACGCAAATCGAAACCGCCTGGGAAGCGCGCGGCGACATTACGCCGGGAAGCGACGTGCGCCACGCCGTCAACGATGCGCTGGCCTTGCTCGACAGCGGGGAAGCCCGGGTGGCCGAACCTGACGGCATGGGCGGTTGGACGGTCAATCAGTGGCTCAAAAAGGCGGTGCTCCTATCCTTTCGCCTTCAGGACAATCAGGTGATGGAAAGCGCTTCGGGCGGGGAACCAGCGTTTGACAAAGTGCCGCTCAAATTCGCTGGATGGGGCGATAATCGCTTTCGCGAGGCCGGCTTTCGCGTGGTGCCGGGCGCTGTCGTGCGGCGGGGCAGCTTCATTGGCAAGGGCGCAGTGGTGATGCCCAGCTTCGTCAATATCGGCGCCTATGTCGGGGAAGGCACGATGGTCGACACCTGGGCGACGGTTGGCTCTTGCGCACAGATCGGTGCAGGCGTGCACATTTCGGGCGGCGCTGGCATTGGTGGCGTGCTCGAACCGCTCCAGGCTGAGCCCGTCATCATAGGCGATGGCGCGTTCATCGGCGCACGCAGCGAAGTGGCAGAAGGCGTGCGTGTCGGCGAAGGCGCGGTGCTTTCCATGGGTGTTTACCTCGGCGCGTCGACCAAGATCATCGATCGCGCGACCGGCGAAATTCACATGGCCGAAGTGCCGCCTTACGCTGTGGTTGTGCCCGGATCGCTGCCCGGAAAGCCGCTCTCTGACGGAACGCCCGCCCCCTCGCTCTACTGCGCTATGATCGTCAAGACGGTCGACGCGCAGACCCGTTCCAAGACCGGGATTAACGAGCTTTTGCGCGATTGAGGAACATTTGGTGTTCGCCTCCCGTTGCTTGTATAAGGGCAGACGACACAGGGAGGCCTTATGACTGACGACGACAAGACCATTCGTATCGAGGATGATGACGCGCGCGCGGCGAGTTCACCCGGCATTCTTCGCTATATTCTTGCGATCAGCCTACTGCTTGCGATTGTAGCGATGAGCGCTGTCTGGATCATCCCTGCGCTCTGGGGTTGAGCCTGCGGGAGCCCGATCACGGTGCGTCCGGGATACGCGTTTCAATAGGTGGCTGGCCGCGTTGGCTCGCAGCGTAGGCTTCCGCGTCCCGTAGCACCCGGATCGCGTTGCGGCTTGCGATAAGCTCAAGCTCGGTTTGCGAGTAACCCCGGCGCACCAATTCGGAGAACAGCGCCGGATAGCCGCTGACATCCTCAAACCCGACCGGCCCTGAAGGCATTCCGTCAAAATCAGCGCCAATCCCGATCGCCTCAACCCCGGCGACCGCGCGGATGTGGTCGATGTGGTCGGCCATGTCGGTCACCAGTGTTGAAGGCTCCGGGTTGGCCGCGTCCCAATCCGCCATCGCCCCCTCGACAATATCGGGTCGCCCCTGATTGAGCGCTTTCAGCCGCGCATCCTCAGCCTGCCGTCGCGAGTGCCACTGGCGCCGCTCCTCGTTAAGAAAACCCGGTAGCGCGACCACCATCACGATCCCGCCGTTTGACGGCAGCAATTCGAGCACGCTGTCGGGCACGTTGCGCGCGTGGCCTGTAACCGCCTTGGCGCCTGAATGGCTGAAGATCACCGGCGCACGCGCGACGCTCAGCGCATCGATCATGGTCTCCTCGCTGACATGGCTGAGGTCGACCAGCATGCCGAGCCGGTTCATCTCGCGCACCACGTCTTTGCCAAAGTCGGTAAGCCCGCCGTGTTCGGGCTCATCGGTTACGCTGTCGGCCCATGGCGTGTTGCGCGAATGGGTGAGCGTCATGTAGCGCGCGCCAAGCGCGTACATCTGGCGAAGAACGCCCAGATCTGACCCGATTGAATGGCCGCCTTCCATTCCTAGCAGACCCGCAATACGCCCCACAGCGATCGCATTCACCACATCGTCTGCGGTCTCAGCGAAGGCCAGGTCTTCAGGAAAACGATCAATGAGGCGCTTGGTCACATCGATCTGCTCCATAGTCATCTGCACTGCCTCGGGCTCAGGCAGGCTCGCGGGCACATATACCGACCAGTATTGCGCGCCCACCCGGCCCTTGCGCAGGCGCTTCAGATCGGTGTGCATCGCCCGGCCAAACGGATCAGACTTGGCGCTTGCAAGCGTGTCATTGAAGTCAAACCGGTTGATCTGGTTCTCAAGCCGGATGCGCAGTTGGAGTGGCAGATCGTTATGCCCATCAAACACCGGCGCTACGGCAAGCGCAGCGAGCGCGGCTTCCATCGCGGGGTCGGGCGCCGGGCCTTCCAGATCAAGCTGCTCAGCCAGGTTCAGCTCCTCGGCCTCCTGCGCTGTCAGAGAAGGCGATAGCCCGAGCGAAACAGCGGCGGCGATGATCAGCGCAAGCAGGCGAGAGGCGTGTTGCATCATCGAGCGTGGTCTCCATAAGGCATGCTCTTGCATGGAGGATTGCATCGTGGCTCAGACCGATACCGCAGCCGCTCTGATCGAGCAATTGGGCCTCACGCCGCATCCGGAAGGGGGCTGGTACTGCGAGACCTGGCGGGGCGAGCCGCGCGAGGACGGGCGCGCGGGCGGGACAGCCATCGTGTTTCTGCTGAAGGCAGGCGAGCGATCGCACTGGCATACAGTCGATGCTGAAGAAATGTGGCTGTGGCAGGGTGGCGATCCTATCACCTTGCGCGTGGCGCTGAGCGATGCGGGACCGGTAGAGACTATCAGGCTCGGCAGCGATGTGAGCGCGGGCGAACAGCTTCAGGGCCTTGTCCCGACAGGCGCCTGGCAAGCGGCAGAGGCGCTCGCACCGGGTGAAGGCGCGCATGGCTACAGTCTGGTTTCCTGCACCGTGGTGCCCGGCTTCGATTTTGCGGGGTTTGTGCTGGCTGAGCCGGACTGGGAGCCGGGCGCGTGAACATCGTCAAGCTCATCCTGCGCATTCTTTTCGCCGCCGCTTACGCCTTTGTCGGCTATGTTCACCTAGAACGGCCCGAGCCCTTTTTGACGATCACACCGGGCTGGGTGCCCTTCCCGCAAGAGGTCGTATTCTGGACCGGGATTGCCGAGATTGCCGGTGCTATCGGTATCATCCAGCCGGTTTCAAAGCCACTGCGCCAGGCCGCCGGGATAGGCTTGGCGCTCTATGCGCTGTGCGTGTGGCCTGCCAATATCAACCACTTCGCGATGGATATGGCGCGTGAGGATGGCGGGCTAGGGCTTGGCTATCACATCCCGCGCATGATCATTCAGCCGATCCTGATCTGGCTGGCACTATGGGTCACAGATGTGCCGATACCGTGGGCGCGCAAGGGTGGCGCGGCGCGATGAACACGCCAGACGGCGCTGAGCGTGCGATCCTTGATCTGTTAGAGGTACGGGGAGCGAGGAAGACTATCTGCCCAAGTGAAGCCGCGCGCGCTTTGGTTGGCGCGAAGGGCGATTGGCGCGCGCAAATGGCGCGTGTTCATCAAGCAACGGACGCCTTAAACAAGGCGGGCGCGGTTCAATTGCCCGGGAAGGGGGAAGAGATCGATCAGCGATGCGGTGCCTATCGAATTGCGCGCCGCTGATCGTCTCTGGTGGGTACGGGCAGCGCCTCAGGTGAGGTGCTTCGAGATCTTGCCCGTCATTTTCATCATGTTGATCTCGTCATTGCCGATCACAGCGCCGAGCTTGGCGTCGGGCACGATCGTGCGCTTGTCAGTGGGCTTCTGCAGGTCATTGGCCTTGATGTAAGCCCAAACTTTCGAGGTCACTTCGGTGCGGGGCATCGGGCCTTTGCCGACAACCGCTTCAAGTTCGCTCGAAAGCTGCACCGGTTTTTGCAGTGCGTTTGCCATTTTAGTTCTCCCTTATGGTTATGGCAGGTTATTCCA
The DNA here is from genome assembly GCA_039027675.1 of Pseudomonadota bacterium. Classification (GTDB taxonomy): domain Bacteria; phylum Pseudomonadota; class Alphaproteobacteria; order Sphingomonadales; family Sphingomonadaceae; genus Erythrobacter. Next base: position 54,661 of record JBCCJS010000012.1, read on the forward strand.
CGTCTTCATCGTCGAATTCAAAATCCTCATCAGCCGTGCCGGTGAACGGTGCGTAGAGCACCGATGAGGCGGTCACGAACCCCTTGATCGAGGCGATGAGCTCTTCTCGAGTGGCCCCAGGCATTAGTGTCAGAGGCAGTTCGGTGGCAAAGATCTGAAAGACATAGTGCCGCGTCTCACCCTCGGGCGGATCGGGCAGCAACCACTCCGAATTGCCAAGAGCGTTCTTGCCGGTACGCGGGGGCACTTCACCTTCGAGCAGCTTACCTCGCTGACCGGCGAGCCCCCAGACAAGCCACTGTGTGCAAGGCGGGGCGGAATGGTCAGTTACGTCTTCGACAATAACTACCAATTCCTGACTGCCAGGCGGCGGCGCGAGCCATTCCAGCGGCGGGGCAACGGCGTCTTCTTCCTGTGCGCTGAAGCACGGATCAAGCTCCTCACCGGCATCGAAGGCAGGGCTCGTCAGTTTGAAACCACCACGATCGAGCATGCGTTTGTCACCGAGCTCAGCAATAGCCAAGCCGGGGTGACGCGCGGGCGCGGGCAGCGCTGGGGAGAGCCAGTCGGGAAAATTGGTCATGGTTTGAGTCGTTTCATCTCCCCATATAACTAAAGGGATCGCCCTCTAAGGACGAGGCTGAGGTGGGTGATTTTACCCTGTTTCCTGAGGAAAAGCGGCAAAAGCCGGTCCATTTGCTTTGATTTGAGGCATTTTTTGAACACTCACCGGACATTTTTCGTTCAGCAACGGGCCCGCATTGCACCCGCCTGTCCTTTGTTGCAGGTTGAACCCCGCAACTTTTTATTGGAGTCTTCCCTATATGTCGCTTGGTCGCACAGCGCTTTCAACCACCCTTGCTTTTGCTCTTGTTGCTTGCGGAGGTGACGATTCAAGCGCGCCGCCCATCATCGCCGGCCCATCGCCGACACCTACCCCGACACCAACAACCGCTGCTTGCACTGCAGCTGAACAGATCGACTTTGCTGATGCTGTTCTCAACGAATGGTATCTCTTCCCCGATCTGCTCGACAACACGGTCAACGCGGCAGATTTCAATGATGTGCAGGACTTTCTCGATGCCCGTGTAGCACCTGCGCGTGCGGCGAATTTCGATCAAGGTTTCACCTTTGCAACGTCGATCGAAGAAGAAAACGCGCTGATCTCATCGGGCTCGAGCGCGGGCTTCGGCATCCGGCTCTCGTATGACACAGTCAATGACCGCGTCTTTCTGGTCGAAGCGTTCGAAAACGGTAACGGCTTTGGCGCCGGAATGGATCGTGGGACGGAACTGTTAGGCATCGCTGTGCCTGGCGAGGCAGAACAGAGCGTTTCCTCCTTGATGGCATCAGGCGGTCCGCAGGCGGTTATCAATGCCCTGGGGCCAAGCGATCCTGGCGTGACGCGCACTTTGCGCTTTGCTCAGCTGGGCGGAAACGTCATCACCGCCGATGTCACCAAATCCGATTTCTCACTTGATCCCATCTCGGATCGCTATGGCGCCTTGATCCTCAACGATGGCGGCAAGCAGGTTGCTTACCTTAACTTGCGTACCTTCATTGTCGGCACGTCAGACCAGCAGCTGGTGGATGCATTCACTGAGTTCAGCAATGCCGGGATCACCGAGTTCATCCTCGATTTCCGCTACAATGGCGGAGGCCTGGTTCGCATCGCTGAGCTGATGGGCGATCTGATGCGCGGCGCCAACACAGGTTCAGTGTTCAGCGAGACCCGGCTGCGCGAAAGCAAATCCAACGAAAACGAAACGCGTCTTTTCTTGGACACGACGCAGTTCTTCAACGCATCAACCAATTCCTTTGGAAGCCCTCAATCGATCCCCTCAGTCGCTCCGATAAAGATCGCCATGATCGGCACGCGCAGCACCGCTTCGGCGAGCGAGTTGGTCACCAATTCGATGATCCCTTATGTCGCCTCTGACAGCATTGCGCTTATTGGCGGTGACACTTCGGGCAAGCCTGTGGGCCAGTTTGGCTTTGATCTGGATCGCTGCGATCTGCGCATTCGCTCGGTCACGTTCGAGACCGTCAACGCGGATGGCAATGGGCGCTATTTCAATGGCCTTGCCGAAGTCATGCCCAATACCTGCCGCGCAGATGACGATATCTTCACGCCGCTGGGAGACCCGAGCGAGGGTTCGATTGAAGTTGCACTCGACTTCCTCGCGGGTCGCACATGCACGCCGATCACGACGGGAAGTGGCTTGCGCGCGCAGAGCGTTGGTGGACGTGAAATTCTCCAGCCCGAGCGCCCGAACGCAGTTCAGCAGGAAAACCCGGGCGTATTCTGATCTGGGGTATTGTGACACAGGCAGGCGCTCTGGCCATTAGCCCGGGCGTTGCTGCCCCGCTGCCCCGCTGAGGATCTATCGCGCAACTGTGCGCGGCGTGTCGACACTCTCACCCTTGGCATAGGCGATTGCAGCGGCGATGACCTTGTCAGCTGAGGCAGGCTTGGCGATCAATTGAGCGTTCAGTTCGCGCACCTTTTCATCATGGCGATCAAGATCACCGGAATGCAGGATGAAGGGGATGCCGAGCCGATCCAGCTCCTCGGCTACAGCAAAGCAATTGCGCCCTTCGCCAAGCGAGACATCAAGCACTGCGACGCTAAGGGCATCCTTGTTATCGGCGATGCGCGACAGAGCTTCTTCGACACTGGATGCAAGCAGAGCGGTGCACCCCAGATCCTGCGCGGCGAACTCAAGATCCATAAGGATAAGCGGCTCGTCTTCGAGCACAAGGATTTGACACCCCATCGCTTTACCCCGCCGTCCGCGCTGGCACCGTGATTGTGGCGGTCAGACCCTTTTGCGACCATTCGCGCTCAATCGAACCGCGCCCGGTTGCAAGCAGACGGTCAACGATCGCGGTGCCCGTGCCTGGCACAATATCGGACGTTTCGACTTGCGGCCCGCCTTCCTCGTGCCACACGATAACCAGAGCCGATGCGTCATTTGATTCTCGCCAGTCCACGCTCACTCGGCCACCTTCACTGGCCCAGGCACCGTGCTTGGTGGCGTTGGCGGCAAGCTCGTGCAGGACAAGCCCCACAATCGAGATGATGGTGAAAGGCATGCGCACACCGTTGCCGGTGAGGACCAGACGCTCAGCATCGCGATCATAGGGCAGCAGCACCGCACGGATCGCCTCTCCGATTTCGATACTGCCCGATGATGCATCGTCGAGCGTCGTCTCATAAGCGCGGCCCAGTGCCTGGATGCGCGAATTGATTTCCGCAGCTTCGCCCTGAATGCCGCGCACCCGCCCTGTCACGTTGACGATGCCGGATATCACCGCGAACATGTTCTTCATCCGGTGCGAAAGCTCACGCGCCATTTCCTTGGCGTGGCGTTCTTCAGCGCGCGCTGCGCGCACGTCGGAGACGTCCCACTGGCTACCAAAGAAATACACCAGCTCGCCCTTGTCGTTGTAGATCGGGCCAAGGTGTAGCGCGTTCCAGAATGTTGTGCCGTTCTTGCGGTAGTTGAGCAGCTCCACCACCACCACATCTTCATTGGCGATAGCCTCGCGGATGCGGGTAATGGGTTCGGGATCAGTCTTGGGCCCTTGCAGAAAGCGGCAATTGCGCCCGACGATCTCTTCTTCCGAATAGCCAGTCAGCCGCCGGAAGGCGCGATTGGCAAAGACGATAGGCAGATCGGGCTGATTGGGATCGCATAGGCAGATCGCCATGCGGGTTTGCGCCATAGCCTGCTCGAACAGGACGCCCGACGCGCCTGAGAACTGATCGCCTCCATGTCCCGAACGAAACCGATCAGGCGCATCGTCAAAGCGCAGGTTAGCCTGATCCGACCGTACCAGAGGGCTTTCATCATCAGTGTTCATAAGCCCAGACCCGCGCCGGTTTTGGACCCAAAACAAGAGTCATTGGCGCAGCGCCAGAAGCCAGAATTACGCTGATTGCGTTTTCGGCTTTCAACAGCCGCTGTAAGGAGCATCGGCCCGTGGGTCGAACGCAGCGCCATGGTGATCCCTCCCAGTTCGCGCTTTCGATGGAGCGTCAATGTACCGCGCGTTTACGCAGCTTGGCAAGAGCGCGAAGCTAGTGTTGAGTATTACTCACGGGTTCTTCGGACCGGTGAACGGTGCCTCACTTGTATAAGCGCAGCCGCGCAGCAAAGCCTCGCCCAGTGCAAGCGTTACAACAAAAGGGTAGAGCCGGTCGCTCATACCATCGCTGCATTCGCCCGGCGTGATGGCGACCTGCACCGCTTTACCATCGAGCGTACCTGACAACCCAAGCCCGTTATTCCCGGCAAAACGAGCAAGAGTGAAGTCGCTGCCGTCGATATCCTCGGGGGTAGTGAAGCGCGCGGCATGCTGGCCATCGCTTTCAGCTTCGATGTCGAGACCCCAGAAGGGTTCGGTTCCCAGCGCCATGATCGATGCGTCGGCAGAAACGCCGTCATAAATCGCGCCCGAGCTGTCAATGCTATCGCTCTGCGCGCAGCCGCTAAGCGGTACAAGCGCGGCCAGACACAGGGCGGCGTTGAGGAAGCGGCGCGGGTTCATCCAGATCCAATCACGCAAAAGGCGGGCCTGATCAAGAGCCCGCCTTCCACGATTTTCAAAAGTGCTCGTGCCTTCAGTTATGGCACCTTCAGTTACTGGGGCATCAGGACCGTATCGATCACGTGGATGAGACCGTTTGAGGCCTCCACGTCGGTGGTGACGACGGTTGAGGTGTTGCCTGCGGCATCGGTCAGTACGACGGCGCCATCGACCACGGCTGCGGTGAAGGTTCCGCCGCCAACGGTGGTGACAGTGTAGCCTTCTTCGCCCGCGCCCGCGATCGCTTCGGTAAGGGTGGCGGCGTCAACCGCGCCTTCGACGACGTGATATGTGAGGATGGCGCCCAGAGTTTCAGTGTCTTCAGTGGTCAGCTTTTCGACAGTGCCTTCAGGCAGCTTGGCGAAAGCGTCATTGGTGGGCGCGAAGACCGTGAACGGACCCTCGCCGCTCAGCACATCGCCCAGCTCAGCAGCGGTCACAGCTGCGACCAGCGTCGAGAAAGTCTCATCACCCACAGCAACGTCAACAATCGTGCCCGGAGCGGTGGCTTCTTCGGTAACGGCGGTTTCGTCAGCGGTGGTCTCATCGGCAGCTTCGCCAGCGCATGCAACAAGCGAAAGCGCCGCAACCGATGCGAGCGTAAGAGTGAAGTTCTTCATGTGAGGAGATCCTTGGTTTTTTAAGTTTCGAATTCGATAAATGAGGTCGCCTTATAGCGCGCCTCAGGACATATACGCATGAGACGCGCTTTTGGCTCACCAGTCGGCGTGATTTTTGCGCGCACTGGCGCTCATCGCAGATCGAGGGGAACCGCCGCTTGATTTTGCCATTGAATAGCCATGTTTTTTCAACCAAACCGCAGCGCTGGCATTGCACGGCTCGCTGACTTTGCACCACGCGCCGGACGCGCCTACGCGAATTCGCGCAATTACGACGATGGAGCGCCGGGCGATGGCCGCGCCCGCTCGAATGTATCGCAGCTCTCGCCGTGGCTTCATGCGGGCCTTTTGAGCGAGCGCGAAGTGGTGGAGGCTGCGCTCACCCGGCACTCTCCCAACGCGGCAGAGAAGTTCATCGCTGAGGTGTTCTGGCGCATCTACTTCAAGGGCTACCTCGAGCAGCGCCCCAGCGTCTGGCGCGCCTATTGTGAGGTGCGCGATGAGGCTCTGACCCGGCTTGAGGCCAATGCAGGCCTGCGCAGAGCCTACACGCAAGCGATCCAGGGACGCACAGGCATCGCAGCGTTTGACCATTGGGCGCACGAGCTGACGACAACAGGCTACCTGCACAACCATGCGCGTATGTGGTTTGCGAGTATCTGGATCTTCTCGCTGAAGCTTGACTGGTCGCTGGGCGCTGACTTTTTCCTTCGCCACTTGATCGACGGGGATGCAGCCTCGAACACGCTGAGCTGGCGCTGGGTGGGTGGCCTCCACACCAAGGGCAAGACGTATCTCGCGCGGCCCGACAACATCGCGCAGTACACGCAGAACCAACGCGGTGGACCGCTCGAAGCGGGGGGGCTGGCGCTCGACGCGCCAGCGCTGGAAGAGGGCACCGAGCACACGCGCACCAAGCTCGACCTGCCAGGTCCCTTGGCAGCCGATGCGTTTGTCGAGCCCTATGCGCTCATCCTCCACGATGAGGCGGCGAGCCATGAAACGCTTGACCTGCCGCCTGACCTTTCGCGCCCACCCTCGCTTGTCCTCTATGCAGACCGCGCCTCGGCGCGCTCTCCGGGTGACGTGGCGCCAGCGGTCATCGCCTTTGCGCAAGAGGCCACCGCCAGCGGCGCAAGCGAAGCCGGTGCCGCCTTCAACTGCCCAGTCGAGCGCTGGGATGAGTGCAGCGATTTGCCACAACTCCTCAACAAGGCGGGGATCGAGCGCGCTATCGTCCCATACCTTCCGGTCGGCTGGACCCGCGATGCTTTGATGCCCGAGATCGCGCCGATGATCGACAGCGGGGGCATCAATGTCAGTCTCGGCGAGCTTGACCGGGCCACGTGGCCGCATGCCAAGGCCGGGTTCTTCGGCGTCAAGAAGCAGATCGATCGTATCCTGCGCGAGCTTGGCATTCCCGATCCCGCCGCGCAGGGGGAGCTTGCCTTGGGGTAATGGCTTAACGGCATCCTTACCCTTTTCCGATTTACCCTGAGATTTGCGGTAGATCAGGGCGTTCCAGATGAAGCATCCCCACCGGATCCAGGCGGCTGTGCTGCTTGATGCGCGTTTCGATGACCTCGATGAGGTCTCGCGCGGCTTCCTGCGCCTGTGCGAGATGAAGTCCGACGCCGCCTTCACCATCGCCGAGCATCACCCCAACCGCTTTGTCCGCCTTACCGGCGGCTCCGACAATCTGGTAGCGAGCTTCGAGTATGTGAACGCACCGCCCGCACCCAGCGTGCTTGAGGCCGCTCTCAGTTCCCCGGTGACCTCGCTCCTGTCTCCCGGCCTGCCCGAGCGCGTGGCCGCCGCGCCTGCGCACATCCTGCTGGAAGTCTCGCCCAGCGCCATCAACACGGTCGAGGAGCCGCAGGCGCACATGCCTGAGGCCTCCAACCTTGGCGCACATGCCTTCAACCAGCGGCTCGAGACACTCAGCCTGATGGTCCGCATGACGATCGACCACACCAACCCTTGCGCCGTCCACTGGGCCCAGTCTGACCAGCTGCTCGATCCTGAAACCTTCGAAGGCATGGCCACTCTCGGCTTTCCCGGCCCGCTCGCGATCCACCCGCGCCTGTTCGGCGTTCTGGGCGAGGATGAGCTCGGCGCGGATGATCAAGCCAGCCAAGAGGACGCGGCCAGCGCCGCCCCGCACGAAGTTGGCATCCTTACCTTCGGCGCAGCCCACTGGCTTGGGCGCGAGCTGCGCGTTCCTCCCAGCCCCATTCCCTGGACCGCCGCCTACGAAACCCTCCTCGCCTTTTGCGAGCTAGCCAAGATGGAGGGCGGCACCATCATCCCCGATGGCGACACGTTCGGGCCCGAAGATGCCAGCGAGGTCTGGCGCGTCCACCACCTCAACGCCGAAGCCGGGCCAGACGGTGAGCCTTCCGCAGCCCCGGCGCTTTACGAGCTTGTCCCGCTGCGACACGACGCCTGCCAGTTCATTGCCGCGGACTTTGCCCGCTCCTCCAGCGTCTTGTCTGTGCGCCAGCCCAAGGACCCTCGCAAAACCAAACCCGCCTCAGACGGGGACGAGGCACCCGACGAGTCCAGCCTGCTTGCTGAACTCAAGGCCGCGCTCGAAGAGGGCCGCGCCGAGGCCGCCGCCAATCCGCCCGAGCCGCCAGAGCCGCCTATCCCGGTGGACGCGAGCGGGACGCCAAGCCTGGCCGGCGATGCCACCGTCTCAGGCCGTTCACTGCGCGCGCGGGTGTTCGGTGCCAAGGAGAAGCCTGAGCAAAGCGTGAGCCAACCTCCAACGCCCGCCTAAGCGCTTTCCATCAAAACTCGTCACATCACCAGATTACATCACCTTGTCGGGACGCGGTTCATGGCGGTGCTTGTCGCCTTTGCCAAAGTGGCGCTCCAACCGCTCAGCCAGCGTGTTCGCCGCCTTGCGCGCTGCATCGTCGACCTTGGCCGCATGCGCCGTCACACCCAGCGGCTTGCCACCACGCGGGCGCGCCTCGATCATGCAGGTCTTGTCATCCGACCCGCCCTTGCTCGCATTCTCATCCGAGACGTGAACCTCAAGCCGGGTCAGGCGATCTTCAAACCGGGCGAGCTTTTCGCGCAACATCACCTCGATCCGCTCTGCCACGTTTTCCGTCCCCATAACCGAGCTGTCGGAATTGAACTGTATCTGCATGTCTGACATCGTCTCGATGCTCCTCTCTTTCTGACCCCCTGCCACACTTCAATGTGGACATCGATGCGCTGATTTTCCAGCGAAATCGGTCTTTCACAAAACAACGGCGCATCGTCGGTGACGCCAAATGCGCCTGCCAAGCGGCAGCTTGTAGGAGACACATGTTACACAGTCTAAAGAAGGAAAACCCACTCCGGCCAAGAAGGCCGCTCGCGCGCGAAAAAGCGTGCCTTTCGGGAGGGCATGAGAGGCCGCATGGCTTAGGAAATGTAGGAGCCTGAATCACCCGCGAGGATAAGCCAGATTTTCAGCGTGTAGGAAAGTCTTGAGCGCTTTTTTCGCTCAGCCTGCCTCGACTATGGCGGCCTCGGCGGCTTCTGCCTCAGCTTCGCGCCTGGCGGTGCGAGCGGCGTCCGCCTTCATACGTTCTTCGCTGGTCTTGCGCGATTGCTCAGCCAGAGCGCGCCAGGTTTTCTCAGACCGCAGTTCGCGATCACGCACATTTGCAAGCTCCGCCACTTTCGCCGCCGCGGCCGCTTGCTCTGCGCGTTCGATGTAAAATTCGTATGTCTGGGCCATGGAGAGTGTCCTTGAAGCTGGAATGAGCGGAAGCAAATGAAGTGCGCGGCGTAAAAAAGGGGCGCTGCGAGTGATCGCGAGCGCCCCTCTTGGCCGTCAGTCAGCAGCCGACAGGTTGACGGCGCTTTCCTTGCCGTTGCGACCCATTTCGACGTCATAATTTACGCGCTGGTCCTTATCGAGTGTCTGCATGCCCCCCGCCTGGACAGCGGAAATGTGGACGAAGCTGTCATTCGAGCCATCATCGGGCTGGATAAAGCCATAGCCCTTGTCGGTGTTGAAGAATTTTACGGTGCCAGTCTTTGACATAAGAGCGTTCCTTTCAAGAACGTGAGTGTTGCCCAGTCAGCAGGTTGCCGAGCGGGTCGTGCTTCGTGATCGTTCAGATGAAAGGAAGTCGTCGTCCGGTTAACGCCGGGGCCGGTTGGCCGCCTTTTGCAAGGGGTCCAGATGGCAAGCGGCGGAGCACAAATTTCGAAGTCCGTCGCAAATTACCGACGTCAGCGAGAAAGACTTAGCACAGGATTGCGGGAAACGCTAATTTTCTTTCACGCGTCCCCGGAACCAGTCAGCGAGTTCCTCTTCGGTAAGGTCCCCTGCGGCCAGCGCAACGAATGCAACAACAATCTCGGCATCGCTTGCGCCAAGCGTATATCCGTTGAGCATCAGGAAGGTTTCGCTGACGACTGCCGATGTGCGTTTATTGCCATCAACAAAGGGGTGATTGCGTGCAATGCCGAAGGCATAGGCCGCTGCAAGGGCCGCTGCGTCTGGTTCGCCATAGTCAGCAAGGTTGCGCGGGCGCGCCATGGCGCTTTCGAGCGCTCCTGCATCGCGAATACCGTTACCGCCGCCATGCTCGGCCAGCTGTTCGGCATGCGCCGCCAATGCCACCTCGGCGGCGATCCAAGTCCAGCGTTGGGTCACAAGGCACAGTCCGTCATCCCAGCGAAAGCTGGGATCTCAAGCGGGTTGCAAGACTGCTCTAGACCCCAGCATCCGCTGGGGTGACGATGAGTGATCACTTGGCGAGTTCGCGCAAAGCCCGCTTGCGCGCGGCCATGACATTGCGCGCGGCGGCCATTTGTTCTTCAAAATCCGGCTCAGCGCTGACAAGCTCGATCCCGCCAGGCTTGAGCACCAGCGTAAGCTCATCACCCACCGCGCTTTCGAGATGCGCCAGCACCTCTTTGGGCAGGATGATCCCGGCAGAATTGCCGATTTTGGTGATCTTGAGCGGCTTGTTCATACGGGTGTTATAACGAAATGGCCGAATTGGCGCAATCGTCTATCAACTCCCACACAATGCCCTCTACTCCTTTACGCGCAGCGAGAGAAACCTTTGGCCCTAAAGGGGTTTCCTCTCCCTTTCTTAGGCACTTGAGGCTGAAACCCCAATCAGAGTGAATGCAATTCTGCAATTGCAAACTAATCGCAGCAATGCCAGAAAGGCGCTATGAAAAACGCAAAACCCTATAAGCGCGATCTCGCCAAAACGTTCAGCTTTCTCGCGCTGCACTTCATAGTGGGCTTCACTGTCGCTTACGCCTTCACCGGCGAAATCGGCATTTCAAGCGCAATCGCCCTGGTTGAGCCGCTGGCGAACGCGGTGGTCTTCTTCTTCCACGAACGCGCCTGGCGCAAGGACTTCAGCTGGGTGGATTTTCTCGTCCATCGCGGCGCACCGGAAAGCGAATTTGGGCCGCGCGTGGATGAAAGCGACGAGCCCCGCCGCACACCCACACCCACGCCCAGTTCATCCTGAACTTGATCCGAGGTTGATAAGGTCGCTGAGCCTACCGCCAGCCGCTTAGAGCGCGGATAACAAGCTCCACAGACTTGATGCGGACAAAGCGATAAGCAGAAGCCCGGCGACCGCCCATCGGGCATCCGTAACTGCGTCAGCCATTGCGAGCGACTTTAGGCCAAGCTCGGGCACCAAAAGCGAAAGCGTAACCTTCGTCATCAGCAGCCAGCCATAGATCGTGAGAGCGATCCCTGGCCCGCTCCATACCTGGTGAAACACCATGATGAGCAATGCGGGCCAGAGTTCAAAAGCGAAGGTCCGCGTGACGACGCCTGTCGTTCCAAGCGAATGGAGATGATTGAAAAAGTCCCGCCACAATGCTGGTCGCACAATATGCGATAGCCCCAAAAGGAGCAGCGCGGGCACCATAATGGCCTGAACGGCTTGCTCCGGCGAGGCGAGGTCGATCACTCCACCATCTTCACATACAAATCCCCGCCGTCGCGGTATTTCTCGCTCATCCCTTCCATGCCCGCTTCCGCTTCGGCCACCGCTTCGGGCGAGGTTGCAGCCAGAGAGTTATCAGGCGTTGAGTTCTGCTTCGCGGCGAATTCGCGCACTTCTTGAGAGATTTTCATCGAGCAGAATTTGGGCCCGCACATGGAACAGAAGTGGGCCGTCTTCGCGCCTTCCGCCGGGAGCGTCTGGTCGTGATATTCCTCGGCGGTTTCAGGGTCGAGGCTGAGGTTGAACTGGTCGCGCCAGCGGAACTCAAAGCGGGCCTTGGATAGGGCATCGTCGCGTACCTTTGCGGCCGGGTGGCCCTTGGCGAGGTCCGCTGCGTGGGCGGCGAGCTTGTAGGTGACCACGCCCACTTTCACGTCATCACGGTCGGGCAGGCCCAGATGCTCCTTGGGCGTAACGTAGCAGAGCATGGCGGTGCCGTACCAACCGATTTGCGCGGCTCCAATGCCGCTGGTGATGTGGTCGTAGCCCGGGGCAATGTCCGTGACGAGCGGGCCTAATGTGTAAAATGGCGCTTCGCCGCACGCCTCGAGTTGCTTTTCCATGTTCTCCTTGATCTTGTGCATCGGCACGTGGCCGGGGCCTTCGATCATCACCTGCACATCCTGCGCCCAGGCGCGCTTGGTCAGCTCACCCAGAGTGTAGAGCTCGGCAAATTGCGCTTCGTCATTGGCGTCCGCGATGGAGCCGGGGCGCAGGCCATCGCCCAGCGAATAGGCGATGTCGTAGGCGGCGCAGATCTCGGTGATCTCGTCGAAATGCTCGTAGAGGAAGCTTTCCTTGTGGTGCGCGAGGCACCATTTCGCCATGATCGAACCGCCGCGCGAGACTATGCCCGTCACGCGCTTGGCGGCGAGCGGCACAAACGGCAGGCGGACCCCTGCGTGGATGGTGAAATAGTCGACGCCCTGCTCGGCCTGCTCGATCAGCGTATCGCGGAAGATGTCCCAGGTGAGCTCTTCAGCAATGCCGCCGACTTTCTCCAGCGCCTGATAGATGGGGACAGTTCCGACGGGCACGGCCGAATTGCGGATGATCCATTCGCGCGTATCGTGGATGTTGCGGCCCGTGGAGAGGTCCATGATCGTATCCGCACCCCAGCGCGTGGCCCAGACCATCTTGTCAACCTCAGTCGCAACGTCCGAGGCGACGGCGGAATTGCCGATATTGGCGTTGATCTTGACGAGGAAATTGCGCCCGATCGCCATGGGTTCGCTCTCGGGGTGGTTGATGTTGTTGGGGATGATCGCGCGGCCGCGAGCCACTTCGGAGCGGACGAATTCAGGCGTGAGGACATCGGGGATTTCCGCACCCCAACTCTCGCCGTCACGCACCAGATCAGCGGCGATCTCTCGGCCGAGATTTTCGCGCTCGGCGACATATTCCATTTCGGGCGTGATGACGCCGCGGCGCGCATAGTGCATTTGCGTGACATTCATGCCCGCTTTGGCGCGCAGAGGACGCTTCACCACATTTGGAAACTTCGCGACACCGCCTGAGCGATCAGGCCCGAGCTGGCCGTTGTCTTCCGGCTTCACTTCGCGCGCGTCATACTCCCCAACATCACCGCGCGCCTTGATCCATTCGGAGCGCAAGCCGGGGAGCCCTGCATTGATGTCGATAGCGACATTTGGGTCGGTGTAGGGGCCTGACGTATCGTAGACCCGCACCGAAGGCTCATCGCCCTCAAGATCGATCTCGCGCATGGCAACCTGCACGCCCGATCCGGTGCGCGCGCCGACATGGATCTTGCGGCTGCCCCGGATAGGCCCGGCCGTAACGCCAATTTCAACAGGTGAGTTAATGTCCGCCATGTCTTGTGCTCTCCCTCGCATGCGGAAGGCGGACCCATGGCAATCCATCCGGCCCACTCCCTCCGCCGATGCTAATCGGTTCAGGTTCAACGGGTCGGACGGCGCTTACCCGTCCCTCTCAGCGAAAGCTCGCTCCCCGGTGGATACAATCTGGGTTACGCCCCGCAAGGCTCTGTGTCCAGAGCCATGAACTAGGGTCTCTCGCTTGCAATCGTTCCGATTGCGGCCGGGGCACGGTCGGTACGAGCCTTCGCTTCACCGGTGGGCTGGGCATTGTAATAGCGCAATGGCAATACTGTTTCAGGCTGATTGCGCTGCAAATGCAGGAGAACGGCGGCTGGCCCATCGGTGGCGGCAAACACCCTCCAGCAATCAGCGAGAAAAATCGCCGCTGCTTGAGTGCCCTCCGCGTGAATTCCGCCAAGCAGATACACATAGCCCTGGGTCTCATCGCCATAGCGATTGTTCAGCCGCATGATGCAGGCGTAATCATTGCTGTCGCTGGATGCGAAGACTTCGTTAGTTTGGATGTCACGAAGCTTGCTGCGCGCACCACTCTCCTCGGTTTCTTCGACGTCCTCGAAACGAATAAAGAGGTCTTGGGGATGGAATTGCTCATGCATGCGCACGACACCGCGCGCATGATAGTTCGCTATTGGTGAGCCGACGACAATCGCGCTGCGTTTGCTCCAAGTGTCAGTTTCCATCCGGACATCATCCGAAATGAACCGAATGGGTCGCTTGAACCGGCGCGCCATCACCTCAGTGACGTAGACAGCTCCCAAAACATCCTCGCGCGCAAAGGTGTTGGTCGGCCCGTAAAACTCTTCTACATTGCCGCCCGGGTCATTTCGACGAAACCGCGCAATGGTCCGCCTTCTTTCCTGTAAGCTCCACAAGGGGATGCTGAAAAAGATGTCATCGGCGATTTTGACATTACGGCCAAACGCCCTCTGAAACTTGGTCATGTCCATTCGCCGACGAACGTAATGGATCATGTAACCAACGCCTGTAAAAAGGACAGCGATGGTGAATTCAATTACAAAATTATTCACCCAATTGGTCAAGTTGTTCAAGCTGGCCCCCGAATGCTGCGCTGATGCAAGACTATCTAATGAAGGTCTTTCGGAAAAGAGGTAGGCCAGCCAAAATTCATTCGCCCGAAATGCTGAAGAGGCACACCGCCAGCAGCACTGTCGCCACCACGCCCGATCCGCCTGCGGGCATGAAGCCGCCTTCGCTGGTAATCGAGTATTGCAGGCCGTACATCACCACCGCGTTCGATACGACGGCAACCAGCGCGGTCAGGACGCTCGCCCCGCCAAGAAGCTTGCCCCCCTCCTCAAGCTTGACAAGGCCGACCGCCAGCAGCGCGAGCGCCAACAGCACCTTGGCCGCGTTGTAGACCATGAAAGAGAACGCGACGATACCCGATGCAGCGGGAGCCATTTCGGGCACCGCGCTCGCCGCTTCACGAAAAGGACCAAACAAAGTGAGGCCAACGCCCACCTGCACCACATTCAGGATCGCGGCGGCGGTGATCGCTGCCAATGCGAGGTGGAAACGCTTGGCCTGCGCCAGAGCCGATCCGGCAAAAGCAGCAAGAATGGTGAAGAGGACCCCTTCGCTGCCCCACAAGAGCTGGCGCGGCACATCCATCTTGGCGATGTAGAGCCCGGTGTAGATCGCCTGCGTAATCGCCGCGATGAGCAGGAGAGCCGCGACAATACCGGTGGTGCGTTTGAACGTGAATTCCATGATTAGTCCCCTGTTTGAACCGGCCGCTTTGCCCTGCGGCGCTGCCTTGTGTTCGCTCCCTATACGCGCAAGAGCGGGGCAAGGTTACTCTGCCATGCAAAACATTGCGCCATGACCCGCCTATATCGCCTCGATGCGCCCGGCAATGCGATTGCGGACAGGTTTGGTCTTGGGGGGACCGATGATCCGTGGGCGGGCGGCTATGTCGCACCGGGCGCGTTTGCGCCTGTCATCACAGCGGGGCGGGACTTCATCGCCGGCCCGCGCCCTGCTGGCCGCGCTTTGCGCCCGCGCATGGTTCCCAGGCTGTGGGGCGTGCTCCCTCCACCTAACTCCGATGACCCCACCCGCCGCATTCATACCGTGCGCAATCCCGACAGCCCGTTCTGGATCGGCAACCTCAAAAACAGCGAGTTTCGCTGCCTGATCCCGGCAACGGCCATCATGGCGTGGGGCAGAATCGCGGATTATGAAGGGCGGCGGCTGAAGCACTGGTTCGCGCTTGAAGGCGAGCCGATCTTTGCGCTGCTTGGCGTGTGGAAGGATGAGGAAGTGCCCGCCTTCGCAGTGCTAACCACCAGGCCGCGCGGGGCCGCCGCCCTTGTTGGTGCCAGCACCGCACCAATCGCCATCGCGCCGGGCAGCGAGGCCCAGGAGCTGTGGCTCCATTCAGGATGGGACCGGGCGCACGCATTGCTGTCAGGCGCGGGCGGAATGGAGGAGATCGCAGCGCCCCAGAGTTGAGGCCCACAAGGCGGCGGCGCCAACCTACCCCCTTCCCAAACCCACTCAATTTCCCTTAGAAAAATCTGGTGTGCATGGGAGGCCCCCACGAGCCTTCCGGGGGAATGATGGCATGTCGCAAAAATTTTCGGCCGTAGAGGCCTTTGCAAGGCTCAGCGAAGCGGCGCTAGGCGCGCTTAGCGAAGCGGCGCAGACCCGCGCAATCAAGGGTGGCGACGTCATCGTGCGCTATGGCGAAGAGGCCGACTCGCTCTATCTGGTCGCCGCCGGGCGCTTCCATGTCCAATTGCCCGATGGCCGCGTCATCGCCGAGATCGAAGCGGGCGAACCCATTGGTGAGCTTGCCTTCTTCTCCGGCGGCACGCGCACCGCCGATGTGCGCGCCACGCGCGATAGCTCGGTCTATGTTCTGACGCGCGAGGCGTATGAGGCGGTCGCCGCCAAGCACCCCGAGGTGACCGAACAGATTCTTGCCACCGTCGCCAAGCGGCTTGCGCGCACGACAGCGGGGGCCAAGGCGCTGGAGGCCAAGCCGGGCCGCGTCGTCGCGCTGCTGCCCGCAGGCGATGCGCATCTGCCCGATGGCTTTGCCGAAAAGCTTACTGCCAGCCTCGCCAAATATGACGACCCGCGCCTCGTGCGCCGGGCCGATATGCCCGGTGGCCTCTCGCCTGAGGATGACGGGTTTGGCGCTTGGGTCGCCGAGCTTGAGGGGAACGCGGGCCGCGTGATCCTGCGCGCCAGCCGTGAGGATGATGCGTGGAACCGAGCGATTGCGCGCAATGCCGATGATGCGCTGTTGGTCGCCCCACTCTATGATCGCCGCCCGGAGCTTTCCGCGCTTGAGGAATATGCGCTCCCGCTGTTCCTGCCCGCCAATCGCCAGCTGATGCTGTGGCGACCGCAAGAGGCGAAGGGGATTGAAGGCGCGCCCGCATGGCTTGAGCACCGCGATGTCAAGCTGCACCACCACGTGCCGCTAGACAGTGAGGCCGCGTTTGACCGCACTGCGCGCTTTATGGCGGGCCGCGCCAACGGCGTCGTGCTGGCGGGCGGCGGCGCGCTGGGCTGCGCGCATATCGGGGTGATGCAAGCGCTGCTCGAGAACGGCGTTCCGATTGACTATTACGGCGGAACCAGCGCGGGCGCGGCGATGGCGGGCGCATTGGCACGGGGCCTTAGCGCTGAGGACACGCTGGCGCAGATGCAGGAGATGTTCATTGCCAACAAGGCGATGAGGAAGATGACGGTGCCGGTGCACTCCTTCCTCGACCCACGCGTTTTCGATGAGCAATTGCGCATGCGCTATGGGACGCAGGATATCGCCGATCTGCCCTACAATTACTTCGCCGTGTCGACCAATCTCTCGACTAATGGCATTTTCGTCCACACGCGCGGGCCCTTGTGGGAAGCGGTGCGCGCATCGGGCTCGCTGCCTACGATCCTGCCCCCGCTGATCACCGAAGGGGGCGATATCCTCGTGGATGGCGGGGTGCTCGACAATATTCCCGTCGCCATCATGCGCGAGCTGAAAGCAGGGCCCAACGTCGTGGTCGCGCTGCGCTCTGATGCGGGCTCGCAATGGCGGATCGAGGCGAAATATGGCGATGTACGCTCACCCGGGCGCATCGTGCGCGATATTGTCCTGCGCCGTAAGCCTGAGCGCGAATTTCCCAGCCTCATCGAGATCATGTCGCGCTCGATGGTGGTGGCGAGCGAGGGCACGGTGGAGCAAAGCCTAGCGCAAGCCGACGCGCTGCTGATCCCGCCCATCCCCAAGGACATGCAGATCCTCGATTGGCATCTGGGCAGCGAGGTCGCCGAAGCCGCGCGCGAATTTACCGAGCAGAAGATTGCGACGCGCGAAGACTTGCAGGCGATGAAGGCGATTTAGCGGATCAGCGGATCACCGGATAATCCGCCCGCGCACCATCACGAATTGGACGTCTTCAAGCACGCTTACATCTGCAAGCGGGTCGCCATTGACCGCAATGAGATCAGCGGAATAGCCCGGCGCGAGGCGGCCAATCTCGTCCTCCATTCCCAGGATCGCCGCTGCGCCCGTGGTAGCCGCTGCGAGCGCATCGGTGTTGGTCATCCCGCCCTTCACCATCAGCGCAAATTCGCCCGCATTCTCGCCATGGGGGTAGACGCCGGCATCCGTGCCAAAGGCGATCTTCACATCATAGTCGAGCGCGCGCTGGATGATCGTGTCGGCCACTTTGGAAACGGCAAGGATCTTGGCTTCGACCACGGGTGTGTAGAATTGTTTGCCAAGGTTTTTCTTGATCCCCTCAAACGCCATCAGCGTCGGGATCAACGTGGTGCCGCTGTCGCGCATCGCCTGCGCCGCCGCCTCGTCGATATAGGTGCCGTGCTCGATCGTGTGGACGCCCGCTTTGGCCGCCGCTTCGATCCCGCGCGCGCCATGCGCATGGGCGGCAACCTTGAGCCCAAGCAGCTTGGCGGTTGAGACAATCGCTTCCATCTCAGCGGCAGTAAAATGTTCTTCAAGCCCGCGCCCTTGCTGGCTCAGCACGCCGCCTGTGGCCGTGATCTTGATAAGGTCCGCGCCGTATTTGGAGGCTTTGCGCACCTTCTCAGCGCATTCGACCGGCCCCGTGCACGTGAAGCCGGAGGTGATCGCATCGTCCACATTCTTGCGAAAACCACTGATGTCGCCGTGCCCGCCGACTATCGCGATGGTGCGGCCCGAAGTGATGACGCGCGGGCCGGGCACCAGCCCTTGCGCGGTTGCACTGCGCAGGGATTGCGTCACTTGATCCGAGCGCGAGCCCAGATCGCGAATGGTGGTAAAGCCCGCCAGCGCCGTGATCCGCGCATTCTTGGCCGCGATCAGCGTGTAATATTCGGGCGGAGTGGTCGCGGCGCGCCAGAACTCGCCCGAGGGATCACCCGAGAGATGCGTGTGCAGATCGATGAGGCCGGGCAGCACCGTCTTGTCGGACAGGTCAGTGTAGCGCGCCATCGCATTCTCAGCGACCAGCCCCGCAACCGTCTCTTGCGCCTCGTCGCTTTTCACCGGGAGCAATTCGACGATCCGGCCATCCTCAATCACGATCAGCGTTGGCCCGAGGGGCTCGCTTGCAGGGTCTGTGATGACGCGCCCGGCCTTTACGTAGATCACTTCCGCCGCCGCTGGCCCCGCAATCACCGTGGCAAGCAGCGCGCCCATCAGCGCCGCGCATTTCAAAAGCCGTTTCATGAACCCGTCCCTTTTTTCCCGTCCCAACTGACCATGCCATCGAAACGGGAGCGAGCACAAGCCCATTCAACCATCTGAAAATGATAGAAAATATCATGACATGATCAGGTTTGACGGGCAAAGTGATGAGAGGGACGGTGCGCAAGAGTGGCTGACACGGCTGAGCGGCTGGGTTAGGACCGGAACGTCTTCAGCCAAGTTCAGGAATTCGCTATCCTTCGATCATCGCTCTCCCTTCGCCTCCTCGCTGCCCTTGCTCTGGCAAGCGCCCCGACAACAATCCTCACTGCTCCGCTCGCTGCGCAGGAAGCACCTACCGAAGAAGAAGCGCAGGCGATCTACGCTGACACATATGAGGCGATCAATGAGAGCATTGATGTCGAAGCCGCGCTCGATGCGACGATGAAGGTGGTGCGTCGCGAGTTTGCCTCGGTCCCCCAAATCGCTGCTCTCAACGCCAAGAGCTCGGGCCTCATCGATGAGGCCATAACGGAGCTACGGCCCGTTTTTCGGGATTATCAGGAGCGCGTTCGCCTCCTCTACCGTCCGCGCATGATTGGCATCCTTGCCGATGGCCTCACGCCATCTGAAGCGAGCGATGTCGCCGAATTCTATCGCTCGGATTTGGGGCGGCGGGTTATGGGACTTGCCTCGCGCAATTACAGCCCAGATGCCACGATCGGCGGCATTGCCCAGCTTACAGAGAGCGAGGAGTTCGAGGCGGCGCAAGAGGACATTGAGATGGACTTGCGCGCTGCGACCAACGCCGTGATGAAAGAAATGCGGGATGAGGATTTCTCGGCAGTGGCGCGTCTTATGCAAGAGAAGCCTGCTCTTTTGAAGCTCAACGCGATCAATCCCAAAATCCTTGAGATGCGCACTCAAATGGAAAACGAGCAACCCAATGAGCAAGAGCTGGCGCGCATCGACAGCACGATCGAGCGCGTGTTTTCAAAGCGCCTTGGCAACTGAGACGGGTTACGGCGCGCCAAGCGGGTCCAGCGCGCCGATCAGTCGCCCAAATCAGAACGTGTAGGCGATCCCCACACCGCCGATGAACTGATTGGCATCGCCGCGAATGGCTGTGAAGGGCGTATCCGCGCCATCGCCTACGATCCGCGTATAGCCAAGGATGGTGTAGAGGCTAAGCCCGCCATTGAGCGCGTTTCCATCAAGATCGAAATTGACAATTGCCGTGGCGGATAGCGAGTTGAGGCCGCCATCGGCGGTGAACTCCGGCAGGCCGGTGGCCGCGCTTTGTTCAGGCGTCACGGTGAAATAATAGTCGGCAAAATTGTCATCTACGAATTGCGCGCCAAAGCTCGCTGAGAACAGCACGCTGCGCCCGAAAGGACGCTGATAGCCGATATTGGGCTCGATCAGCATACCGTCATGCGCGCCCAGCACATCCCAGCGTACCTGGGTGTTGAAGGTGAGCGAATCGTTCGGGTTGAACACACCGGGGAACGTCACACCGCCCGCTGCCCCCACTTCGAGCGCGATATCAAGGTCCTCTGCAAGCTCCACCACATTATCCTGGATTTGCTGGGCGCGGTCATTGCGAAAGCGGATCGCCGGGCCGAAATTGAAAGTCGTCTTCTGGTTAGGGCCAAGCGCGGGCTCGGGCGACAACAGGTCTAGCCGGATGCCCGGGCCGTTGGGCCGGATGCCAACCCCGCCCACGCGTCCGACGATCAGCGGCAGCGGGAAGAGAACATAATCGTCAGAGCCTGCATAACTGGGCACCGCGCCTGCACCAATGCCAACAGATAGCCAGGTGTCATCAAACACGACCTTGGGGATTTTGATTCTGGGCCAGCTGAGGCCCTTTTTTTCAGCCGTCTCGCCGGCCGCACCCTGATTGCTTTGGGCAGCCTGAGCGCTCTTAACACCTGCACTCGCCAATGCGGTGTCTGCTGATGCTTCAAGCGAGCCCGCTTCCATGGCCTCAAGCGAAAACACCAGAGTATCAAGTGGCCCGCCAGCAGCGCCTGGCCGCCTTGGTCCGGTCTCCTCTGCCAGCAGCGAGCTGGGGCAGGCCACAAGGGCAGCGCCCAGCGCCAGCTTAGATGAGGCACAAAGGGGGGAAGTCATGAAGGTCTCCGGGGGAAAGAAACGCGCCGCAACGCTCAGCTTAGGGGATCGGCGCTGCGGCTCATGCAAAAATGAACTGTGCTCCTTGAGGTTCCTCAAAAGTCGCGCTCGCATGCGATCAGCGTTTGGGCGGCTAATCAGCGGTTGCAACTCGCCATTTGTGTTGTTTTGCTTCCGTTCTTTGCAGGCTCATTGCCGACGGCCCCCGCGTGCCCTAGGGCGGTGGGCGCATGAGCGATTCAGTCTTCGATGTGGTAATTGTGGG
The DNA here is from genome assembly GCA_039027675.1 of Pseudomonadota bacterium. GTDB lineage: Bacteria > Pseudomonadota > Alphaproteobacteria > Sphingomonadales > Sphingomonadaceae > Erythrobacter. The sequence goes on from JBCCJS010000012.1 coordinate 75,786, forward strand.
CGGCGGCCTTTCTGGCGGTCTTACAGCCCTCGCGCTCTACGAGGCCCGGCCCAATTTCCGCTTGGCTGTGGTTGAAGCGGGCAAGACCATCGGCGGCAATCACCGCTGGAGCTGGTTTGACAGCGATCTGGATGATCGCGGCCGCGCGCTGCTCGAACCCATTCGCAAGACCGAATGGAGCAAGGGGTACGACGTCAGCTTCCCTGAATTAAAGCGCACGCTTCACACCGGCTATACCTCGATGTCATCGGTGGACTTTCACGAAGGCATCACCCGCACTCTGCCGGTCGAAGCGCTTTGCCTTGGACGAAAGGCAACCACGATCGAGGCGAGCGGTGTGACGCTGGAGGATGGGACACGGCTCGAGGCGCGGTTGGTGATCGATGCGCGCAGCTTCAAACCATCTGAACACCTGCGCGGCGGATGGCAGGTCTTCATGGGTCGCCAGATGCGGCTCGAAGAACCGCACGGCGAAGAGCGCCCGATGATCATGGACGCTGATCTCGAACAGCTCGCGCCCTATGGCAATGGCGGGGCATACCGCTTTGTCTATGTCCTTCCGCTGAGCGCGCACGATGTATTTATCGAGGACACCTATTACGCCGATGATCCCAAGCTTGACCGCGCAGCATTGTCGGGCCGGATTGATCAATATGCGCGCGACAAAGGCTGGCTGAACGGCACGCCGGTGGGGCATGAGACGGGCGTGCTACCGGTTTTGACTGGGGGCGACTTCGGCGCCTACCAGGACGAAATGCGCATTCCCGGTGTCGCCGCGATCGGCGCGCGCGGCGGGTTCATCCATCCGCTCACCAGCTACACCATGCCGATCGCCATGGGCAACGCGCTTGCGATTGCCGACGAAGCCGATCTCTCAGCGCCGCAAATGGCGGCTCTGTTAGAGGCGCGCGCGCGGCGTCACTGGCAAAGCACCGGATATTACCGGCTGCTCACGCGCTTTTTGTTTTCTGCCTGCGACCCGGACAAAAGGTTTGTGATCCTTCAGCGCTTTTACGGCCTTCGCCAGAGGCTTATTGAGCGCTTTTACGCCGCGCGTTCGCCTCTGCGGGATCGGGCTCGCGTCTTGTGGGGCAAGCCCCCCGTATCTATCCCACGTGCAATCGGAGCTATGTTCAAGCCAGGAAAGCCTCTGATTGGCAAGTCAAAATCTGATAGGCCCGCTGCTACGCATACGGAGACCGCCGCATGAACGCACCAACCAAGCTCACGATCGCCTCAACGCCTGGCGGCAAGGGGATCGATCCGCGCCTTGCAGAACGCTATGCGGGCAAGCGCGCCTGTGTGATCGGCGCTGGCTTTGGCGGGATGGCGCTGGCGATACGGCTGCAATCGGCGGGCATTGCCACCACCGTGATCGAAGCGCGCGACAAGCCCGGTGGCCGCGCCTATTTCTGGGAAAAGGACGGCTTCACTTTTGACGCTGGCCCCACCGTCATCACCGACCCGCCTTGCCTGGAAGAGCTCTGGCAACTGACCGGCCACGACATCGCCGAGGATGTTGAGCTGATGAAGGTCATGCCGTTCTATCGCCTCAACTGGCCCGACGGCACCAACTTTGACTATTCAAACGATGAGGAGGAATTGTTCTCCGAAATCGCCAAGCTCGAGCCTGACGATGTGGTCGGCTATCAGCGCTTCCTCGAATATTCCGCAGGCGTGTTCGAAGAAGGTTATGTCAAGCTTGGGCATAAGCCCTTCCTCGACTTCAAGACCATGCTCAAAGCCGCGCCTGCGCTGGTGAAGGAACAGGCCTGGCGCAGCGTCTATTCGATGGTCTCAAGCTACATCAAGAACGAGAAACTGCGCGAGGCGTTCAGCTTCCACTCGCTGCTGGTCGGCGGCAACCCGATGAAAACATCGAGCATCTACGCGCTCATCCACAAGCTGGAGAAGGATGGCGGCGTGTGGTGGGCGCGCGGCGGCACGAACCGCCTGATCGCCGGCATGGTGCGCCATTTTGAGCGGCTTGGCGGTCAGATGCGCATTGGCGATCCGGTGGTGCAGGTCCACACGATGGGCACACGCGCGACCGAGGTTGAGACCAAGAGCGGCTTTCGTGAGCGCTTTGACGCGGTCGCCTCCAACGGCGATATCATGCATTCCTACAAGGATTTGCTTTCAAACTCGCAGCGCGGGCAGAAGATGGCGAAGTCGCTGAGCCGCAAGAGCTATTCCCCTTCGCTCTTCGTTGTGCACTTTGGCCTCGATGGCACGTGGCCGGGCATCGCCCACCACATGATCCTGTTCGCCAACCGCTATAAGGGCCTGCTCGACGACATCTTTTCGAACGGCGTGCTGCCAGAGGATTTCGCGATCTATCTGCACCACCCGACCGTGACCGATCCCAGCATGGCGCCTCCGGGCAAGAGCACGTTCTACGCGCTCGTCCCCGTCGCTCACATGGGCAAGATGCCGATTGACTGGGACGTTGAAGGCCCGCGCCTTGAAAAGATGATCCTCGACGAAATTGGCCGCCGCCTGATCCCCGACATTCACGAGCGCATCGTCACCAAGTTCTCTTACGCGCCCAAGGATTTTCAAGCGGACCTCAGCGCCCACATGGGCAGCGCCTTCAGCTTGGAGCCCGTGCTCTGGCAAAGCGCGTACCTGCGCGGCCACAACCGCGACGATGTGATCGAGAACTACTATCTCGTCGGCGCAGGCACGCATCCGGGCGCAGGCATTCCGGGCGTTGTCGGCAGCGGCAAAGCGACCGCCGGGCTGATGCTGGAGGACTTGGCGATCAAGGAGACGGTGTGAGCCTAGTCGATGCCTTCAACGAAAGTTGGAGTTGGGCGGGGATAGTGGCAGAGCGCATACGTGCGCAAAGCCCCATGGGTCATCTTGTCCTCAGCGATAAGGACGAGCAGTTTTTTTACCTTGATACGGACGGAATGGTCATCATCCCGCTTGGCACTCAGGTCGATGCCGAAGCCCATTTGGCTCAACAGGAAGTGCAAGAGCTTTGGTGGGGCGGCGATTTGGTCAAAGCGGGCAAGGCTCTTTTGGGCGAGCCGCCGGAAGGATCAGTTCTCTCATTGAAACCTGAGGCTTTGATCCAAGGGCAATACGCTCCAGAAAATCTATGGATTATCCCGCTTGAGGAGCTAATTGCCTTCACAGGCGCCGTTGGGCGCCAAATCAAGGATCTCCCTGACGGAGCGCAGATCAAGTTCGAAGTGACCGACTGAATGAAACGCCTTGCTGTCTATTGCGGCTCCGCCAGCCCGGCCGATCCGCGCTATGTCGAACTCGCCGAGGATGTGGGCGCGGCTCTTGCCCAGCGCGGGATTGGCGTTGTCTATGGCGGCGGCAGACTGGGCCTGATGGGCGCGGTCGCCAAGGGCGCGATGCAGTCGGGCGGCGAGGTGATCGGCGTCATCCCCGATGCCCTCATCAAATCCGAAGTTGCCAATCACGATTGCGACGAGCTGATCGCAGTCTCGGGCATGCATGAACGAAAGCAGAAGTTCACCGACCTATCCGACGGCTTCGTCACCCTGCCCGGTGGCGTTGGCACCATGGATGAGCTCTGGGAGGCGATGAGCTGGGCGCAGCTTGGCTATCACTCCGATCCTGTGGGCCTGCTCAACGCCTTTGGCTTTTATGATGACCTCATCAAGTTCAACGCCAAGATGGCCGAGGTGGGCTTCGTACGGCCCGTGCACTCCAACATCCTGATAGCGGCGGACACCCTGCCCGATCTGCTGGACAAGATGGCTGCGTATGAGCCGCACACTCCAATCTTCAAGATGAAGGCGGAAGAGCTTTAAGGATGCTCGCTATCGCTCGCGCCGTAGCCTCCCACGCCCACCACCCATCCACCCCGCAGTTAAACCAGCAGGCTACGGGTGGAAGGGTGGGGGGCGTGGGGGGCAACCGCCCAGGTCAGGCCCAAGCATTAACCCAACAAAGACCCCCAAAAACCTGCCCC
>JBCCJS010000013.1:0-75227 GCA_039027675.1 Pseudomonadota bacterium
GAAATTGACGCTGTGGGCCGCTCGCGCGGTCATGGGCTCGGCAACTCGAACGATGAGCGCGAACAGACGCTGAACCAGCTTCTCGTCGAAATGGACGGCTTCGAGGCCAACGAAGGCATCATCATCATCGCAGCGACCAACCGTCCCGACGTGCTTGACCCTGCGCTGCTTCGTCCGGGCCGTTTTGACCGTCAGGTGGTCGTGCCGATCCCCGATATTGATGGCCGCGAGAAGATTTTGGGCGTCCACATGAAGAAGGTTCCGCTGGCTCCCGATGTAAACCCGCGGACTATTGCACGCGGCACGCCGGGCTTTTCGGGTGCTGATCTGGCAAACCTTGTGAATGAGGCCGCCCTTCTTGCGGCGCGTCGCAACAAGCGCCTTGTCGCTATGCAAGAGTTCGAGGACGCCAAGGACAAGGTCATGATGGGCGCGGAACGCCGCTCGATGGTCATGACCGAGGACGAAAAGAAAATGACCGCCTACCACGAAGCTGGCCACGCGCTGGTCTCGATCAATGAGTCGGCATCGGACCCGATTCACAAGGCGACGATCATTCCGCGCGGCCGGGCCCTTGGCATGGTCATGCGCCTGCCGGAGCGTGACAGCTATTCATACCACCGTGACAAGATGCACGCGAACCTTGCTGTCGCCATGGGTGGCCGTGTCGCTGAAGACATCATCTTTGGCCATGACAAGGTTTCAAGCGGCGCATCAGGCGATATCCAGTACGCCACCGATCTGGCCAAGAATATGGTCACGAAATGGGGCATGTCCGATAAGCTCGGGCCGCTGCAGTACGAACAGCAGCAGGAAGGCTATCTCGGAATGGGGCAGTCTGCGCGCACAATGGCAGGTGCTGAAACCAACAAGCTGATTGATGAAGAGATCAAGCGGCTGGTTGAAGAGGGCCTCAAGCGCGCGACGGATATCCTCACAGAACAGGAAGACAAGCTGCACCTGCTCGCGCAAGCGCTCCTAGAATATGAGACGCTGTCGGGTGATGAAATCACCACGCTGATGGAAGGCGGCGAGATTGATCGGCCCGATGCGCCGAGCGGCCCTGCCGCGGCGCGCCCGTCTCATGGGTCTGCTATTCCCAAAGCTGGCAAGCGTTTCGGTCCCAAAGGCGGGGAGGCTCCCCAAGGCGCTTGAGCCTTGTTTAGCATAATGTGACAGGTAGGGCGTCGGAGCGATCCGGCGCCCTTTTTCGTTCTGATGCCTCAGAAAGCGCCGAGCACCAGCAGGGTGTTCAGAAACAGGATCAGAATGATGAAGATGAAAAGGAATAGAGCGAAAAACCGCCATATCGTCGAAAGGCGCGACAATCCGTAAGTGTATTTCAGGTGCTTATAGACGTGCAATGGAACAGCTAGCATGAAGGTCAAAACCACCCATCCCAGACTTACGCCGGCGGCAACTGCAAGCGACAAGGCGATGAAGAACAGAGACATGAAGCTCAACGAATAGGTCACAAAGACGGTGTGATCATAAGCCTTGTGCTTGCGTCTCCATAAGAAGAGGAGCCCCATGAAAGGCAGGGAAATCGGGATCAGAAGCCAACCAAATTTGTAGCCGTTTGCCTGCAATTTGTAGAGCATCAGGCTGGGATTTTCGCGCCACTTCTTGATCAGCCCGTCATCAATCGACTTGATGCCAGTGATCACAGCATCCTCGCTGAAATCGAAATCGGCATCGGCCATTGCGTCCGCAGCGCCATTGGTCACGCCTTTAAGCACTTCCTGCGTCTCATCATACTGCTCTTGCAGATCTTCGAGCTTATCGGTGTCGGCTGAGCCACTGGCCTCCAGTGCTTCGATCTGGCCTTTGAGATCGGCCGCCTGCGTCTCAATCGCTCCAGTTGCGACATCTGCTACGACGCCTTCGGGAGACAGCTCGGAGCCAAACGAGGTCGGAACCGTCAGCCCGACCATCTGGAACACTGCAAACATCGCAAACACGCTGAACAGGAACATCGCCATCGGGCTGACGAACTTTGCGCGTTCGCCTTCGATATAGCGCCGGGTCAGACGGCCAGGCTTGAGGGCGAGCAAGGGCAAAGTGTGCGCGAGCTTGCCATCCAGGTGCAGCACGCCATGAATGATGTCGTGACCGATCGCCGTCAGCGTGCGATGGACGTGCGCCCTTTGGCCGCACTGATTGCAGAACGGGCCCGTGAGTGGCGCGCCGCAATTGGCACAGTGCGTATCGTCAGTGTGTCCAGCAGAGGTCGCACTGGAGTTAGGTTCGACGGCCTTGGCTGCGAGCGACCCTTCAATGGCAGCGCCCAGGCCTTCCGCGATATCGCTCATGATTTGCACCCCTGCTGCATGCTGCGACGCAGTATAAGGCGCAAGCAGCGCTTGCCAATGGGGCGGACGGCTAACGTTGGGCGAGCTTGCGCTCGATTGCCGTCCAAAGCTGAGCAAAGGCGCGTGCAGCAGGCGCGCGAAGGGCAAAGGCACCCACGGGCTTGCGCTCCACCGCGCATTGCTCAATTGCGCTGGCGAGCGGCACGGCCGGCCAGTTTGGATTAGCCTCGCGCGCTTCGCGGTGCAGCCTACGGCGCATGTCCAGCATGGAAAGAACGGGCAGGATCGGGGGATGCCCTTTGCCCGATCCGCGCACCTCTTTAACGACAAGATCAAAGGCGCGCGCCGACAGGGGCGAAGGGGGAAGTGGAACAATAACGAGATCAGCGGCGCGCATCACTTGCGCGCTCACTTCGTTGATTACCGGCGGGCAATCGAAGATGATGCGATCGTAATTCTTGCCAAGCGTATCGACCAATTTGGAAAGTCGCTTCTTTTTGCCAATGCGGTCAAACTGCCGGTCCAGAGTCCGGATACTCTCATCGGCAGGCAGCAGATCAAGATTGTCGAAATCGGTCGACTGGATCAGCTTCTTGGGTTCCCGGTCCGTGGCAAAGACGCTTTCGGCTGTGCGCTTTTTCTTGGGATCGACGCCCAGTAGGAAACCGGAGCCGTTCGACGCATCAAGGTCCCAAAGGAGGGTCTTGCGCCGCGAGATAGTGGCCGCACACCAGGCGAGGTTAACTGAGAAGGTTGTCTTCCCGACGCCACCTTTGACGCTGTAGACCGCAATCGAAGCCATTGTGCTTTAATCCCGCCGAGCTGAGCTGCCGCTCAGCGACTGCTAATGTTACACTTTCATTACAATCCGTCATGTCGCACGCACAAGGCGTGATGACAAGAGGAGGAGAGATGCCTGCCCTATATCGGCACTATTGCGGCTGATTGACGATGCTTTAAGAAAAAGGGCCGCCAAACTGGCAGCCCTTCCCAAATCAAATGCGGTGTAGACGACGACCGAAACGACCGTTGCCAGACCAGTTGTACGTCTCGTCTGCCGCCATTAGCCTTCGTAATCGGCTCCGATTGAGGTCGATCGCGTGGGCGCCGACGCGGTGATGCGCAATGCTTCGGCAGACTGGCTCAGCGAACCGATTTCATCAGCGTCGTCTTCGTCATCGGGCAGGATCTTTTGAAGGCTGGTAACCAGTGCTTCGTTGAGATCGCGCGGTTTGACGGTCTGTTCAGCAATTTCGCGCAGCGCCACAACCGGGTTCTTATCGCGATCACGATCAATTGTGAGCTCGCTACCGCCCGATATCTCACGCGCACGTTGGGCAGCGAGTAGGACAAGGTCGAAGCGGTTCGGAACCTTATCGACGCAATCTTCAACGGTAACGCGTGCCATTTAGTCAGGCCTCTTTGCAAATCGGTTGTTTGGAAGAGCGCAGCAACTAGGGGTGAGCCGCGCCAGAGTCAAGATTTTCGGCCTGGCCGCTGCCCTCACTCGAACCCCCATTGCGAATAGTCTTTGAAGTTGGGTGAAGTGAATTTGGTATACTCGCTCTGGAACAGCAGCGGCACGTTTCCGGTTGAGCCGTGGCGTTGTTTGGCAACGTTGATCGCCGCCTTGCCCTTCTTCTCTTCGTACTGCTCTTCCCAGGCGCGGTATTTATCAACGGCTTCCGGGCTGCTGGTCTCGGTCGGGAAATCGGGCCTGCTTGCTTCGAGGTAATAATCGTCGCGATAGACAAACCAGACCATATCAGCGTCCTGCTCGATCGAGCCGGATTCGCGCAGATCGGAGAGCATCGGGCGCTTGTCCTCGCGCTGCTCGACCGCGCGGCTGAGCTGTGAAAGCGCGATCACGGGGACGCTTAGCTCCTTGGCGAGTGTCTTGAGCCCGCGGCTGATCTCCGAGATTTCGTTGACGCGGTTATCGTTCGCGCGCCCCGAGCCCTGCAGCAGTTGCAGATAGTCAACGACGATGAGGCCGATATCATGCCGCCGTTTCAGTCTGCGAGCGCGGTTGCGCAGCGCGGCAATGGTAAGCGCGGGCGTGTCATCGATGAAGAGCGGCAGTTCAGCCAGACGCTGACTTGCGAAGGACAGCTTCTGAAAATCCTCGCGGCTCATCTTGCCGCTTCGCAGTGCTTCGGAGCTTATTTCTGCCTGTTCAGCCAGGATACGCGTCGCCAACTGGTCGGCGCTCATTTCGAGACTGAAGAAAGCGGTGGGAGCACCATGATTAAACTCGCCGCCCTCATGCTGCCACTGGAGATGCGCTTCGGCGCAGTTGAAGGCGATGTTGGTGGCGAGCGAGGTTTTCCCCATGCCCGGTCTGCCGGCAAGGACGATAAGATCAGAATCGTGCAGGCCTGACACCTTGCGGTCGAGAGTTTCAAGCCCGGTGGTCTTGCCCGAGAGGCCTCCGCCCGAATTCATCGCAACTTCGGCCATCTTGATCGCGGCGAGTGCCGCATCACGGAAACTGGCGGCATCGCTGCCCGTTTCGGCCCCCTCTGCCACTGCAAATAGGTCCGCTTCTGCTTCAGCGATCCGGTCCATCGGTTTGACCGTGTCCGAGGTGTCCAATGCCCCTTCAACGAGGCCGCGGCCGACGCTGACCAATTCGCGTAGCAGCGCCAAATCATAGATCTGCTGCGCCAATTCGTGCGGTGCCAGCAGACCTGCGCCATTGGCGGTTAGCTTCGCGAGATAACTTGGTCCGCCCAGGTCCTTGAGTGCGGGGTCCCCTTCAAACTGGGGGCGCAGCGTCACGGGCGAGGCGGTCCGGTTCATATCGACCGCCTTCAGGATCTTCTCGTAAATGCGCTCATGGAGCGGTTCAAAGAAGTGGTGCGGCCGGATTGGCGTGCGCAATTCCTCGATCACGCGGTTGTCGATCAGGACCGCGCCCAGAAAGGCGGCCTCGGCTTCGAGGTTGGAGGGAAGCTTGCGCCCGGTGCCATCAGCATCCTGAGTGTCGTCGCTGGGAAAGAAAAGCGTTTCGGTGTCGTTCATTGGGCCCTGATGCGCTGAGGCGAGGCGCGGATGCAAGGTCAAACCTGACGAATATATTTCATAGATTACGCCTTGCGCTGTGGATAGCGGGGACGGGCTAAAGGCTCGCTGTGAGTCGAAACGCTTGAAGTGGCCCCCATCCATCTGCGAAGGCAGCTCCCTCATGGATGATCACCTGCCCGATTCACCCGCGACAACGCAAAGGATCGCCCACATCGCGCTCGATGAAGCGACGATCCTTTGGCGCAATGCGGATGTCGAGCAGGAGCGCCGGGTCGCGATCTATGACCTCATTGAAGAGAACACTTTCAAGCCCGTCAAAAGTGCACAGAAGGGCGCAAAGGGACCTTATCGCCTGTTTCTGGGTGTGCGCGATGGACGCCTCGCCATGGATGTGAGCGACGAAAGCGAGCAATTGCTGGAGACGCTGCTGATTGGCCTTGCCCGCTTTCGCCGACCGATCCGGGAATATTTTGCAATATGCGACAGCTATTATCAGGCAATCCGCAAGGCAACGCCCGCCGAGATCGAGACGATCGACATGGCCCGGCGCGGCATTCACAACAATGCAGCCGAACTTTTGCTCGAGCGTTTGGAAGGCAAGGTAGAGACTGATTTTGCAACAGCGCGCCGCCTCTTCACGCTGATCTGCGTGCTCCACATCAAGGGTTGATCCGGAGACCGGACGCGTTCGATGGCAGGGGCGATGGCCAAGAAGAAGCGCAGCGCAAAGCGTCGTAAGACGAAAGGCGGCCTCGTGCGCAGGCTGTTCCAACTCGGTGCGCTCATCGCGCTGTTGGGGCTGGCCTATGCGGCGTGGTTCTGGTTCGAGATGCGATCATGGCGGCCCGATGAAGCGCTCTACCCCGAGCAGGGCGCCGTCATCGCAAGCGGCACGCAAGGTGTTCGCTTTGAGGTCTTGAAGGCAACGGGCGCTGACTTCGTCTATCTGGAGCTCGCCCCAGCCGGTTCGCCTCCGGACCCGGGTTTTCGCGAACGTTTGCGCGAAGCCAAGGAAGCGGGCCTCAAGATTGGTATAATTCAACCGTTTGATCCCTGTCTGCGCGCAGATGTGCAATCGGCGCGCTTTGCAAAGATGGTGGCGCGCGATCCCGAGCTCTTGCCGGCAAGCCTCGCGCTCACCGGCCTGCCGGACCGCTGCGAGCCGCGGGTTAGCGAGGCGGCGGTAACCAGTGAAGTGCTGACCCTTGTCAACCAGATGGAAATGCATGCCGGGCAGCCGGTAATTCTGAAGCTTTCAGAACCTTTCGAAACGCGCTTTCGTCTCGCCAATTCGCTTGATCGCTATATCTGGCTGGAGCGTGATCGCTTGCGCCCGCGCTATGCTCTTCGCCCCTGGCTGCTATGGAGCGCGAACAGTCGATTCGTTAGCGAGGCGTCGAAAGAGCCTTTGGAGTGGGTGGTGGTGCAAAAGTGACGCTTTCGAAAGATCAGGAAACCGTGTTGATTGCCGAAGCGCGCGCCGCAGCGGAGCATGCCTATGCCCCCTATTCTGACTATCAGGTTGGATCGGCGCTGTTGTTCGATGATGGCGCGGTGATCACAGGCAGCAATGTCGAGAATGCAAGCTATGGTCTTGCTCTTTGTGCGGAAACCGTAGCCGTCTCGCGCGCTTTTGGAGAGGGGCGCCGTGGTGGGCTGATTGCGCTCGCGGTAACCGGGCCACTCGACAAGGGTGACGGCGCGCCTATCACGCCGTGCGGCAGATGCAGACAGGTGCTGAACGAACTTGCCCAATTAGGCGGTACGGATCCGCTAGTACTGTGCGTTGGCAAAGACGAGGTTCGGCGTGTCAGGCTCTCAGAATTGTTGCCTCATGCCTTTGGTCCAGCACACCTAAGCTAGCTCCCAAACAGGTCGCCCAGCGATTTGGTCACATTGCCGACCGGGTCCTTGCGGAACGCGGTTTCTTCCTTGCCGACATAGTTGAAAATGCCGTCGAGCCCCTGATCGGTGACCGAGGTGTTGATGCTCTCTCTATTGAGACCTGCCTTGCTGATGAAGCTGTGCTTCGTTGAGAGGCTATCAACGGTCTTGTAGACGCCTAGATCGCCGAGCGCGCTGTCGACAAGAGGCTGAAGCTTGGCGTGAAGGGCATCATTGGAGGAACGGCGCAGATATTGCGTGCCGCCATCGCTTTGTTTGATGATATCGGGCGCGTCGCTGAATGACAGGCCGTCAATCGCGTCGCGAAAGATCGGCTTTGCCTCTCCTGCTGCAACGCCAGCGGCATCGTTGATCTGGCGCGTCACATCGTCAAGCACGCCCAGCTTGCTCGCGCCGCCAAGGATTGAACCCAGCACACCGCTTGAGCTTCCCCCCACAATTGGCAGGCCGATGCGGATGTCCTCATCGTTGTAATAGGCTCCGGGCTCGGCGAGCTTGTCGAGCGCGCTATCGGTGGCCTTACCCAGAATGGACGAAAGACCGAGGCCCCCCGATCCGAATTGCGCCCGCGCCGCAACGGGCAACAGTAGAAGGCCAGAACCGGCAGCCAGACCGGCAATCAAAGAACGGCGATGAATCACAGTCATGCAGAGTCTCCCATCTGCGAAACATGTACCACATCGAAGCGTCCAGCGTTGGGTAAAATGCGCTAGCCCTCGCTTGTCTCAATCCATTCAAGCAAGGCGGCCAGGCAATCGCGCGCCAGATGCTTGCAGCGTTCGGGAGACCATCCTTGTTCAGGTTCGGGCGCGGCAGCCAGATCCTTGAAGGGCATTTCCAGTGTCATCGCGCAGGCGCCATACCGCTCCGCCACCTGATTTGTACTGATGCCTAGATTGGCGCGGCCAGCGGGGGTCTTGGGATAGCCAAGCTCGGTCTGAAAATCTGGGGTGCGCCGATCTAGGATCCGCTGATAGCGATAGAACTGATCGCCCAGCGCATCGCTCCAGCTCGGGATGCCTTCAAAACCAGCGAGAAAGTTTGCAGGGATAGCCTCATCCCCGTGCACATCCATCGCGAAATCGACGCCGGTTTCATCCATGCGATTGCGAATGGCGAGGACTTCGGGCGACTTTTCGGGCGTAGGGTTGGCCCATTCCCGGTTGAGATTGGTGCCCACGGCATTGGTGCGCAAATGCCCTCTGGCTGAGCCATCGGGGTTGCAATTGGGCACGATGTGAAGGCGGCAGTGGCGGCGCAGGGCGCGCCCTACAGGATCGGTGGGATCAGTAAGGCATTCCAGCGCCCCTTCCATCCACCATTCGGCCTGGGTCTCACCCGGATGCTGTCGCCCATAGAGCCAGACCCTGAGAGCGCCTTCGCCCATTTCCAGCGCATCAAGCGGCCTCCCATCAAGCGTCCGAGTGAGGGGAATTAGGTCAACCCCTTCACTCGCAGCCGCCTCGGCGATCAGATCGTGATGGCGCTCAATCGAGTAGGGCGCGAAATAGGCAAAATAGCAGATGTCGCTTGCGGGCGTATAGCGGATGGTGAGTGAGCCGTTGTCCTCGCCTTTATCGAACTGGCTCGCCGCTCGCGCCCAATACTCGCGGTCTTCCGACACGCATGCGTCATAGCTGGGCCAACCGCCGGGATAGGCGCTCTCGTTAAGGCCGGTGATCTTGAGCTCAAGGTCTTCGCCTGCCGCGCCTGTCACCCGGAAGTGAAACCACTGCTTGAATTCGGAATTGTGGTCCTTGACCACGGCAAGTCGCGCACTGCGGCCATCGATTGCGAGCACTTCGATATTGCCGCTGTCAAAAGCAGCGTCAATGCGGATGGTCATTCTTGCTCCATCAGATCGTCGACATCGATGCTGACGGTCTGGCCATTGCCGCCGGGAAAATCTTCAAAAACTGCTCTTGCCAGAGCGCGCGCATTGACGTCGACGGGCGCATAGGGCGAGTCCACACCGGTCGGAAAAGAGGCACGCGCTTCCCACAGGTTTTGCCGGTTGGGATCAGCCGTGTTCTCCGAAATCGCCACGCTCAGCTGAGAGACTACGCGCGGCGACTGTCTGCCCGTGCCGCCCAGATTGATGCCGACACCAACCCCAAGCCCACTGCCAAAACTTCCTGTCGATCCGCCCACGCCTACGTTCACCGGGCCTTGCCGATTCCCGGCCTGCGAAAGCGCGTTGCGGCTCGTCGATACAGAAGCGATCTGATCGGCAGTTTCTTCATTGCCGATGACTGTATAGCCAAGCAGGCTGAGCTCATCGCTGATAGCACCGCGAAACGCGTCGAGGGCGGCTTCGTTTTTGAGCTCTTCGGAAAACCGCAAGGCGATCCTGCCTTGTCCAAGCCCAGTGGTTTGCTCAGCGACAAAGCGGGTCACCTCGACGGGCCCGGTGTAGGCGCCGCCCGCGCAGGCCGAAAGGCTGAAGGCTGCACTGGCTGCGAGCACGGTTGCAAAAGGTTTGAACAGCGACATAAGGGGCTCCTCCCAAGCTCCTAGCCATAGGCTGAATTGGCGGCTGTGCAAAACCCGTTTGTTAAGACTACGCGCTTCACGCTTTTGTAGGCCAAGTTTGCTAACGCTCTGATATGAGTGAACCAACCAGGCCTAGCGTTCTTGTAACCGGCGGTGCCGGATACATCGGAAGCCATGCTGTTCTGGCGCTGAAGGATGCGGGCTGGGATGTCGCGGTGATCGATAATCTGACGACGGGCTTTCGCTTCGCGGTGCCCGATAATATACCGCTGTATGAGAGCGATATTGAAGACAGCGCGCTTTTGAAGCGTATCTTCGCTGAGCGCGCTATTGGTGCGATCATGCATTTTGCCGGCTCGATCGTGGTGCCTGAAAGCGTCGAGAACCCGCTTAAATACTACCACAACAACACCGCAAGGAGCCGCGCCCTGATCGAGGCCGCGGTGCGAGGGGGCGTCAAGCACTTCATCTTTTCAAGCACTGCGGCAACCTATGGCATTCCCGAAGTGTCTCCCGTGCGCGAAGACAGCCCGCAGCGACCGATCAACCCTTATGGCTGGTCCAAACTGATGACCGAGCAGATGCTGGGCGATACCGCTGCGGCGCATCCGATCAATTTTTGCGCGCTGAGATATTTCAACGTTGCCGGAGCGGACCCGCAGGCGCGCTCAGGCCAGTCCACAGCGGGCGCCACACACCTTATCAAGGTGGCCGTCGAAGCAGCGCTGGGTAAACGCGATGGCGTGAGCGTCTTTGGCACCGATTACGACACGCCCGATGGTACGGGCGTTCGAGATTACATTCACGTGAGCGATCTGGCCGCAGCGCATGTGCTGGCTTTGGAGGCCTTGATTAAGCAGCCTGAGCGATCTTTGACGATGAATTGCGGGTACGGCCGGGGGTTCTCAGTGCTTGAGGTTCTTGATGCGGTTGACCGTGTGACCAATCTCACGATCGAGCGCCGCATCGAAGGGCGACGAGCGGGCGATCCCGATCAGCTGATCTCCGACCCCTCGCGCATTCGCAAAGAGCTTCCCTGGGAGCCGCAGCATGCCGATCTCGATACGATCATCGCTCATGCTCTCGCCTGGGAGCGTAAGCTCTCGGAATTGCGCGGTTAGGCGTTGACGAAACGGGGCTTGCAGGCTAACGGCTGCGCTCGAAATTCCGCGCGTCGGACCGATTCCGGCGCGCTTTGCTTTTTTGAGAGACCGAGAATGAAGATCCGCAACAGCCTCAAGTCGCTGAAGAACCGTCACCGTGACTGCCGCGTCATTCGCCGTCGCGGTCGCACCTATGTCATCAACAAGACCAATCGTCGCTTCAAGGCTCGCCAGGGCTAAGTGACGCGAAGGGTCGCCTCTTGGAGGCGGCCTTGCATGGTTTTGCAGCGGCCCGCCTCCGTCAAGGAGAGCGGGCCGTTGCTGTTTGAGGAGCTATCGGGGTGAGTGATATGGCCAAAGCGGTGGTCTTCGATGTGGGCCGGGTGCTTTATCAATGGCAATTGCGCGCGCTGTTCGAAAAGCTGATCGACGATCCCGCAGAACTCGACTGGTTTCTGACCAATGTCGTAAGCGAGGAGTGGCATTTCCGGCATGATCGGGGAGAGACCCTTGCCCAGATGTTGCCTGAGCGGATCGCGCAATTCCCAGAGCATGCGCTTTTGATTGCCGCTTACGCAGCGCGCTTTAACGAGACGGTGCCCGGCCCGGTGGAAGGCACGCACGACCTCGTACGCCGCCTCCATGCCAAAGGTGTGCCCCTTTTCTGCCTGACCAATTTCGGGGATGAGCTGTTCCGCGCCTTCCGCTGCAAGCACGCTCTATTCGACCTGTTCGAGGACATTATCGTTTCCGGCGAAGAACGGATAGCCAAGCCTGATCCACGGATATACCAGATCGTGGAAGAGCGAAGTGGCCGGTCAGCTGGCGCCCTGTTCTTTACAGATGACAACCCTGCCAATGTCGCCGCTGCCCTTGATCGGGGTTGGGATGCGCATGTCTTTACCGATGCGCAGGCGTTGGAAGCGCAATTGGTGCAGTCAGGCTTTCTTTGAGAAAGAGAGTTCGCCCGCAGCGGAGGCAAAAAAATCCCCCGGAGGCAGCCGTATTGGGGACAAGCTGCGACCGGGGGTCTTGAGTGACGGCCTTGCCTGGAGAGTGGTAGGCCGCCTGGAAATTTAAATGCTTAAGCGTTGGCTTAATTGCCGTTGCACTTGGCGAGCTTGGACTCTTCAAGCTCTTCGCCCTTGGTCACGAAGCTGGTGATCTCACCAAATTCACGCGCGAGGCCGCGGCAGATGCGCACAGGGCGGCTCGTCCCCTTGGCAGCGACGCAGGTGTTGTCCTTGCAGGCCCATGCAACGCCGCCGGCCACGGCGCGATCTTCGTCAGCAGGAGCGGCCAGCGTGGCGGTGTAATAAGGGGCCGCGGCCTGGCTAGTGATCGGAGCGACAGTTGTGCCCAGCGCCAGGGCGGCGGTGGCAACGAAGGAGAGGCGGGTGGCAGCGTTGAGGGAGAGGGTCATCGCTTTTTGTCCTTTTCGATCGGGGTCTTTTTCACATTTGTGCAACGCAACGTTTTAAATTAAAACCGGTTGCTCATTGCTACCTAATCGATTCGGTTTCGAGTTGCAACCGAAAACTGAACTTTTTTTTATCGGATTGTCTTGCGCCGACGAATCGCGCTAACAAGGTTGCACCGAGAGGACTGAATTATGGGCGAAGTCAGAGAGTCACTGCGCGAGTTGATTGATTGCGGCCTGCCGCAAGCGCTTGAAGTTATGGGCGAACGTTGGTCATTCATGATCCTTCGCGCCAGCTTCAACGGGCTGAAGCACTTTGAGGAGTTCCTCACTGAGCTTGGGATCGCACGTAACATTCTGTCGAACCGATTGGCGAAACTTGTCGAGCACGGCATCCTCAAGCGCGAGCCCTGCGAGGATGATCGTCGCAAAGTCGAGTACCGTTTGACAGATAAAGGCTTCGATCTGCTGCCCGCTATGATCGCTCTACGCCAATGGGGCCAAAAGTACGGAAGCGAATTTGTCGCCGAAGATCCGGTTCTCGTCGATGAGATTGACCGGCTTCCAGTCGGCCCTGTGTCGATGCTTTCCCACGATGGCCGTATCCTCGATCACACCGGCCTCAACCTTGTTAAGCGCGAGGATGTCGGCAAGCGTGTCGACGGCACGATTGCAGGCGTTGCGCAGCCGCTGGGAATGGGTGACGTGATCGATATGAGCCAGATCAGAAAGACCGCTTCGAACTGACGGCCACTGTTTTTCTTGGCGTATGAGGCAGGCCATTGGGGAAATGCTGGAAAGCGGACCCACCTCCTCTTGACCCGGCGCGGCCCTACTGTCCTTTGTAAAGGCGATGTCTATCGCCTCGCCTTCAGCCAGCTCAGCTTCTCCGCCCCTTGGCAAGGACCGTGCGCATCACGGTGAGGGCTATTCCATGGCCGCAGCGCATGAAGCTTTGCGCACAACCTTCGGCTATCCGGGCTTTCGCGGAACCCAGGAAGAGGTAATTGCGCGGGTCCTGCGCGGTGAAAATACGCTGACGCTGATGCCCACAGGGGCTGGCAAGTCGCTGTGCTACCAGATCCCTGCCATTGTCAGGGAAGGCACAGCGATCATCGTCTCACCGCTCATCGCCCTGATGCACGACCAGATTCGCGCAGCGCAAGCGGTAGGCATTCGCGCCGCGTCCATGACCAGCGCAGATGTCGATAATGCAGCAACCGCGCAAGCCTTTCGCGATGGCGAGCTTGACCTTCTTTATGTAGCGCCGGAACGTGCTACTACGCAGGGCTTCCGCTCTCTCATCAGGCAGGCGTCCATCGCACTGTTCGCGATTGATGAAGCGCATTGCGTTTCGGAATGGGGCCATGATTTCCGTCCAGACTATCGGGAGCTGTGCGCGACGCTCGATGAGTTTGCGCATGTCCCCCGGCTTGCGCTGACGGCAACGGCCGATAAGGCCACGCGCCTTGATATCCTGCGCCAGCTTGGACTGCCCGATGAGGGCTTGATCGTTGCGGGCTTTGACCGCGCCAATATCCGCTACACGATCGCACCGCGCGAAGGAGGTTCGCGCCAGATTGCCGATTACGTTTCGGGCAAGCCAGGCGCTGGCATTGTCTACGCAGGAAGCCGAAAGGGGTGCGAGCAATTGGCCGAAAAGCTCGGCGCGACGGGGCGCCACGTGAGGGTCTATCATGCCGGGCTCCCGGCTGAAGAGCGCGCAGCGGTGCAGGCAGAGTTTGTCGCCTCAGAAGACATGGTGATGGTTGCAACGATCGCCTTCGGTATGGGCATCGACAAACCCGATGTGCGGTTTGTCGTCCATGCCGCTTTACCCAAGTCGATTGAAGCCTATTACCAGGAAACGGGCCGTGCGGGCCGCGATGGTGATCCTGCCGAAGCGCAATTGTTCTGGAGCGCAAACGATTTTGCCAAGGCGCGGCTTTGGCTGTCCGAGGTTGACGCTGATCGGCTGGCTGGCGAACGCGCGCGTTTGAACGCGCTGGCGGGTCTGGTTGAGGCCTCGACTTGTCGCCGGGCGATCCTGCTCAGGCACTTTGGCGAGAATCCTGCCGAGGCTTGCGGCAATTGCGACATTTGCCTCGATCCGCCCAAGGTGCTGGATGTGACACAGGTGATGCAAAAGCTGCTCTCCGCCGTCTATCGCACTGGTCAGAGCTTTGGCATCGGGCACGTTGAGAAGGTGCTGATGGGGCGCGAGGATGATCGTGTCCGGCAGCGCGGCCATGATGCACTAAGCGTGTTCGGTATCCTTGCTGAAGATGAAGCCCCACTGCTTCGTCCCGCTATGCGCGCGGCTGTGGCGCAGGAGATGCTTGTCTCGACCGAACATGGCGGTCTTGCGCTCGGGTCGGCGGCGCGGCCTGTTTTGAAGGGTGAGCGTGAGGTCACAATCGCTGAGCCGCGCAAGAAGACACGCCGCCAGCGAAAGACCTCTGGCGCCATCCCGACCGGCGACCCTCTGTTTGAAGCGCTGCGTGCCAAACGCGCCGAGCTTGCCCGCGCCAATGGCATTCCGGCCTACATCATCTTCCATGACAGCGTACTTCGGGAAATGGTCGCCTCACGCCCAGCAGATCTTGATGCCATGGCCGAGGTGCCGGGCATCGGCGCAAAGAAGCTGGAGACCTATGGCGACGATTTCCTGGAAGTCGTGCGGGGGTTTGGCTGAAGCCTCAGGGCTGGCCAGTGCTTCGGTAGTCGATCCGGATACGCACCCAGGATCCAAATTGTGATCTGCCTCCGATCACCGCTGGCCGCACGCGAAACTGCCAAGCGGCAGCCAGCACCGCGCGCCCGATCTGAGATCCGCGCGGTGCCTCTCCGAGCAATTCGCAATCCTCAACATAAAAGCCGGGCACGGTCTTGCACACGATAAGCGCGCTGACCGGTCCGGTTGCGGTGGAGAGATAGCCCGCCAATTCCTGCCGCGTCGGTTCGCGGTACCAGCGCGCTGCATACATGGGTTCACCGTTTGGCGCGGTGCCAACGCGCTGGCTGTCGCTCGAGTAAGAGGGCGCTCCAGTATCAGATGGACCATAGACCTGAGGGGGCGTCTTGGGCGCTTGGCTTGGCGAGGGTTGCGGCGCAGGCTTGGGCGGCGGCGGAGCGGGCGCTGGGTTTGGCAAAACAAGCGGCGGCGGCTCCAAGGGTGTCGGCTCTGGAAGCTCGGGCGTTTCGATGGGCTGCACCTCGGCCCGCTGCGTTTCAGGCTGCGCCTCGGACGGGGGTTGTTCTTCAATCGCTTCTTCAGGTGCAGGGGAAGACACACTGCGTGCCTCTATGCTGGTGAGGACAGGCGCTTCGGGTTCGCCATGCGAGAGGTTCCATCCCATCGTGAGCAGCAGCGCGATGATGAGGAGTTCAACAAGGATCGTTGCCCCGAGCCCAGCCATCCGCCGCCCCAGCGCCCCTTTGCCCGCGCCCCCGCCTTCACCAGCGCCCGCGCCTTCGCCCGCGTCCAATAGCGCGTGGTCGGGATGAGCCTCATCGGCTGGCACGGGAACGGACTGGAACACGGGTACAACGCTCATGAAGAACGGGAGGGGAGCAGAATGCTCGCAGGCGTCTGAGCTCGATGCAACCGTCGCCATGCGGTTGCGACAAAAAACTACGCTCAGCGCGTGCCCACAAACTGTCGGTAGCTGAGCGCTTCGGCAATATGCGCGCGGCCTACCACAGCCGCACCCGCAAGGTCCGCGATCGTGCGCGCCACGCGCAGCATGCGGGTGTAGCCTCGGGCTGAAAGACGCAGCTTTTCCGCTGCCTGAATCAGCAAAGCGCGACCCTCTTCGTCCGGTGCTGCATGGGTTTCGAGTGCCTCGCCCTGTAGCTCAGCGTTGGATCGGACCCCACGCACCTCGCACATGGCACGCGCCGCTGCCACACGCGCGCTCACCGTGGCGCTGTCCTCTGCTGGTGGTGGCAGTGCGAGGTCCGATGCGCTGAGCGCTGCCACTTCGACATGCAGGTCAATCCGGTCAAGGAGCGGTCCCGAGAGACGGCCCTGATACTCGCCCACGCAGCGCGGATGGCGCGAGCAGATCCGGTCGGCCTCCCCCGCATAGCCGCAGCGGCACGGGTTCATGGCGGCGATCAGCTGGACCTGCGCGGGGAAGGTCACATGGGCATTGGCGCGCGCGACATCGACCTGGCCCGTCTCCAGCGGCTGACGCAGCGAATCGAGCACCTGGCGTTGAAACTCGGGCAATTCGTCCAGGAACAGGACGCCAAGATGTGCAAGGCTAACCTCGCCGGGGCGCACTTTCAGGCCGCCGCCCGTTAGCGCTGCCATGCTGGCGGAATGGTGCGGCGCGCGAAAGGGTCGCGCGCGGCTAATCCGGCCCGCCTCCAGAGTTCCGGCGACTGACTGCACCATCGACACCTCCAGCGCCTCGGTCGGGGTCAGCTGGGGAAGGATACCGGGAAGGCATGAAGCGAGAAGGCTTTTGCCTGCCCCAGGAGGCCCCACCATCAGCAGATTGTGCCCTCCTGCCGCCGCAATCTCGAGCGCGCGCTTTGCCGTTTCCTGTCCTTTCACTTGCTTGAGGTCTGTGCCTGCCTGCGTCGACGCCACATCGCCGCGCGTTGGATCGCCAAGCACGCTTGCCCCCTTGAGGTGGCTCAGCAGACCCGCAAGATCGCGCGGTGCGAGAACGGGCACGCCGCTTGCCCACTTCGCCTCAGGCCCCTGATCGACCGGGCAGATGAGGCCGCAGCCCGCTTCGCTGGCATAGAGCGCTGCGATCAGGACGCCGGGCGAAGCGACAACGCGCCCATCTAGCGACAGCTCGCCGACAGCCAGCCAGTCGCCCAATTGCTCCGCATCGGTCGCGCCCATTGCCGCGAGCAGCGCAAGCGCAATCGGAAGGTCATAGTGCGAGCCGTCCTTGGGCAGGTCTGCGGGCGAGAGGTTGATGGTGATCCGCTTGGGCGGCAGCGCCAAGCCCATGGCAGCCAGCGCCGCCTGCACCCGCTCGCGGCTTTCGCTCACCGCTTTGTCGGGCAGGCCGACAATGGAAAATCGCGGTAATCCGCTGGCGACCTGACACTGGACCTCGACCGGCTTTGCCTCAAGCCCCAGATAGGCGACCGTCTTAACCAGCGCGACCATGACGCAATCCCCTCAGTCCAGCGCGAAAAACCCCCGAATTGCGGACACTTGTGCAGAGTTAAGAGAAGCTTGTCGAGGCTTTAGGCGCGGTTACGAAAGGCTTTTGCAAGCATAAACCTTCGTAAAATCCTCAGTAACGTGCCCGCATTGTGCGCGGCATGAAATGGACCGCCATCCTTGTTCTTGCCGCCCAGCTGTTTGTCTGGCCAGTTGCTGCAATTGCGCAAGGTTCGAGTGCGTACCGCACTGTGTCTACCACGACCTGGGTCGAAGAATGGGATCCGGCGACGCAAAGCTGGGTAATGGTCTCGGAGCTTTCTCCCAGTGAGCAGGCCGGTATGGCCAACATGCCGCTCCAGACCGAGCGGGTCACGATAAGCACTTCGGGCTCAATCGTGACTACACGAACTTACGAGACAGCACGTCTCGCCGCGCCGGCGCACCGCCCGCTCAAGGCGCAGGCGATCGCTCAATACGGGCCATTCCTTGTGACAGCGTCGAACCATGCCGTGATGGTGGGATCAACGGGCAGTTCCAGTCCCGCGCAATTCGATGCCATGCTGCGAGACTTCCCGGAGATATCCACGCTTGAGATGATCGAAGCGCCGGGCACCACCAACGACATCGCCAATCTTGAAGTGGGCCGCCGGATTCGCGCCGCCGGGCTCACCACCTATGTGCCGCGAGGTGGCTCGGTGCGCTCTGGCGCGGTGGAGTTGTTTCTGGCGGGGCAATCCCGTCACATCGATCCCGGAGCGCAATTCGCGGTGCATTCCTGGCTCGACAATTATGGCCGCGAGCCCGACGATTTCGCCGCCAATGATCCGGCCAACCGCCTCTATATCGACTACTACACCGAAATGGGCATGAGTGAGGCGCGCGCGAAAGCCTTTTACGCAATGACCAATTCGGTGCCGCATGCCAGCGCGCTGT
Organism: Pseudomonadota bacterium; assembly: GCA_039027675.1. Taxonomy (GTDB): domain Bacteria; phylum Pseudomonadota; class Alphaproteobacteria; order Sphingomonadales; family Sphingomonadaceae; genus Erythrobacter. Next base: position 18,331 of record JBCCJS010000013.1, read on the forward strand.
GGCTGCGCGGGGACGAGATGCGTCGCTGGATCGAGCCTGTTCGGGCGGATATGCCAGTGATTGTGCCGCAAGTGGTGACAGCTAAGCCTGCCGCGCTGCCGGTTGTGCCGCTCGATATGCCGGCTCTCGTCAGGCCAGCGCGAATTTCGTATGATGGGGTTGGACCAATGCTCCTTTTCGGGCTGTCAGCCCATGCATCCCACGCTTTTCTTGACTCATAGGTCGCAATCCCATAACTGCACGCGCCTGATCTGAACGAAACTGCGAATAATGCGCGGCGGAGTTCAAGCCTTCCGGTGAACCAGCGCGGCCCCGTGGCAGCGCCGCCATTGAGCCGAACCAGAATATTCGAGGATAAAATGAAGCGGACTTTCCAGCCCAGCAATCTCGTGCGCAAGCGTCGCCACGGCTTTTTCGCACGCAAGGCCACCGTTGGTGGTCGCAAGCTTTTGCGCGCGCGCCGTCGCCGCGGCCGTAAGAAGCTCACCGCATAACCAACTCAGGCGCCTTGCAAGAGGCGCCACGAGATGCACTGCGAGAACAATTTGGGCGCTGAAAGATAGCGCACCTTGCGGACTCCCGATGGGGGTCCGTTTGCGTTAGGATGCTAGCATGGTCCAAGTGCTCACCAAGCGGGCCGACTTCGTGGCGGCCAATAAGGGCCTGCGCAACGCCAAGCCGGGTTTTGTGCTCTTGACGCTCGCCAATGGTGGACTTGGCACTCGCTTTGGTGTGACGGTGACCAAGAAGATCGGCAATGCGGTTGTGCGCAACCGGATGAAGCGCCGCTTTCGTGAGCTGCTAAGATCGGCGCTCCCCCAGCATGGTTTGGCTGATCACGATCATGTTCTTGTGGGCCGCGCAGGCGGGGTGGAGCGTGACTTTTCAGCCATGACACAAGAGCTTGACCATGCTCTGTTGCGCGCGCGTGAGGGCAAAGGCGATCCCGCGCGTGGTCGCCGGCCAAAGCGAGGCAATCGCTCTCCCAAGACCAAATTGCAGAAGGGACGGACGTGAAATATATCCTCATCGGATTTGCACGATTGTGGCAGCTTGGTCCTTCCATGATCTTGCCGCCTACATGCCGTTACACGCCGTCTTGCAGCCAATACGCGATCGAGGCGCTTCAAAAGTATGGCGCTCTCAAGGGTGGATGGCTGGCGATAAAGCGGCTAGGGCGCTGCCATCCGTGGGGCGGGCACGGGCACGATCCGGTGCCCTGAGGCTGGGAAAACCGGCTGGCTGTGCTTATCTGACCTCCTAACAAAGCCAAATTTCTCGTCAGGGATCAAAACACTTTGGACAATTCGCGCAATCTGTTGCTGGCCTTTGTGCTTTCCGGCCTTCTGATCTTGGGCTGGGACATCGGAATGGGCTATCTCTACCCGCAGCCCGATAGGCCCGCCCAGCAGTCAGCCAGCACACCACCGGGCGGCACTGCAGGAAGCACGCCTCAGCCGGGCGCTGCCGCTGTGGACGGCACCAGCGTGGTGGCCGGCGATCTGGCGAGCGGGACGCCTGTTGGCGGGCCTGTCAATCTTGACGAAGCGCTGGCCGATCCCAATCGCGTGGTGATCGATGCGCCACGTATCGCGGGCTCTATCAACCTGGTGGGCGCGCGGATCGATGATGTGGTGCTCACGGATTATCGCGAAACCACGCAAAAAGATTCGGGTCCGGTGCGGCTTTTCTCGCCCGAGCGCACTAACCTTCAGCACTTCGCTCAGTTCGGCTTCGTGGTTGATGGTCGCCAGATACCAGCAACCGCGGTTTGGGAGGCTGATGGCGAAGAATTGACGCCCGAAACGCCGGTGACACTGTCGTATACGGATGAAGCGGAGCGCACTTTTGAAATCCGTCTGGCGGTCGATGAAAACTATATGCTCTCGGCTGAGCAGGTAGTTGAAAATGGCTCCGAAATGGCTGCGATCGTCCAGCCTTTCGCTCTGATAAAGCGGACCAGCGTCAACGCGACGCCCGGCCAATGGATCGCGCACGCAGGGCCGACCGGCGTGTTCGCGGGCACGCTGCATGATCCCAATTACTACGAAGATTTGGCTGAGGCCGGTTCGGATTATCCGGCGGGCGAGGCCTCATGGCTGGGCTTTACCGATAACTATTGGGTGTCCGCTCTAATTCCCGGAGACGGCGCGACGGACAAAGCGGGCTGGCGTTCCTTGGGCGACAATTTGTTCAACGCCGGGGTCACCTACGAAACCCAAACGCTTCCGGCGGGAGACACGTTGATGCAGACGACACAACTCTTCGCCGGCGCAAAAGAAAGCGTTGTGCTGGACCAGTACGAGGCGACGGGCATCACTTTGTTCGGCAAAGCGATCAGCTGGGGCTGGTTTGAATGGTTTGAAAAGCCACTGCTTTGGTTGCTTCGCACTCTTAACGTTCTGATCGGCAATTTTGGCGTGGCCATTATAGGCCTGACGCTGCTCATTCGCGGCGTGCTTTTCCCGATCGCGCAAAAGCAGTTTTCCTCGATGGCGCAGATGAAGGCGGTCCAGCCAAAGATGAAGGCAATCCAGGAGCGCTATAAGGACGACAAGCAGACCCAGCAGCAAAAGATCATGGAGCTGTACAAGGAGGAAAAGGTAAATCCGCTGGCCGGGTGTCTCCCGCTAGTGATCCAGATCCCGATCTTCTTCGCGCTCTACAAGGTGCTGATCCTTTCGATTGAAATGCGGCACGAGCCGTTCCTCTACATCCGTGACCTTTCCGCGCCTGATCCCGCGACCATTCTGAACCTGTTTGGCCTGCTGCCCTTTGAAGTTGCCGGCACGTTCCTTGGCCTTGGCGTTCTGGCAGTGTTGCTCGGCGTTACGATGTGGCTGACCTTCAAGCTCAACCCGAGCGCCATGGATCCGATGCAGCAGCAGATCTTCAACCTGATGCCCTGGTTCCTGATGTTCGTGATGGCGCCGTTTGCCGCGGGCTTGTTGCTCTACTGGGTGACTTCGAACGTGCTCACTCTGGCGCAGCAAAAGTACCTCTATTCCAAGCACCCGCAGCTGCGCGCGGCGGCCGAGAAGGAAAAGGCGGAGATGGCCCAGAAGGCTGCCAAAGAGAAGGCTGAGTCTGAGAAGGCGGAAAAGAGTAAGGCGTGAGTGGGGGCGTGACGCCGGAGGAACTGCGCGAACAGCAATACCGCGAAAGAGCCGCCTCGCGCCTGTTTTCAGGCCGGGTCGACTTCCTGCTATCCGCGCCGCAGCTTAAATTCCTGCCCGAGCCCACCGTGCCCGAAATCGCCTTTGCGGGCCGCTCGAATGTCGGCAAATCGAGCCTGCTGAATGCGCTGACCGGTCGCAAAGCCATCGCGCGCGCTTCGGTGACGCCGGGGCGCACGCAGGAGCTCAATTTCTTCGAAGTTGGCGAGCCCACCCAGTTCCGCCTCGTCGATATGCCCGGTTATGGCTTTGCCAGGGCGCCGGTCAAGGTGGTCGAGCGCTGGAAAAATCTCGTCAAAAACTATCTACGCGGCCGCCAGGTGCTCGCGCGCAATCTCGTTCTGGTCGACAGCCGCCATGGCCTCAAGGATGTCGATCGCGAGATGATGAAAATGCTGGACCAGGCCGCCGTCGGCTATCGCATCGTCCTAACCAAGACCGACAAGATCAAGGCGAGCGAGCTTGAGCGGGTCGCGGGCAAGGTTGCTGACGAAGCGCGCAAGCACCCCGCCGCCTTTCCCGAACTGCACCTCACCAGCAGCGAAAAGGGTATGGGCATAGAAGCTTTGCGGGCCGCAGTGGTCAGCGATGCGCTTGGCGATGCGTGGTTTGATGCGCCGAAATAGCTAAGCGCAGCGTCCCAATGCGCTGAATACATCTTGGCTTTGGAAGCCCTCGCTTATATCCTCCTCGCTGGGTGAAAAAGGGGGGATTTCGTGAAGCATCTCAGCACAACTGTATTCGCATGTCTGGCCACTAGCGCTGCTGCACTAGCCTCGCCCGCGCAGGCGGAGGCACCGGCTCTGGAAGCGTGGGGAAAGCTCGCGCGGCAATGCGAGGCGCCGAAGTACGATTTCTACAGCTATCGCTGGCTGACAGGTCTGCACGTGGCGATGTATTTCGCTGGGGCCGAGCTTGACCCGCGCTACGAACTTGGACTTGACCTGCCCTCAGCCAAAGCGAGCCCCGATGAAGCCGCCGCCGCTGCAGGGCGCGCTTATCTTGCAAAGATTTGCGATTTGGATGCAGCCGACTTGATGCCCTCGGGTTCGGGTGAGAGCGACGATCTGAGCGCGCTGGCCGAAGCCGCCGCCAAGATGGCGGTGGAGATGGTGACGAAGACAGTGGGCGAGAAAGTCGGCTACCGCCCTTCCGTCACGCCCGGTGTCTATGTGCCAACGCGCGTTCCCGGCGATGTCTCTTCCGCGCATCTTGCGTATTATGCCTATGATCCGGTGCTCGCCACCAAGATCGCGCCGCCGCCTGCGCTCGACAGCGATGAATACGCAGCGAGCTTTAACGAGACCAAACGTGTCGGCGTCTTCAAGGATTATGACCGCACCGAAGACGACACAATCGCTACGGTCATATTCGATTCGCAGGATCCGCATCCGATGATCTTTCGGATCCTCGCCAATCGCGATCTGAGCCTGTTTGAGCAAGCGCGCATCCTCGCAATCTACGATATGGCCTGCGATGATGTCACCTTGGCGCAGTTTGCGGGCAAGCGGCATTTCCAGTCATGGCGCCCAATCACGGCCATTCGCCGCGCTGAGCTTGATGGCCGTGATGATACCGCAGTCGACACCAAGTGGGAGCCAGCGCTCTACACGCCCAATTCATCCGAATATCCGTGCGGCCACTGCACCTTCGTCTCCGCATCGGCAGCGGTTCTCAACGAGATTTTGCCGCTGGTGGAGGGCGAGGAAGTGCTGATCACGGGCAATGATATGACCGAAGACATGTCTGATCGCGGGGTTGAAATGGCTATTCGCCCGAAAGTCGCGGATTTCGAGATGCGCTATGAAAGCTGGGATGCCTTTGCCGAGGCGGGCGGCCTTTCACGCATCCACAACGGCGCGCATTTCCGTTACTCGCTCAATGCCGGGATGGCGCTGGGCAAAGCGGTCGCGAAGGCCAATGTGGAGAAATGGGACGGTATCGCAGATTGAGCACGGGGCCTATCAAGTCGCGAGCAACTGCCCGATATCGGCGAAAGCCTTGAACTCCAGCGCGTTGCCCGCTGGGTCGCGCAGGAACATGGTTGCCTGTTCGCCAGGTTGGCCGGCAAAACGCACGGTCGGCTCAATCACGAAATCCGTGCCTGCCGCCTCGAGCCGATCCGCCAAAGCGCGCCAATCTTCCATGCCAAGGACAAGGCCGAAATGCGGGACGGGGACATGCTCGCCATCCACGTCATTCGCCGTTCGGTCTCCTGCTTCGTCTGACAGGTGGGCCACGATCTGATGGCCGTGAAAGTCAAAGTCGATCCATTCCTCGCTGCTGCGCCCTTCAGCGCATCCCAACACATCGCCGTAGAAGCGCCTGGCGGCGGCGAGATCATCTACGGGAAAGGCAAGGTGAAACGGGGGTAAGCTCATCGTCGAAGGCCTTTTTGTGTGGCGCTGAAGCACTCTCGTAACCCGTTCAGCCTCGACAGCGAAACACTGAATAACTAGGCAAAGTCTATCCCAGCGCGCAACGGTGGAAGGGCGCCCGCAATGAAACTCATCCTTGGCAACAAGAATTACTCAAGCTGGTCGCTGCGTGGCTGGCTCGCCGCAAAGCAATCTGGCCTGCATTTTGAAGAGCTCACAGTGCCGATCATGGGTGAGGCATGGGATGAGACGAAGCAGCAGATGGGCGATATTCAACCTTCGAGCGGCAAGGTGCCAATCTTGTGGGATGGTGATGCGGTGATCTGGGACAGCCTGGCGATCCTTGAATATCTTGGCGACAAGGTCGGGCGTGATCGTTTCTGGCCAAAGGATGAGGCGGCGCGCGGAATGGCGCGGGCTATGGTTGCCGAAATGCACTCTTCCTACGCATCCTTACGCAGTGAAATGCCGATGAATATCCGCCGCAAAACACCGCTCAGCCAAGTGTCCGAGACAACCAAGGCGGATATTGTGCGCATCCTCCAACTCTGGGCCGAAGCGCGTGCACGTCATGGTTCGGCAGGGCCTTTTCTGTTCGGAACCTTTGGTGCGGCCGACATCTTCTATGCGCCCGTTGTCTCACGTTTCCTGACCTATGGGATCGGCGTGCCCGGTTTTGCTGAAAGCTATATGCAGGCGATCTGGGAGCACGACTGGCTATGCGAATGGATCGGCGCGGCGGAGACCGAGGAGTGGGTGATCGGGCAGTACGAGCAGGTTGCATAAAGGTGCCGGAGGGCGCGGCGCATTGCTCCACGGCGAAGGTCTGCTAGGCAGGGAGAAATTTGCGCTGTGCGGCCTCTTGCGCTCGGCCCAACACAATTAAAGGGTAGCTTTTTTGCAATGAAGGCTTGGTTTGCAATTCCGCTGTGGCAGCGGGTGATCGGCGCGCTCATCCTGGGTATCATCGTTGGTTATGCTTGGGGACCCGGAGCAGCCAGTATCAAAATTATCGGCGATGTCTTTATCGCCTTTATCAAAATGCTGGTTGTGCCGCTCATCTTTTTCAGCCTTGTGGCCGGCGTTGCGAGCATTGGAGACCTCAAGAAACTGGGCAGTGTGGGGTGGCGCGCCCTCTTGCTGTTTGTGGTGACGGGTCAGATTGCGGTGTGGCTCGGGCTTGGGATCGGCACACTCGTCCAGCCCGGATCAGGCCTTGATGCCTCGAAGATGAACCTCGACGCTGCAGCGCTCGAACGGGCGCAGTCGCGTCAGGAAGAGGGTGTTACCGTCCAGCAGATGATCCTGGAAATGGTGCCCTCGAGCCCGGTGCAGGTGATGGCCGATGTGAACGTGCTGCCGCTGATCATCTTCTCGCTGCTGATCGGGATCGGCATTCTTATGGCGAAGGAAGAGGGCGAGCCTGTCCTCAAGATTTTCGAAAGCGGCAGCGTGGTGATGCAGAAAGTCACGATGATCGTGATGGAGTTGACCCCGTTCGGTGTTTTCGCGCTGATGGCATGGGTGGCGGGGACGCTGGGCCTGGAGGCGCTGCAAGCCCTCGGCATCGTGGTGGTCCTCAATTATGTGGGCTGCCTTCTCATCATCGGTTTGATCTATGGCGGCATGATCAAGTTTATCGCGCGCCTTCCGGTGGTCGATTTCTTCCGCGGGATCATCGATGCGATTGCAGTCAGCTATTCGACCGCGAGTTCGAACGCGACCCTGCCGGTCACCCTGCGCTGTGCCCGGCGCAACCTTGGCGTATCGAACTCGGTGGCGAGCTTCGTCATCAGCTTGGGCGCGACGATCAACATGAACGGCACGGCGATGTATCTGGGGCTCGCGACCCTGTTTGGCGCGCAGGTGTTCGGCGTGGATCTGACGTGGGGCGATTATTTCCTGATCTCGATCCTCGGAACGTTGGGCGCGATCGGCGCTGCTGGCATTCCGGGCGCGGGCCTCATTATGATGGTGCTGGTCTTCGGCGCGGTGGGCGTGCCTCTCGAGACAATCGCGCTTGTGGCAGGCATTGACCGGATCATGGACATGATGCGCACCACTACCAATGTGAGCGGCGATGCTGCTGTGGCGACGACCGTGGCTGCGATGACGGGCGAGATTGACACAGCAGAGATGATCAGCGCGGATGATATTTAGGGTTCTTGTTTGATTTCTGGCAATCGATCAAGAGCACGCTTTGCTAGGACGCGGACACGCTCCCATCTAAGGTCAATGTAAAGCGCTTCACGTTCCCAGAAAATGGCATTCTGCTGCCCTGAACATGTTTGAAGGTAGTTATCTAGCTCCTCAATGAGCTCGGTTTGTTCATCACTGAGTAGGCCGGAAGCTGGCCCTTTCCCTTCCAGGAAAAGATCATCTAGCTCTAAGGCATGTTCATCAGAAGGCCGGAGCCTAGCCTTGTCGCCGTCCATTTCTGAGAAAATCGTGTCGAGATAGAGTGTCTGCTGTTCGGCAGAAGACGCGAGCCGTTCTATAGCTGCGCGTAGTCTAACATACGCAGCACTCACGCTCGCCCCCTTGGCTTCTCCAGCACCTTCTTCCGAAAACTGCACATATCAACGACCTTGCACCGCCAGCACTCCGGCGTCCTGGCTTTGCACACATAGCGACCGTGCAGGATCAGCCAGTGATGCGCGCCGATCCGAAACGGCTGGGGCACGCGCTTCTCCAGCTTCTCCTCCACCTTCTCCGGCGTCTTACCCTTGGCCAGCCCCGTGCGATTGCCGACGCGCAGGATGTGCGTATCCACCGCAAAGGTCTCCTGCCCGAACCAGCAATTGAGCACCACGTTCGCCGTCTTGCGCCCCACGCCCGGCAGCCGGACGAGGTCTTCGCGCGTGTCGGGAACCTCGCCGCCATATTCGTTTATCAGCAGCTGTGACATGGCGATCACATTCTTCGCCTTGGAGTTGAACAGGCCGATTGTCTTGATATGCCGGATCAGCCCGTCGATCCCCAGATCGAGCATTTGCTGCGGCGTCTGAACTCGCGCGAAGAGCGCCTTTGTCGCCTTGTTCACCCCCACATCGGTCGCCTGCGCAGACAGCGCTACTGCCACGACAAGCTGATAGGCATTGCCATATTCAAGTTCGGTCTCAGGCTCGGGATTGTCTTCGGCAAGGCGCCGAAAAAATTCAAAAATCTGCTCTTTGGTCATCAGGGTTGTATTAAAATTCCTCTTGGACGCGGTTTCACTTTCTGGGCCATGTGGGAACTACAATCCCAGCACATCCTCCATCTTGTAGCGCCCCGATGCGCGGCCGATCAGCCACGCCGCGCCTTTCACTGCGCCGCGTGCAAAGATCATGCGGTCTTCCGCTGAATGCGAGAGGATCAAGCGCTCCTGCTCTCCGGCCAGGATCACGCTGTGTTCGCCCGATACGGTCCCGCCGCGTAAGGAGGCAAAGCCGATCGCGCCCGGTGCCCGCGCGCCGGTATTGCCATCGCGTCCCGCTTCGCGGTTGGAGGCAAGCTCAATCCAGCGTCCTTGAGCCGCTGCTTCGCCCAACAGCTTGGCCGTGCCCGAAGGCGCATCGACCTTGCCGCGATGATGCATCTCGACCACTTCGATATCCCAGTCGGGCCCCAGCTTGGACGCAGCCTCGCGCACCAGCGCGGACAAAAGCGTGACGCCCAGTGAAGTGTTGCCCGTCTGAAGCACTGGCACTCTGCGCGCGGCATCTTCGACTGCGGCGAAGTGTTCATCCTCCAGCCCGGTTGTTCCGATCAGGATCGGAATGCCTGCCGTCACTGCCGCGCTCAGATTGGCTTTCAGCGCCGAGGGGGCCGAGAAGTCGACCGCGACTTCGCACTGACCGATCAGAGGCGCAGGGTCTCCGCCTCGATCAACGCCGACACAAAATTCGTGGCCCGCCTCTTTGATCGCTGCGGTCAAAGCCTGGCCCATCCGGCCCTTATGTCCCAGAACAGCGAACTTAGCCATGGCGCCTCTTCTCCTGCTTGATGCTGACACCGCTCTAAAAGTAAGTTGCCCTCCACCACAAGCAGGAGGCGAATTTGAGCGTAACACCAGAGAGGATCGTCATCCTGACCGGCGCCGGGATCAGCGCGGAAAGCGGGATCGACACCTTTCGGGATGCTGGCGGCTTGTGGGAGAATCACAGCGTCTACGATGTTGCAACGCCGGAAGGGTTTGCGCGCGATCCAGAGCTGGTTCTGCGTTTTTACGATGAGCGCCGTGCAGGGCTAGCCAGCGTGGAGCCAAATCCGGCTCATATCGCGCTTGCCCGGTTGCAGGCCGAGTTTGGTGGTGATCTCTTGCTGGTCACGCAGAATGTCGATGATCTGCACGAACGCGGCGGCTCTTCCAGTGTTGTGCACATGCATGGCGAATTGAGGAGCGCTTTGTGCACGTCATGCGGGACACGCTCGCCGTGGGAAGGGACGATGCGCGATGCGCCGCCTTGCCCGGTCTGCCAAGCGCCGACACTGCGCCCCGATGTCGTCTGGTTCGGTGAAATGCCTTACCAGATGGGCTGTATCGAAGATGCACTCGCTCGGTGCGACCTGTTCGTCAGCATCGGGACAAGCGGCGCTGTCTATCCGGCTGCCGGCTTTGTCAGCCAGGCCAAGGCGTACGGCGCGCGCACGCTGGAGCTAAATCTGGAACCCAGCGAGGGGAGTTCCATCTTTCAAGAAGCGCGCCATGGCCCAGCAGGACAATTGGTGCCGACATGGGTGGATGGGGTGCTTGCAGGTGAGCGCAGGCGAGCCGAGTGAATGGCTGGCTTGGGCTGAGGTTGCTTACTTGTTGCGGCGGGCCAGCGCGATACGGCGCGGCGTCACCTCGATGCGCTCTTCATCCTCTTCCACTGTGTCGTGGCGATATTTGCGCGGCGCGCCAACGCGAAGCTGCTTGCCTGAAAGCTCCTTCCAGACTGCAGCCGAGAGATTTCTCTTGAATGTGATGCCAAGCCAGGAGCCCTCGCGCCAAGCGACACAGCCCTCGACCTCATGAGTGAGAAAGGCGAGCTTCACGCTCGCGTTCACGTCAAAAATTGAATGCTCATCGACTTCGATCAGCGCGCCTTCCCTCGAGAGGTCGCGCACCCGAACGGGCGTCTCACCCTCGGTGGTTTGAATGTGACCGTCCAGCAGCACGCGAACGCGCTTGGGTCGCCGTTTCGGTATAGTAACAAGCATCAAGCATCCCCAAATGCACTCGCCCTGAGCATTCCCACAATCTGTTTGACGAAATATTAAGCGCTTTTCCTGCTGTCGATTGCGTATGTTTGTTAAACGGCGATAATTCAATGCAAATGCAAGCTTGCGCTTAGCAACATAATTTCAAAAGGGGTGGATAGCGTTAGCTAATCGCTTGAGGGACAATATCTTGTCATACTAACGGGTGTGCATGGTGCTTGGCGTATTCAGAAGTCGGATTGTGTCCGCGCTGCTGGCGGCTTCCTTTCTCGCTGCATCGTCGAATGCTGCGCATGCCAATGCACTGAGGATCGATCATTCAGGTTCTGATCTAATAGGCAAGCAGCTCGCCTATGAACTTGCGCAGCAAGTGGAACGCAGCGCCGATTTCGTGCCTGCTTCGGAAGGTGATGAAGCCTGGAAAGTGGTGCTGCTGACGGTGGAGACCGATGGCTCGACCAGCTTTTCCGTCAGCTTGGTCAAGACAGCGCCAGATGCACTGTTCGATTACTTCGTCACCGCATTCGTAGGCGTGTGCGGGGCGCAGAGGGTACAGGCCTGTTCGAGCGACATTATGAGCCAGATTGCGGTGCCAATCGCAGATTACGAACAAAACTGGAGCGAACTCGCGGATGCTGAGCGCACCGAGACGCCTTCGACTGAGCGCAGCGAGCGGCATGCGATAGCCGCCGATACCCCGGATCGATAAGAAAGCAGTTGGCGTAAACCTCGCGCTGTCACCCGCAGCCTTTGCAGGCCGGGTCTTTGGCGATGGTGAGCGAGCGCATGCCAGGTTCAAGCCCGTCGAGCACGAAGAGCCGGCCCCATAGAGGGTCTTCGCCAAGGTCCGCGACGCCATTCAACAACGCGCGCACCGTCTGCATCGCGGCGAAGCTCCCTGTCCAGCCCGCCATAGCGCCCAGCATGCCATCTTCAGCGCAAGTGTCGCAGTCTTCGGCATCGAACGCATCGCCGACAAAGCAGCGGTAGCACGGCTGTCCCACGAGGTGCCCGGCAAACGCGCCCACTTGTCCCTGAAACCGGCCTACTGCGCCCGAGAGCAACGGCACGCGCTCGGCAACGCACGCATCCGATACCGCCAGCCGGGTCGCAAAATTGTCGGTGCCGTCAAAGACAAGATCGCATCCAGCGATGAGGTCGCCTGCATTCTGAGTGGTGATGCGCGCATCAGAAATCTCGACATCCAGCTTGTCGTCGAAATTGGCGAGCCAACGCCGCGCCGAGGTCGCTTTGCCGTGGCCAACATCGCGCGCGGTGAAGATCGTCTGGCGCTGAAGATTGGAGGTCTCGACCGCATCGTCGTCCACCAGCGTGAATTTGCCGATGCCGCTGGCAGCCAAATATTGCAGCGCCGGAGAGCCGATCCCGCCAAGTCCGATCACCGCGACATGCTTCGAGGTGAGCGCAACCTGGCCCACGCCGCCAATTTCGGGGATGACGATATGTCGCTGGAAGCGCTCCAGCCGGGCAGGGCTCAAGGCTGCGGCTGGGGATGGCTCTGGGGATGACCCTATGAACAACCTGTCGACCATGACGCCTCTGTTGGCAGGCTGTGGGCGGCTTGTGAACTGTCTGTGGATACCGCGCGTATAGGACTGTGGAACCGACCGGGGATAAACCTCCGGAAAACCACGGGAAACTTGGGAGGAAAAGCCGAGGTTTGGCTGTGGGTGCCTTGCTCACACCCTGTTCACAACAGGAGGGCCCCACAAGCAAATTGATCAGCTCTCCAATTGGCGCAGCAGGCTGCGCACATCGCCATCCATGTCCGCATCGCGCTCGCGCAGGTCTTCGATCAAGCGCACAGCGTGGATCACGGTCGAGTGGTCGCGCCCGCCGAACTTGCGCCCGATCTCAGGGTATGATCGCGGGGTCAGCACCTTGGACAGATACATCGCCACCTGACGCGGACGCACTACGGCACGCGCGCGGCGCTTGGATGACATCTCGGAGCGGTCGATCCTGTAGAATTGGCACACCGTGCGTTGAATCTCGTCAATCGTGATCCGGCGGCGATTGGCCGAAAGGATGTCGGTAAGCTGCTCCTCGGCAAGCTGCAGCGATACTTCCTGCCCCGTCAGCTGTGCGTAGGCGATCAGCTTGTTGAGGCCACCCACAAGCTCGCGCACATTGCGGATGATCGTGCGGGCGAGGAAATCAATGACGTCTTCGGGCACACGCAAGGGGGCAAAGCGCGAGAGCTTGCTCTCCAGGATCGATTTGCGAAGTTCGATATCTGCGGCCTGAATATCTGCCACCAGCCCCATCGAAAGGCGCGAGAGAAGGCGCGGCTCAACCCCGTCCAGCGCCTGCGGCGCACGGTCGGCGGCAAAGACCAGGCGCTTGCCCTCAGCCAGCAGCGCATCAATCGTGTAGAGCAACTCTTCCTGAGCGGACGCTTTGCCGATGATGAACTGGATGTCATCGACCAGCAGCAGATCGAACGAGCGCAGACGCGCCTTGAACTCAATCATCTGGTTGGCCTTCAGCGCCTGCACGAACTCGACCATGAAACGCTCTGCCGAGCAGTAGAAGATGCGCGCACGCGGATGGGCTTGCAGATAGCCATGACCGATCGCGTGGAGGAGGTGGGTCTTTCCCTGTCCGGTCGCGGCCTTGAGGTAGAGCGGCGAGAATTGCGGCTGTTCTGTCGCGGCCATGCGCTGCGCAGCGTTACAAGCGAGGACGTTCGCTTCGCCAGTTACAAAGGCCGCAAAGGTAAGCGAGGGGTCAAGCCCAACGCTGGAGGTAAAGCCTGCATCGCCAATGGTTCCAGCGGCGACGGCAATCGCGCTTGCACCATCATTGGCCGGGTGACGACCATCATCGATGCGCAGATCGGGAAGCTGGCGCCGGCCGGGATGGACCTGAATATTGATCTGCCGCACTTCGGGACGCGCGATTGTCCAGGCAAGTTGAAGGCGATCTTCGAATCGATCCTTCACCCAATTGGCTGAAAATTCGGTCGGCAAGAACAGGTTGAGCGTGCCGGTTTCCTTATCGAGATCACCCACCTGGATGGGCTTGATCCACTGACTATGGAGTTGATGACCCAGATCCTTGCGCAGGCCTGTGCTGATATCGGCCCAATCAGCGGCGAGGTTTACAGCTTCAGCATCTTCCATCAAATCTTCGTCAGAGTTGCGACGCGTGGTCCGCGCCTTATCCATTTTGTGCACCTTAATGTCCCCAATACTTCTCCGCCCTCAGAATTGACGTTCCGAGCCGGCATGCCCACTTTTCGACAGACAAATCTCCCCTGCTCTCGAAAGTAGAGGTTTTCGAGAGGAGCCTATCGTCCTTGAGTTATGACCCCGGACTGTCCCGCTCCGAGAGAAACTCATATAAAGGCCTGAATGGCGTTTGACGCAACGGGGAAATTTTCATTTTTCTGAAATATATTCGTTGACACACTGAAGACCGCAGAGTTTCGTTCAAGTGTCTAGATTCCTTGGATTTCCTCTATTTTGCCGTTGCGAATCGTGAAAAATCCATGGTTTAGCGCTGGTCTCAAGGTCATATTTGTCGCAAAATAAAAAGGGCCGCACCTCAATGGCGCGACCCTTTGAATGCAACCTCTGGAAAACTCCCTTGGCCGGACCGACGAATCGCCGTCAGCAGCAGAGAGTTTTTTGTCTTACAGCGCTGCGACTCGCTTTGTGAGGCGCGACAGTTTGCGCGCGACCGTGTTCTTGTGCAGCACACCGCGAGCGACCCCGCGCGCCATTTCCGGCTGAGCAGCTTTGAGCGCGGTAGCGGCAGCGTCCTTGTCGCCCGCTTCACACGCGACTTCGACTTTCTTGATAAAGCCACGGATGCGGCTCTTGCGCGCGGTGTTTACCTCGGCGCGGCGGTTGTTGCGACGGATTCGCTTACGGGCTTGCGGCGTGTTGGCCATAGTGTTTCGTGTCTCGCGTTTCTTGGGGGGCCGCCACGCGCGGCCGGAATAACTCGGGGTTGTAGAAAGAGGACGCCCAGAGCTATTCTCCATGCGTCGGAAAGGCGCGCACATAAGCTTGGTGCGCCTGAAGGTCAAGAAATCCCTCACTTCTGGCATACCGGGCAATACCACGTGCTGCGCCCGCCTTGCGCTATTCGCCGAATCGTTCCGCCGTCTGCGCGGTGGCATGACTCACCAGTGCGCCCGTAGACATCGAAGCGGGTGGCGAAATAGCCGAGTTCCCCGTCAGGCTGGGAGTAGTCGCGCAAGGATGAGCCGCCGTCGCGGATTGAGGTTTCGAGCACTTCGCGAATGGCAGGCACCAGCCGGGCAAGTTGCGGCCCGGTTACCTTGCCGCCTTTCTTCAATGGATGGATACGCGCGCGCCACAAGGCCTCGCAGACATAGATATTGCCGAGCCCTGCGACGATTCGCTGATCGAGGAGGCACAGCTTGATCGATTGGGTCTTGCCCTTGAGAGCGGCCTTCAGGTGCGCTGGTGTCAGCCCCGGCCCCAGCGGCTCTGGGCCCATGGCGGCAAATTGCGGCCATTCATCGAGCGCGCTCGTTGCCACCATGTCGACCGAACCAAACCTTCGCGGATCGCACAGCGCAAAGCGGTTGTGCGCGGTTTCGATGAGCATGTGATCATGGTTATCCTCATCCTCGGGATCGATCCGCCAGCGCCCGCTCATGCCAAGATGAAAGATCACCGACCGCGCGCGGTCGAGATGGATGAGCCCGTATTTGGCGCGCCGGGAAAGCCCGGTCACCGTGGCGCCGGTCATCATCTGCACAAGGTCGTGCGGAAACGGGCGCCGCAGATCCGGACGGTTCAGCACCACGCGTTCGATGCGCGCGCCGTCAAGGTATCGCGCAAGACCTCGGACAGTCGTTTCCACCTCGGGTAATTCCGGCATTTGCAGGCCCTTATCACCCTTTGCGTGGCGAGCAATTCCATCTAGGGGACAAAGTCATGAGCGAAAGCAAACAAGACACCGTCTCCTTCGGCTACGAACAGGTCGCGCCTGAGGAAAAGACCCGCCGCGTAGGGCAGGTTTTCACCAGCGTAGCCAGGAAATACGACATCATGAACGATGCCATGTCGCTAGGCATGCATCGCGGCTGGAAGGATCGCTTTGTCAAACGCGTCAAGCCGCAGGCCGGTGAGGTGATCCTCGATATGGCGGGCGGCACGGGGGACATCGCCTTTCGTATGGCAGATCGCGGCGCGGATGTGACCGTGGCTGATATCAACCAGGACATGCTCGACGTGGGTGCTGAGCGCGCGATGGACAGGCGCGAGACGCAAGAGACCGGTAGCCTCGTATTCACCCACCAGAACGCAGAAGAGGTCAGCTTCGCCTCAAACACGTTTGACGCCTACACCATCGTCTTCGGCATCCGAAACGTGACTTTCAAGGACAACGCGCTGGCCGAAGCCTATCGCGTGTTGCGGCCCGGCGGGCGCTTCTACTGTATGGAGTTTTCGACCAGCGAGTGGACGGGCTTTCAGGAAGTCTACGATCTCTATTCCACTCAGGTCATGCCGCGCATGGGGCAGGTGATCGCAGGCGACAAAGAGAGCTATCAGTATCTCGTCGAATCGATCCGCAAGTTTCCGCGACCGCCTGAGTTCGAAGCGATGATCCGCGCCGCTGGCTTTGTGAATACGAAGTATGAGACGATCCTTGGCGGTGCTGTCGCGATCCATTCGGGCTGGAAGATCTGACGCACGCGCCTCTAGCCTTTAGTGACACCATGACCTCTCCTGTTATTCATCTCACCCGCCTTGCGCGCTGGGGCATCACGCTGGCCCGGCGTCGTGCGCTTGTGGGAATTGAGGATGACGTAAACGCCCCGCCCCCAGTGCGCAGGCTAGCCAAGCTGGCGCGGCTGGCAACGCTCACCGGCAAGAAGGGCAAGCCCGATTATGCGGGCGCATTCCGCGCGATTGGCCCTGCGGCGATCAAACTGGGCCAATCGCTTGCGACACGGCCTGATCTGGTGGGTGATGAGGCTGCGCAAAATCTCCTCAGCCTGCAGGATTCGCTGCCGCCCGTCGCGTTCGATAAGATCAAGGCCTCAATCGAGCAGAGTTTTGCCCAACCGATTGAGAACCTGTTTTCCGAAATCGATCCCGAACCGGTGGGTGCGGCCAGCATTGCTCAGGTGCACAAGGGCGTCACCACTGATGGCCGCCATGTCGCGATCAAGGTGCTGCGCCCCGGTATCCGCGAAAAGTTTGCGCGCGATATCCAGACCTACGAATGGGCCGCTGCGCATGTCGAGGCGATGGGCGGAGAAGCTGCGCGACTTCGCCCGCGCCTGACCATAGCGAATTTCAAGCGCTGGACCAATTCCGAGCTTGATCTGCGGCGCGAGGCTGCTTCGGCTTCGGAACTAGCTGAAGAAATGTCGGGCGTGGGCGGCTATCGCATCCCCGACATCGATTGGGACCGCACCAATGGCCGGGTGATGACAATCGAGTGGATCGACGGGGTCAAGATCAGCCGCAAGGACGAACTGATCGCGCGCGGGCACGATCTTGGCAAACTGGCAGACAAGCTCGTCATCAGCTTTCTGACGCAGGCGATCAGTGCGGGCTTCTTTCACGCCGACATGCACCAGGGGAACCTGTTTGTCGAAGATGACGGAACCATCGTCGCCATCGATTTCGGGATCATGGGCCGGATTGACCGGCGCGCGCGGCAATGGCTTGCGGAAATTCTCTACGGCCTCACCACCGGAAATTACAAACGCGTCGCCGAGATCCATTTCGAGGCGCAATATGTGCCAAGCTACCACTCGGTCGGTGAGTTCGCGACCGCCTTGCGCGCAGTGGGTGAGCCGATGCGCGGCAAACCGGTGAAAGAGCTGTCGGTGGGCCAGATGCTTGACGGTTTGTTCGCCATCACGCGCGACTTTGACATGCAGACCCAGCCGCACCTCCTTTTGCTGCAAAAGACGATGGTGATGGTCGAAGGGATCGCCACCCAGCTCAATGAAGACATCAATATGTGGGACACCGCCGCACCCTATGTGCGTGACTGGATTCGCGATGAGCTGGGGCCAGAGGCAGCGGTGGCGGACCGGATCAAGGAAGACACCGAGACGCTTCTGCGCCTGCCGGGCCTCATCCGCCGGGTCGAAGAGATGTTCCCGCCCAAGGGCGGCGCGCCTGATACTGCACCTTTGCCTCAGATCAAGCTGATGACCGACCGCGCCGAGGGTTCGAGCGGTGGATGGTTTGGGTATTTCGTCGCTGGCCTTGCAGGAGCAGGCGCGACGTGGGCAGCGGCGGCGTTCGGCCTTTTCTAAGCGCGGCTGGGTATAGACCGCGCGCCCACCACGCATAACACCACCGTGACCGCTTCCACTGCCATGGGTGGCACCCATCCCTCATACATCCCGTCAAGGACAAGGCTGACGCAGCGCGCACAAAACACGATGCCCATGAGCGCTGCGGTCACATAAAAGACCTCTCCGCGCCGCTTCCACACACCGTACATAAGCGCGCCTCCGGAAACCCAGAAGAACGCGGTCAAATCTGCGCGTATGGTGGAGAGACCTCCATTGCCCTTTGGCGTAAGGCCAAAATCGCCGCCCATCGTTACAGGATCGATGAGAAACTGCGACCCGATGAAAAGAAACAGGGCGCCCAGCAGCGCCAGAACGATCCGCAAACCTGTAATCATGTGAACACCCCTCTTTCCTGTCTGATCCAACTACGCCACCCATGCGCGATGGCAAGTCCTGTCCGGACAGCTAACCCTGGGCGCGATCCCTTCTGTGTGTAAGGCTAAATTTAACCATCAGACCCCAAAGAGTTGCGCACAGCGTCGCGCCCAGCGCGAGCGGCGTGCAAAGCGGTTGGCCTTGTCGCTCTGGATCGCTAGAACGTTAATTATAAACGTAATGCGCGCTGGGTCGGCGCGTGACTTGGGGAATAAGACAGCCGGGATGACGCATCCGATGCCAACCTGTTTAAGGCCATTGCTGTGAGCACCGCTCCGCTTGAAGTGGTCGGGCCGAAGATCCTGCTCGTCGTGGGTGGGGGTATCGCGGCCTACAAATCGTGCGAGCTCGTCCGGCTGATCCGCAAGGGCGGGGGTGATGTCACCTGCGTTGTTACCAAAGGCGGGCAGCAATTTGTCACGCCCATGTCGCTCGCCGCGCTGAGCGAAAACCAAGTCTACACCACGCTGTGGGACCTCAAGAACGAAGCGGAGATGGGCCACATCCAATTGAGCCGCGAGGCCGATCTTATCGTGGTGTGCCCGGCAACCGCGGACCTAATGGCCAAGATGGCCGCCGGCATTGCCGATGATCTGGCGACCACGCTGATCCTCGCGACGGACAAGCCGGTCATGGCGATCCCGGCGATGAATGTGCGTATGTGGGAGCACGAATCAACGCAGCGCAATGTCGAAGCTCTCAAGGCTGCCGGTGTAGACGTGCTGCACCCGGACGAAGGGCCAATGGCTTGCGGTGAGTTTGGCTATGGCCGCCTGCCAGAACCCGACGCCATCTGGCGCGCCATTGCGGGCCACTTTGGCATTCCGGTGCCTGAGGAAACGCCAGCTCCTGTTGCGGCCAACGATTCGATCGAAGCGCTTGAGCCCGATGATGAAGGCGCAGGCAATGTGGGGGGGCTGGGCGGTCTGCTGTCCAAGATCATTCCGCGCTCCACGGCCAAGCGCAGCCACGAGGATATCGAAGTGGAGTATCAGGACCTCGACATCCCTGAGGACTTTGATCCCGAAGAACCTCTGCCTGAACTGCCGGGCGATGAGATTCCCGAGTTTGACCCCGAGGGCGCGGGTTCCTTGCTCGCCAAGAAGGGCGGGGCTGCTGCTGCACCTCCGGTTGATCCCGACGCGATCAATCACGAGGTGAACGACCGCCAGTCGCCGCCCGAAGTGATTGACGGGAAAGGCGATGAAGCGGGCGATAAGGCAGGCGGGGAGCCGGAAGACGAACCGGTCGACGCATGTGAGGCCGACGCCGAAAGTGCCGCCGATACCGGGGGCGAAGAACCGTCCGACCAGCCCGACGCTGAAGAGGAGGCCGAGGCCAAGGCTCCGCTGCCTGCTGCCAAGGGCAAAAAGGGTAAGGCACCCAAGGCCGAGGCAGTCAAAGACGAAGCAACCGATGCGCTCGCAGGCGTTTCGTTTGACGTCGATGGCGATTACAAGCCGCTGGCTGGCAGGCACGTCGTCGTCACTGCCGGGCCGACATGGGAGGCGATCGATCCGGTGCGCTACATCGCCAATCGATCAAGCGGGAAGCAGGGCTTTGCCATTGCTGCGGCTGCCGCGGCGCTTGGCGCGCGGGTTTCGCTGATTGCGGGTCCGGTTGCGCTCAAGACCCCCAGCGGCGTTGACCGCGTCGATGTAGAGAGCGCGGCGGAGATGAACCAGGCCGTGCGTGCAGCTCTGCCTGCCGATGCTGCGGTCATGGTAGCCGCTGTAGCGGATTGGCGCCCGCGCCAATATGTGAGCGAGAAAATCAAGAAGCGCGGCTCAGCCCCACCGGCACTGATGCTGACAGAAAACCCCGATATCCTCACCAACCTTGCAAGCGCCGATAAGCGGCCTGAACTGGTGATCGGGTTTGCCGCTGAAACCGAAGACGTGATCGACAACGCCAAGAAGAAGCGCAAGCGCAAGGCGGCAGACTGGATCATCGCCAACGATGTCTCAGGCGATGTGATGGGCGGGGATGAGAACGAGGTTCACATCATCACCACCGAAGGCGTTGAAAGCCTTGATCAGATGGCCAAGCACGAGGTTGCTATGGCGCTCGCGCAGCGGATTGCGAAAACGCTCACCGCTGAGGCCGCTGAATGAGCGCGCCCGTCACGGTCGAGGTGAAACGCCTTGCGCACGGTGCTGATCTCCCGCTTCCTGCTTACGCCACGCACGGCGCGGCGGGCATGGACGTGGTCAGCGCCGAGGATGTGACGATCGAGCCTGGCGCGCGCCACGCAGTCGCCACCGGCTTTGCCGTGGCCATTCCGCAGGGCTTTGAAATTCAGGTGCGCCCGCGCTCAGGCCTCGCTTTCAAACATGGCATCACTGTGCCAAACACGCCCGGCACTATCGACAGCGATTATCGCGGCGAATTGAAAGTGCTGCTGATCAATCACGGCCAAGAGAGCTTCGCGATAGCGCGCGGAGACCGGGTGGCGCAATTGGTCCTGGCTCCGGTTGTTCAGGCGGCGTGGAATAGGGTTGAGGAATTGGATGAAACCGCGCGCGGCGAGGGTGGCTTCGGCTCTACGCGCGGCGCTGCGGGGCTTTAACGACAAGCGTTGATTTACGCGGCGCCCAGCAAAAAGGGCGGCGCCGATCCCCTGGCGTCGCCCTTTCCGTCCCATCCAAGGGTGTTACTGCTAATACGCAGCGTATACTATTAGTCGTCTCGGCGCACGGTCTTTTCATCTTCGCGAATGGTAATCCGCAAGGTCTCACCCGAATTGCCCGGGAAATCGGTGAACATGGCGTCCACCAGATTGGGAACGATCGTCTGCAAACGGTTGGAGCGCGAGACGCTTTCCGCCCGGCCTTCGAACAGCCGCTCACCCGTTTGGGTGTCGTCGATCTTTAGGTCAATCTCGCCCGTGTAGATCGTGAAACTGCGCACGTTCGGTCCGCCAAAGAATGGGTCATTAAAGCCAAAGCCCCAGCGACCAAAGCCGCCGCCGCGCCAGCCGCCCCATGGGCCCCACGGACCAAAGCCTGCCCCGGCAAAGCCCACATTTGTGGTGCGTATGCGCTCGCGCCCATTATCAACGCCATAGTCAAAGCGCACCAGCATATCAGCAGCCCCCGGCGATGAAGCGCGGTTGTAGCCAAGCTGCGCAAGTTCGCCTGCGACGGCGTCTGCATAGAGGCTGAATTCCAGCCCGCCAGCCAGTTGCGGGTCTTCAGCGACAACCGCAAATGTCTTGCCTTGAGGTGCGGGCAGTTGCGCGGAAAAGCGCGAAACGTCCGCCTTGAAAGGAGTGGCGCAGGCAGCAAGGCCAAGCGCAGCTGCGCTTATCAGCGTAAGCGCAGAAATCCGGCGCGCAGGTGACCGGCTATCCGGCGTATCGGAGGTGGCAGTGTTGAAACGGTTCATCGAGCAATTCCTTTGCGAGTACCCTTCATGTGGACCCAAAGCGGGTCTGTCCAGTGACGAATTGCACCGCCTCCGTTAACGAATGGGCTCAGATGTGACGGCTCTGCCTGCATATTTTGAGCCGTACGCGTATGATCCCACCGTGCCGGGCAGCCCGACGCTGGCGTGAGCGGCATGGACCAAGCGGGCTTAACAGCGATTGAACGCGAGGTGGCAACCGCTTGTCGCAGCGTTCACCGCCTCCCCCCATGAGGCGGCATCCAACCTCAGCCGCGCACCAGGCCAAGCGCTGTGTAGGCTGCATCGAGCGTTGGTTGGCAGCGCTCGCGCGCTTGGGCGGCGCCTCTTGCCAGCAGCGCATCAAGCGTCTCGCGATCATCTTTGAGCGCGCGGAAGCGATCCGAAATCGGCGCGAGAGTTTCCACCAGAAGCTCGCCCAGCTTTGGCTTGAAAGCGCCAAAGCCCTGCCCGCCGTGCTCGCTCAACACAGCCGCCGGGCTCTGATTCATCAGCGCTGCGTAAATGCTGACAAGGTTGAGCGCTTCGGCTCTGCCTTCCAGCCCAGCCTCTTCGCTGGGAAGAGGTTCAGGATCGGTCTTCGCCTTCTTCACCTTCTTCATGATCGTGTCGGGATCATCGGAAAGGTTGATGCGGCTCATGTCGGACGGGTCGGATTTGCTCATCTTGGCCGAGCCATCACGCAAGGACATGATGCGTGCGGCTTCGGGAGGGACGATGGGGTCGGGCAGCGTGAAGACAGGCGCGTCCTCTGGGCAGAAATCGTTATTGAATTTCTGCGCGATGTCACGAGCCAGCTCCAGGTGCTGTTTCTGGTCCTCGCCAACGGGAACATGGGTCGCCTGATAGAGCAGCACATCGGCCGCCTGCAGCACGGGATAGGTGAAGAGCGCGATCGACTGGCCCTCACGGTTTTTGCCCGCCTTGTCCTTCCACTGCGTCATGCGGTTCAGCCAGCCCATGCGCGCCGTGCCGTTCAGCAGCCACTGCATTTCTGGGTGCGCGGGCACCTGCGCTTGGTTGAACAGGATCGTCTTGTCGGGATCGAGCCCGCAAGCGACCAGTGTCGCCACCAGCTCCAGTGTCGAGGCGTGCAGTTCGCGCGGGTCATGCGGCAAAGAAAGCGCGTGCAGGTCGGCAATGAAGATCAGGCACTCGCCGCCAGCGGCGTGAGCGTCATCCTGCAGCTTCACGTAATTGCGGATCGCACCGAGATAATTGCCCAGATGGGGCTTGCCCGTGGGCTGGATGCCGGAGACTACGCGCATGATTGGTCTTTCTGTTTGATGCGTGAAGGGCGGAAGGGGCGGTTTAGCTTTGGCGGCGCGTCAGCCGCAAGATGGTGTCTTTGGTAAGCACGCCGAGCGCGGCGGCTGCGCCTCCATAGGTGACCGCGCCTGTGGCAAGGATGGCGGCGATGCCCAATGCCTTTTCAACTAAGGTGCCGATGAACCAGCCCTCGATCTGGGTCATCACGCCATAAAGCGCTGCGCCCATCACACAGGCGGCCAATGCGATGCGCACGAGGCGTCCAAGCACACGCGCTGGAATACGAAAGAACCCGCGCCGCGCAAGAATCGCGGCTAAAAGCGTGATGTTGACCCAGGCCCCCACCGCACCCGCCAGCGCAAGGCCCACCACGCCTAATTCCAGCGCAAAGATAAAGGTGAAGTTGAGCGCCACCGTCACCAGCAAAGCAATCGCAGCGGTGATCACGGGGGTGCGCGTATCCTTGCGCGCGAAGAAATTGGGGGTGAGCACTTTCACCAGCACATAAGCGGGCAGGCCCAGCACCAGTGCCTTGACCACTATTCCCGTCACACTCGCATCTTCGGCGGTGAATTCCTGGCCTTGCATGAAGACCTGCACAAACGCGGTCCCGGTAAAAAACAGCGCGACGGCGCAAGGCACGGTCAGCAGCATGGCAAGCTCAATCGCGTTGGATTGCAGGCGCGCGGCCGCCTCGTCCTCATCCTTGCCGATATGGCGCGAAAGCGCGGGCAGGATGGCGGTGCCCAGCGCAATGCCGATAATGCCCAGCGGCAGCTGGTTCCAGCGGTCAGCATAGGCCATATAGCTGATCGATCCATCGGGCAGCACGCCATAAAAGGCGAGGTCGATGAAGCGGCTGATCTGGTAGACGCCTGCGCCAAAGATGGCCGGCACGATCAGCACGCCCATTTCCTTCACCCGAGCGGTCAGAAGAGGGCGCTGGAAGCTGAGGCCAAAACCGGCCCGGCGCATGAAAACCCCAAGCCAGACAAGCTGCAGCGCGCCGCTCACCGAGACCGCCACAGCCAGCCAGAAGCCGACCGCCTCGCGGGTTGCTTCGCCCGGCCCCTGGATGATGCCCCAAGTGAGTGCGCTCAGCAGGCAGATATTGAGCAGGATCGGCGCTGCGGCAGCTGCGGCAAAACGCGAGAGCGAATTGAGCACCGCTGCGATCAGCGTCGCAACGCTCATGAAGATGAGATAGGGAAACGCGATCCGGGCCATGGTGATCGCGAGGCCATAGGTCTCTTCGCTGGCGCGCATATCAGCATTGGCAAACGGCCACAGCACCCACGGCATCACCAGCATCATCAGCCCGCCAAACGCGACAAGGATCGGCAACAATACCGCCAGCACTTCGCTCGCAAACCTTTTCGCCGCGCTATCGTCTTCGTTCATGTGGCGGTTGAACAGCGGCACGAAAGCGCTCGCAAATGCACCTTCGGCGAACAGGCGGCGGAACAAGTTGGGAAACTGGAAGGCAAGCTGCCAGGCATCAGCCACGCCGCCCGCGCCCAGCACCCGCGCAAGCAGGATATCGCGCGCAAAGCCGAAGACGCGGCTGACCGCTGTCAGCCCGCCAATTGTAAAGACATTCCTGAGGAGGCTCATCGCGTCCCGCGCCTAACCCGTTCAAGCTCGCAAACGGGCAAGACCCTTAGTTCTGCGGCTTGGGCATCTCGTTTTCGCCAAGCCCCTGTTCGGTGCGGCGCTGCGCGAGTTGCTGGGCATAGAGGCGATTGAAGTCAATTGGGTCCACCAGCAGCGGCGGGAAACCGGCATCGCGCACCGCATCGGCAATCACGCGCCGTGCAAAGGGGAAGAGGATGCGCGGCGCTTCGGCATAAAGGAAGGCATGGGCCTGATCCTCGGGCACGTTGCGAATGCCCACCAGCCCGCAATAATCGAGCTCGACCATGTAGAACGGCCCCTTGTCGCCGGTTGCCGCGATATTGATCTTTAGCGCGACCTCGTGGACTTCCTCGCCCTTGGGATCAGCGCCGATATTGAACTGCACGTCCACTTTGGGTTGGTCGGTCCACTGGTACACTTCCGGCGCGTTCGGGTTCTCGACGCTCAGGTCTTTGACATATTGCGTGATGATTGCCGCGGTGGGCTGCCGGTCTGCGCCGTTTGCGCCAGAACCGGGATTGTCGTGATTGGTGAGAACGTCGCCTTCGTCGGCCATGGTCAGTATGTCTTTCGATTAAGCCCTGATGCGGGATTGGAATTGGGGTTGAAAAGAGCGCAATGCCGATGCGCTCTGATGCAAAGTGAGCCGCGCCTAGCAGGGGTCTAGCCGCCCCGCAACACGCGAGACTCTGTGCATTTTGGGGGCATTGTGTCGAGGGAGGCGGTCGTTTACGCGTCGAAAGGCCATGTTCAGTGTAAAAATGTTACAGAATTTCACTACTGAAACAGACTGATCGATTGTTGTCGAATTGTAATTGAAGCCTATGTTAGGCATGACCAATCAGTGGCGACGTGGGGAGCGGCGTCTTCACATCTAGGCAAACCGGGTAACATACGTGATTACAGAAATTGTCATTCTCGCCATGATCGCCGCTTTTCTGGGGCTTAGGCTCTATTCTGTGCTTGGCCGCCGGGCTGAGCATGAGGAAGAATCGGTACCGCAGCGCTTTGAAGGTTCGGAGAATCAGTCCCCCGCTGCTACCGCTCAGGCGCAAAGCGCACCGGCCGCAGCCGCAATCCGCCCTGCGCAGCTTGACGGTATGATGCCAGCAATCGAGCGCGGCGTGCGCGAAATCGCGTCGGCAGACAGCCGGTTTGACCTTACCGCCTTCATGGAAGGCGCGCACGGTGCCTATGAGATGGTGCTCGAAGCGTTCTGGACCGGTGATCGCGATACGCTGCGCGATCTGTGCGACGATGACGTGTTCGAAGGCTTCAACGCTGCGATCGATGCGCGCGAGGAAGCTGGCGAAACGCTTGAGAATTCGCTGATCCGGATTGAGGAAACGCGCATCCATTCCGCTTCGCTTGACGGCCGGATTGCTCGCGTGTCTGTGCTTTTCGTCGCTGACATTGCGGCGGTCACGCGTGACAAGGACGGCAATGTGGTTGCTGGCTCGCTCGACGATGCGGTGGAGAGCCGCGATGTCTGGACCTTCATGCGCGATGTGCGCTCGAAGGATCCGAACTGGATCCTCGACGAAACCGACGAAGGCTGACGCGAAGGCATAAGCTGGGTCTGTTTAATCCGGCACTTAGAAATTCGCCAAACCTCACCAGGGAAACCCAATCATGCGCGCTGAGCTGGCATCCTCGATACGGTTGCCGGTTGTAGCAGCATTTGCTGCGATGATGAGCGCCTGCGCCGGTTTGCCTGAGGCGATTCCAGAGGGCCGCCCGCCCATAATCTCAGCGCAAGCCTCTCCTGAAAGCGCTTCGCTCTCCGGGATTTCGCGAGGGCCTAGCGTCGCATCACTCCCCATGAGCGCCACCGATGCCGCAAGCGCGCTCTCCGCCTTTGCCCTGTCCTGCCCGCAATTGCTCGCCCGCGACGATGTCAGTGGCATTGGTACGGCTGCACAATGGCGCCCGGCTTGCGATGCGGCGGCCGGGTGGCAGGTGAGTGAGGCGCAGGAATTCTTCGCCAGCTACTTCGAGACCGCGCGCATCGGCGATGGACAGGCTTTCGCAACCGGATACTTCGAACCCCAAATCATCGGCTCGCGCGACAGGCGTCCTGGCTTTGGCGTGCCCGTTTACGCTCTGCCCGATGATCTGGTGCGCGCCTGGCCGGACGATGTGCCCGAGGCCCAGCGCACAGGGCGAGCGCCGCTTGGCCGGTACGATGAGAATGGCAACCACGTCCCCTATTACGACCGCGCCGCGATTGAGGATGGAGCGCTTGAGGGCCGCGTGCCCGTCATCGGTTGGGCGAAAGACCCGGTTGAGTTCTTCTTCCTCCAGATTCAGGGTTCGGGCCGCCTGCGCTCGCCTGAGGGTGAGGTGATCCGCATCGGCTATGCCGGGCAAAACGGGCGCGGCTACACCAGCATCGGCCGGGTCATGCGCGAAGAGGGCCTGCTGGGCGATGGGGCGGGCCAGTATGCTGGCTCCATGCAAGGCATCATGGCCTATATCCGCGAGAACCCGCAGGCTGGGCGCGATCTGATGCGTCAGAACAAGAGCTGGATTTTCTTTCGCGAACTGACGGGCGATGGGCCGCTGGGCGCGCTCGGAGTGCCCGTGCGGCGCGAGGCTTCAGTCGCTGCGGACCCGCGCTTTGTTCCGCTAGGCGCACCTGTCTGGCTTGATCTCGATCGCGATGAAGCGGACGGGCTGTGGATCGCGCAGGATACAGGCGGGGCGATCAAGGGCGCCAATCGTTTCGACACGTTCTGGGGCGCGGGCGAGGAGGCCCGTGCTATCGCTGGAAGCATGTCGGGCAGGGGTGAGGCGCTGCTGCTGCTCCCCAAGGGAACGATTGCGCGCTTTGAAGGGAATCAGCCATGAACGCGCCGCGCGGCCTCAGCACCGAAGAGCAGGCCGCCTGGGAGCGCCTTGCCCAAAGCGTGACCCCGCTCGCCGGGCAAACGCGCCAAGCGGTTACCCAGCCTGCGCCCAAAGACACACCCCAAGAAAGAGCCAAGCCTGTCGGCACCGCCCGCCCAGCGCCGGTTAAACCCAAAGCGCCCAAAGCCCCGCCCGTTGCTGCGCCGCCGCGTATCGCGGACACGCAGGCGGGCCTTGATGGGCATTGGGAGCGACGCTTCAAGTCAGGCCGGATTGAGCCTGATCTCACGCTCGACCTGCACGGCCACACCCTCGATAGCGCGCATGCCCGGATTACTGCCGGGCTCGACCAAGCGCGGGCGATGGGCGCGCGGGTGGTGCTGGTGATTGCGGGGAGGGAGCGCCCGGTTGACCCAGCGGACCGCGCGCATCGACGCGGGGCTATCCGGGCAAAACTGCTCGATTGGCTGGCCGCTGGCCCGCATGCCGGTCACATCTCAGCCGTGCGCCGGGCCCACCGTTCGCACGGGGGCGAGGGGGCGCTGTACCTGATCCTCAAACGGCGGCGTTCTTAGTTTTAGCGATCACCCGCCCCGGAGTCTTTGTTTTGGAGTTTGCTAGCGCTCACCGATCACCCACCCCTCCTCCCCGGCCGTCCACTAATGGTGCGACTAGGCTGTGGTGGATGGGCGGGGAGGAGGGGTGGGTGATCGCTCTAAAGAAAAACGCCCCCATTCTTCACCAGAACAGCCAGACATTGAGCAGGCGGCCCGGCATGGCCATGCTCACGATCCCAGGAATGGTCAGTGCGCCAAGATAAAGCGAGAGCACTTCCGAGCGGTGGCCTTGCATGTCGCCCCGGCGTGCGGTCGCGACGATCTTGTAGCTGGCGATATAGGTCATCGGCACGAAGATATGGATGAAGCTGAAGCTGCCGCCCGTTTTGATGAAGATCGCTGAGGTGGCGGTGGCAATCATCAGGGCGACCCATGCTTTGCCCAGATGCTTGTGCAGCTTGGTGCCCTTGCGCGTCAGCAGCAGATACGCGCCCAGCGGGATAGCGGGCAGGACGGTCGCGACATGGATCACAACCGCGATATGGCGGGCCGAGCCATGGCTCGGCGCGTAGCCGGTGAGGCCGCGGACCAGCGCGATCAGAGTGGCTGCGGTGAGGCCGATCCCGACGGCCCACACCACCATCCGAGTGCGCTTGGCAATGTCAAAGCCGCTCTTGGCATCGAAGGGGCCTGAGGGCTTTTTGTGGATGAAGGGGATCGGCAGACGGCGGATCCGCTCAATGGTTGATTGGATGGTGCTGGTGGTCGCGACGTTGGTCGTGGCGGTCATTGTTTGGGCTCCTTTGGATGGCTGTGCGTGTTTGTTGAGCCCAGGATGCCGCCAGCCCGCTCACGGGCAAGGCGCCATGCGCAAACGGGGCGCGGCCTACGCGAATGGTGCGCAGAACGCTACAAAACCCGGGATTTTGCGCGGCTTTACCCTTTACGAAGCGCGAATGGGCAGCCAGTTTCGCATCATGACCACAGCGTCCGCCCCACCCGAAGTACGCACATCGACAACGCGCACTCCCAAGACGCTGGCGCGCAAGATCGTGATCGACTTGACGATCATGACCGCGATCGGCGTGATCCTTGCCTTCATCGGGCCCTTCGGCAGTTTTGAAGAGCCTTTGACCTATCGCCTTCTCAGCTGGGTGAGCTTCGCCTGGATTGGCTATGCGATCTATTCGCCCATGGGCCCGCTGGCGGACCGCGTGTGCGCTGCGCTGGACTTGCCGCGCGCGCCGGTTTGGGTGGTGGCCGCTGCGATCTCATCGCTCCCCATGACCGCTATTGTTCACATTATGGGCTATCTTCCCGGACCGGTCCCCTGGCCAAGTGTCGAGCGGTTTTTCACTAGCTACCCTTACGTTTTCATTATCGGCGGCGGGGTGACTGCGCTGTTCTATTTTATGGAGCATCGTGGGCGCACCGCTGCGCCTTCACCGCAAACCGCGCAGACCGTTTCCGCCGCGCCGCCGTCAGCCGAACCGCCAGAACCGCTGCAATCCAATCCCCTGCTGGATGCCCTGCCAGCCGCGCTGGGCAGCGATGTGATCGCGCTGGAGATGGAGGACCATTACGTACGCGTGCACACCGCGCTTGGCAGCGAGCTGGTGCTGATGCGCCTGCGCGATGCGATGGCGCACGTGACCGACATCGAAGGGCGTCAGACCCATCGCAGCTGGTGGGTGGCGCGCGGAGCGGTTGAGGGTGTGGTGCGCGAGGGGCGCAATGTGCGCTTGGTGCTGGCGCGCGGGATCGAGGCTCCTGTAAGCCGCGCTCAGGTCAGCGAGCTAAAAGAGGCGGGTTGGCTTTAGTACGCTTGGTTTAGCGCTGCGACGGCTTTCTTCTTTAGCCAATCGAGCACATCATTGGTCTTTTCCTCGTTCAAACCCAGATCAAGACTTACAGCGCTGTCATTGTAGAGGAATGAGATGCTTCTCGCACGATTGGGGAACGAGAAACGCTGAAGAAAAGGCGGCATGGTTGACTGCGCGGTCATTGGCCCAAAGAGCGGCCAATCGAAGCGTTCGACTGCCGCAAGTTGTCGAACGCCTTCGAGCTCGTAGCGGCTCTCTCGTTTCAATAACGGCATGCTCCACGCATAGAGCATTGCTCCGTCCGTTAGGGTAATACGGTATTGGCCAGAGGCCTGCCAAGCAATTGTCGAATTGGCGAAAATCCAGCCGAACGCCCAGCCAACAAGCCAAATAGCAATAAAGACGCGGTCAGGGCCCGTGATAAGCATGTTCAAAGCGATCAATCCGCCAGCGGTCCATCCCAATAGCCAGATCGTAAGGAACGGCAGCACAAACCATTGCTTCTTTGCAGGGACGACGATCCACTCAGTCCGACCTATCCATCGGCTCTCAAAACGAGAGTTTTTCGAACCTATGTAAGAAGAGTGATCGCTCATGATTCTAGACCTATCGCGCAGGCTAGATAACCGAAATGCAGGCATATCTTTGTTGAGAGCGGCTTATTTTTAGCCGCTCGCCGCTCGGTACATCGGCGTCATCACGGGGGAGCTTCCCAGCTGTATCTCGCCCATCACCTCAAACCCGTGCCGCTCATAAAGTGAGATGTTTCGCGGGTTTGAGCTCTCAAGGTAAGCGGGAAGCCCTGCCTCATCGACGACGGCGAGGGCATGCTTCATCAAGGCTGCGCCCAGACCCTGGCCGGTTGCGGCGGGATCAGCTGCGATGAGAGGGAGATACCAGCACGGCTCTTGCGGGTGGTACGTTTCCATCTGCGCCATGAACGCGCCGACTTCTTCCATATGCTCTGGAGCGACGCTTTGCATAGCGAGTAGACCCATGCGCTCTGCATCCGGCTCGGCTGAGGGGGGAAGCCACATGGCAGCTGCGCGCTTGCACTCGGTCTCGAACACCGTGCCATGGGCATAGCCTGCCCCGCCGAATGCATCGGCGAACTGGGGTTCGATCTCGAAGTAGGTCGCAGGGTCTGGCCAGACCCACCGCGTCACGGGATCGCTCGCAAAGCCCAGCGTGATGGTGCGCGCAATAGCCTCGCGCCGATCCTCGCTGGCTGAGTGAATGGCTGGCTGTGTCATCTCGTTTTGCTCTCCCGTCTCACCAAGAGGTGCTGCGCAAGAGCCGCTTGTGCAAGCCACAAAGAAAAGACCCCCGGCGCGCTTTCAGGGGGGATGCGCGCCGGGGGCCAATTGCGACCCTGATCCAAAGGGGAGAGATCAGGGCAGGGGGCAGACAGTATTACGCATGATACTTCGCAAAGGTTACATCGAAGCGGTCCGCGTTCATCACTTTGGTCCACGCAGCCACAAAATCGGCGACGAATTTCCCTTCATTGCCGCTCTCCGCGTAAACCTCGGCCTGAGCGCGAAGCTGCGAGTTGGAGCCGAAGATGAGGTCAGCTCTGGTGGCCGTAAACTTCGTCTCGCCGCTCGCACGGTCGGTGCCGATATATTCCT
Organism: Pseudomonadota bacterium; assembly: GCA_039027675.1. GTDB lineage: Bacteria > Pseudomonadota > Alphaproteobacteria > Sphingomonadales > Sphingomonadaceae > Erythrobacter. The sequence continues at coordinate 49,941 of JBCCJS010000013.1, forward strand.
CATCGCCTGTGCCTTCGACCGGGGTCCACTTGGTGGACATGTCGAGGAGGTTGATAAAGAAGTCAGGGGTGAGCGTGCCCACGCGGTCGGTGAAGACGCCGTGACTGGTGTTGCCAGCATTGGCCCCGAGCGCGCGCATCCCGCCAATCAGCACGGTAAGCTCGGGGATCGAAAGGCCCAAAAGGTGCGCCTTGTCGATCAGCATGTCCTCAGTGCGGACATTGGCCTTCGTCTTGAGGTAGTTGCGGAAGCCGTCGGCAAAAGGCTCCAATGGCTCAAAGCTCTCGGCATCGGTCGCCTCGTCGGTGGCATCGCCGCGTCCGCCCATGAACGGCACGTCGGTATCGAAGCCCGCATCGTGCGCCGCCTTCTCAACCGCTGCACTTCCCGCCAGCACGATGGCATCGGCAAGCGACATGCTGCCGCGGTGCGAATCGATGACGCTGATAACGCGGTCGAGCTCATCCGGGTCGTTCGCCGTCCAACCGCTTTGCGGAGCCAGCGCCACACGGGCCCCATTGGCGCCGCCGCGATGGTCTGAATTGCGATAGGTCGAGGCCGAGGCCCAGGCCGCTTTTACAAGCTCGCTGACCGTGAGGCCTGAGCCGAGGATGGCGGTCTTGAACACTGCGACGTCAGCTTCCGAGGGCGCAGTGCCAGCCGGGATCACGTCCTGCCAGATCAGATCTTCGGCGGGGACTTCGGGGCCAAGGTAGCGCGCCTTGGGGCCCATATCGCGGTGGCACAGCTTGAACCAGGCGCGCGCAAAGGCGTCGTCCAACTGCTCCGGATTTTCGAGGAAGCGCTTGGAAATCTTGGCAAATTCCGGATCACGCTTCAGCGCCATGTCAGCGGTGGTCATCATCGTGGGCACTTTCCGGCTCGGATCGCGAGCATCGGGCGCCATGTCGGCATCTTCCTGGTTGATTGGCTGCCACTGATTGGCACCCGCCGGGCTTTGCACCAGCTGAAAATCATATTTGAACAGGATGCGCAGGTAATCGTGGCTCCACTCGGTCGGCTTGTTCGACCATGCGCCTTCGATGCCTGAAGTGGTGATGTGACCCTTGGCGATTTCTTCCTCGTCGGTCAGCCAGCCAAAGCCCTGCATGTGCAGATGTTCGCTTTCCGGGCTCTGCGAGAAGGTTTCGGAGGGTTGCGCGCCGTGGCCCTTGCCAAAAGCGTGCCCGCCTGCGGTGAGCGCGACGATTTCCTCATCGTTCATCGCCATGTTCGCAAAGGTCTGTCGCATGTCGCGGGCCATGCCTTCATCGTCATACGAATTTCCGCCGGGGCCTTCGGGATTGACGTAGATAAGGCCCATCTGGATCGCGGCGAGGGGGTTTTCGAGCGCCATGCCCTCGCTGGGCTGAATGCGCGTGGCGACGCCTTCGTTCACCCACTGCTCTTCGGTGCCCCAATAGACGCTCTCGGGCTCGTATACGTCAGCGCGGCCGCCGCCAAAGCCGAACACCGGCCCGCCCATGCTCTCAATCGCGACATTGCCGGCAAGGATAAAGAGGTCCGCCCAGCTGATCTGCTTGCCGTATTTCTGCTTGATCGGCCAGAGAAGCCTGCGCGCCTTGTCGAGGTTGCCGTTGTCGGGCCAGCTGTTGAGCGGAGCAAAGCGCTGCTGCCCGCTGCCAGCGCCGCCGCGACCATCGCCGGTGCGGTACGTGCCCGCTGCGTGCCACGCCATGCGGATGAAGAATGGGCCATAATGGCCGTAATCGGCGGGCCACCAGGGCTGGCTGTCGGTCATCAGCGCGGTGAGATCGGCTTTGAGCGCATCGTAATCGATCGTGTTGAAGGCCTCGGCGTAGTCGAAATCGCCGCCGTAAGGGTCCGCTGTGCGGCCTTCCATGGTTAGGATATCAAGCTGGGTTGCCTCGGGCCACCAATCGCGGTTGGTGCGGCCCAACAGGCTGCGCATTCCGCCATCAGCGTGGAAGGGGCAGCCACTCATGTCTCCGGTTTTCACGTCCATCTATGCTCTCCTCGATTAGACTGCGCCCCTGCAAGACACAGGGATACGCGTTGTGAATAAGCGGATGATGATGCAACATCGCTGATCCGTCCAAGCGATTAACATGCACGGGATGATCGATAGAACCGATTGAAACGCGCCCGACTGATTGATGCAGTGCACAAAAAAAGCGCGCGATCCGAAGGGGAGCGCGCGCTTTTTTAGTTGTGATCTCCCGCGCAGGCGGGAGTCTCTATCCGCGTGGTACAATGGTGATGGAGGTCCCCGCCTGCGCGGGGATTCGCGCTTTGGCCTCAAGCTGCTTGAGCGATATCCTCAACCGGCTCGTTGCGGATGAGGTAGTCGAACGCTGAGAGCCCGGCCTTTGAGCCTTCGCCCATCGCCACAACGATCTGCTTGTAAGGCACGGTGGTCGCATCGCCCGCGGCAAAGATGCCGGGCAAATTGGTTGCGCCTTCTTCATCGACCACGATCTCGCCAAACTTGGAGAGCTCGAGGCCGGAGGACTTGAGCCATTCGGTGTTGGGCACAAGGCCGATCTGGACAAACACGCCTTCGAGCTCAAGGGTGCGCAACTCCTCGCTGGCGCGGTCCTTGACGATAAGGCCATTTACCTTGCCGTCCGCTCCGGTGATCTTGGTGGTCTGGCCGTTGGTGATGATCTCGACGTTCGAGAGGCCGCGCAGCTTGGCCACCAGCACTTCATCAGCGCGAAGCTTTGTGTCGAACTCGATCAGCGTGACGTGGCCGACAATCTTGGCGAGATCGATAGCCGCTTCAACGCCCGAATTGCCACCGCCGATCACCGCGATGCGCTTGCCCTTGAACAGCGGGCCATCGCAGTGCGGACAATAGGCAACGCCCTTGTTGCGGTATTCCTCTTCGCCCGGAACCCCGAGCGAGCGCCAACGCGCGCCGGTGGAAAGGATGAGCGAACGTGCCTTTAGAACCGCGCCATTGGCAAAGTGCACCTCGTGCATGCCGCCAGCTTCGCTTGCGGGCTTGATATCGCTGGCGAGCGCCAGGTCCATCATGTCCACCGCGTTCTCAGCGACTTGCCCTTTGAGATTATCAGAGAGCTTGGGGCCTTCGGTGTAGGCAGTGCCGGGGAGGTTTTCGATCCCGAGCGTGTCCTGCAACTGCCCGCCAAAGCGCTCCGCTGCGATACCGGTGCGAAAGCCCTTGCGCGCGGTGTAAATGCCAGAGGCAACGCCTGCCGGGCCGCCGCCGATGATTAGCACTTCGAACGGGTCCTTGGCGCTCATCTTTTCAGCGGCCTTCGCCTCAGCGCCGGTGTCCAGCTTTGCCAGGATTTCAGAGAGTTCCATCTTCCCGTTGTAAAACGTTTCGCCGTTCAGGAAGGTCGCAGGCACAGCCATGATGTCGCGGCGTTCCACCTCTTCCTTGTGGGTTCCGCCTTCGATCAACGTCGCTTTCACATTGGGGTTTTCGAGCGCCATCAGCGTTAGCGCCTGCACCACGTCAGGGCAGTTGTGGCAGGTGAGCGAGAAGAACATCTCAAACTCGAACTCGCCTTCAAGCGCGCGCGCTTGCTCGATCAGGTCGGCATCGACCTTGGGCGGGTGGCCACCGGCCCACAGCAGCGCGAGCACCAGCGATGTGAACTCGTGGCCCATGGGAAGACCGGCAAAGGTGACGGCGCGCGCAGGATCGCTGGCGCGCACGATGTCGAAACTGGGGATGCGAGCGTTTACGCCGTCAAAACGCGCGGTGACCATGTCATGCAGGTCGGCGATCTCGCTCAGCAATTCACGCGTCTGCGCGCTTTTTTCGCCCGCATCGAGAGTGGCAACCAGCTCAATCGGCTCGCGCAGATTGGCGAGGTACTGCTTGAGTTGGCCTTGCATGTTTGCGTCGAGCATGGGTGGTTCCTCCTGAAGGGTCAACTTTGGGATTATTGACAATCGTAAAGTGCGGGTCCGGCTGCCTGCTCCTCCGGCATCTGACGCAAGGTCAGTAGGGGGGGAGGGGGTGGCCGGGGCTACAAACAACCGAACCCGGCTTTAGCGCCCTCAAGGTCATTGCATTTAGCAAGGCCTTTGAGGGGATAGGGTGGCGCGAACGTAAAGGGGGACAGAACGCCCGCGCCTCAAGAAGTGGTCCGATTAGATCTTGCCGACCAGATCGAGCGAGGGAGCCAGCGTCTCGGCGCCTTCTTCCCACGCGGCGGGGCAGACCTGGCCCGGATTAGCGCGCACATATTGAGCGGCCTTGATCTTGCGGGTCAGTTCGTTGGCGTTGCGGCCTACGCCCTCACAAGTGATTTCCATGATCTGGATCACGCCATCAGGATCAACCACGAAGGTCGCACGGTCGGCAAGGCCAACTCCTTCGCGCAGCACGCCGAAATTGTTCGACAGGGTGTGCATCTGGTCACCCAGGAACGGGAATTGCAACTTGCCAATCTTTTCGGAATTGTCGTGCCATGCCTTGTGGCTGAAGTGCGTGTCGGTCGAGACGGCGAAGACTTCGACGCCCATTTCCTGGAGCATTGCGTACTTCTCACCCAGATCTTCGAGCTCGGTCGGGCATACGAAGGTCCAGTCAGCCGGGTAGAAGAAGAACACGGCCCACTTGTCGGCGATGTCCGCTTCCGTGACGTCGGAAAAATCTTCGCCGGCCTTGAAGGCGGTCGCGGTGAAGGGTTTGATGGTCGAACCGATGATACCCATTGGGATGATGTCCTTGTGAATAGGGTTGGAGTGGAGAGGGTGAAAAACTGCTGCACTGCACATAGTGAATGCTGCAATGCAAAAAAGCGGATAAAAACGATTGCGATGATCGCTTTTCTCAATGGCTAAAACGGGAACGATTTGCGATGGTTCCCAAGAGCGCTTGACAGACGAGCTTGGGAGTCGGTTACGGGGGTCAAGTTCCAAAGCGAAGGCGTGCGCGAGCGGGCTCGTCAGCCGCCTCGCTGCGGCGTGTGTCACTGTGCATCAACCGCTGGTAAAGCCGCTCAATCGCCGCTGCGCACCAATTGAACAGGCTGTCTGGCGGCATGATCGTGGTATCGGCGCGAGCCCGATCAATCGTGAAACGCCACGCGCCCTGAGGCTCAAACTCGCGCGTGCCGACAAACGTCCAGCCATGCGCGCGGATCGCCTTCATCAGCAGCGGCGCACTGAAGCAAATTGGAGTTTTTGGGTGTGGCAGGCCCGCCCAGCGAAGAGGCCAGTAAAGTGGCAGGCGCGTGGCTCAATGCAGCTTTAAACGCGGGCGCACGATGCGGTTTACGCGGCCAATGGCCATCAGCGAAAGGCCTTTGAGCCAGCCGTGGATCGCAAGCAGGTGCATCGAATAGAGCGAGGTATAGATGAAGCGCGCCAGCCGCCCTTCGACAGCCATGCTGCCGCCCACAAGATTGCCCATCAGGCTGCCCACGGTTGAGTAGCGGCTCAGCGACACGAGCGATCCGTTATCGTGATAGACGAAGGGTTTCAGGGGCCGCTCAGCCTTGCCCTGTTTGGCGCGCTTTTCGTTGTCCATTGCGCGGATCAGATTGCCATATACCGTGTCCGCCATCTGGTGTGCGGCCTGCGCGCGCGGCGGGATCGGGCGCTGTGCGCCCTCGGGGATGTATGAGCAGCAATCGCCCAGTGCGAAGATGCGGTCATCCTCGATGGTCTGCATCGTCTCACGCACGATCAACTGGTTGTTGCGATTGGTCGACAGGCCCAGCGTTGCAAGAAAATCTGCGCCCTTCACGCCTGCGGCCCATACGATCAGATCGGCGCGGATCGCATCGTCATCGCGCGTGAGGAACAGGCCTCTCATCGCTTTGATCACCTGCGTGCTGGTGCGCACTTTGACGCCCAGCTTTTCAAGCTCGCTATGCGCGGCTTGGCTCAGTGGTTCGGGCAGAGCTGGTAAAATGCGCTCGCCAGCCTCAAGCAGGGTGACTTTAAGGCGGCTTTCGTCAAACACTTCAAGCCCGTAATGCCTGAGCGCGCCGGCGGCGTTGTAAAGCTCGGCTGCAAGCTCAACGCCCGTCGCCCCGCCGCCGACAATTGCGACCTTGACCTGCGCATTGGCATCGGGATCAACGCTCATTGTGCGGCTGACGCGCAGGCAGTGGTTCAAGAGCTTGGTGCGGAACTTGTCCGCCTGTTCGCGGCTGTCGAGATAGATGGCGTGGTCCTTGACGCCCGACACTCCGAAATCGTTCGAGATCGAACCCACCGCCAGAACCAGATAGTCATAGCGGATCGTATGACGCGAAATCAGTTCGGAACCGTCATCATCATATACGGGCGCGAGGTGGATGGCGCGGTTTTCGCGGTCAATCCCCTCCAGCGTGCCCTTGAAGTAGCGATAGCCCCATTTGTGGCAGTGCCCGCGATAGCCCACCTCATCAAGGTTGGCATCAAGCGAGCCGGCGGCCACTTCGTGCAAAAGCGGCTTCCAGATATGGCTGGCATTCTTATCGACCAGAATAATATCGTGGTTTTTACGGCCAAACTTGGCACCAAGGCGCCGGACCAGTTCCAGCCCGCCAGCACCACCGCCAACAACCACGATCTGTGTCTTGCGGCCAACACCGCTGCGCCAACTGGGCAGTGCGTCAACCTGCACGCCGCTTGTGTCGCTGGGTAGGCTGTCCGCTGGGTCGAGGGACGATTGAAGATTCATAGCAGCAACGCCCTCCTTGGCTGGCGGTCAAACACGTTCAATTGTCGAGTGCGCGCGGATATCCCTTCCGCTCTGCTCATCCTGATCCCTAGAAGCAAACGGTGTCGCACCTGCGAAGTTCCCACCAAGCCTGCTGGCCGATCACTCCCATTCATAGCGATTGGCCCGCTCGCTTTGCTCCTGAAGCTGCTCAGCAAATGAGAGGCCAACAACGATGTTGCGCTCCAGCTGGCGGATCCTCTCCGGCTCGTCCGGCTTTGCACCAGCAGTTTGGATCATAAGCCAGGGGCCGCCACGTAAGGGGAGAAGAACCCGGCACCTGCCCACGTGCACTGTGTCAGGGTCATCGCGCAGCGGAGCAAAACAGTTTGTGGACCACTGCCTTATTGTCCCGTCGCGGAGATGAAATTCGAGCGGTAGCATCAGGGAAAGGCCCCCGTCATCCTCAGGTTCGCCAACCTCGATGGCTTTGATTTGAGCGGTTTCAACCGGCGTGAAAGAGGCACGCTCTTCGTAAAACTTGGCCGGCGGAGACTGAAAGTTGAGCAGCAAACCGTTCGGGCCACCGACATAAGCGCTAAAGGATTGGACCTCAACCGGGCCTTTCCCGTATCGGTCCGAGCGGCAATTGCGGCTGGTACCCCATGGCTTAACGATGGCTGGCGGTTGCAACCGGTTCCAGAAGCTGATGCTGCTGATCTCGCGGTCTTTCACGTGGAAGACATACCCGTTGACGCCGAGGTTCAAGCGCCCGGTTCCATCGCACCGCTCAGTGGGCCTGAAATCGCAGGCGCCCAGTGCGCCAATCGTAGCCAAAGCGGCCACAAGGCAAGAAATCCTGATGGTGATGGCGCGCAATGAGGCTTCCTTGTAGCGGAGACGAGAGCCTTACACAGCTAATCTTACCAGAGGCTTTGCTCGGCGGATTTCACTCAGGCTGCGTTTGGGCGCCTGCGCCAACGGGCAAAACCTCAAGATCGGCATGGTCCGCCTGGCGCATCACCTCTTCCCACCCCCAGCGCGGCTTCCAGCCTAGCTCCTCATGCGCCTTGGCGCTTGAGTACACTCGGTCGACAGTGGCGGGAAGTGGCCAGCCGCGCGCCTCCATCGCGGCGAGGAAATCGGGTGCGCGCCGGGCGAGGACACCGCGAGGGTCGCTCGCCAGTTCCTCGCAATCCTGCGGGGAGAAAGGCGTCGCGCCCGAAAGGATGAAGCGCTCAAACGCTGAGCCCTCAAATCCAAGTGCCAGAGCATGGGCAGCGCCCACATCGCGCGCATCGACCCCGCGATAGAGGCGATAGGCCGCCATTGTCTCCGCGCTTTCGGGAAAGCAGCGTGACATGCGCAGCGCCCGCACAGGGCAAGCCTCGCTCGCCATTTCCTCCAGCATCACTTCGGCGGCGAATTTGGTGCGGTGATAGACGCTCCGAGGCTGAGGCGCGGTTTCCTCATCGACCCAGGTGCACACGTCCGGCACAATCGCATCGCCATAAAGCGCGGTGGTGCTGGTGTAGACAAACACGCCCGCACCCGCCTCGCGCGCCCATTCATAGAGGTTATGCGTCGCCTCGATATTGACCCGCTCGAACTCGGCATCAGGGACGAGGTCAACATGCGGTGCGTGCAGCCCGGCGGTGTGGATGACCACGTCCACCCCTTCGAGCGCAGGCTTCATCACCCCGCCATCCCCGCAATCGCCGATAATATGCGTGGTAGAGAAGGTACGGGCGTCAACGCCGATCACTTCGTGACGCGCAGCCAAGGAGCCGAAGATCGCGCGGCCTATGCGGCCCGAAGAACCGGTGAGCAGGATTTTCATGACGATCACAGTTGCCGCATTTGTCAGCGGTAGTCACCAAAGATGACGTCAAAAAAGGGTGGTCGCCTGGATGCCTGGGAGGGAAACTGCCGCAGCACTTTTACAGACACAGTATGCCGCTCATAAGATCACCGGCGGCTATCACAAGGTGCCAAGCCTTGTGATCAGACGAGTGAGACGGTTACATTGTGCTTGCGCTTAGCAAAACGCAATGCCCCGCCTACTGCGCCCAAACCCAAAAGCAGCATTGCCCAAGCGCTGGGCTCCGGAATGGGTGCAACTGCCCCACGGATCCTAACCCCTATTTTGATATTATCCTCCGCAACCCAAGGACCGTCTGTTTTGAACGCTCCATTGTCGAGCGGATTGGGAGATGGAAACGGCATAAATGCCCTCGAGCCGGGCTCGCCAGAGAACACGACCCAGTAGCTACCTGCGGCAAGGCTCCAGTCGAGGTCATAAACCCCTCGCCATTCATATGATAAGAGCGTTGGTCCTTCGAACTGCGAGGAGAATAGGACCGTGCCCGGAACATCGCCGTCGTCTGAAAAGATGGATGCCGAGAAAAAGCCAGATTCGTCGGCAAGTGTGGATATCCATCCTTCTACCGAAGTGATTGTATAGTCTTGCGTAAGATCAAATTCGGCAGCGAGAGACTGATTAGGTGATAGCGTGAAGCCACCTCCCTCGGAGGGGCCGGGCCCGGTGTCGATAATTGTAGATGCGCTTGCAGGCTGGGTTGCAAAGAGGCCGAGTGCGATTGCCGCTGTGATCATCAACCTGTTCATTCACATGCTCCTCTTTACTGTAACCCTCTGGCATGATGCCTGTAAAATGCGACTATTTGAAGAAAAAAATGATGCTAGGCTCAAAGTCAACTTCAAGGTGGTGCTGAGGAGGGCAAAAATTGCCTCAAATTGAATAAAAATTTCGTTGCTAAAGTGTATCAGGTGATAAGAGTTAAAATGAAAGAAAACTAATTCGATCATTTCGACTGCGCGCACTTTACTTGCGTTGTCACTTTGTCATCAGCAAGCGTTCCCTAATGCGCGACTGCTCACTCCATCTGCGCGCGGTGCAGCAGTTTGTGATCGGCCAGCACCAGCGCCATCATCGCTTCGACCACCGGCGTTCCTCGGATACCGACGCATGGATCGTGGCGGCCTTTCGTACGGACTTCGGTTGCTTCGCCATCTGCGGTGATGGAGGGCACCGGCGTCAGTATTGAGCTTGTCGGCTTGAACGCCACCCGGCACACGACCGGCTGGCCGGTGGAGATGCCGCCTGCGGTGCCGCCTGCATGGTTGCTTTCAAAGATCGGCGGGTCGTCAGGCTGTGCCCCGGGCCGCATCGGGTCAGCGTTTTCCTCGCCCGTCAGGCGCGCGGCCTCGAACCCGTCGCCGATCTCCACGCCCTTGACCGCGTTGATGCTCATCATGGCCGCGGCCAGATCGCTATCGAGCTTGGCGTAGACCGGCGCGCCCCAGCCCGGCGGAACCCCCGTCGCCACGCATTCGACCACTGCGCCCAGCGATGAGCCATCCTTGCGCGCTTTCTCGACCTTTTCAGCCCAGCGTCCCGCAGCCCAGCTGTCAGGACAGAAGAAGGGGTTTTTGGTGATCTCATCGTAATTGATGGCATCGCGATCGATCGCATCGCCTCCCAGCTCGCAGACATAGGCGCGGATTGTGACCTCGGGGATGATCATGCGCGCCACTGCGCCCGCGGCCACGCGCGCTGCGGTCTCGCGCGCGGACGAGCGCCCGCCGCCGCGATAATCGCGAATGCCGTATTTCGCGTCATAGGCGTAGTCCGCATGGCCGGGGCGATAGCTCGCCGCGATCTCGGAATAGTCCTTTGAGCGCTGATCCGTGTTCTCGATAAGCAGTTGGACCGGCGTGCCGGTGGTGGTGTCCTCGAACACGCCGGAGAGGATCTGGACCGCGTCGGCTTCCTTACGCTGGGTGGTGAATTTGCTCTGGCCCGGTTTGCGCGCGTCCATGAAGGGCTGGATGTCCTTGGCGCGCAGGGTAAGTCCCGGCGGACACCCGTCCAGCACCGCGCCCAAAGCAGGGCCATGGCTCTCGCCCCATGTCGTAAAGCGCAAGACGCGCCCGAAAGTGTTCCAACTCATGCCGCTAGCCCTTAGCGAAATCGCGGGGGCCGTGTCGATACAGAGGCGATTTTCCTACACGAGGGCGCGGTGGTATGTGTTGCGCAATGGATCAGCGGCAGGACTTTTTGGGCGAGTGTTTGAACGGGTGTGTGGGTAGAAGTGCGCGCAGCTGGGCTGCTTTTTGCGCTTCAGAGGGCTTTTTGTGGAGGTCCGTTTTCGATCTTTGGACTGTGTAACATGTGTCTCCTACATGCGGACAAGCGGGCAGTGGCACTGGCGCTCACCGGCGCAATCGGGCAGGTCCTAAGGGCGCCCACATCAGCGGGGCGCTGGCGCAAGAGACAAACGGATGATCGCAAAGCTCAACGGACGGCTCGATGAAACCGGCGAGGACTGGGCCATCGTCGATGTCGGCGGTGTGGGCTACCTCGTCCACTGCTCGGCAAGGACGCTGACGGCGCTGGGCCCTGTCGGAGAGGCGTGCACGGTGCACACCGATCTGCAGGTGAGCGAGAACGACATGCGGCTCCTCGGCTTTGCTGAGAGCGCCGAGCGCGACTGGTTCCGGCTGCTGACGCAGGTTCAGGGCGTTGGGAGCAAGGTTGGCCTCGCAATCCTGTCCGCGCTCTCAACCGGCGAACTGCGCGATGCCTGCGCTGCGGGCGATGTGGCCAGCGTGGCGCGGGCAAACGGCGTGGGGCCGAAGCTGGCTGGGCGGATCGTGAATGAGCTGAAGGACAAGGCGGGCGCTCTGCCCGGAGCCACAGTCTCAAGCGGCGGCGTGGCGGCGGCCCCAATTGGTGGCGCCAGCGCAGATGCAGTGAGCGCGCTGGAGAACCTTGGGTTCAAACCGGCGGTGGCAGGTCAGGCAGTGGCGCGGGCGCTAGAGGAACTGGGCGAGGGCGCAAGCGAAGGCGACCTCATCCGCGTGGCACTGAAGAAGGCGGCTGGGTGATGGAGAGTGAACTCCGAAAATTGGAGGCTTTGCTTGTTAGCATCATCGCTGCAGCAATCTTGTTCATGATCATGCTCAGCCACGAGGACTTGTTCAACGCTATTGGTCTTTGGCTCTATAATTGGCAGACCCTTGTCAGCGGGATTTTAGCCACGATTGCAGCGGCTATTACTATCCGGATTTTATGGCTCCAGCTAAAACAGTCTGACCGCCGCGAAGAACGTCAAATGGTGAGAGAGCACCAAGCGAAGCGATTTTTGCTCGTATTTACCCTGTCTTCGGTCATTTCTTACTCAGTTGACGCAATGAAAGCATTAAGCCTAGCTTTGGCAAACAGCGCTCCATCGGGTTCGCTCGATAGTTGGAGTGCTCCAGTCTTTCCTATCGAAACCATAAGAAGCTTGTCTGAGTTTTTAGAGACGAGCGAGAATGAAGTTGTAAATGCCCGCATCGCATTTCTGATTACACAACTGCAGATGCTAGATGCGCGCCTTCGTTCCATGACTGAATATGAAGGTGATCGAGTGATAGCGCTTCACGAGAATTTGGCTGTCTACTTGCTGCAAGCTGCGAAAGTCTATCAGGTAACAGGTAGCCTATTCATATTTGCGCGTGGCGAGGTCGACGAGCTTGACGCCAAGTTATCGCGCGAACAATTGGCAAGTCATCTGCAGTTTAACGACTACGGTGAGGGTAACGAGGCATTTGAAAGGTGGCTTGATCGCTGGATGTCGCGCGGCGAGTATTGGCGACCGCAAAGCAATGACTGACCCGGCCCCCATCCACACCCCCACCCCGCAACCGGGCGATCCGGACACCGCGCTGCGGCCCAAGTCGCTCACCGAGTTCATCGGGCAGGAGGCGGCGCGCGATAACCTTCGCGTCTTCATCCGGTCGGCCAAGGCGCGCCAAGAAGCGATGGATCACACGCTGTTCTTCGGGCCTCCGGGCCTCGGTAAGACAACGCTCGCACAGATCGTCGCGGGCGAGCTGGGCGTCGGCTTTCGCGCCACCAGCGGCCCGGTGATCGCCAAGGCGGGAGACCTCGCCGCGCTGCTCACCAATCTTGAGCCGCATGACGTTCTGTTCATTGACGAAATCCACCGGATGAGCGCGGTCGTCGAAGAGGTGCTCTACCCCGCAATGGAGGACCGCGCGCTCGATCTCATCATCGGTGAAGGCCCCTCGGCACGCAGCGTGCGGATCGACTTGCCGCCCTTCACTCTGGTGGGGGCAACCACGCGGCAAGGCTTGCTGACCACGCCCCTGCGCGATCGCTTTGGCATCCCGGTGCGCCTGCAGTTCTACACGCACGATGAGCTTGACCAGGTCGTCACCCGCGGCGCGCGGCTACTGGGGTTGGCGATTGATGCCGATGGTGCGCGTGAGATTGCGCGCAGGTCGCGGGGCACGCCTCGGGTGGCCGGGCGCTTGCTCAGGCGGGTCCGCGACTTTGCTCAGGTGGCGTCACAGCCGACAATCACTCGCGCGATTGCCGATGATGCGCTGACCCGGCTTGAGATCGATGGTCTGGGGCTCGATGCGATGGACCGGCGCTACCTCACCATGATCGCTGAGACCTATAAGGGCGGGCCGGTCGGGGTTGAGACTTTGGCTGCTGGCCTTGCCGAGCCGCGCGATACTGTGGAGGAGGTGGTCGAGCCTTACCTCATCCAGCTTGGCCTGCTCGCGCGCACCGCACGCGGGCGGGTGCTCAACGATGCAGGCTGGGAGCATCTGGGCCTTGCCATCCCCAAACGTCCCGCCGGATCGTCAGCCTCAGGAGGCACAACTCAAGGCGCTGCGGGGCAGGGAGGGCTTTTCGACGGCGAGGCTGAGGGCTAGGCCGATGGCTGATGCGGCTCAAACCAGGCGGCGCGGCTGATCGCGGGCCAACCGGGGCGGTGTATTCGGTGTCATATCGGGACAGCGCCTGTGAAATCCGCGCGTTTTCGCGGCTTTTGGCAGCGTTCAGGCCGCAAGACATGGTTAACCGCATTGTACCGGAGTGACCGACAGGGCCATGAGACGATTGGAATTGGGTGAACGTTGGGTCGGACGGGCCCGCTGCCACCAGATGAAACAAGGTCTCGCGCTATGTCGATCAAACTGGCTACAGCCAAGCTCTCAGCCACCGCCGCCGGTGTTGCTCTAATGACGGGCGGTGCGATCCAGGTCGCGCAGCAGGGCGGTGCAGTGCGCACCGCCGAGCCGATGGCGACCGACGTGCCGGTTTACAGCTCGGATGCTGAGGGCAAGCTTATCAAGGGCGCGCCGCTGCCGGAGCCGATTGCCGAGACCAAGTACATCAAGACGCGCACCCGCGAGCTGCCGCCGTTGCCCGAACCCGAGCCGCGCCGTCGCCGGATAGTCGAGCGCACCATTGAGTGCCAGCCGATCCCGCAGACCTTTGGCGGTGCTGGTGCTGTTGCCCAGTCCGCTCCGCTGCCTCAGGGTGCGGTTCAGGCCTATATCGACGCTGAGGAATGCCCGCCGATCGCGCAGGTGGCCTTCGCGCCCGCTCCGCTTCCCCCGCTCCCGCCCATACGCGGCGGCGGTGGAGCCGCACCCGCCATTATCGGCGGTGGGCTTGGCGGCTTTGGTGGCGGGCTTGGCGGCGGTTTCTTTGGTGGCTTCTTCGGAGGTGGCGGTTCATCCTCGGGCGATGTCTCGGTGGTGAGCACGACCACGACGGGCGGCGAACCAGGCGGTTCAACCTCGACCTCGACAAGCACGTCTGGTGGCACAGGTGGAGATACGACAAGCGGAAGCACGACGACGACCACGACCACAACGTCTGGCAATGTGTCGAGCACCACCAGTGGCAACGTCTCCAGCACCACGAGCACATCGGGTGCCGTGTCGAGCACCACCAGTGGCAACGTTTCCAGTACGACCACTACGACCGGCGGCAAAACCAGCACGACGACGACTACGTCGGGCAATGTGTCGAGCACATCGACCACGAGTGGCAATGTCTCCAGCACGACCTCGACAAGCAGTTCTTCGAGCTCTTCTTCGAGTTCGTCCTCCAGCTCTTCGTCCAGCTCGTCCTCATCGGGCGGTGGCTCCTCGGGCGGTTCGTCAGGAGGCAGCTCGGGCCATCCTCCGTCCAGCAGTAGCGGGTCCTCGGGGGGCAGTTCTTCGGGTGGTAGCTCATCGGGCGGCAGCTCGTCGAGCGGTGGAACCAGCTCCTCAGGCGGGTCCAGCTCGTCTTCGTCGAGCAGTTCATCCTCGTCCACCAGCAGCTCTGGCGGTTCGACCACTGGCGGCAGCACGACAGGAGGCAGCGCTACGGGCAGTTCTACGACCGGTGGGTCTACGAGCGGTGGCTCCAGTTCCAGCTCGTCATCGAGCAGCTCCTCGTCCTCGTCGTCCAGCTCCAGTTCGACCTCGGGCGGCGCGACCAGTGGCGGCAGCACTTCGGGTGATATGACGAGCAGCACCAGCTCTTCGACATCAAGTTCCAGCAGCTCTTCGTCGTCCTC
The DNA here is from genome assembly GCA_039027675.1 of Pseudomonadota bacterium. GTDB lineage: Bacteria > Pseudomonadota > Alphaproteobacteria > Sphingomonadales > Sphingomonadaceae > Erythrobacter. The sequence continues at coordinate 64,959 of JBCCJS010000013.1, forward strand.
CTCGTCCTCAACTTCGGGTTCGAGCTCTGGCTCGAGCAGCAGCTCCTCTTCGAGCTCTTCGTCGAGTTCAACCTCGTCAAGCAGCAGCACGTCAGGCGGCACGACGACATCGACCAGCGGTGGCCATGAGGTTCCTGCTCCGCCGATGATGGCGCTGTTTGGCCTCGCTGCAGCCGCAGTTCTGGGGCGGCGTCGCAAGGCTCAGAAGGACAAGACAGAGACCGAAACAGTCTGATCTCTGCCGCGGCTCGCCGAGGGCCTCTACTGAGGCCGTCTACCGGGCGGCTACGGGAGCCGTTATGGGCAAACCCCGCGCCTGCCAGGACAAAATGCCACCTTCGACATGAGCAACCGGTTTATCGACCTCGGCTGCGAGCTGCTCGGCGACAATTCGTGAACGGCGGCCTGAGCGGCAGTATAGGATAACGGGGAGATTTCCGGAGGCAGACACTTGCGCCGGGTCAAAGTGGCTCATTGCGATATGCTCGGCGCCCGGAATCATGCCTTGCGCGACTTCCTCGTCAGTCCGAACATCGATCAGACGCGCCTTGCCCGCCTGGACCAATTGGTAGGCGTCAGCGACGGCCAGGTCGATCACCGTGCTTTCAGCGGCTATTCCCGTATCGACGGCCGCGAGCTGAGGGATGATGGACGGCGGAGGCGCGCCCCCGCTTGAATCACTCTCGTCGGGATCGCTTCGCTCCGCATTGTCCGAACACGCCGCAAGGATGAGCGCGAGGCTCAACCCAGCGAGTGTGTTGCGAGCGAGCGCCATCGGCTCACGCCGCCAGGTTGCGGAGGACGTAGTGAAGGATGCCGCCATTGCGATAATACTCCATCTCATTGGCGGTATCGATACGGCAAAGCGCTTGGAAGGTGAAGGTCGAGCCATCCGCGCGGGTGGCTTCGATCTCGATATCCTGGCCCGGCTCCAAGTCTGCGAGGCCCTTGATTGAGAATGTGTCATCAGCGGTGAGGCTAAGCGTCTCGCGCGTGGCGCCGTCCTTGAACTGCAGCGGAAGCACGCCCATGCCGACAAGGTTAGAGCGGTGGATACGTTCAAAGCTCTCAACGATCACCGCGCGCACACCGAGAAGGATCGTGCCCTTGGCTGCCCAGTCGCGGCTGGAGCCGGTGCCGTATTCCTTACCGCCGATCACGATCAGCGGGTTGCCGTCTTCCTTGTGCTTCATCGCGGCGTCGTAGATCGCCATCTGCTCGCCGTCATAGGTGGTGAAGCCGCCTTCGACGCCGGGCACCATCTCGTTCTTGATGCGGATATTGGCGAAGGTGCCGCGCATCATCACATCATGATTGCCGCGCCGCGAGCCGTAGGAGTTGAAGTCCTTCTTGGATACCTGATTGCCCTTGAGATAGACGCCCGCGGGGCTGTCCTCCTTGATCGCGCCGGCGGGCGATATGTGGTCGGTGGTGACGCTGTCGCCGAGTATCGCCATCGGCTTTGCATCGATGATGTCGGTGACGGGCGCCGGGGTCATCTCCATCCCGTCAAAGTAGGGCGGGTTGGCGACATAGGTGCTTCCAGCGCGCCACTGATAGGTGTCCGATGGCTCTACCGTGATCGCCTGCCAGTGCTCATCGCCATCATAGACGTTGGCGTAGCGGGTCTCAAACATCGACCGGTCGATATTGGCCGCGCGGTGCTCGGCGATCTCAGCGTTGGTCGGCCACAGATCGGCGAGCATGACGTCGTTGCCATCCTGATCCTGGCCGATGGGTGTGGTGGTGATGTCCTCGGTCACCGTGCCCTTGAGCGCGTAGGCGACCACGAGCGGCGGCGAAGCGAGAAAGTTGGCGCGAACGTCCTGTGATACGCGGCCCTCGAAGTTGCGGTTGCCTGAAAGCACCGAGGCAGCGACGATATCGTTGCCGTTGATCGCGGCTGAGATCGGCGGGGCGAGCGGGCCTGAATTGCCGATGCAAGTGGTGCAGCCATAGCCGACCAGGTCAAAACCGATCGCGTCGAGATCGTCCTGCAGGCCTGACTTGACGAGATAGTCGGTGACGACCTGGCTGCCCGGTGCGAGCGAGGTCTTCACCCAAGGCTTGGGTGTGAGGCCCTTCTCAACCGCCTTCTTGGCGACAAGGCCAGCGGCGATAAGAACGTCGGGGTTCGAGGTGTTGGTACAGCTGGTGATCGCCGCGATAACCACGTCGCCATCGCCGATATCGTGGTCCTTGCCTTCGACGCCGACGCGGGCGGGTGCAGTCTTCTTGTAAAGTTTGGCCAGGTCGCCGTTGAAGAGCTCGTCCACTTCGGGGAGGATCACGCGGTCCTGCGGACGCTTGGGCCCGGCAAGGCTCGGCACGACGCTGGTCATGTCGAGTTCGAGCGTCTTGGTGAAGACCGGTTCGGCGGCCGGATCGAACCACATACCCTGCTCTTTGGCGTAGGCTTCGACCAGCGCAAGGTTTTCTTCCGAGCGGCCGGTGAGGCGCATGTAATCGATCGTCTTGTCGTCGATGCCGAAGAAGCCGCAGGTTGCGCCGTATTCGGGCGCCATATTGGCGATCGTCGCGCGGTCGGCAAGCGTGAGGTTAGCAACGCCTTCGCCATAGAATTCGACGAAGCGACCAACCACGCCAACTTCACGCAGCATCTGCACGCAGGTCAGCACGAGGTCGGTCGCAGTCACGCCTTCAGCCATCGCGCCGGTCAGCTTGAAGCCGACAACTTCCGGGATCAACATCGAGATCGGCTGGCCGAGCATTGCGGCTTCGGCTTCGATCCCGCCAACGCCCCAGCCAAGTACGCCAAGCCCGTTGATCATGGTGGTGTGGCTGTCCGTGCCAACGCAGGTGTCGGGATAGGCGACCATGGCGCCGGTTGCATCCTGGCTCGACCAGATGCCTTGCGCGATGTGTTCAAGGTTGACCTGGTGGCAGATGCCGGTGCCGGGAGGAACGGCGGAGAAGTTCTCAAAGCTCTTCGAGCCCCATTTGAGGAAGTCATAGCGCTCCGCGTTGCGCTCATATTCAAGCGCCATGTTGGCTTCCATTGCTTGAGGGTGGCCGAACTCATCGACCATGACAGAGTGGTCGATCACGAGGTTGACGGGGACCTGCGGGTTGATCTTGGCGGTATCGCCGCCCAGCTTCTTGATCGCATCGCGCATGGCCGCAAGGTCCACCACGCAGGGGACGCCGGTGAAATCCTGCAGCAGCACGCGCGCCGGGCGGTATTGGATTTCGTTGCCGGTGACCGGGTTCTTTTGCCAATCGACAATCGCCTGTATGTGCTCGCGCCCGACAGTGAAGCCTTCATCCTCAAAGCGCAGCAGGTTTTCCAGCAGCACCTTCATCGAGTTGGGCAGCTTTGAGACATCGCCCAATTGCTCTGCCGCCTTGGCGAGCGAGTAATAGGCGTATTGCTTGCCATTGACATTCAGGGTTGAGCGCGTTGCGAGCGTGTCCTTGCCGATCTGCGTCATCGGGGTGTCCCATCCTTTTTGGCTGTCCCTGCGCATCGGGGCTGCAGGGGGGATCCGGGTGATCCATGTCCGGAGAGAATTCTCGATAAGGCACCTGCTAGACTGCGCCGTCTAGGTCAAGAGTGAGGCGCTCTCTTGCGAGTCGATTGCGACTTTTGTCTCAGGTCTAAGCGCTGATCAGCCGCGCTGGCGCGTTGCAAGCCAGCATCCAGCGACAATCAATGCCGTGCCCATAAGTGTGGGCCATGTCACCTGCTCGTGGAAGAACAGCCAGCCAAAAACGCTGGCCCAAAGGAAACCGGTATACTCCATCGGCACCAGCGCCTGCGTTTCGGCGCGGGCATAGGCCCAGGCGATTGCCATGGCGCCCGCGATTGTCAGCACGCTGGCAGCCGCGATCGACATCACAGCGGGCGCAGCAGGCGTCTCCCAGAAGAACGGCGCGGCAACGAGCAGCAGCGCGCCGCTTACCCCGCTGTGAAAGGTGGCGACTTCGACCGGGCCGGCGAGCTGGCTCTGCTTGCGGATGACGATGAAGTTGTAGGCATAGAGGAGAGCTGAAACGCCTATTGCGGCAAGGCCGTAATAGAAATCGGGTGAGACCGATGCGCTGTCCTCGCGGCCGAACCCGATCTCTCCGCCCACGATCACAAGCGTTCCGACAAAGCCGAGAAAGCTGGCAAAATAGGCCGTGCGGCGAATTTGCTCACCCAGCAGGATGCGCGCGAGGAAAAGGGCAACGATGGGAGCGACGAAGCTGATCGCAATCGCTTGGACCAAAGGCATAGTGGTGATGGCGTAGAAGAAGCTCAAAGCCATGAAGGCCGAGATGATCCCACGCTCAACGTGCAGCTTCAGGGTCGCGATAGGGGGCCAGCGCCTGGTTCTGGCCAACCAGACTGGCGCGATTAGGGCAAGGCCGATGAGCGCGCGCAGGGTCGTAGCGGTGTAGGTGCCTGCACCCAGCGCAGCTTCCTTCATGAAGGCATCCATCAGCGATAGGAACCCGACACCAGCGGCTGCGGCGGCGACGGGTGCAAGGCGCGAGACTGAGGGGCTGGACGAGGCCATGGTCAGCTCGCCCTTAGGCCGATGAGGTGCGCGCGTCACTTGCAACCAGACCCGGCTTCAGCATTTCCTGCGCATATCCATGCGGGATTCATCGAAGGGTAAGCGAGGTTGGTTGATAGGAAGGGGAATGCAGGGGTATGCTCAGCATATTGAAGATGACGCGCTGCGGGCAGATTAGGGCCGCGAGCAAGGATTGAGGCGACTATGAAAATAGGGCTGTTGAAGGGATGGGCAACGCCGATTGTGGCCGGGCTGATGGCGCCTTTTGCGCTTGGTTCGGGATTTGGCGCGGGCGCGTTGGCACAAGAGGCCGAGCCTGAGGTCGCGGAGCCCACCAACCTTCTGCCGTCCGCTCTCGACGGGCAGGAAACGGCACCTGCCGAGGTCCCGGCTCAGGATGATGCCGAGACCGGCCAGCCCGAGGCGTTTGAGAGCGCCTTCCCGCCCATGGTCTCCAACCCGGTGGACCAGTCCGAGCTTGAGCCTGCCGGCCCGCCGGTTCAACCTTGGTCGATTTCGGCTGTCGAGACGCTGATCGCTTACATTGAAGGTATTGGCGCTGAGGGGCTCGATCCGGTCGATTACGATCTTCAGGCCCTGCAAACCTCGCTGCAATCAGGCCCGAGTGCTGAGCTCGACGCGCTGGCGTCCAAGAATTTTGAATGGCTGGTCGAAGACATCCGCGATGGCCGCACTCCGATGGAGGCGCGCAAGCAGTGGTTTGTCGTCGATCCGGACCGTGACCTTTACCGCACCGATACGCTGCTGGCCGAGGCGACCAATACCGGCGATGTCGCGGCGGTGCTGGATCGCCTGCACCCGGTCCATGCCGATTACCTCGCCCTGCGCGAGGAGCTCGCGATCACGCCATTGGAAGAAGAGGCCAAGCGCAAGCTCATCCGCGCCAATATGGACCGCTGGCGCTGGCTGGCGCGTGATCTGGGCACGATCCACCTCATCACCAACGTGCCCGAATTCCAGCTGCGCCTGCGCGCAGGGGCCAAGACCTTCACCTACAAGACGATCGTCGGAAAGCCCGGTCGCACCGCGACACCGCAGCTTGCTGAGAATGTCTCGGGCGTCGTCTTCAACCCAACCTGGACCGTGCCGCAATCAATCGTGGTGGGCGAGGGGCTGGGGCGCAAAGTGCTCGACAATCCCGTCTGGGCAAAGCAGAACGGCTATAAGGCGACCGAGGGCGCCAATGGCTGGATCACCGTTGTTCAGCAACCCGGGCCAGGCAATTCACTTGGCCGGATGAAACTGGAAATGCCCAACCGGCACGCGATCTTCTTCCACGACACGCCCACGCGTTGGATGTTCACCAAGGATATGCGCGCGCTCAGCCATGGCTGCATCCGCACCGAAAAGGCGCTGCAAGTGGCGATGACCGTGGCGATTTTGGGCAAAGGCGCTTCAAAAGAGGAAGTCATCGATATCGCGACTTCAGGGAAGTACACGAAGGTGATGCTGCCCGAAGAGAAGAAGATCCCCGCCTACATTACCTATTTCACGATGGGCACAAACACCGATGGTGAGCTCACAACGTTCAAGGACATCTACGACCGCGACGCGCCGGTGCTCGCAAGCCTCGATCAACCCCGCCAGGAAAATCGCGCGACTGTGAGCGATGATGAAGTCATCGTGATCGAGAACAACCCGCTCGCGGGGGGCTGAGCGATCAGGCTTTAGAGGGTCAGAACGCCCCAGGCACGTAGCGCTGTGTGATCGTCGGACGATCAGGTTGCAGCGCTTCCAGATCGGCGCGCAGGGCCATCCGGCCATCCTCTTGCAGGCCAATCGTGTCCGAGAACAGCAACCGCCCGCCCGAAAGCTGGCGCAGGGCCACGCGGAAATCCTCCGCGCCCATCGCAAAGCACCCGTTTGAGCGGCCCATCCGGCCCCATTTGGCGAGATGCTCCGGCTCTGCGTACTTGGCGCGGTGCATCACGATATAGCGCCGCAAAGCCGCCTCGTTCGTTGCATCAAGCCCACCCAGGCGCACCGAAGTGCCATAGCGGCCCTGATACCATTCCCACGTCACATAGGCTCCGCGCGAACTCGCATTGGAACCCTCGACATTGGAGAAGCGGTTGAGCCAGCCATCATGCTCCGGGTCAGAGCCCGCGCCGTGGCTGACATGGAAGCTGAACACTTCCTGCAGGCCCAGATTGACGAAGTGAAAGCGTTTTTGCGCGGAGTGCAGACCATAATCGGCAATGCCCACAATATCGCGTTTCCAGATGGCATCGCCCGCGCGCGCCAGTTCCTCGCTCGCGATCTTGAACAGCGCCCGGTCGCGCGCTGAGCCCTTCGCGGGCTGCGCGGCAAGGCGTGCGGGCAGGGCGAGCGCAGCGCCCGCTCCCACACCAGCCTTCAAGAGATCGCGTCTGTTCATGGTCTTAATCTACTACATCATTGGTAGCGATCAAGTGAACGGCTTGGTTCCCGCTCGCGCGCATCAGGCCGCCTTCCACCCTGGCTGCGAGTTCTCGTGGATTTCCTTCGCCGCCATACCCAGCTTGATGACGCCGGGCAGATTGGCTTTGATCGTGCCGCCAATGGTCGCAAGCTTTGCGAGGCGCGGGTCGCCCTCTGCCATCATGCGAGCAACAGCCGGGCCGGTCGGGTGCAGGCGGCTCTTGGCGTTCCAGGCGTTGATCTTTTCGTTGTTCGAGAGGATCGCGGTGCTCATCAGGTTAGCCATCACCGCGTAAGGATAGTCGGCAGTGCTATCGGTCAGCGGGGCGGGCGGGACGAGCGCGTTCTTCTCCTCATCGGTCTCGAAATTGGCCTCAATAAACGCGGCGAGCGCGGCGCTGTAGGGTACGAAGGGCACCTGCGCCAATTGCAGTGTGATTGTATCGCCATCGAAGAAGGGACGCGTTTGCTCGCGCACGCTAAAGGGGACGGCGGTTGCGGTGCAGTTGATGAAGAGCGTGTTTCGCGGCAGCTCCACGCTTTGGGACGCAAAGTGCATCGCGCCCGGTTCAATCTTCGTCACATGGCCCTGACGATAGACGCTTTCGATCTGGCGCAGCAGAGCGACCTCGCCCTCCGAGATCACGGCATAGTGGAACATCTTGGGGCTGACGCTCTCATCGAGCCGCAGCATGGTGCCGCGTCTGCCGAGTTCGGCGAACATTTCATCGCCTGTCTCAGACATGTTCGCTGCTTCGACGAGGTCAGTCTGGAACTCTATCAGCCCATCGACTTCGTAATAGGCAGGCTGGAGCAGCTTGCGGTTGAACATCCAGCTGTCGCGCGGGCGTACCCAGCCGATCTTGTCTGCCGGAACGCCCGCTTCGAGCAGCCAGACGCCGGTGTCCATTGCCGTCTTCCCGCCGCCGATAATGACGTAGTGATCGGGCAGGTTGGCGGTGTCCTTCCACAGGCCGGGCAGATCGCCAGGGATGGTGAAGCGCGTGCCCTCCGCAATCTCGAAGGCGGGCGTGTGGGTGGAGGGAACCGACGTTTTGAAGAACGTCCCATCAACCAGTTTGCTGCGCACTTTGATTGTGTGCTCTTCGCCTGACAGGATACCCTTAGCCTTGTGGGTTTTGCCATCAGCCCCGGCATATTCGGTCATCGGAAGGTACTCGACCCGGCCGCTGGGCAGGAGGCGCTCACTCATCAGCTTGCTGTAATAGGCGAGGATTTCGGCATGCGGGGCGAGCGGGAACATGCCCGCATTGTGCCCGCGCGTATCGCGCCGGTCGGGGCACAGCTCCATCGAGTTGACGCCGTAGGTTGCGCTAGGCTGGTGCAGCGCGACGAAGGGGTAGGCATCATTCCAGTGACCGCCGGGCTTGGCGTGCTTGTCGACGATGGTGATGTGCGCGTCAGGGTTCTCATCCAGCATCGTATCCGCAAAGGCGAGGCCCACTGCGCCCGCCCCGATGATGAGGTAGTCGGTTTCAATAGTGGCCATGGTCTCAGTGCTCCTAGATGAGGGGATGGGGCGCGTTAGCAGGCTTGTCGGGTGAGCGGGAGTCGCTCGTGTGCGGGGGCTCGAAGGCTATGTTGGCATCCGCCATCGCGAGCATGGACCGGGCGTGGCGCGCGGCGACTTCGCGCTGGTCATCGCCGTATCCTCCGCCAAGCGCTGAGGCGATGGGAAGGCGGCGCTGCCGTGCCTGCTCGACAACGTAGCGATCGCGCGCGGCAAGGCCCTCATCGCTCAAGGCGAGGTGGCCCAGCTTGTCATCTACATGCGGGTCAACGCCTGCCTGATAGAAGACGAAGTCGGGCTCAAACTCGTCAAGCGCGCGGGGCAGGGCATCGGCGAGCGCTTTCATGAAGCCTGCGTCATCGATGCCATCGGCAAGGCCTATATCCACGGTTGAACGGGCCTTGCGGACCGGGAAGTTCTTCTCAGCATGGAGCGAGAGCGTCATGATATCCTCGCGCGCTGCGGTCAGGCTGGCAGTGCCATCGCCCTGGTGAACGTCGAGATCGACGATCAGGATGCGGCGCGCATCGCCTTCGCTGATGAGCCGGTTGGAGGCGACCGCGAGATCGTTGAACACGCAATAGCCCGCGCCGGTATCGGCGAGCGCGTGGTGGCTGCCCGCAGCGGAGTTTGCCGCATAGCCGTGGCGTTTCGCCAACTGAGCAGCGAGCCAGGTGCCGCCATTGGTGTGGCGCACGCGGTCGCGAATGCGGGTGGTCACGGGAAAGCCGATCCGGCGCTCCTTGGCGCGCGGGACTTGGGCGGTGAAGACCTCTTCGACGTAGGCCGGGTCGTGCACTGCTTCGAGCCAGTGTCTCGGCATGGGGCCGGGCGCGTGTTCCGTGATGGGCGCTGCGCTCGCCCGCAGCTCCTCCATGACGAGGTAGTATTTGTCGAACTTGAACGTGCCCCGTTCAGGGCGAGGGGCCATGTAATCAGCGTGGTGGACGACGTGGAGCATGCTGGGATCGGAACCTTGCGATCCTAAACGGGTGCCTTGGCCAGCCGTTCCAGCTCCCCATAGATCTCGTCTTCATCCCGGCTTGCGGCATCGCGCCATGTGGTGGCGGTGTCTGCATTCACAAGCTCGCCTTCAGGCGTGAGGACGAGCAGGTTTGGTGTCCCCGGCAACTCCTCCACTCCGAACCGCCGCGCGATTTCGAGGTTATGCCCATCGCCCGATTGCGGCCGTCCGACATTGATGAAGACCAGCTCGTATTCGCGCTCGATCAACCCGGCAAAGCGCTCCGTCTCCAGCCACCCGGCGAGCGCACGGCTGTCGTGGCACCAGTTGGCGCCCATCACCAGCAGCACGCGTGTGCCCTTCTCGCCAGCACGGGCCAGAGCCGCGTCCACATCCACTTCGGCGTCCTCTGAGACGTCATAAGAGTCGGCTTCGGGATAGTCGTGTCCGCTTGCTGCCAGCGCGCTGCTGAGCTTGAGCACGCCCGCGCCGCCGATCAGCAGCACGGCGGCGAGCAGTCCGGCGATAACGGGTTTGATCATTCCGCCGCTTCAGCCGTTTCCGGGGCATGCGGGTCAAACGCCACCGCTTCACCTGCTTCGATCCGAGCCGCTTTCTCTTCGACCAGCTTCACAATGTGATCGAGCGTGTCCTGATCATCCACCGTGTGCGCCTTGAGACCTGAGAGGTAGACCATGTGCTTGCCATTGCCGCCGCCGGTGAGGCCGATATCGGTCTCGCGCGCTTCGCCCGGACCGTTGACGACGCAGCCCAGCACCGAGAGGCTCATCGGGGTCTTGATGTGCTCAAGCCGCTTCTCAAGCGCTTCC
>JBCCJS010000014.1:0-74704 GCA_039027675.1 Pseudomonadota bacterium
TACGCGCAAGGCGGAAAACCCCTCGATCACGCGCGACGTGTCGGGTGAGGGCGTGCAGCAGGCTTTGCTCAAGCTGATGGAAGGCACCACCGCCAGCGTTCCCCCGCAGGGCGGGCGCAAGCATCCGCAGCAGGAATTCCTGCAGGTCGACACGACAAACATCCTGTTCATCTGCGGCGGCGCGTTTGCCGGCCTCGACAAGATTATCGCGGACCGATTGCAGAAACGCTCAATCGGCTTTGGCGCGCACGTCGCTGATCCCGACAAGCGCAAGGTTGGCGAACTCCTTGAAAAGAGCGAACCTGAAGACCTTCTCAAGTTTGGCCTGATCCCTGAATTTGTCGGCCGACTGCCGGTGATTGCGACACTGCACGATCTCGATGTCGATGCGCTCGTGACCATCCTGACCGAGCCGAAGAACGCCATCGTCAAGCAGTACAGCAAGCTGTTCGAGCTTGAGGATGTGGACCTCACCTTCACCGACGAGGCGTTGAAGGCGATTGCCGAGCGCGCGATCAAGCGCAAGACCGGCGCGCGCGGGCTTCGCTCCATCGTCGAAGGCATCCTGCTCGATACGATGTTCGATCTGCCCGATTTGGAGAATGTGAGCGAGATTGTGATCGACGGCGATGTTGTCGCGGGCACCAAGGAACCGATCCAGGTGGTCTCGAACGACGATGACAAGGCGAAAGAAGAAGCGGCATGATGAGCGCCCTCTCGCTCGATGCGGTCGAGCGGGTGGAGTTCTTCAAACGCGATCGCATCACGACGGACTTGATCTGTTGTGAAATCACTTGCCGCGATGGTCGCTTCCTTGAGTGGGACGAGGACATGTCCGATTGGCGCGGCATCATCGCTTTGCTTGAGGAGTTGTCCGGCTTTGATCGAGACTGGTTTGCGAAAGTATCGCAGCCGCCCTTTGAACCTTCGTGCTACGTTGCCTATCAGCGTCCGGCCTGATGGCCCGCAACTACCTCTTCGTGTGCAGCCAAAACCGTCTGCGCAGCCCCACTGCCGAACACATCTTTGCTGAGGCGCCGGGCGTAGACACCGCCTCGGCTGGCACCAATTCCGGCGCGGATGAGCCGCTGAGCGATGAATTGGTCGAGTAGGCGGACTTCATCTTCGTGATGGAGCGCACCCACCGCAACAAGCTGCGCAAACGGCACCGCCAAGCGCTCAAGGACCAGCACGTGATCGTGCTGAACATTCCCGACGAGTATGACTATATGGACCCCGATCTTGTGGCGCTGCTCAAGGACAAGATGGCGCGCTGGCTGCCGCTGGAAACCCCATGAACACGCCCGGCATGAAAACCATCGGCATCCTAGGGGGCATGAGCTGGGAAAGCTCGGCGCAGTATTATGCGCTTATCAACCGGGCGGTGCGCGACAGGTTGGGTCCGGCGCATTCGGCGCGCATTGTGATGCACAGCCTCGATTTCGGCCCGGTTGCCGCGCTCCAGCAAGCGGGCGACTGGGATCAGCTCAGCGACATCCTGACGACAAGCGCTGAGGCGCTGGAGGCGGGCGGGGCGGACTGCATGCTGCTTGCCACCAACACGATGCACAAACTCGCGCCCGATATCGAGGCGAGCGTGGGCCTGCCGCTGCTTCACATTGCCGATGCCACCGCGGACGCCGTCTGCGCTCAGGGGCTGACGCGCGTGGCGCTGCTCGGCACCGCCTTCACCATGGAAGAGGGTTTTTACACCGAGCGGCTGGAGGAGCATCACGGCCTCGACGTGCTGATCCCCGAAGCGGACGAGCGCGCGGACATTCACCGTATCATCTATGACGAACTCATCGTGGGCGAGGTGCTTGATACCTCGCGCGGCACCTTCCGCGAGGTTATCGTCCGGCTGGTCGAGGCTGGCGCGGAGGGTGTTATCCTAGGCTGCACCGAAATTGGCTTACTTGTAAGTCAGGCAGACAGCGCCGTACCGATCTTTGACACAACCCACCTTCACGCCATGGCGGCGGTCGACTTTGCTCTGAGCGTCTAAAAAACCCGCCCACCCACAAAAGAAAAACTCCGCCCGGCAATGGAGGTTCGCCGGGCGGAGCCTTTGGTAACGCGGCCTCGAGTGGGAGGATGGGAACGGTGAGACCGCGCTAGCTTATGCGGGAGCTACGGATCAGCCCGGCAAAAAGACGCCATCGGTGAAGTGAATAACGCCGTTCGAGGTCGAGACGTTGGCCTTGGTCACCGCTGTGGTGCCGCCAACTCCGTCGGTGATGACGATTTTGTCGCCTGACAGGCGCGCGGTGAGCATCGGACCAGCGACGGTCGGGATACGATACTCGCCGCCATTGATCTTGATCTGGTTCACAAGGTCGCTAGCGGTCACGCGGCCAGCGACCACGTGGTAGGTGAGGATCCTGGTGAGCGTGGCCTTGCTTTCCGGCTTCACCAGCGTTGCAACCGTGCCTTCGGGCAGCTTGGCAAACGCGGTGTCAGTCGGTGCGAAAACGGTGAAGGGGCCGGGGCTCTTGAGCGTGCTGACAAGATCAGCGGCCTTGACGGCGGCAACAAGGGTCGTGTGCACTTTGCTGCTGGCGGCGGTGTCGACGAGGTCAGCGGCTGCACGCTTCTTGTGACCATGAGCGAGGACGGCGTTGGTCGGGGCGACAGCGATAACGCTGGTGGAAGCGACGGCGACTGCCATGATGGCGGCTTTTCCTACGCGTGAAAACTGAGTCGGGATCGAAGGCATTGCATTCTCCTTTATTGCTGCAAGTCCTCCCGATCTTGCGCAAAAGCTACGCAATGCTTTTCAACTTGGATGCATGGATGCGAATATTTGTTGGAAAATTTTAAATTGACACGCCAGAGCGTGGCTGCGCGGGGTTAAATGGAGCGCCCGTCAGAGCCCGCTCTCAGACCGCGTCCAATGCCCCTTGCGCCACTACTGGCCCGGCATCGACGCCTTCCGGTTTGCCGCCAATCGGCTCGCGGGTGAGGACCAGCTGAACCCCATCGCCCACATTGCTGGCGATCTCAGCTGGCAGCGTCATGCGGCGCTCTTCGCCCGGAACCACAACGCCAAGCGATTGCAGCGCGCCGCCATCCGCCGGGACCAGCCACAGTTCGTGATCGTGCACGCCGTCAGCGGCCAAGCCCCATGCGGAGACGAGCATCTCTTCAGATGCAGGGATATAGGTGACGCCCAGCCTCAGCGGCGTGTCGCCAATCGGTATCGAAGCCATCAGGGGCGCATCCACTGCGGCAATAACCGGCGCCTGTTCGGTAATAGGAGCCGAGCCTGGCGCAGTCAGGAACAGCGCCAGCGCCACAGCAGCGGCGGCCGACGTAATACCAGCGGTCCACTGCCAACGGCGCAGTTTGCGCTCCATATCCATGATCACGACATTGGAGTTCGCCTCAGGTCCTTCCGATGCCGCGATTTGCGCCTCGCTGGCCGCGACCCTCGCCGAAATCGCCTCCCACACCTCAGCGCTTGGTTGAGCGCCTGGCATTTCGTCAGTCCAGGGAGCAAACCAATTGTCCCACCACGCCGTGCGTTCAGCAAACACCGGATCACTTGCCGCTTTGCCGCGCGCCTCGATCAGGTCTTCGCCTTCCAACAGCCCGAGCGCGTATTCAGCGGCCAACATCGGCTCATCGCGTTTGATATCGTTGTCCTGGCTCATGAGGCTTCGTTCGCTTCGAGGCAGGCGCGCAGCTTTTTAAGGCCGCGGCGAATCCAGCTTTTCATTGTGCCGAGCGGCACGCCAGCCGTCTCGGCCAGCTGCGCATAGGTGTGCCCTTCAAAAAAAGCGGCGCGGATGTACGTCTGTGCATTTTCATCGAGCCCTTTGAGGCACTTGTGAATCTGCGCATCCCGTTCTGCGTCCACCATCAGGGCATCCGCCAGCGGTGTCTCATCAGGAAGCGGCGCGGCTTCTTCTACGGGCACAGCGCCGCCACGCACCTTACCCGTGCGCAGACGATCGATTGCGCGGTTGCGCGCAAACGTGGCGAGCCAGCTGATCGGGCTTGCGCGCTCGGGATCATAGCGGTCTGCGCGCTGCCAAAGATTTACATAAACGTCCTGCAAAGCGTCTTCCGCTTCCTTTCTATCGCTCAAGATACGAAAGCATATGCCGAACAGTTTCACCCGAGTTGCTTTGTAAATCTGTTCGAGCGCGGCGCTGTCGCCGTCGGCAAGGCGGACCATGGCTGCGCGCAGTTCTTCGCGGGCCTGCGAGGCGGCATTAACCGACGCATCTTTCGAGGCTCCTGAGCGTGCCTCGCGCTCAGCCGGAGTGGCTTTGGGAGCACCGGGCTGGGGAGCGTTCATGCGAACACTTTCCCACATGCATACCCGCCAAGGCTTCCGCACCGGTTCAAGCGCAGCGACCCTCGGTCGCATCTGGGTTGCGTGGATCTCCCCATAGGCAAGGCAAATGCCGATGGACGCAGCGTTCGTCAATGCTGATCAGGCCAAGCGCGGCAGTGCCGATGCGTGTTTTTCATTCAAGGATAGATGCATTTATCGAGCCCTCCGGTCTGGATGTCGGCAAGGCCCCGCTCAATCCGCTTGCCGTGGGAGGCCAACCAGCCCGTGGGATTGCGCACCGAACGGGTCTTGGGGCTGGGCAGAGCGACCGCGATGCGCGCGGCCTCTGATGGCGTGAGGCGTGCGGCAGATTTGTCGAAGTAGCGCTCTGCCCCCGCAGTCGCGCCATAAGTGCCAATCCCGGTCTCCGCGACGTTGAGATAGACCTCCATGATCCGCCTTTTGCCCCAGACATTCTCGATCCAAAAGGCAAACCACGCCTCCAACCCTTTGCGCACATAGCCGCCATCTTGCCACAGAAAGACGTTCTTGGCGGTTTGCTGGGTGATGGTAGAGCCGCCTCTGATGCGCCCGCCCTCGCGGTTCTGCTCATAAGCTTTCTGGATCGCCTCAGTGTCAAAGCCAGAATGCGAGCAGAATTTGGCGTCTTCGGCTGCAATCACCGCCGCTACCAGATCGCGGTCAATCTCTTCGAGCGGCTCCCAATCGCGCGTGGCCCCGTTTGCATCCAGCCACATAGTGGCCGTTATCGGAACGGGCACGAATGCAAACAGGATGACCAGCGCGAGGCTAATCCCGATGAACCACAAGATGGCTTGCGCCAGAAGGCGCAAAAGCAACATAGGCAGGCGACGAAAGCGGGAGAGCATGTCGCTGAGGTAGCACGCTCCTAACCCAGTTCAATCGCGGTTCGATTGACCGTTGGCCTGAACGTGCCCAAGAGGGGCCATGATCATAGTCGCGTCCGGAATAAGTGCCTCTGGCAAGACCACCTGGACGCGTTCGCTCGGCATGGGCGCTGTTATCGAGGAGCATGGCCCATTGCCGGATGCGCCGGGCCGGGAAGCTGCGCTGGGTGAGCCGGCCGAATACTGGACCGCGCGCAACACCGAGCGTTGGGCGAAGGCTTTGGCGGCGGAAGAGGCATGTGGCCTTGCGATCTGCGATTCTGACCCGCTCAAGCTGCATTTTCATTACGCGCTGTGGCAAGTGGGCGAGGGAACGCGCGACCAGTTTGATGCCATGGCGCAAGGCGCTCGCGCGGCGATTGTGCAGCACAGACTTGGCTTTGCCGATGTGTTCTATGTCTCGCCGCGTGATCCTGATGACGCGCGGGTGCTGCGCAACAACGATCCCACGCGCCGCCGCCGCAACTTTGAGCGCAACGCGAAACTCTACGAGCCGCTCATGGCCTGGTACCGCGCGCTTGGTGATCTGCTGCCCGGACGCATTGTGTTTGATCTGCCCGATGGGTGGCGACCGCCTGAGCTTGAGCAGAACCCGCAGCGATACGATCCTGAATTGCTGGACGCTCTGATTGGACGGTTAGCGGTCTGAGAACTGGCGGCTTGCGTTTCAATATGGTGGGAGTCCGGGCGTGAACGCGCTGGCCACAAGCGCGATGATCGCGGCGGTCTTGGCTCTGGCACCAGCAGACTAAGTCTGTACATTGGCGTCGCTTTTTCGGCACATGCAAGGGTGATGGCGATAAAGCCGAGGACGGCTTTGGTAAGGATGCGAGTGATGCGGGCGAGCACGGGTCTTGAGTTGGGGGCGGAGGCGTGTCCCTACAAGCGGTTGTGATGCTTCGGAATATCTCTAGTCTAGCAAATTGGCGACATGAGCATGGTGATGCGATTACTGGGACCTGTTCTGGGCAGCATATCTGCAGCGTTGCTGGCGTCGTGTAGTCCCGGCGAATACGCTGGCATCGACCTGAACGCGTCGCTTATTTCTGCCATTGATATCGAGACACAGGATATCGCCAAACGCGCGAGCATTGGCGACAAGAACGCGCAATTGCTGCTCGCGCGGCGATACCGCGATGGGCTTGGTGTGCCTGTCTCCAAGGAAAACGCCTGCGGACTGTATGCCATTGCGGTGCGCGCGCAAAGCCGCACGCAAACCACCTTTATCTGCGACGGAGCGTGTCAGGCTGAGACGACGCATATTGGCGGTTATGACAAAGGCATCGCAGAGGCCGCAGATGAAGCCGAAGCGTTGGGGTGCGGGCTGGAACGCTACACCCCTGAAAAGGCCAAGCAGCGGGTCACCAGCGCCGCCGAACTGGCCGCGTTCGACTGCGGTGGGGCAGTCGGGCGTCTGGATAGGCAGGGCTATAAGATTGCTCAGCCGAAGTGCTATCCATTTCTTGAAGAGAGGCTGCGAACCATAACGGCTTTCCACGTCGGTTTACTTGGCTGCGAAAAGACGCGGCGAAGACACTCCGGCGAAACTCTACAGCACTGGACAAAACGAACCCGCAAGTGCTTATTCGAGAGGCCCGAAGTAACGCTTACAAGACGCCAAAGCGATCAAGTCAAATCTTTTGCCAGCCTTGTTTCTAATGTCGTGCATTGTGACGGCGACAGCAATGAGGGCGGGCATGAATGCAAGATTATACCGTCTGCCGACGGCAAATCCGTAGAGCTGGCAAAACCTGACATCGAGTGGAGCTTGCTCGCCCCCATTTTCGATGCGTTGCTTTCAGCACGCGGAGTAGACAATGACACGGTCCGAAATAGAACTACTGTCTATGCACGCCGCGCCTTGGAATTGATTTGCAATCGAGGCCGGCTGAAGCGGAATACTGTAGACTTCCGACCGGGAGAGTGGGAGCTATGCTTTCTTTATCGCGACGCCACACGACCGCCGCCTCAGAAAATTGATACCGTTCCATAGCATCAGTCTCAACGCGATGCTCAAACAAAAACCCTCCCCGGAGCGAACCGGAGAGGGTCTTGGTGATCTGCAATCAGATGAAAGCTCAAGCCACCCCAGGCAGCAATCGCTCACCCGCGATGCGCTGCATTGCCTTTTGCAGCTTTTCAAATGCGCGCACTTCAATCTGGCGGATGCGTTCGCGGCTCACATCGTAGACCTGCGACAATTCCTCCAGCGTCTGCGGTTTTTCCGTCAGGCGGCGTTCGGTGAGGATGTGCTGCTCGCGTTCATTGAGCGAATCCATCGCCTCGACCAGCATTTCGTGGCGCACCTGCGCTTCTTCAGCTTCGGCGACGGTTTCGTCCTGCAGCGGGCCATCGTCCTTGAGCCAATCCTGCCATTCGCCCGCGCCTTCCTCGCCGCCGCGCATCGGGGTGTTCAAGGAGCCGTCGCCGCCCATCATCATCCGGCGGTTCATGTTGACGACTTCCTGCTCCGGCACGCCGAGATCAGTGGCGATCTTGGTCACGTCTTCGGGTGACAGGTCGGTGTCTTCATAGGCTTCGAGCTGCTTTTTCATCCGGCGAAGGTTGAAGAACAGCTTCTTCTGAGCTGCGGTGGTGCCCATTTTGACAAGGCTCCACGAGCGCAGGATGTATTCCTGGATCGAAGCCTTGATCCACCACATCGCGTAGGTCGCGAGGCGGAAGCCGCGATCGGGCTCAAACTTCTTGACGCCCTGCATCAGGCCGACATTGCCTTCCGAGATCAAGTCGGAGACCGGCAGGCCGTAGCCGCGATATCCCATGGCGATCTTGGCAACGAGGCGCAGGTGGCTGGAGACCAGCTGCGCGGCTGCTTCGGGGTCTTCGTGCTCTTCGTAGCGTTTGGCGAGCATGTATTCCTGCTCAGCCGTGAGGACGGGGTATTTCTTGATTTCCGATAGGTAGCGGTTGAGGCTCTGCTCTCCGCTCAGCGCCGGGACTGTTGGCGTTGTCTTGCTCACTTTTTCCCTAACCTTTCTAGCGTCGACCGCGATTTATCAGACCCCTGATGGGCGTCCGAAGTTTCGGGCCACAGGTTGTTTATAATGTGTTTTGGCGGAATTGCCCGCTCTTTTCATCGATAAGAATGACCCAGTTCGTCGATAAGTTCCTGCATATCATTCGGTAAAGAACACGAAAAAGATACGAATTGCTTAGATATTGGATGCACAAATCCCAGTTCAGCTGCGTGCAGGGCCTGCCTCGCAAAGCCGAGCCGGCTCAGCAGCGGTTTCAAAGCCTTGGGTATTCCGCCATAGACCGGATCTCCTAATAGCGCATGGCCGATTGACGCGCAGTGAACGCGCACCTGGTGTGTTCGCCCCGTCTCCAGCCGACACTCAATTAAAGCAGCCGGTCCGAGTCGGTCGATTACGGTGTAGTGCGTAACAGCGTTTTTGCCGCGCGAGGAATTCTTGGGCAGCACAGCCATTTTCTTGCGGTTCGCGTCTGATCGCCCCAGCCGCGCGTCAATCGTGCCCTCATGCGGACTGGGCGTGCCCGATGTGACAGCGAGATAGCGCCGGTGGACGCTGTGCGCGGCGAATTGCGCGGCGAGCCCTTCATGCGCGGCGTCGGACTTGGCGACCACCAGCAGGCCCGATGTATCCTTGTCGATCCGGTGGACGATGCCGGGCCGCGCGACCCCTCCAATGCCCGAAAGTTGCCCGTGACAGTGATGGAGCAGCGCGTTCACCAGCGTCCCGTCGGGATTGCCCGCTGCCGGGTGGACCACCATGCCCGCTGGCTTGTTGACGACGACGAGATGCTCATCTTCGAACGCGATATCGAGCGCGATATCCTGCGGGCGCGCCTCTGCCTCAGCGGCGGCGGGGACTGTAATGCGAAAGGCCGCGCCTTCGGGCACCTTGGCAGACGGGCTGGTGGCGGGCGCTCCATCCACCTCCACTGCCTCCGTCGAAATCAACGCCTGCAACCGCGCGCGGCTCAATTGCGTCGCCTCAGCGAGCGCCTTGTCGAGCCGGGCGCTGACGGGGATCGTGCCTGTTAAGACAGTATCCGTTCGTGCTGAGCTGGTCGAAGCACCGTCCTTACCTTTCGAAAGGTCTGCGATCCGTGCCCAGTCTCCACGGATAAGTGCCTTCTTCTTCGCCCGGGACCACCCCTTGATCTGCAATTCTGTTGCTAGAGCCTCATCGCGTGTGCCGAACTCTTGCGACCATACCAGTTCCACTGGCAATTGATCTCGCGTAAACCCGGAGACCTCTCCCGATTGATGCTCGGCAATGCGTCGCTCAAGGTCATCAGTATGCCCGGTGTAGAACTTGCCGCCGCGGCAGTGAAGCATGTAGGCCCAGAATGGCATAGAGGCGGATTAAGTGAAGGACACTGCTTCGACAAGCTCAGCACGAACGGGGTATTTGGTTGCGATTGAAAACAACGCACAATGGCGACTTGCCAATCTCAAGGCGCTTGCATCAGCGATTGATTGCCTTGGCGCGCGACGCACATCCTGCCGAGGCTTGCGGGATACTGCTTGGTGCGGCCGGCGACATCTCACAGGCCGTGTCGGCGCGCAACGTCCACCCAGAGCCCGCGACCCGCTTCGAGATCGACCCGCAAGCGCTGATCGACGCTTACCGTGCAGAGCGCGAGGGAGGGCCCAAGGTGATGGGTTATTTTCATTCGCATCCCACCGGCGATCCGTATCCCTCGCAAGCAGATCGGAGCATGTCCGCCAAGGACGGTAAGATCTGGGCAATTATTGCAGGCGATAAGATTATGTTTTGGTCGGATACCCCCATAGGCTTCGAAGCGCTTTCCTACACCTCAATCGATCCCTAAGGCTGGGCGGGATGAAACGCTCGGTGAAATTCGGCCGCTTCCCCCTTGCAAATACCGGCTTTGCAGCGCTTGGTGGCGGGGGAAGAGTTTTTGCCTTTAACTGTGTAACATGTGTCTCCTACAAACGGAGTTGAGCCGCTAACGCCATGACCTCATCGACCGATCTTGCCGCGCTTTTGTGCTCGCGTTTGTGCCATGACATGCTCTCGCCCGTGGGCGCGCTCTCGAATGGGCTTGAATTGCTGGCGGATGAAACCGATCCCGATATGCGCGCAAAGGTGATCGAACTGCTCGAACAATCGGCGCGAGTCAGCACGGGTAAACTCAAGTTCTTCCGGTTGGCCTTTGGGGCAGCGGGCGGATTTGGCGAAGCGGTGCCGGTGGAGGAAGCGCAAGACGTTGTCAGCGCGCTCGTGACCGATGCCAAGCAGGTGAAGCTGAACTGGGCGGTCACCGAAAGCAGCCTGCCAAAGCCTGCAGTCAAGGTGATGCTGAACCTTGCGCAGATCGCGCTCGACACGCTGGTGCGCGGCGGCACGCTCGACGTCGGAGCCGAAGCGCGAGAGGGCAATATCGAGATCGTCGCACGCGCCACTGGCGGCAAGATCGCCTTTGACGAGACGATTGGCCGCGCGCTGCAGGATGAGATCGCGCCCGGAGAGGTCACCAGCCGCACCGCTGCTGCGCACATGATCGCGCTTCTGGCTGAAGAGCTGGGCGGCGCGCTGCAATATGCGCTCAGCGATGATGCGCTGGTGCTGGGCGCGGTGGTGCCGCAGCCTGAAGGCATGATCGGGTAGGGGCGAAAGGCGCGGGGGCAATGCAGACCAGCGAACTCGTCCACGCCATCGCACCATCGCCCAACTTCAACGGTCGCCAACTGCCGATCACCATGGCGGTGATCCACTACACTGAGATGAAGCCGGTCGAGACCGCGCTAGCCAAGCTGACCAGCGAGGAAGGGGGCGTGTCGGCGCACTACCTCATTACCGAGGAAGGCCACGTCACCCAGCTCGTGCCCGAAGACAAGCGCGCCTGGCATGCGGGCATGAGCTTCTGGCGAGGGGTGAAGGATGTGAACTCAGCGAGCATCGGGATCGAGCTTGATCACCCGGGCCACGACCCAGCGAATGGCGGCTACCGCCCCTTTGCCGATGCGCAGATCGAGGCGCTGGTGCCGTTGCTGGCGCGGATCGTAAAGGACCACGACATTCCGCGCGCGAATGTGGTGGGCCATTCTGACGTTGCGCCGATGCGCAAGACCGATCCTGGAGAGCTCTTCCCGTGGGAGCGCATTGCGGAATACGGCCTGTGCCTGCCCGCTCCGGAGCGGCTCGATCTGGGTGATCCGTTCCACAATGAAGGTGCGTTCTACCTGGCGCTTGAGCGGTTCGGCTATGACATCACCGAGGGGCGCAAGGCGGTAGAGGCGTTTGAACGGCGCTGGCGGCCCGAGCGCATCACCGGACTGCCTGATGCGCAATTGGGCGCAATCCTGTTCCATCTGCTGCTTGACCGCGATCAGGGGCGGGCTCGCTAAGCTTTCCTACAGCCTCGCCTTGGTGTAGAAGCAAGCGCGCATCAGGGGGCCGAGGCAGCCGCGTGTGAGCTTTAGCTCCCGCGAGGAAAGTCCGGGCTCCACGAAGCAAGGGTGGCGGGTAACGCCCGCCGGGCGCTCGTCTTTCGGGGCGACGCTTAGGGAAAGTGCCACAGAGAGTATACCGCCGATGGCCCCTTAAGGGTACAGGCAAGGGTGAAAGGGTGCGGCAAGAGCGCACCGGGGTCTTGGCAACACGGCCCGCATGGCAAACCCCACCCGGAGCAAGGCCAAATAGGGGTCTCGCGTTCGCAAGAGCAGGCTTGTTTCGAGCCGAGAGACCCGGGTTGGCTGCTAGAGCCGTTTGGCAACAGACGGCCCAGATGAATGGCTGCCGCCCTTGCGGCTGGTCCGCCTCGGCGGATACCGCGCGAGGGAAACAGAACCCGGCTTATGAAGCCCCCTGATGTGTTTGTATGAGTTTTACGCCAGCTCTGCCTGGCGTGGTTCCACCGGCGGGCAGAGCTCGTCAAAGGCGCGTGAGGGGCCATCGGGGCAGACCAGGCGCACATGGTGCCGGTTCATCTTGCGCGGGACGGGCGCGCTGACGCTGTGCGCGATCACGCCCACTTCTTTGCGCATCGCGGCAACGAAGTTGGCCACCCCCACCGCCTTGTTCGCCGTTCAGCCTTTGCCAAGCCTTGTGGGTGTAGAGCTGCGCTAAAGGAGTAAGCGCATGATTTCACAGGCCATGACAGCGACTTTGTCTCTCGCCTTGATGCAGCCTGTCGATGGCGCGATCTATCCCTCGCCTGTAGCCGTGTCAGCGCAAGAAGCCGCCGCTGATTGCCAGAGAGTAGCGGATGGCGAGGAAGCGCTTGAGGGTGTGCTCGTGGTGCAGGGCGGGCTTATCAACGATGCTTCCGAACTTGGGCGGATTGCCGATGGACGCGGCGATAAACGCCTGATCGTCGCGGGCGGCGACTTCACCGGAGACGATTTTCGCCCCATCGCAGCCACACTTGAGGGCGCGTGTTTCTACCAGAGTCTGCTTGATGGGTCCGATTGGCGCGGCACTCAGATAATCGGGCTGCAATTGGAACGCGCCTCGACCCGCAGGCTCAAGGCCGAACAGGCCAACTGGTTTGGTCTTCGAACCCGCGGCGTTTCATTTGAGGGAAGCGACTTCACCAACGCTAATCTCGCAGACATGCACTTTGTCTCCCAGTATCAGGGCGCGAGCTTCGATGGCGTCAGTTTTCGCGGCGCAGTGCTCTCCGATGCGCGCTTTGATTGCGGGCTGACGGTTGATGTGTGGTGCATCAACGGGCCACCCCATTTTTCAGGTGCCGATTTGATCGGGGCCGATATCAGCTCGCTCGGTCTTTGGGAGGCCGCAAGTATGACGGGCGCGACGCTGGCCCGAACAATCGTTGCCCCGCGTCAGCTTCAAGCGCTGGCAAAGGCGCAGATCATAGGCGAGCTGATTGTTCAGCCGCAATTCTCGCAGGGTTTGCCGGCAGACACTAAAGCCACCGCGCACCTTACGCCCGGCGAAGCGAGCCAGTTGATCGCCGCGCTCGCTGACACATCGCTGGATCGCGCATCGTTCGATTGCGCCAAAGCTGCGAGCACTCTCGAGCAGACGATCTGTGGTGAGTATGCGCACAAGCTGCGCAGGCTGGACCGCGAGATGGCTCGGCTGTGGACGCAAGCGCGCTCGGCGGGCAAAGGGAGTCTAGCCGAGCAACGCGCATGGCTGAGGTCGCGCTCTGAATGTGAAGGCTCGAGCTGCCTTGAAAATGCCTATCGCACACGGATCGCCCGCCTGTCGAAGCAGCTGGGCCTCATTCCCTCCCTTGCGCCTGATCAGACGATCACCTTCCACAGCGAAATCCTGCGCCTTTCCGAGGAAGCACGCTCAGGCGAGGTCTACGAGCGCCTTCTCCCAGTACTCAAGGCTGCAAGCTGGCAGACAGTTGCGCTCACCGGCATGGAAGACGGCTCAATCCGGGCTGAGGGCGAAGCAGTCGGGGCCAATGCGCATATGTGCGGCCTCAATGTTCCTGCTGCACGTTACGATCCTCAAAGCGGCTGGTGGAAGGCGACCACCTCTGACGGGTTGAGCTTTGAACTCTTCCGTTTCTCTGAACGGCGCATTGAATTTCGCTATTCGGGCAATCTCGGCAACACGCCGGTTGAAGCGAGCGATTTCATTTCTTGCGGCGCGCGCGCAGGCTTCGATGATGGGATCGACCTTTCCCCCCGCAAATAGGGGTCAAACGCGCCCGATGCTTGCATATTCAAAACCGCGGCCGCGCACATCTTCGGGCATGTAGATGTTGCGAAGGTCGACCAGCACTGGCTGGTTGGCAAGCTCCATGACGCGGCCAAGATCAAGCGCGCGGAAAGCGTCCCATTCGGTCACGATCACCACCACATCCGCGCCTGCTATCGCCTCGTAAGGGTCTGCGCACATCTCAACCTCGGGCATGAGCGGCTTGGCAAGCTCCATGCCTTCAGGATCATAGGCCGAGACCCGCACCCCTGCATCCACCAGCGTCTGAGCAATCGCGATCGAGGGGCTGTCGCGCATGTCATCGGTGTTGGGCTTGAACGTGAGGCCCAGCAGCGCCGCCTTCTTGCCGCGCGCTGCTTCCACCCCGCCCCCACCGGCCTTGGCCAAAGCGTCCAGCACCTTGCGGCCCATTGCGCGCTTGCGGCTGTCATTGACCTTCACCACCGCCTCGACGATGCGCGTCGGGCTGTCATAGTCCTCGGCTGTCTTGAGCAGGGCCAGCGTGTCCTTGGGAAAGCACGATCCGCCATAGCCGGGCCCGGCATGCAGGAATTTGGAGCCGATGCGGTTGTCCATCCCGATCCCGCGAGCGACATCCTGCACGTTTGCGCCCACCTTCTCACACAGATCAGCCATCTCGTTGATGAAGGTGATCTTGGTCGCAAGAAAGGCGTTGGCGGCGTATTTGATGAGCTCGCTGGTGCGACGGCTTGTGAACAGGATGGGCGATTCGTTGAGGAAAAGCGGGCGATAGACCTCGCGCATCACGTCCTGCCCGAAATCATCTTCAGCGCCGATGACAATCCTGTCCGGGCGCTTGAAATCACCGATGGCAGCGCCTTCGCGCAGGAATTCGGGATTGGAGACGACCGAGAAGCGGTGAGTTGTGCCGGTATCGCGGATAATGCGCTCCACCTCATCTCCGGTGCCCACGGGCACGGTCGACTTGGTGACGATAACAGCATCGCCTGGAAGGTTCTCACCCACTTCCTTGGCGACCGCGTGGACAAAGGTGAGATCCGCGTGGCCATCGCCTCGGCGGCTGGGCGTGCCGACCGCGATGAAAATCGCCGCGGCACCGTCGATGCCTTCAGCCAGATCGGTCGTGAAGGAAAGTCGGCCTGCGCTCACATTGCTCGCAACCAGCGCATCAAGGCCCGGCTCATAGATTGGCATCACGCCCTGATGTAGCGCCTCGATCTTGCGCTCATCCTTGTCGATGCACACAACATCATGGCCAAAATCAGCAAAGCAAGCGCCCGATACTAGGCCGACATAGCCCGAACCCACCATTGCAATCTTCATTGGCTTACCTGCCCTTGGGTCTCATCTGCAAGGTTTGCGGCCAGTTGCAGTTCCCGAGCAGGACCCCGCACCGCTTCCCTTAAACATCACAGTTTGTGTCAGCTTGCAGCGCGGTCACCGTGGAAGATGTCCACGTTGCCATCATCGTCGCTGATGGCCTGCAGGACCCGTCGCTGGTCGCCTTCAAGTGCCAAGGCCGTAAGCACACCTGAACGAAAAGCGCCAGTGTCAATCCCGATGCGGTTGCCGCAATCCATCACTGTCTCAAAAATCGTGTGCCCGTGGACGACGACTTTTTCGAGTGGGCCCTGGTGGTTGAGGAAACGGTCGCGGATCCAGAGCATGTCCTTGCGCGATTGTTCATCGATCGGGACGCTTGGGTCGATACCGGCATGCACGAACAGGTAATCGCCTGCCATGATGAATTCCTCGAACCCGTTTATGTAATCGATCTCGTCCTGCGGAACGAATTGGGGCAAGGCCTCGAACAGCTCATCCAGCGTCATGGAAGAGAATTGCTTCTTCGACATGCCGAAGGACAAAAGCGTCTCTCGCCCGCCGTGCTTCAAAAAGTGGCGCAGGATATCCGGGTTGTCGAATGAGCTCAGGAACATCTCTTCGTGATTGCCTGCGAGGATACGGACATTGCGTTCGCACTGCCATTGGCGCGTGCGTTCCAGCACGCCGGCGCTATCGGGGCCACGATCGACCAGATCGCCCAGCAGGATCATATGCGTGTCCGCCGGCGGCAGCTTTGTATCATCGGCTTCGATGGCGTCGATCAGGGCTTCATAGAGGTCAAGCCGTCCGTGAATATCGCCGATCACGTAATAGCGTGAGCCCTCCGGCACTTCCGGAAGGCGGACGGCGCTTTGCGGCCTGGGGCTTAGGAGCTTGCGAAGGGCTTCGAACATGGTGCGTTGAAACGCGCTTTTACGAATCGTCCAATTGGGATGCGAGGCCATAAGCCTGATGGATTGGAACAGCAACCGGACGGCGTTTACCTGCCCGCCGTTCGGGAAAAGGCTGTTGGCGTGCCCTCTTCATACCGGTTTTGGGCACGCAGCGCTGCTGTTTTGCCTCCGCAGTGGTCGCAAGGCCCCTGGCGCGCGCTTAGTCGAGTGAGAAGTTCACTGTGGTGACGACGCGGACCTTCTTGAACGGGCTATCCGCCTGGCCCCACCCGCCGCTCGAGCCGTCGCGCGCCTCGATCGAGAAATACCCTTGCGTCGCGCTCTTGATCGCGCCCACGCTGGCGCCTGAATCCTGCGCGAATTGCTGAGCGGCGGCGCGCGCATCGCGTGTGGCAGCGGCGACCATCTCGGGCTTGATATCATTAAGGCCAGTAAAGGCGTAGCTCATCCCCGACCCTTCTTCGAGCAGCACGCCGCGCCCGACGAGGTCGAATTGCTGCGCCACCGCCTTTTGCGCGCGCTCGATATCCTGTGTGCGCAGGGAGAGGCGTTGGCGCACCGTGTAGGTCGTCACCCCGCGATTGGTATAGCTGGAGACGTTCGCGCCCGTGGGTTGCAAAGCGTCCTCAGGAAAGCCCAGATCATCGAAGAAGACGCGAATGGCACCGGTGTCGCGGCGGACCTTGGCCTGTGCGCTCGCAAGATCGGTGGAGTTGGCGGAATAGGAGATCGTCCAGGTCGCAAGGTCAGCGGTCACGTCGCGCTCGGCAAGGCCGCGCACAGTCACAGCGCGATCCGCTTCCTTGGCGCGCAGCAGGCCATCGCCCAGGAGATATCCGCCCAGGGTCAGGCCAATAGCAGCGATAGCGGCGGTCCCGAACCAGCGCAGGGTTGTGCTCTCATTCACATTTGACTTGCTATCGGAAATTGCGGCGGGGGTCGTTGGTGGGATTTCGGTGTCGCTCATCGGGATCTCCTGTTGATTGATGCGATAAGCTGTGCATTATGAGCGATGAACCGTTTTTGAACGGAACGTGATCTGTGCAAGGTGATCGGCGAAACCTCTTCGATCCCAACCATCAAGGTGCGCACTTCCATGCCCAAATACCTCCACACAATGATCCGCATCACCGATCCTGATGCGAGTGTTGCGTTTTTCAACGTGCTGGGTCTTGAGGAAACCGGCCGGTTCGAGGTTGAGGAGGGGCGCTTTACGCTCATCTTCCTTGCGGCACCCGGTCAGAAGGGCGTCGCTGAGCTGGAGTTGACCTATAACTGGCCGCCTGAGGACGGATCAGAGCCAGAAACCTATGCGGGCGGGCGCAATTTTGGCCACCTCGCTTACCGGGTCGACGACATTTACGAGACCTGCCAGCGCTTTGCCGATGCCGGACACACGATCCATCGCCCGCCGCGCGATGGCCGCATGGCGTTTGTAAAATCGCCCGACGGCATCTCGGTTGAGCTGCTTCAGGAAGGTAAGCTGGAGCCCAGGGAGCCCTGGGCCAGCATGGAGAATGTCGGCACGTGGTAGGTGTGCCGGGCGCTCTTTAGAACACGGTCACGCGCCGCTGGGCATCCGTCCCTGATCATCGCATAGTGCGTCCGGGAGTTTGGTCGTCAGGCGAAGCACAACATAGCCCAGCACAGCTGAGATGAGCGAGCCCATCAGAATGCCGATCTTGGCCTCTTCCTTCAGGATCGGGAAGGCTGGGAAGGCGAGCTCTCCGATGAACAGGCTCATCGTAAAGCCGATGCCGCACAGAATCGATACGCCCCAGATTTCTGCCCAGCTGGCATTGTCAGGCCGCGGCGCAAATCCCGTCTTGTCGGCGATTAAGACGGTTGTGAAGACGCCCAGCTGTTTGCCGATGACTAACCCGGCGGCCACCGCGATCGGTAGCGGATCGAGCAGCGCCTCTGCGCCCATCCCCTCGAATGAGACGCCCGCATTGGCGAAGCCGAAAATGGGCACGATCAGGTAAGAGCTCCACGGCGCGAGCCCGTGTTCGAGCTTTTCGAGCATCGAATTGCCATCGCGGCGCTTTAAGGGGATGGTGAAGGCAGCGAGCACGCCCGCAATCGTCGCATGCACTCCGGTGTTGAGCACGCAGTACCACAGCACAACGGCAAGCAGGATATAGGGCCAAAACACACTGATCCGGTAACGGTTCATAGCGAACATGATTCCCAGCACCACCGCGGCCGCGCCCAGCCATGTCAGGAAGTAGGCGAGCGATTCAATCTCGGTGTAGAACAGTGCGATGACGAGGATCGCACCGATATCATCAACGATCGCGACCGTCAGCAGGAACAGGCGCAGCGAGGCGGGCACGCGGCTGCCCAGAAGGCCCAGTACGCCCATGGCAAAGGCAATGTCGGTCGCCGCCGGGATCGCCCAGCCTCGCGTGTAATCGCCTCCGCCGGAAACCAGTATGTAGACAGCCGCCGGGGTGAGCATGCCTGCAAGCGCTGCGATCATGGGCAAGCGGCGCGCAGCCGCATCGGACAGGCTCCCGCTTACGACTTCGCGCTTCACCTCCAGCCCGACGACAAAGAAGAAGATCGCCATCAGCGCATCGTTGATCCAAAGATGCAGATCATCGAGCTTCTTGATCGGGGTCCAGGGCAGTTGCCCGTAGAAGAGCGCCTTGTATTCGGACGCGAAGGCCGAATTGGCGGCAAGCATCGCAGCGCCGGCGACGATTATCAACAATACGCCCGCGGACGCATCGCTGACAAAGAGTGCTTTGACCGGCGCGAAGATGGATTTGCGGGGAGTGCGAGGCTCAGAGATCGTTTCAGACATGGCGCGCGACTCCATTGAGAATTGTTGACCGGGTTGCAAGTCGAATCCGGGGCGGATACGCTGGTAGTGAGTCAAGCAAAGGATTAGCTTGGGTTTGGGATATTACGATTTTTGGCAGTTGCTGGCGCTTTTCCAGCACGAATTACTGCTCTTCGCTGGGGTTTTCTTCCTTATCGGCGCCCTTGATGACATCCTTATTGACGGCTTGTGGTTCTGGCTGAAGCTTACCGGTCAAGCTAAAACTGAGAGCGTTGATCGCCAAACTCTGCGCCAGCAGCCTCTTAACGGACCGATCGCGGTGTTCGTTCCGGCCTGGCAGGAAGCTGCGGTGATCGGCGACACCCTGCTACACGCGCTCCGCGTCTGGCCGCAAGCGGGCCTGCGCGTTTATGTCGGCTGTTATCGCAATGATCCCGATACGATTGCGGCAGCGATGCAGGCCGCAGCGCGGCTTGCCAAAGCGGGTGACCATCGCTTGCGCATCGTCATTCATGACCGCTCGGGCCCCAGCACCAAGGCCGACTGCCTCAACCGCTTGCACCAGGCGCTGCGCGATGATGAACGGCGCAGTGGGCGCTTGTTTGCAGGCGTGGTGTTCCACGATGCTGAGGATATGGTCGATCCTGCTGGGCTTGGTTTGCTTGATCGCGCTTTGGCCGAAGGCGCAGACTTTGTGCAATTGCCGGTGGAGCCTGTGGCACAGTCGAGGAGCCGATGGCTTGGCAGCCATTATTGCGAGGAGTTTGCCGAAGCGCATGGCAAAGCGATGGTGGTGCGCAGCGCGCTGGGCGCAGCTTTGCCAGCGGCAGGCGTCGGCTGTGCAGTCTCACGCCGCGCACTGCATCAGCTTGCGCGGCGGCGGATCGATGGCACGCCGTTCGATGCCCAGTCACTGACCGAGGATTATGAGCTGGGCCTTGCCGTCTCAGCCATGGGTGGCACCTCGCGTTTTATGCGGGCGCGCGGCGAGGACGGGACATTTGTGGCAACCCGCGCCTTCTTCCCGACCAAGCTGCCCCATGTCGTGCGCCAGAAAACACGCTGGGTTCATGGGATCGCCCTGCAGGGCTGGGACCGGATCGGGTGGAAGGGCGGCGTGATCGAGACGTGGATGCGCGCGCGCGACAGGCGAGGGCCGCTCACCGCACTTGTGCTGCTGGTGGGCTACACCCTGCTGACGCTCACTTTGCTGTTGTCTGCTGCTGCAAGCGCAGGGATTGCCCCCGAACTGCCGCTTTCGCCGTTGCTCGTCTTCCTGCTCGGTGCCAACTTCGCATCCTTTGCATGGCGCGCGATCTGGCGCTTCGGCTTTACAGCGCAGACCTATGGCTTTGTTGAGGGTCTGCGCGCGGTGCTTCGCATTCCGCTGACCAATGTGATCTCGATCCTCGCTGGCCGCCGCGCGGTGACCGCTTATGCGCGCACTTTGATGGGCCGCGCTGCAGAGTGGGACAAGACCCCCCACTTCAGCCATCCGGCAAGCGCTGCGATCCTGACCCAGACGCGGATGAGCGAGCCGCCGGCCTCCGCCGTCGAGAGCGCGTCATGATCGATTCAGAACGCGAAGCGCTGATCGATCAGGTCACGAGCGAGGAGCCGCCTCTGCGCCATGGTGGGCCGCTGGCGATGCTCGGCCTTGTGCTTGCAGCTTGGATATCGGGCCGCATGGTCTTGTGGGAGAACCCTTTCCCAAGCGTCGACCTGGTCGCCGAGGCGGCGCAATTGCTGGCAAAGGCAGATGCGGATGCAGCTCAAGCGTCGGTTCAGGTGTTGCCTGATGAGGGCGAGCAAGCTCTCACACAAGCAAAAGGCGGCCCGCTCTTGAGCGACCGCGCGCTGCGCTCTTGGCAGTCGGCCGGAAACTTTGCCGGGGACACTGGCCCGGCTCCTCGCATTGATGAAAGCAATGCCTTTCTGGCGCAGGGGCACGATCAATTGTGGCGCGTTGCGCTGACTTTGGATGGGCGCGGGGGAACGTGGCGCGCGCGGCGCCTAGACCTGCGCAAACGCAGCGAGCGCCAGGCCGCAGTGCCGGTATTTCCCGGTGCGCCCCCGTTTGTGAGCGACGATACGGCGCGCAAGTCTTCGGCCAAGCCCGATCGCTGGTCGTTTGGCGCCTGGGCTTTCCTGCGCGAGGGTTCGGGTGCTGCGCCCATCGCGCAAGGGCGCATCCCGGTCTACGGCGCGAGCCAGATCGGTGCCAACCTCCAATACCGCGCCGACCCTTCGAGCAAGCATGACCCGCGCCTTTACGCGCGCGCCTACCGCGCCCTCATTGATGAGCCGGAAAGCGAGATCGCTGCAGGCGTTTCGGCGCGCCCGGTAGGCGCGGTGCCTGTGCGGGTGGCTGCGGAATTGCGTTACACCGATAACCGTTTTCGCAGTGAAGTGCGCCCGGCCGCTTACGCTATTACCGAGTTCCCGCCAGTGTC
The DNA here is from genome assembly GCA_039027675.1 of Pseudomonadota bacterium. Taxonomy (GTDB): domain Bacteria; phylum Pseudomonadota; class Alphaproteobacteria; order Sphingomonadales; family Sphingomonadaceae; genus Erythrobacter. The sequence continues at coordinate 21,332 of JBCCJS010000014.1, forward strand.
CCTGCCTCTGGGCGCGAGAGCGGAAGTCTATGCGGGCGCGGGCTATGTCGGCGGCGAAGCTGATACCGTTTTCTTCGATGGCCAGGCCGCTGTCATTCGCGAAGTGACAAGCTTTGATCTGCAGCGCGAGCGCGATGTGCGCGTGAGCCTTGGCGCCGGAGCCTGGGGCGGCGCGCAGCGTGATGCCAATCGGGTCGACGTGGGGCCAACCATGCGCGTCGACATGATGCTGGGTGCGGTTCCGGCGCGAATCTCTGTAGATTACCGGGAGCGAGTCGGCGGTGATGCCTCGCCTGTATCGGGAGTGGCGGCTACACTTTCGACCCAGTTCTAGGCCCAATCGCGGCCAGGATGGATGAAGAAGCGGCACAAGAAGCGGTACATCGGCCCAAACGGCGCCTTCCAAGCGCGCGCTTGCTGGGCTAATCGCTGGGGCACAATGGATGTCTATCTTCCCATCGCCAACCTCTCGGTCAATGGCCTTTACATTGTCCTTCTGGGCGGGCTCACCGGTATCTTGTCCGGCCTGTTCGGTGTTGGTGGAGGGTTCCTGACAACGCCGCTTCTGATCTTTTACGGTATACCCCCCACGGTCGCTGCGGCTTCGGCGGCGACGCAGGTGACAGGGGCCAGCGTCTCGGGCGTGCTCGCCCATTCGCGCAATGGCGGGGTCGACTATCGGATGGGCGCGATCATGGTCGCAGGCGGCGTGATCGGCGCGCTGATCGGAGCGGTGCTGTTTCGCCTTCTGCAATCGCTGGGCCAGATCGATGTCGTGATCAACATCCTTTATGTCCTGATGCTGGGCACGATTGGCGCTCTCATGATGCAGGAAGCGCTAACCGGATTGCTGCCTAAGGTGACGGCGGCCTATGGCGGCAACACAACCCGCAAGCGGCGTCACCACCCGCTGGTGGCGGGCCTGCCCTATCGCTGGCGCTTCTACGCCTCGGGCCTCTACATCTCGCCTCTGGCACCGCTGATCCTGGGCGTGCTGGTGGGCATTTTGACCATGCTGATGGGCGTTGGCGGAGGCTTCATGCTGGTGCCCGCTATGCTCTACATCCTGGGGATGAGCGGCAATGTCGTGGTTGGCACCTCGCTGTTCCAGATCCTGTTCGTCACCATGGTCACCACGATGACGCACGCTTTGACGACAAGGGCGGTCGATATCATTCTGGCTGGTCTTTTGCTGCTGGGATCGGTGCTGGGCGCGCAGTTCGGGACGCAAATCGCGATGAAGGTCCGGCCTGAGATACTTCGCCTCGTCCTTGCCGCCATCGTCATCGCGGTGGCGCTGCGCATGCTCTATGGCCTCGGCGTTCAACCCGACGAGGTCTACACCGTGAGCCCGCTATGAGGGCGGCTCGATGAGAGGCAGTCTCAATCCGCGCCTCCCCTGCCAGGCGCTATTCCTTGTCGCTGCATTCCTGTTCCTGTCCGCGCAGCGAGAGCCGGTGCTCGTGCCCGAAGTCAGCCCCTCGCTGATCGAAGTGCGGCAGGGTTTCACCGGCGCCAACCTCCTCCTCTACGGCGCGGTGATCGCTCCGGGGGTTGAGCGTACCGATTACGATATCGTCGTCGTTCTCAAAGGGCCGAGCGAAGCCATCCGCCTGCGCGAGAAGGAACGGATTGCCGGCATCTGGATGAATGCGGGCTCGAGCGACTTTCGCTCCGCACCGTCCTTTTTCGCGGTCGCTTCCTCCAAGCCGATCGATGAGTTGGTCGATGAGCGCACGGCAGCGATCTTCGAGCTTGGCACGCGTTTCATCCAGCTCAGCCCCGTCGGCGAGATCGAGCCGACCGAGCAAGCGCGCTTTGCGCAAGGTCTCGTTGAAATGCGCCAGCGCGAGGGGCTTTACAGCGAGGACCCGGACGGCGTGCGCATCAATGAAGGCGTGCTCTATCAGGCGCGCATCAACTTGCCTTCGAACGTGCAGACTGGCCCTTACACCGCAGAAACCTTCGCCATCGCCGATGGCCGCGTTGTGGCGAGCGCGACCGCCAAGATCGAAGTGACCAAAGTTGGCTTGGAAGGGCGCGTGGTATTGGAGTCCAACCGTAATGGGTTTTTCTACGGCCTTTTCGCTATCGTCCTGTCGGTGAGCATGGGGCTGTTGGCGGGCCGTTTCTTCGCCCGCGGCTGAGTTTTCGGGCGTTTGACGGCAGCGTTTTGCCGCGCAGGCAGGCAAGCGTGCGTGTCCTTGATCGCGCGGTGAAAACCGCTTCATCGTTGACCCGATTTTAACTGTGCAAGCCTTAGAGCCACAGCGTTGATGGGCAGCGCTCCGCATCGCGCAAGCGCCCAAAGAAGGACGCATATAATGGACGGTGTCAATCAGGATCAGTTTGAGCGTTTCGCAGGGTCTCCTGCGGCAACGGATACCGCGCCCGGACCTGATCCGGTCGCGGCCTCGAGCGCCCAGATGGACACCGATGCCAATGCTTCGCTTCCGATAGGGGTCGTCCTCGAAGTGTCGGGTGCAGGCTCGCAGGTTGCTTTCGACCTACAGCGCATCAACGATTGTATCGGCGATGCAGACCCATCGGTTGCCCTTGCCGGACAAGTCGGCAGCCAGGTCAAGATCCGCGTCGGCGATGCCTGGCTGCTGGGCAGCGTGCGCGACCAGCGCAAGGACCGCCGCAGCGAAGGCGGCGTGATCGCCAATATCGACTTTCTGGGCGAGGGCGCCGAAGAGAAGCTGACCGGGCGCATCCACGGTTTCAGACGCGGTGTCACCCGCTATCCGGTGCCCGGTGGCATGGTCTATCCCGCGACCACCGAAGACTTGCGCCAGATCTACGCCAGCGACGGGCGGCCCAACATCACCATCGGCAAGGTCTTCCCCACCAAGGACATTCGCGCAGGGCTCTATATCGACGCGATGCTGGGCAAGCACTTTGCGCTGCTCGGGTCGACCGGTACCGGTAAGTCGACCAGCGCCGCGCTTATCCTCCACCGCATTTGCGAGGCCGCGCCCAGCGGGCACATCGTCATGATCGACCCGCACGGCGAGTACTCCGCCGCGTTCCGCAACAATGGCTACATCCTCGACGTCTCGAACCTGCAAATGCCATACTGGCTGATGAACTTTGAAGAGCATTGCGAGGTCCTCCTTTCCAGCAGCGGCAATGAACGCCAGGTCGATGAGGACATTCTCGCCAAATGCCTGCTCGCCGCGCGCTCGAAGAACCGTCTGGCTGAGACGATGGGCAAGATCACGGTGGATGCGCCCATTCCCTATCTGCTGTCCGACCTCTCGAGCATCATCCAGGATGAGATGGGCCGGCTCGACAAGGCCACTTCCACCGCGCCCTACATGCGCATCAAGTCCAAGCTTGAGGAGCTGAAGGCCGACCCGCGCTACCAGTTCATGTTCTCCGGCATGCTGGTGGGCGACACGATGGCGGACTTCATCTCCAAGGTCTTCCGCATGCGCGGCGATGAGCGCCCCATTTCGATCATCGACGTCTCGGGTGTCCCGTCCGATGTCACCTCCACTGTTGTCGCTGTGCTCAGCCGCCTTGTGTTCGACTTTGCGATCTGGGGCCGCGATGAGAAGCCCCGCCCGATCCTGCTCGTTTGCGAGGAAGCCCACCGTTATGTGCCGTCCGAGAAGAACGCCGACGGATCTTCGGTCGCCAAGGTGCTGAGCCGCATCGCCAAGGAGGGCCGCAAATACGGCATCTCCCTCGGCCTCATCACACAGCGCCCCTCTGACCTTGCCGAAGGCGTGCTTTCGCAATGCGGCACGATCATCTCGATGCGTCTCAACAACGACCGCGACCAGTCCTTTGTGCGCGCAGCCATGCCCGAAGGCGCACGCGGATTCCTCGATTCGATCCCCGCTTTGCGCAACCGCGAATGCATCATCTGCGGCGAGGGCGTCGCCATCCCGATCCGCGTCAGCTTCGACACGCTCGAGGAACACAAGCGTCCGGCTTCCGAAGACCCCAGCTTTGTCGAGCTTTGGAACAAGCGCGGCGACGAAGAGGAACTGGTCGAGCGCGTCGTGATGCGCTGGAGAAGTCAGGGATGATTTGTGATCGCCCATCCGGGCGATAATCCTCGGTGCTGTTCCCTACGCCGAATCTTCGGCTTCGGGGCACCTGCGGACGCCCGGTCGGGCTTGCGACGCTGTTAGCGTCGTTTTGCGTCCGTCAGTTTTCAGTACTCCTTTCCTTTATCCGCGGATCAAGTTCCGCGTGTATCTCCATATAGGTGGATGTGCATCCGGTCGCTCATGCGAAATCCGTGATCGAGGCATAGGGGCGCGAGCCATTCCTGCCTTTCGCGCAGCGCCTCGCTGGTGGTGCCCTCGGCCATCAGGAAGAGGCGTTCCGGCCTGATCCGGTGCGCACGTTGCAGAGCCAGCACTTCATCGACATCGCTCTTCTCAGCGATAACAAACTTGAAGAAGGCGCGCGGGTCATCGGCATAGGCGTCTAGCCGCTCGGGGATCAGCGCGAGCTCGCCTGGATTGCCGCTATGCGCAAGCTTGGGGCTGACATTGTACTGATCGACCCGGATATCGACATGCGCGCTCGCTTTGGTGGTGCCGTTGGTCTCGACCTCAACCTCGATGTCGGGCAGCTGCGCGAGCAGCTGCGCCAAAGCACCGCTCTGCAAAAGCGGCTCACCCCCGGTGATGACCAGGCGCTTTTGCCCGGTTGCAGCGATCTTATATGCGGCCTTGGCGGGCGAGAGCTTCACCTGGTTGGCTGCGCGATCGAACGCCACATTGTCCCGGTGAGGTCGATTGTCTCCATCAAACCGCCACGTATAGGCTGTGTCGCACCAGGTGCAGGCGAGGTTGCAGCGTGACAGGCGGATGAAGGCCACCGGCGTGCCCGCGCTCGGCCCTTCGCCTTGCAGCGAAGCGAAGATTTCCGGCCCGCCCGAATCGTCGGTGGCCAGCACAAGGTCAGTCATCCGCGCCCCCTCGGACCCGCTCGCGAGGGGCCTTGTAGGAGACACAGGTTACACAGTCCAAAGAAGGAAAACCCACCGCCCCCAAACGCGCTTTATCCCGGCGAAAATTCGCGGATTTCAGGCGTAAAGGGAGGGCAGCTGCGATCATCCCGCCTCCATGGCACACACACAGCGTGTAGGAAACTATCCCAGTCGTGCCAGCGCGGCTTGAAGCCGGTCGACCTCGGCCATGTGGTGCGCGTGGTCTTCCCGGGCCTTTTCGACCGCCTCCGGCTTTGCGCGTCCGACGAAGTTGGGGTTGGAAAGCCGCCCTTCAAGCGATTTGGCCTCTTTCTCGGACGCCGCCAGCGCTTTTTCGAGCCGGGCTTTTTCCGCGGCGATATCGATAATGCCTTCCAAGGGGATGATGAACATGTCCCCTATGGCGGAGACTTGCATCGCCGCGCCGCTCGGTGCTTCTTCGAGGCTGACGGGTGTGAGGCGTGCAAGGCGTTCGATGGCCGCTGATGAGCGCTCGATCGTGCTGCGCGCCAGGTCTGAGGGCTCGGGCAGATACGCGGCGAGCTTTGCGCCCGGAGCAATGCCCAGCTCGTTCTTGGCGCTGCGGACATTGGTGGTGAGATCGATCACCCAGTCAATCGCGTCGGTTGCCGCCTTGGAAACCTCGGCGCGCGGATTGGGCCATTGGGCTAGGATCAGGTCGTACTTTCTGTCGCCACCATGGTTGATGGCCTGCGCATGCCACAGCTCTTCGGTGATGAAGGGCATGAACGGGTGGAGCATGACGAAAATCTGGTCGAGCGCCCATCCGGCGACTGCGCGCGTTTCGACCGCAGGCATTGCTTCAGGGTCAGCATCGTCGGCAAAGACCGGTTTGATCAGCTCCAGATACCAGTCGCAGAATTTCGACCAGGTGAACTGGTAGATCGCGTTGGCGGCGGCATCAAAGCGTAGGTCTGCCATCGCCTTCTCGATCTCTTCGCACACCTGCTGGACCTCGCCGATGATCCACTGATTGGCCGCGAGGCGGGCTTGCGGGGCCTTGATCGTGGTCGACGCGCCGATCCCGTTGGACTGGCAAAAGCGTGTCGCGTTCCAGAGCTTTGTGGCAAAGTTGCGGTATCCTTCGACCCGCTTTTCATCCATCTTGATGTCGCGGCCCTGGCTCTCCATCGCGGCCATGAAGAACCGCAGAGCGTCCGCGCCGTATTGGTCGATAAGGCCAAGCGGGTCGACGACATTGCCCTTGGACTTGCTCATCTTCGCGCCGTCGGCGGCGCGCACAAGGCCGTGGAGGTAGAGCGTGTCCCAGGGCTTCTGGCCCATATTGTAATAGCCCCACATCAGCATCCGCGCGTCCCAGAAGAACAGGATGTCAAACCCGCTGATGAGGAGCGAATTGGGGTAGTGTTTTTCCAGCATCGCCGTCTCGTCCGGCCAGCCGAGCGTGGCGAAGGGCCACAGGGCGCTAGAGAACCACGTGTCGAGTACGTCGGGGTCTTGGGACAAGATGATCTTGCGGACTTGTAGCAACCCAGAGCGAGCTGCGACTACACCCTGTTCCTCGATGTCAAACTCACCGAACTCACTATAGAAATCGCGTGCCAGTTCAATGCGTTCAACCGAAGTCGCCGCAACGAACGATTTTGGTTCTTTCTCGTAGTCAATGCCGAGTTCGCCATCGTCGAGATACTTAAGATGAGGTCCGAAGGCGGCCGGGATCCGATGCCCCCACCACAGCTGGCGGCTCACACACCATGGCTGGATGTTCTCCATCCAGTTGAAATAGGTCTTCTCCCAGCTCTTGGGCACAATCTCGACCTCGCCCGAGCGTACGGCGTCAATGGGCTTTTTCGCGAGGGTTTCCGCGTCCACATACCACTGGTCGGTCAGCCATGGCTCGATCACCACGCCGCCGCGGTCGCCAAAGGGGGTGGCGATGGAGCGCGGTTCGGCGTCGGCGACAACCTCTTCGCCCTTCTTATTTTTCGAGACGTGGGGGATGAGGCAGCCCAATTCCTTCAGCCGCTCCACCACCAACTCGCGCGCGCCGGGCACGCCATCTTTCTTGAAGCGGTGGAGGCCGAGGAATTCGTCTGGCACCAGGCCATCGGCGGTCTGGCGCACATTGGCTTCCCCATCGAGCATATTGAGCATGTCGCCCGCTGCGATCCCAGCACGCTTGCCGACTTCGAAGTCGTTGAAGTCATGCCCCGGTGTAATCTTCACCGCGCCTGAGCCAAGCTCGGGGTCGGCGTGTTCGTCCGCGACGATGGGGATGCGGCGCCCGGTGATGGGCAGCACCACATGCTTACCCACTACGCTGGCGTAGCGTTCGTCCGTGGGGTGCACGGCTACGGCCATGTCGGCTAGCATCGTTTCGGGCCGCGTGGTCGCAACCTCGATATAGTCACGGCCGTCTGAAAGGGTCACACCGTCCGCTAGCGGGTACTTAAAGTGCCAGAAATGCCCCGCAACCGTCTGCTGTTCGACCTCAAGATCGCTGATCGCGGTCTTGAGCTTCGGGTCCCAGTTCACCAGCCTTTTGTCGCGGTAGATGAGGCCGTCATTGTAAAGATCGACAAACACCTTGAGCACCGCCCTTGTGAAGTGCTCGTCCATGGTGAACTGTTCGCGGGACCAGTCCATCGAGCAACCGAGGCGGCGCAGCTGGCGGGTGATCTGGCCGCCGCTCTCCGCCTTCCACTGCCACACCTTCTCGATGAATTCCTCGCGCGAGTAATTGGTGCGCTTGTCCTGGGCAGCCTCCAACTGCCGCTCTACTACCATTTGCGTGGCGATCCCGGCATGGTCCATGCCCACAACCCACAAAGCATCCTTGCCACGCAGCCGCTCATAACGGACCACGATATCCTGCAGCGTGTTGTCGAGCGCGTGGCCGATATGGAGGCTGCCCGTCACATTGGGCGGCGGATTGACGATGGTGAACGCCTCGGCGTCGGGGCGTTCCGGGCGGAAAGCGCCGGTGCTCTCCCAATGCTCGTACCATCGCGCCTCGATATCGGCGGGGTTGAAAGTGGTGGGAAGTGTCGAAGATGGCATTTTTATGGGCTCGCTAGTGCTCGCGGGCCGGGCCGCCCGCTCCCTCGAAAACAAACCATTCCCATACACCGCGCGTTTTGCGGTGCAACACCAGAACCAGACTGTCCGTATCCGCCGCCTGGTTACCTCAGCTATCCCCTTGTCCCGGCGCGCGTTTGCGCACATACCGCCCAGCGATGGATGGAAACGCGCAGTTTTCGGTCGAGGATGCAGGCGATGGCACAGCACGGCTGGCTCTCTCCGGGCCCTTGATCATCTCCACCATCGGCACGCTTGACCGCGAAATGCGCGGGAGCCTTGAGAATGTGCGCTCTATCGACCTGTCCGGGGTCGAAGAGATCGACACGGTCGGCGCTTTCATGACCTCCCAGCTCGCCTCCGATAACGGGGCTGAGATCACAGGCGCAAGCGAGCGCGCGCGCCGGCTCCTTGCCGCGATCGAAGGCGCAGGGCACCATGACGAGCACGCCGTGCCCAAAGAGGCCGTGTGGGAGCGCGTGCCGCTGGCGCTGGGATACCAGGTGTTCGAAGCGCGTCAGGGCGTTGCGGGCGTGGTCGGCGCGCTGGGACGGATCATGATCGGCCTTGGCAATCTGGCGCGCAATCCATCCCGCTTTCCCTACCGCGCGCTGGTCGCGCAGATGGAGCAGGTGGGCGTTTCCGCTTTACCTATCATTGGCCTCATGAGCTTTCTCATTGGCGTTGTGATCGCGCAGCAGGGCGCGGTGCAGCTCGAGCAATTCGGGGCCGAAGCGCTGACGGTGAACCTTGTCGGGCGCATCACCCTTCGCGAGCTGGGCGTGCTGATGACCGCGATCATGGTCGCCGGGCGTTCGGGCAGCGCCTTTGCCGCTCAATTGGGCACAATGAAGCTCACCGAAGAGATCGACGCGATGCGCACGATCGGCATTTCGCCCACCGAAGTGCTGATTATCCCGCGCCTTCTGGCTTGCACCTTCATGATGGTGCTGCTGGGCTTTTATGCTTCGGTTGTAGCGATTGTTGGCGGCGCGGTGATCGGGCAGGTAGGCCTTGGCATTCCCTTCTTCACTTTCTTGGCGCGCATTCAGGAAGTGGTGCCGCTGCACGATGTGTGGGTGGGTATGATCAAGGCGCCGGTTTTTGGCCTCATCATCGCGATGGCGGGCTGCTATCACGGGATGCGGGTTGAAGGAGATTCCGAGGAAGTGGGCAGGCGCACAACAATGGCGGTGGTCTCGGCCATCTTTGCGGTGATTGTCCTCGATGCCTTCTTCGCTGTGTTCTTCACCGAGATCGGCTGGGGCTAAAGCAATGAACGAGCAAACTCCTCTTCCTCCACCGCGCGTCGATATCCGGCCTGAACCGGGCGATCACCAGCGATATTCGGATGAGCCGCCGATTGTGATTGAGGGGCTGGTCAACCAGTTCGGCACGGCCCGCATCCATGACGAGCTCGATCTGAGCGTGCGCCGGGGAGAGATTTTGGGCGTCGTCGGAGGCTCAGGCACAGGCAAATCGGTACTGATGCGCTCGATCATTGGGCTGCAAGTGCCGACAGCGGGGCGCATCGATGTGCTTGGCCGCACCATCACCGGCATTGATCCTGATCGCAATATCGGCGTGCGCTGCCGCTGGGGCGTGCTGTTCCAGGGCGGTGCGCTGTTCTCCACGCTGACAGTGGGCGAGAATGTCGAGGTGCCGCTCAAACAATTCTACCCCGAGATCGCGCCCGATCTGCGAGCGGAAATAGCGCGCTCCAAGGTGCTCTTGTCGGGTCTGCCCGAAGAGGCGGTGCACAAATATCCCAGCGAACTCTCCGGTGGAATGAAGAAACGCGCTGGCCTTGCGCGCGCGCTTGCCTTGGACCCGGAACTGCTCTTTCTCGATGAGCCAACAGCAGGCCTTGATCCGATCGGCGCTGCCAAGTTTGACCGGCTGACCAAGGAGTTGAAAGAGGTGCTGGGGTTGACCGTGTTCCTCATCACCCACGATCTTGATACGCTGCACGAAATCTGTGACCGGGTGGCGGTGCTGGCGGACAAGAAAGTGATTGCGGTGGGCACGATCCCTCAGCTGATCGATACGGGCCATCCGTGGATCCTTGAATATTTCAAGGGCGTGCGCGGTCGTGCGGCACAGGCCACTCATGATCGGGAAGAGGGCGCATGAGCGCTGCACACAATAGACAAGTCAATGGACAGTCGCTTGCCTTCGCGGCCATAGAGGACCTCGAAGGAGGGGCTAAGACCTAATGGAAACCAGGGCCAATCATCTCTGGGTGGGTGCCATCACGCTGGCCCTGCTGCTTGCACTTGCCGGAGCGATCGTGTGGATCGCGCGGCTGGGCCAGGGGGCGCAGAACGAATACGACATCCTCTACCAGACCTCGGTCACCGGCCTTGCGACCGGCAGCCAGGTATCCTTTGCTGGCGTCCCGGTGGGGCAGGTCTCCGAGATAGCCCTGTCCGAACGTGATCCGGAATTCGTCCGCGTGCGCATTCAGGTGAAGGAGGATGTGCCGATCCTGGTGGGCACGACGGCTACCATCCAATCAAGCTTCACCGGTGTTGCGAGCATCCTTCTGGACGGCGCGCGCAAGGATCAGCCCGCCATCACCTGTGAGACCACCGCGTGTCCTGACGGCGTGCCGCTGATCCCGCCCAAAGATGGCGGTATCAACGCGCTGCTTAATTCCGCACCGCTGCTGCTCGAACGGCTGGCGACGCTGACGGAGAATTTGAACCTGCTGCTGGGATCGGAAAACCGGCAGGAGCTCACCCGCATTCTCTACAACACCGACCGGCTGACGGCTGGCCTTGCTGATGCAACGCCCGAGCTGACCAAGAACCTCGTTGAGTTTCGCACTACGATTGCCGAGTTCAATGAAACGCTCGAAGGTGCGCAAAAGCTGATGGCATCGACGGATAAGCTGGTGAACAGCGAGGGTGAGGCGCTGGCGCAGGAACTGCGTACGACCTTGCAATCAGCGACCAAGGCAGCTGACGCGCTTGCGGCAACGCTGGAGGATACCCGGCCCGCAGCGCTGCAATTGCGCGAATCCACTTTGCCCGCGACCGAGGCCACCTTGCAGGACCTGCGCGCCACCAGCCGCGCGCTGCGCTCGATCACGGAAAAGCTTGAAAGCGAAGGCGTTGGCTCGATTGTCGGTGGGCGCGCTTTGCCGGACTACGAAGACTGAGAGGGACGGTTTTGAAAGCGAGAAAAGCGATGCGCGTCGGCCTTTTGAGCGCTGTGGCCCTCGGGGTATCGGCGGGCCTTTCAAGCTGTGTAAGCCTGGGCGTCGAAGTGCCCGAAACCCTGCTTACTCTCACCCCGACCACGACTGCCCCCGTCGGCGCTAGCGCTGAGGCAGGCGGTGAGCAGATGGCAGAGGCGATTGCGGTGCTCACGCCTGAGGTTCCCGCCAAGCTCGACGTGCTGCGTGTGCCGGTCAATGTCTCGGACACTGAGGTCGCTTACGTGCAAGAGGCGTTCTGGGTCGAAAAGCCTGCGCGCCTGTTCCGCCGGGTGCTGGGCGAGAGCCTGCGCGCGCAAGCAGGCGTCACGCTGGGCGAGGCGGCGCCGTTGGTGCTCGACAGCGACGATACGCCTTTGCGCGCGGGCACCTTCTTGCGCGGGACGCTGAGCGAGCTGAGCTATGATGCCGAGACCGGCTCGGTGGTGGTGCGATACGACGCGATTCGTTCCGATGCCAAGGGCAGTGCGGTAACCCGCCGCTTTGAAGCGCGCGAGGACGGGATTGAGGCGGACGTTGAGGCCATCGGCCCCGCGCTCAACCGCGCGGCGAACACGGTCGCGGACGAGGTGGCGCAGTGGATGCTGCCTTAGTTTTCGCGGCTTAGGCTGTTTCGCGCGCCAAACGGACAAACTCGTGCGCGCGCAGGAAATCATTCTGCCGCTTGGTCCGGCGTTCTTCGGCCTCACCGTCGCGGCCCCATTGATCGGCCTGCCATTCCTCTTCGAGACTGGCCGCCTGCCACAGCGCAAGAGGCTCGGCATCCGCCTCAATCGCACTGAGCGCCGCCGTGAGCGAGGCGGCAAGCGTCGTCATCGCCTCCAGCCCTGCAAGCGTGAAGGGATCAAGCGTGCTCAGCCGCGCCTTTAGCTTGGTCAACGCATCCTTGTCCTGCATGGCGTGGATGATGCCCGATACCCGCTTCAGTGTGACCCTCTCGCGCGCCTCGAAAGCGATGACAATCGGCTCCCACAAGTCCTGCTGGCGCGCGTAAAGCGGCTCGTCCGGGTCGGCGCGGTATAGCAGCGTGTCAGTGTCAGCATAGGCCACAAGATTGGCGGTGAGATCGGCGCGCGCTGGCGCGACCACGTCGATGGTATAATCGGCCATGTCGCGCAAGGGAAAGGCGCTTGCGTCAATCTCTTCGCCTTCAAAGTCCCATTCGCTCGCAAGGCTCTGGGCAAGGGCGGCGGTGGGCACAATCTGATTGGCGCCGCGCACCGTCTTGATCCCGCGCCCATCGAGCGTAACCTGAAAGCCGCCTTCGCTCTCCTGCGTGCCGACGTGATCGTAAAAGCGCTTCATGGAGAGTTTTCTCCTCCATCCGAAGCGTCCCGTGCCTTCCAGCGCTTCACCATCAAGGACGGCGCAAAGAAGAAGGCGAGGATGCCCACCACGGCCAAAGCCACGCTCACCACATAGGGCAGCGGGATGACATTGCGCGTGCCGGCAATCCCAGCAATCGCCACCGCGATCCCGCCAATGCGCGCCATGTTGAGGAAAGTGTAGCGCGCGCGGGCCTTTTCTTCGGCCGCATCCATGACCGGCCCATTGGGAGGCGGCACGCTCATGCCTGGTTTCCGGGGTTTAGGCGGGCCCGCAGCATTTGGCCCAGTTTCGCTGTATTCTCAGCCACTCCCAAAGCGCCTGCATTGATGAGATCCTGCGGCGGATGGTAGCCCCAGGCAACGCCAATCCCGGCAACGCCAGCCGCGCTGCCCATATCGATATCGAACGTGGTGTCGCCAATCATCACCGCCTCATCCGGCTGCGCTGCCGCTTCGAACAAGGCCGCCTCCAGCATGGCCGGGTGCGGCTTGGAGGGGTGGCGGTCGGCTGTCTGGAGTGAGACGAACAGGTCGGTGAGGCCGTGCGCTGCAAGGCAGGCTTCAAGCCCCCGGTCCGACTTGCCCGTCGCTACCGCCAGCGCCCAGCCTTCTGCGTGAAGCGCGCGCAATAGATCGGCGATGCCATCATAGAGCGGCTCATCCAGCAGGCCCTCTTCACGCCGCGCACGAAAGCTCGACTTGTAGAATTCGACCACCGCGCGCTGCGCGTCCTCGTCAAGGTCAGGCGCCAGATCGCGCACGGCGACATTGAGGCTCAGCCCCACGCGGCGGCGCACTGCATTGTCGTCTGGCGGCGTCAGGCCAGCGCGCTCAAACGCGCGGCGCATCGACCAGCACACGTCCGCCTGCCCGTCGACAAGCGTTCCGTCGCAGTCGAAGACCGCCAGCCTCATTTGCGCCTGCCTCGCGGCGGCTTGGCGGGGCCCTTGGGCCTGCGCGAGCTGGCCTTCTTCGCTGTGCCTGCGGACGTCGTGCGCGTCCGGCGCTCTCCCCGGCGGGACTTGCGGTATTGCTTAGCGTGCTGGCGCGAGGCCTGTTTCTTCTCCGCCGGTGTGCGCTCGGCCGCTTCGTTGCGCATGGGCGAAGCGTCAGACTGGCCCTCTTCAAACCCCAGCGCCTCCATGCTGGCGGCGAAATGCGGCGGAAGCTCCGCCGTTACGTCCAGCTTTCCGCCAGCTGTGCCCGTCGTCGCTTTGTTCGAGGGTTCAGAGATAATCAGGCGGCGCGCATGCAGGTGCATCTTGCGGCTGATCGCGCCCGTCAGAAACGCATCGCGCCCGCCATATTTGCCATCGCCCACAATCGGGTGGCCGATCGCTGCCATGTGGACGCGCAGTTGGTGGGTGCGGCCTGTGAGCGGCTCCAATTCCACCCAGCTTGCCCGGTCCGAAGCGCGGTCGATCACGCGGTAGCGGGTTTTGGCCGCCTGTCCGTTCTCCTCATCGACATGCATCTTCTCGCCGCCTGTACCCGGCTGCTTGGCGAGCGGGGCATCGATGGTGCCTTCGGTGACTTCAGGCCGCCCGACCACAAGCGCCCAATACACCTTTCGCGCGCTGCGCCCGGCAAAACGCTTGGAATAGGCAGCGGCGCTGCCCGGCGTCCTCGCGATCAGGAGCACGCCCGAAGTGTCCTTGTCCAGCCGGTGGACAAGGCGCGGGCGCGGTGCGTCCTCATCTTCGACAAAGGCATCGAGCAGCCCGTCAACATGGCGATTGGTCTTCGAGCCGCCTTGCGTCGCGAGGCCGGGTGGCTTGTTTAGGACGATGGCGCTCGGCGTCTCGCGGATGACCATGCTGCGTGCCTCGACGATGTCGTCTTGCGTCAATTCACGGCGCTGACGTCTCTTGGGGCGATCTGTGCTCAGTCCTCCGGGCGGAACCCGCAGTGTCTGGCCTTCGGACAAGCGATCTTCGGGCTTTGCACGCTTGCCATCGACCCGCACCTGCCCCGTGCGCGCCCAGCGCGATACGGTGGCAAAGCCGATCTGCGGCAGGTTGCGCTTGAACCAGCGGTCAAGGCGCACGCCTTCATCATCGGCCTCAACCGTGAACTGGCGCACTTCATTGTCACGCGTCGTCATTTGGCCGGCCCCATAATAATGAGCCCGGCATAGAGCCCCGCCACACCCGCAAGGACTGAGGCAGCGATGAACGCGATTGCAGAGGCAAACGCGCCGCGCTGGATTAGCAGGATGATCTCCAGACTGAAGGCGCTGAACGTGGTAAAGCCGCCCAGCATTCCCACCGCGAACAGCAGTCTCTGGCTCTCAGTTCCCCCGTCATTGAGATAGAACCAGCCGAACAACAGCCCCATGGCGAGCGAGCCAGCTGTGTTAATGCCGAGCAATGTCCAAGGGAAAGCCTGATCTCCGGCCCACGTGTAGAGAGCATTTCCAATAAGGTAACGCGCCACCGAACCCACAGCGCCTCCGCAAGCGACAAGCGTGCAGGCAAACACAAGAGAAATCGGGGTGGGGGCCATGAGGTCAGCCCATAACGAGGCAACGCGCCGCTGCCTAGCGTCGTATTAAAAGACCAAGAACCTTGCCAAAATCGCTGTGCTTGGCTACTGGCGGGCTATTCCGAGCGCGATCAGGACGGCAGCGCCGCCAGATTCGCGCCCCTTTTGTCGTCAATTTTCCGCGCATCCCCGCGTTGGCAACCAGCGGGCTCTGTGCGTTTTTGAAGTGAGGTAGTGGTAGTTTATGCAAATCATGGTTCGCGATAATAATGTCGATCAGGCCCTTCGTGCGCTTAAGAAGAAGCTGCAGCGCGAAGGCGTTTATCGCGAGATGAAACTGCGTCGCCACTACGAAAAGCCGAGCGAGAAGCGCGCCCGTGAAAAGGCAGCTGCCGTGCGCCGCGCGCGCAAGCTTGAGCGTAAGCGCATGGAGCGTGACGGCATCAAGTAAAGCCTCGCTGGCAAGAAGGCGGTACCAGGCCGTTTGAAACGCGAAAACACATACGCCAAAGGGGCGCGAGGCCTATCCGGTCTTGTGCCCCTTCGTCGTTCAAGCGACTATAGGCATTCAGGGCGCAATACACTTCCCAGGGATCAAATATGACAGAGATCACACGTGTTCCGTTGAAGCCTGTTGCCAAGGGCTCGCTCACCAAGCTTTGGATCGGTGTTTTCGCCGCCATCGCGATTGGCGCCGCGCTGGCGCTGGTGGCGGTGCCGATCAACTGGAATAAAGTCGAAGTGATCGAAGAAATCGCTGCCAAGGAACCCGGCGGCGCGCCGCAGCGCCTGACGATCGAAACGCTGGTCGAAGGCACGGGCCCCACCGCTGAGGAAGGCCAGATTGTCTTTGTGAAATATCGCGGACTGCTCGCCGAAGATGAGACCGTGTTCGACGAATACCGTCCGGTCACGCTGCCGGTTGAAGGCGTTTTTCCTGAAGGCGCGCCGTTCCCGGTGGTCGAAGGGCAGACGATTGACGGCTTTTTCAAAGGCCTCCAGCGCGTCCAGAAAGGCGGCACTTACAAGCTCTATATCCCGTCCGACCTTGGCTATGGCGACATGCCGCGCCCCGGATCGCCCATCCCGCCGGGCGCTGACCTGATCTTCGAGATGGAGATCATGGACATCATGAGCGAAGAGCAGTTTCAAGTCGGTATGGGCGTCTTGCAGCAAGCGATTGAGGCAAATCGGCCCCAAGGTCCTCAAGGCGCGCCTCCGGGTTTTTAAGTTCTAGCGCGATCCGTGCACCCGCACTTTACCCGCTTGAAGCCCCCGCTCACGAGCGCTAACGCGCAACCATGTCTGTCACCAAAACCGATGTCGCCAAGATCGCCGGGCTCGCCCGCATCAATATGAGCGAAGACGAGCTCGACCAGATGGTGCCTGAGCTCAACAACATCCTCCAATGGGTCGAGCAGCTGGGCGAGGTCGATGTGAGCGGGATTGAGCCGATGTCGGCGGTCATCCCCAACACCTTGCGCCTGCGCGCTGATGAGGTGGACGCGGACCCGCAGACAGGCGGCGGCAAGCGTGACGCGGTGCTCTCCAACGCTCCGGCGGCTGAACACGGCTTCTTCGGCGTGCCCAAGGTGATCGAGTGATTTGTCTGCACCCTCCCGTCATTCCCGCGAAAGCGGGAACCCAGGGCGGATCGCGCGGGGCTTTTTGATGCTGGGTCCCCGCTTTCGCGGGGATGACGAAAGTGGATTATGACTGAACTTACGAAACTAGGCGTCAAGGCGATCCGTGATGGCGTTGCTGGCGGCGATTTCACCGCGCGCGAAGTGGCCGAGGCCTTCAACGCCGCCGTCGCCGATGCAGCCGCGCTCAACGCCTTCATCGTGACCACGCCCGAACACGCTCTGGCTGCCGCTGATGCGACCGATGCCAAGCGCGCGGCTGGCGAGGAGCTGGGCGCAATGGGCGGCGTGCCGATTGGCATGAAGGACCTTTTTGCGACCGACGGCGTGCAGACCACCGCGGCGAGCCACATCCTCGAAGGCTTCACCCCGCACTATGAAAGCACCGTTTCGCAAAACCTGTGGAACGCGGGCGCTGGCATGCTGGGCAAGCTCAACCTTGATCAGTTCGCGATGGGCTCTTCGAATGAGACGAGCTATTTCGGCAATGTAAGCTCACCCTGGCGTAAGGACAGCACCAACGCCGCGATGAGCCCCGGCGGGTCTTCGGGCGGCTCATCCTCCGCCGTGGCCGCGCGGATCGCTCCTGCCGCCACCGGCACCGACACTGGCGGCTCGATCCGCCAGCCCGCCGCCTTCACCGGGATTTGCGGGATCAAGCCCACCTATGGCCGCTGCTCGCGCTGGGGCGTGGTGGCGTTTGCGTCCTCGCTCGATCAAGCGGGGCCAATGGCGCGCTCGGTTGAGGATTGCGCGATCATGCTCGGCGCGATGGCGGGGTTTGATGCCAAGGACGCGACCAGCCTTCAGATGGATGTGCCCAATTGGGAGGCGGCGCTTTCGGCAGACCTCAAAGGCAAACGCGTCGGCATCCCGGCGGAATACCGCATGGACGGCACCTCGGATGAGATCCTCGCCAGCTGGGAACAGGGCAAGGCATGGCTCGCCGACGCGGGCGCGGAAATTGTCGATATCTCGCTGCCGCACACGAAATATGCGCTTCCCGCTTATTACATCATCGCGCCTGCCGAAGCGTCGTCGAACCTCGCGCGCTATGATGGTGTGCGCTATGGCCTGCGCGAATTGCCCGAAGGCGCTGGCCTTCAGGACATGTACGCCGAAACGCGCGAAGCGGGCTTTGGCGACGAAGTGAAGCGCCGCGTTCTGATCGGCACCTACGTGCTCTCAGCGGGCTTTTACGATGCCTATTACAACCAGGCGCAAAAGGTGCGGGCGCTGGTGGCGCAGGATTTTAGGAGCGCCTGGGAGACGTGCGACCTGATCCTCGCGCCGACCACGCCGACGGCGAGCTTCCCCTTGGGCAGCCTTAACGAAGACCCGCTGACGATGTATCTGAACGACGTCTTCGCCGTGCCCGCCAGCCTCGCGGGCCTCCCCGCGATGAGCGTGCCCGCAACGCTGACCGAGGATGGCTTGCCGCTGGGCTTGCAATTGGTGGGCCAGCCGTTTGACGAGCAAAGCGTGCTCAACGCCGGGCTAGCGATCCAGCAACGCGCCGGGTTTGAGCACGCGCCGGAGAAGTGGTGGTGAGCTTTTTTGTCTCTCTTCTTTCGGGTCTCATTGGATTAATTGAAGCGCTCTTCTCGATAGCACCCGTCCGTTCAGGTTGGGATGACGACAGCGAGGGCGAGAAGCGTAAGAAGCGTGATGAGGCCAAGTGGCGCGAGAGGCACGGGACCGATTGGGACAAACTCCAATGACCGGCGAGATCATCTACGCGACTATCTTCCCAATGAGAGCAAGCGATGAGCGCTAAGCGTAACCACGGCACGCCCGACAATCGGGAGCTTCGTCTTGGCCGCTAAAAAGCTGCGCACCGTGGAAGTCGGTCGCGGCATCGCGGCGTGTGCGGTGGTCGCCTTTCATGCCAATGGTGCGGCGAAGATTGTGGGGCTTTCGTCAAGTCCGTGGGCCGGGCCCTTGCAGAACGGCGTCGATTTCTTTTTCGTCCTATCAGGCTTCATCATTTTCTACGTCCACCGTCATGACATCGGTCACGCGGAACTGGCAGCCGAGTATCTGTGGAAGCGTTTTGTACGCCTGTTTCCGCTGCTGTGGTTCGTGGCCTGCGGGTGGATGATCCTGCGCAGTGTTCTCGCTGAGCCTCCGAGCCTCAACCAGATCGGCACCTCGCTGCTGCTCTATCCCAGTTTGGAAAAGCCGATCCCGGCAGTGGTCTGGACGCTGCGGCACGAGCTGTTGTTCTACCTCGCCTTCTGCGCCGCGATTGTGAACCGCTGGGCGGGGATATCGCTGTTTGCCATCTGGATCGCCGCAGTGCTCGCACAGATGGTGTTGATCGCGAACGGAACCCCGCTTGTCGGCGTGCCCAGCCTGTTGTTTTCGAGCTTCGTGATCGACTTTGTGCTTGGCGCTGGGGTGGCGATGCTGGCGGATCGCTGGCTGGTGCGATCCTGGGTGCCGCTGATCATCGGGGCTGCCCTTGTGATCGCGTTTGGGGTGCTTTCGGTCGCCTATGATTTCGATCGCCTCGGCGTGCTTGATTACACCTCGATCAACACGCTTTTCCTGCCGGTCAATGGCCTTGCCTTTGCGATCCTGCTTTACGGGATGCTGTGCGTTGAGGACATGGTCGAGGTGCCGGAGTGGGCCATGCTGCTGGGAGCGGCGAGTTATGCGATCTATCTTGTGCACGTGCCGGCCAACTCGATCTTCCAATCGGGCGCGGCAAAACTTGGCGAGGGGTTTGGCCATGCGGCGATCTTTCTCATCGGTATTGGCGCAGGCGTGATCGTTCACCTGCTTATCGAGCGCCGCGTCAGTGGCTATTTGCGCGCAAGATCCCCCTTTGCATCGCGGCTAAAAGTGGTCAAAAGCCAAGGATAGACGATGAATGCCGAGATCATCTATGCGACCATCTTCATGGTCTGTTTCGTCCTTTTGGGCGGGTTCGTGATGTATCTCTCCAAGACGATTGACGCAGGCGAAGCGCGCTTTGACAGCGAGACGGGCAAGCAATTGCGCGATCCAGCCCAGCGGCAAGGGGTGAGCAATCCCAAACCGGCAACGCGGATCGAAAAGACAAACAAAGAGACCGACAAATGAGTGACTACCGCATTGAGGGCGCAACCGGCGAATGGGAGGTCGTGATTGGCCTTGAGGTTCACGCGCAGATGACTTCGAACTCCAAGCTGTTTTCGGGCGCTGCCACCGCCTTTGGCGCGGAGCCCAACAGTCAGGTCTCCCTCGTTGATGCAGCCATGCCCGGAATGCTGCCCGTGCCCAACAAGGAGTGCATCCGCCAGGCGGTGCGCACCGGCATGGCGATCGAGGCTCAGATCAATGCGTGGTCCCGCTTTGACCGCAAGAACTACTTCTACGCCGATCTGCCGCAGGGCTATCAGATCAGCCAGCTCTACCACCCGCTGGTGGGCGAGGGCTCGCTGCTGATTGAACAGGACGAGAAGACCGGCATTCCAGAAGACAAGGTGATTAATATCGAGCGCATCCACGTCGAGCAGGATGCAGGCAAGCTGATGCACGATCAGCACCCGACGATGTCCTATGTCGACCTCAACCGCTCGGGCGTGGCGCTGATGGAAATCGTCTCCAAGCCCGACATGCGCTCTCCGGCTGAGGCCGGGGCTTATGTGCGCAAGCTGCGCTCAATCCTGCGCTATGTCGGAAGCTGCGATGGCAACATGGAAGAAGGCTCAATGCGCGCCGATGTGAACGTGTCGGTGCGCAAGCCCGGCGAGGAATTCGGCACCCGGACCGAGACCAAGAACGTCAACTCGGTGCGCTTCGTCATGCAGGTCATCGAATATGAGGCCAACCGCCAGGTCGATGTGCTCGAGAGCGGGGGCAGTGTGGATCAGGAAACGCGCCTTTTCGATGTCGCCACGGGCACAACCCGTACGATGCGGTCCAAGGAGGATGCGCATGATTATCGCTACTTCCCCGATCCCGATCTCTTGCCCCTAGTGCTCGAAGACAGCTTTCTTCAGGAATGCCGCGCGAGCCTGCCCGAACTGCCGGATGCCAAGCGCACGCGGTACGAAAAGGAGCTGGGCCTCACGCCCTACAATGCGCGCGAGTTGACCGCCGAGGTTGAGACCTTTGCGCGCTTTGAGAGCCTGCTTGAGGCAACCGCCAGCGCCACCGGCAAGAGCGATAAGGACGTCGCCACACAGGTTGCCAACTGGGCGCTTTCTGTGGCGCCGGGCGTCTTCAAGTCGCTGGGCGAAGAGGCCGATATCAGCCACGCCACAGCTGCGCGTCAGGCCGCCATCCTCGCCATGCAGGCCAAATCCGAGATCAGCGGCGGGCAGGCCAAAGAAATCTTCGAGATCGTGCTTCGGCAGGGCCGCGAACCCGATGAAATCGCCGACACCGAGGGCTTGAAACAGGTCTCCGACACCGGCGCGATTGAAGCGGCCATCGACGACATTCTCGCCAACAACGAGGACAAGGTTGAGCAGTACAAAGGCGGCAAGGACAAGCTCTTCGGCTTTTTCGTGGGCCAGACGATGAAAGCGATGAAGGGCAAGGCCAACCCGCAGGTCGTCAACCAGATCCTGAAAGACAAACTGGCCTGATCGTTACCCAAAGGCTTGGTTGCTGGTTTCCCACCGTGAGGCGAAACAGGTATTGCTATCTGTATGCGCGCTGTTAGTCTCTGTTCCGGAACGGGAATTTGGGGTTTAAGCATGAAAACTAATCGGTTTTTGGGCGGACTGGTTTCGCTCGGCATCGTGGGCGCGCTTCTAATGGCGGCACCTGCGATGGCAGAGGGTTTGTCAAGCGAGGGCTTTAACATTCCTGAAGACGGATCGATGAAGATCGCGGTTTTCCGTCCGGATGTATCGGTTGGATCGCAAAAGGTCGGCGGGGTGGTAGAGCCTAACGCGGAATGGACCGAGACCGCTCGCGAAAACATAAAGTCTAAGCTCGTCAAACGGGCGGCGCAGATGAACGCCAACATCAGTTTTGTAGACGAGCTGGAAGGAGAAGATGCAGAGTTATTGACAGAGTATCGCGGACTGTTCGAGGCAGTCGCCGGATCGATCTTTCAGCATGTTACGGCGGGCGATAAGCTGGCGAGCAAAGAGAAGCTGATCGAGTATAAGAGCGGTCGCCGCACGCGCAACAAGAAGGTGCAGGTTCTGGACTGGACGCTTGGACCGGGCGCCGCGCGGCTCAATTAGGCAACAGGCGCGGATTTCGCAATGTTCGTCTTCACCAACGATGCCTATGGCGATGGCGGGCGTAAGGCCGCTCAAGCGGTGGGTATGCTGGGCTGTTTGATCGGCATTTGCGTGCCCGTCTCATCGGGTGTGCACGTCGGCTACGCCGGCCTTGTTGATCTGGAGACCGGCAACATTGTCTGGTTTAACTCAGACCTCTCTATCGGCGGAGATCCGCGCGAGGAAGATGGTGCGGAAAAGCGTGTGAACCAGTTGATGGACGGTTTTCCGCTGCGCGACGGTTTTCCGACCTCCGCGCAATAAGCGTTTCGCGCGCCGGGGGCTGAGGCCTGATCCAATGACTATCACACCCCATCTCAATAGATTGATGTCTCGCCTAGCTGTGGCGAGCGCCTTGCTGGCCGCGCAACCGCTGATGGCTCAAGCACAGGCGGAAGAAACGGGGATCCCGGAAGCATCCGGAGCGAGGCCTCAAAACAGTCAATCAGGGGGTTTGTATGGCGAATTTCAAGGCCCCTATCAGCCTTCCGACGAACTGGAACGCAGCTTATGGCTGCAAATGAACGAGTATGAGCGCACGCTCAAATCGTCCAAGCAAGTGATTCGGGATGAGGCGCTGAACGACTATGTGCGCGGAGTGCTGTGTCGCACGGTCGGCCCGGAATGTCAGAGCATACGCCTTTATCTTCTTCGATCACCCCAGTTTAACGCAACGATGGCCCCCAACGGCGTGATGACGGTGTGGTCCGGCTTGCTTTTGCGGGTGCAAAACGAGTCTCAACTCGCATCCGTGCTTGGCCACGAATTTGCCCACTTCAAACGGCGGCACAGCATCCAGCTGTTCCGTAAGGCGAAGAACAAGAGCAACACTGCCGCTTGGCTGGCTTTTACCGGTGTTGGATTGTTGTTGTCGCCCAGCATCATGGGCTCCATTTTCGAATTCTCGCGCGAGATGGAGGAGGAAGCGGACACCGATGGGCTGAAACTTATTGTGGATGCGGGGTATGATGCCGCTCAGGTGCCGCTGATCTGGGAGCAGATCCTCGACGAAAGCGACGCGACCCAAGAGGCGCGCGGCCGCAAGAAAAAGAAGCGCAAGACCAAGGCCGGGCTGTTCGCAACGCACCCTCCCAGTCAAGCTCGCGTTGACTATTTGCGCGCAGCGGTTCTTGAAATGCAACAAAGTGCGGGCGAAACGGGGGAGCGGCCTTATCGCACCGCCATGGCAAACTTGTGGCCGCAATTTCTCGACGACCAGCTCAAAATGAACGATCACGGAGGCAGTCGCTTCCTGATCGAAAGCATGGGCAAAACCAATGGCTGGACGCCGTGGCTCACCTATGCGCGGGCTGAGTTTCACCGTCGGCGGGGTCAGGAAGGCGACTTTGATGCCGCGATCTCTCACTACTCCGACGCGATCGCACGCGGAGGCGAATTGCCCGAATTGTGGCGCGGGCGCGGGCTTGCCTTGCGCAAGGCGGGCCGCAAGGAAGAGGCCAAGGCTGACTTTCGCGAATATCTCAAACGCGTCCCCGATGCACCTGATCGGGCGATGATCACTATGTTGGCAGGAGGGATCTCATGAACAAGACTCTGGCGGCGCTGGTTGCATCGGCGCTGATCGTTGGAACGGCAAGCCCCGCGATTGCGGGATGGAAGCTGATTGAGGAAGATCGGCCGGTTAAGGTTGCCAAGAGCGATATGACCGTAACGCCTGGAGAAATCTGGAATCGTTGGACACGGCGTCCTGTAAAACAGGGCGAAACATGGACCCGTGATGGCACCCCTCTCAACGAGCTGTACTTTGTTTCAGGGCTTCCCGCGGGCAAGACGCTTTATAAAGACCGGCAGAAGAAAGACCGGCCGTTACCAGCGCTCGCGGCGACCCTTGATATCACTGAGATTCCAGAGTTTTACGAAAGCTCAACGCGGCTAGTGCTTGGCACATCGGTGTTCGAGATGACGTCGATAGAGCCCGCAAAGATGGGCGAATATGACGCGGTGAAGTTTGAGTTTGAATACTCCGTGGATGACAGCCCGCTCAAGCGCAAAGGCCTGGCCGTCGGCACGATGGTAAAGGGTGAGCTGCACCTCATAAGCTTCCTTGCGCCAGCCACGTTCTTCTTTGAGCGTGACCGGGCTGAGGTTGAGGCGATTATGGCAAGCGTCCAGATATAGCCGGAACAGTCCAGATGACAGGGCACAGAGTGAGGCGAAAGGCCGTGCCAGAAAAGGCGCCCGCAGTCGCCGATCCGCAGGAGAATGCGGCGCAGCCACAGCGCTAAGCCGATGCGGGCCAGCGGACCGCGCCCGGCTCAAAGCCTAAATCGCTTTTGATTGCTGGCCTTAGCCATTAGGCTGAGCGCTCTTGCTAACGGAAGAGCGCCCAGCCTGATGGAAGAGCACGCCCGAAAGAAGCGCAGGTCCGTATTCCCTACCTGCGCGAGGTGCTGGTCTTTCTGGTGGCCGCAGGGCTGCTGATTGCCGAGACCGAGTTTCGCCATCAGGTGAAGATCGATATCGAGCCGTTCAAGGGCCTGATGCTGGGCCTGTTCTTCCTGTCGGCGGGGATGGGGATTGATTGGCGCATTGTGCTCGACGACCCGCTGCTGATCATCGCCTCTGCGCTGGGGCTGATCGCGCTCAAGATCGTCATCATCTTCGGCCTGTGCCTGGCCTTGCGGCCACCGCGTGCGCGGGCTGCCAATGTCGCGATCACGCTGGGCCAGGCGGGTGAGTTCGGCTTTCTGGTGATTGGCCTGTCGGTTGCGGTCGGTCTGCTTGAAGGCGATGTTGCACAGTTCATGCTCATCGTTGTCGGCTTGATTATGTTGCTGACACCGGGCCTCGATGCGCTCGCAAACGTCGCTGAGCGGCGGCTTGAAAGCGGCGAGGAGGATGATGCGTTTGAAGAGACCGCGTGGTCGAGCGAGGTCGGCGGGCACGTCATCATTGCCGGCTATGGCCGCGTGGGCAAAACGATTGCGAGCATTCTTGACAGGCAGGACATTCGCTATGTTGCCGTCGATAGCGATCCTGAACTGGTGCGCGCTGCATCGCGCGATGGAAGGCCCGTGCGCCTTGGCAACGCTGCGCGGCTGGATGTGCTCGAACATGCCGGGCTCGCGACCGCGGCGGCGTTGGTGGTGACGATTGGCGATACGCAAGCGGTGGAAGGCCTCACCCATGCGATACGGCGCTTGGCGCCCGCGCTTCCCATCCTGGCTCGCGCGCGCGACGATGCGCATGCGGATCGCCTGCTTGAGGGCGGGGCCAATGTCGCGGTGCCCGAGACGACCGAGGGCAGCTTGCGCCTCGCCGAAATGCTGCTCATGGAATATGGCACCGACGAAGAGCTTGCGATCCGCCAGGTGGATCAGCTGCGCGGGCTTGAGCGCGTCTAGCGAAAGGGAGGGGAGGGCCTAGTGTCATCTCAATTCAAATCGCATTGATCGGGGCGGGTCTTTGACAATTGCCGGGCGCGCTGCTCGATCGTCAGAACGCGCTGGCTGAAATCATCAAAGCTTGTGGTGCCCCCGCCGCTGCGAGCGCAATTGAAGGTGCAATCATTCGCCATCAGCGCGACGGCCGAAAAGCACAAAGCGGTCTGCGCCGCCTGATCGGGATTGGACGCCTCGCGCATGCAGCTCTGGAAGGTGCGGTAGGTCATCGGATAGTCGGCTTCGAGCAGCACTTGCTGGCGGCCCAGCTCGCGCACCTCGTCCTTCCATTGCATGCACGGATCGAAAAGGCTGCACGCCGATACGCTGAACGCCATCAGAACGCTGATTGCCACCATCATCTGTTTCACTGTGTCACCCCTGTCACCCCTGTTGCCACTTTTATGCACTGGTCAGCACACTTGCTGCCTGCGATGCGCGCCCTGTGTCGCACCCACGCGCTGAGGCCAAACTGAACGCCCTGTCTGACCGCCGTTCATCTTCGCCAGACAGAGCCCGGTACAGATGGCAGACATAGCAAGCGAATCTGGTATAGACTTCTCTATCGGGAGCATCACGGGAGAGCGACAATGAAAACGATCCTGATTACCGGGTCGACCGACGGGATCGGCCTTGGTGCCGCCCGCGCGTTGGCGAGTGAGGGGCACCGCGTGCTGCTGCACGGGCGCAGCGCGGACAAGCTCGAAGCGGCCAAGGCCGACATCGCCGCGAGCGCACCCAGTGCCGAGATCGTCACCTACCGCGCCGATCTATCGAACCCGCAAGAGGTTGTCGAATTAGCCAAGGCGGTGGCTTCAGGCGAGGAGCAGATTGATGCGCTTCTCAACAATGCAGGCGTGGTAAAGACGCTGTAGACCGTCGGCGCGAGCGTGCACGACACGCGTTTTCTAGTCAACACCTTTGCCCCCATCATTCTGACGCGTGGCCTGATGGAGCGCCTCGCGCCCAATGCGCGCGTGGTGAACACCTCATCCGCTGCGCAAGCCCCGATTGTCCCTGCACAACTGAGCGGCGCTGAGCCCGCCAGCGATGATTTCAGCGCCTATTCGCAGAGCAAGCTCGCGCTCACCATGTGGTCTCGCATGATGGCAGCAGCACATCCCGATGGTCCGTTCTTCTACGCGGTCAACCCAGGCTCGCTGCTGGCGACAAAGATGGTGACCCAAGGCTTCGGCATAGACGGCAACGACCCAAACAAAGGCTATACCATCCTTAAAGAAGGCGCGGTGGGCACGCTGTTTGACGGGCAAAGCGGCGAATATTTCGACAATGATGCAGGAAACCCGCTCGGCGATTGGGGACCCCCGCATGCCGATGCGCTCGATGATGCGAAGTGCGAAGCGGTGCTCGCGCTGATCGAGGCGGAATTGGAGAAGCTGGGAGTGGGGTGAGGCACTTGGAGGAAAAGGCGCACCTTTTGCTCACCCTTGGCGCTGCGCATCCAGGCGGGCAAAGGCGTTGAAGCTCACCTCATTGTCCCGGCTCTGGAGGCTCTGATTCTTGACTTTTTTGAAGCCATTGTGGTTTTGGCGGCAGCTTTTGTTCGTCTGCCCGAAAGCCAATCAGATGGTCAGGTGGCATGACGATATGCTCCCAGTCCGTCTGATCTTTCTCGAGCATGGGGAGCTTGGACGTGAGCCAGAGCATGTGTTCCCAAGTGCGGTTTTGCGCCTGCCAACGGCCGTTTGGCTGTTTGAGAGCGCCTGTTGCCTTCACCACATATTCGAACATGATAAAGTTGTACTGCAGGTATCTTGGCCGTAGAAGACTCTCCACAGTACTCCGGTCTAGCTCGCCCTGCCTTACGCCAAGAGCGATCTGGTTGAGCGCGTTGAAGAAGTCATTCACGGGCTGGCGGAGCGTTAAGCGCCTCTCTCTTGATGGATGGTTGTCCTGCACATAGATTTTGAGCGGTTCATCGATGGCCTCGAACGGGAGCGGCCGTGCCCCCGCGAAGGACTTGTCCTGGCGATACCTTTTGACAAGGCTTTGGATGCGCTTGATGATCCCGTCGAGATGCGCGTCATACAGCTGGGTCTTGATGGCATCGAGAGTCGCGCTCGCGCGGTCTGATTTCCCACTTTCAAAGCGTGTGAACAACCAGCCCAGACTGGCGAGAAAGGCTGTCGTTATTCCCGCTAAAGGCGTCGCGGCTTTTTCAGGGATGGGAACGCCCGGTTGCGGGCCGCCGAGGACCATTACCAGTGTCGCAGCCACACCAGCCAGAGCGAGCGCGAGCAGGATGATGGCGCGCCAGAAGCGGATTTCGAACTTCAGATAGGGTTCGGGGAGCCCTATGCCATAATAAAGACTTCGGCGTGGAAACATTCCATCCAACAGATACCAGCTAGCGATCAGGAGGATGCACCCCAGCCAGATCCAACCGATAGGCCAGATTAGTTTTAGCTGTGTTAAGTCCAGGAAAACGAAAACGGCACCAATTGCGGTGCCGTTTGATGCTATTAGGATAGCGCTCCCTTTGAGGGAGATTCTTGAAAGCACAGCGTAAGCTTACGCTTTCACGCCCATGATTTCATCTTTGTCTTCAAAAGTCGTCATGGCTTTTCTCCGTTGGAGGGGATGCCTCCTGCAACATTTATATGCCACAGGAGGCCTTAAATTTCAAGAAATATCGTCTTAGACGCGGGTGCCTGACAGCGGCATTGCGCCGAATGCGCCGGCGTTGACGGTGCCGGTCAGCGTGTCGCCGTCGATCGTGGCTTCGCAGTCGAGCTTCATCGGCATCGGGACGGTCATGTCCATCGACCACTTGATGGTGTTGCCTTCGACCGTACCGGTGGGGATGTCCATCGCGCCCATGCCGCCTTCCATCTTGCCCGAGAAAGTACCGTCGCCATTATCATTGACGGTGATGGTGCCCTTTTGATCGCCCATCGGGCTTTTGACGGTGGTGTCGTAAGAACCGGCTACTGACATAGAGTATCTCCCTTGAGGTATTTTCGTGAAGTCTTCTCATCCGAGGGCCAGCGGATATGCGACCCTCTTGGCGACGTTGTTTACACCAGTGTCAGTTCGCTTCAACCACATAACGCTTGGCGGCGTTCGCTTCGACGTCTTCGCGCCAGAAATGGACCGGCTTGAGCTTGTGATCGACATAGAGCTGCATCTGATCGGTGTAGTGGGGGCTGTCGGGGCGCGTGGTGGCCTGGCCAAAGGGCTGGATTGAGCGCGAGCTGACCTTGCCGCCATCAGCAGGCCATTCGACCCACTGGATGAAGCTGTCACCGTGGACAAGGCTTAGCCGCCCATCCTCCTCCACCTGCCACGTTGTCGCTGCGCGCAAAGTGTCCGATCCGCCATCCAAGGGCAGGTCGACATCGCCCTGACGCAAACGCACAAGATCGCTCATCGGCGGGTCAATCCGGCCAAAGTGGGTGTTCAGGTGGTCAACCGCCTTTTGCAGATGCTCGCGCGGATCGGGGTAGGCGGCCTTGTTCTGGTATTCGGCCGACATGTAATCGCGAATCATGAGGTAAGCGAGCGCATCGGCTGGCCCCTCATTATCCGCCGTCATGTCCCAGCCCAGCAAGAGGTCGCGCGCTTCGGCAAGCTCGCCTGTGACTTCAAGTCCTTCGAGAGCGCTCATCATCACATCGACATAGCTCGCGCGCTCATATCCTGTGTCGTACTTGATCGCCTCCAAAGTTTTCCGGTCCAGAACCTCAGCGGCGCTCATCAAGGCGTAGGCGCGGCGCGAGCGATTGGTCTGCTTGCGCTCAATGCCGAGCACGGGCGAGAAATCCGCAGGGTCCAGATCGCTGCCTTCGCCTGCGGCGGTGAAGGGTTCGTTGTTCGAATTGTAGACCCAGCCGCTGGCCGGATTGATAAGCTTGGGGATCCGGTCATAGCCGACCGAGCCTTCCCAGATGAGCTCCGAGCGTGAGCCATCCAGAACCCCGCGCCAATTGGCCTCGATATCCTCGGGCCGGTTGGGGATGGCGGCGTTGTAGACATAGGCGATATTGCCCGTCTCATCGGCGTAGATGAAATTGGTCGACGGGATCGCCATGCGCGCGATCTGCGCTTCCCATTCCTTGAGCGTGGTCGCCTTGTTGAGGCGGTAATAAGCGTCAAGCTGATCCGTCTTGCCAATCCCGCCATAGCGGATGGCGAAGAAACCCTTGTCGTTTTCGATCACAGGGCCGTGGACGCTGCGATGGATGGTGCGGAAGATGGGGAGGATGACGGGGCCCATGCGCACGGGCAGGATGACTGTCTTGGTCTCCAGATCGCGCCACTCGCCATCGAGCCGGTACTGTGTGCCCGCCTCGTTCATCTCCAGTCTGTAGACATCGGCCATGTCAGGGCGGTTGACCGTGTTGGTCCAGCCCAGATGCTCGTTATGGCCAAGGAAAGGGAAGGGTGATCCCGGGAAGTTCGCTCCGGTAAAGTGCCAGCCTTCCTCGCTTTCAACGCTGAATTCGTACCATGCGACACCCCCGCGCAAGGGTTGGTGCGAGTTGGAAATGAGCGTAGTCGGCCCGCCCGATTTCTCAGGCGTCACGGCAAAGGCGTTGGAGCCGAGCAGCCCGGCATCGTCGCCCCACGGCAGGGGATGCACACCCTTATGTGCGGTCTCTTCGGTGGTCGCTGAGCCAATCCCGTCCTTCTCAATCGGCTCGCGCGGGAAGCCGGGGATGTCCGGGCCGAATTCGCGCTTCAATTCCTCGCCCGCCACCAGCGGTCCGATGACATTGCCAAGCCCGAAGAAGAATGGCTGGCGCAGCGCAAAGCCTGCAGCCACATCCTCGCCATTGACCGGGAAGAGGCTCGATAGCTTGACCTCGTCCGAATGCTGCTCGGCGTAGTGGTTGAGGCCAGCGGCATAGGCTTCGAACAGGGCTTGCGTGTCGGCGGGCAGTTTGGGAAATTCGCGGGCAGCCGTGCCGCGCGCGTCGAGCAGGTGGTAGGCATAGTCGAACACCGCGCCTTCCTCGCCCGCAATCGCGCCATAGCGCCCGCGGCTCATCGCGATCACGTCCTGCAGGGTGAAGAAATCGTCCTCAGCGTGGGCCACGGCCACGCCGAACGCGACGTCGGCGTCAGTTTTCCCGTAGATGTGCGGCACGCCATATTCATCGCGGATGATCTCGGCCCGGTAGGCCTTGTCTGAAGCAGCGGCGGCGGGGCTCGCCAAAAACGGCTCCCACGTGGCGAGAATGATGAAGACGAGAACCAGCAGAACGGCAAGGCCGATCCCGGCGCGTTTGGCGAATGTCATGATTGGTCTTTCGATCTGTCGTGTTGAGATTTTTTGATCGCGGCGACACGGTCGCAAGCGGCGATCCATGAGGTCCATGTGCTGTCGTCTGAGGGCCAGCCGCCAGCGTCTGGGTCACCTCGAAATACATCGCAATAGATCCTACTGAGGCCTTCCTCAGTTTGGACAAGAGGGCCATAATGTGAAGCCACGAACTCCGCGATCGCGTCGCAGGCATCAATCAGTCGAACAAGACGCTCGCCATCTTCTGGTTCGAACGGTTTCCATTCGCGCATTTTGATCCCCTCTCAATACAGACCATTGCTAGGAGCTGTTGCAAGGTCAAGCGCAGCTTACGCGTTTGTATTGTCGGCCACGCTTGCAAAAGGTCATGAGCCACCCACCTAGTCAGGTAACACACCATTGTCAGGAAGGGTTTGGTTTGTGAAACTCTCTCACAAACCCTTGTGTTGTAAATTGGCAACACTATGTTGGACGGGTTATCTCAGTGAGGGGTCTTTAGGCACATGAATCTCGAAAAGTTCACCGATCGCGCGAAGGGCTTTCTGCAATCGGCGCTGACCGTTGCCATCCGCATGAACCACCAGCGGATCAGCCCGCTGCATATTCTGAAGGCGCTGCTTGAGGATGATGAGGGCATGGCTGCTGGCCTTATCCAGCGCGCGGGCGGCGAAGCGGCGCTGGCGGTGAGCGCGGTGGATGCAGCGCTTGGCAAGATATCGGTGGTCACCGGAGGCGGCGCGCAACAACAGCCCGGCCTCGATAATGATGCGGTGCGCGCGCTCGACAGCGCCGAGCAGCTCGCGGACAAAGCGGGCGATTCTTATGTGACGGTTGAGCGCCTGTTGACCGCGCTCGCGCTCGCGCCGGGCGCAACGGCCGATGCGATGAAGGCCGCGAGCGTCACTCCGCAAAGCCTTAATGCAGCCATCGAAGACCTGCGCGGCGGCAAAAAGGCAGACAGCGCCAATGCCGAGGCGAATTACGATGCGATGGAGAAATTCGCCCGCGATCTCACCCAGGCTGCGCGCGATGGTAAGCTTGATCCCGTGATCGGCCGTGATGAGGAAATCCGCCGCACGGTCCAGATCCTTGCCCGGCGCACCAAGAACAACCCTGCTCTGATTGGCGAGCCCGGTACGGGTAAAACGGCCATCGCGGAAGGCCTCGCCTTGCGGATCGCCAATGGCGATGTGCCCGATAGCCTCAAGGGCCGCACGCTGATGAGCCTCGATATGGGCGCGCTGATTGCGGGCGCGAAATATCGCGGAGAATTTGAAGAGCGCCTCAAAAGCGTGCTTGACGAGGTGAAGGGGGCGGATGGGCAGATCATCCTGTTCATTGACGAGATGCACACGCTGATCGGCGCGGGCGCCTCGGAAGGCTCAATGGATGCCTCCAACCTCTTGAAACCGGCACTGTCGCGCGGCGAGCTTCACTGCATCGGAGCAACCACGCTCGATGAGTATCAGAAGTATGTCGAGAAGGACCCTGCGCTCCAACGACGCTTCCAGCCGGTCTATATTGAGGAGCCGAGCGTCGAGGACACGATCAGCATCCTGCGCGGCATCAAGGACAAGTACGAACTGCATCACGGCGTGCGCATCACCGATGGCAGCATCGTCGCCGCTGCGAAGCTATCCGATCGCTACATCCAGAACCGCTTTCTGCCCGACAAGGCAATTGACCTGATGGATGAGGCCGCGAGCCGCATCCGAATGGAGGTGGAGAGCAAGCCTGAAGAAATCGAAGCGCTCGACCGCCGGATCATTCAGTTGAAGATCGAGGAATCCGCGCTCGAGAAAGAGGACGACACCGCCTCAAAGGACCGCCTTGCGGCCTTGCGCGAGGAGCTGGCGAACCTTGAACAGGAATCCAGCGAACTCACCACGCGCTGGCATAATG
Source organism: Pseudomonadota bacterium (assembly GCA_039027675.1). Lineage (GTDB taxonomy): Bacteria > Pseudomonadota > Alphaproteobacteria > Sphingomonadales > Sphingomonadaceae > Erythrobacter. The sequence goes on from JBCCJS010000014.1 coordinate 53,818, forward strand.
AGCGCGACAAGATCGAAGCCGAGGGCCGCATCAAGGAAGAGCTTGATCACGCGCGGCTGGAGCTCGAACAGGCGCAGCGTTCGGGCGATCTCGCCAAGGCGGGTGAGCTGTCCTACGGCACGATCCCTGCGCTTGAGAAGAAGCTCGCTGAAGCGGAAGACCTCAACGAGGACGCTCTGCTGCGCGAGGAAGTGACCGAAGAGGACATTGCCAGCGTTGTCAGCCGCTGGACCGGCATCCCCATCGACAAGATGATGGAAGGCGAGCGGGAAAAGCTGCTCGATATGGAAAACATCCTCGGTAAACGGGTGATCGGTCAGGCCGCCGCGATCGAGGCGGTGTCAAAGGCGGTGCGCCGTGCGCGCGCCGGGCTGCAGGATCCGGGCAGGCCGCTCGGTTCCTTTCTGTTCTTGGGGCCCACCGGGGTGGGCAAGACCGAACTCACCAAGGCGCTTGCAGGCTTCCTGTTCGATGATGACACCGCGATGGTGCGCATCGACATGTCTGAATTCATGGAGAAGCACTCGGTTGCTCGGCTGATCGGCGCGCCCCCGGGCTATGTCGGCTATGATGAGGGCGGGGTGCTCACCGAAAGCGTGCGCCGTAGGCCCTACCAGGTCGTGCTGTTCGACGAGGTTGAGAAAGCGCACACCGATGTCTTCAACGTGCTGTTGCAGGTGCTCGATGATGGCCGCCTGACCGATGGGCAGGGACGTGTGGTCGATTTCTCCAACACGCTGATTATCCTCACCTCGAATCTCGGAAGCCAGTATCTCTCCAACCTGCCTGATGACGGCAAGGTGGCCGATGTCGAGGAGCAGGTGATGGATGTGGTGCGCGGGCATTTCCGGCCCGAATTCCTCAACCGCCTCGATGAGATCATTCTCTTCCACCGGCTGGCGATGGAGCACATGGCGCCGATCGTCGCGATCCAGGTCAAGCGCGTTCAAAAGCTTCTCGATGATCGCAAGATCACGTTCGATCTGTCGGACGCGGCTCTGCGCTGGCTCGGGCGCGTGGGTTACGATCCCGTCTATGGCGCACGACCCTTGAAACGCGCCGTGCAACGATACTTGCAGGACCCGCTCGCTGAAATGCTGCTAGAGGGCGAGGTGACCGACGGAAGTGTGCTCAAAATCGACGAAGGTGATGGCGAACTGCGTATGACGCTCGACGAATAGCGAATCCGGCGCCGCTATTTGGCGTTTCTCGCGGGAAATCGGGCGCAGCATTTGCGCGACATTTTTTTGACATTGTCACGCTAAATGCATCTTCTTTCGCGTAACGCACAGATTATTGCGCAAAAAGGCCGATTTGCTGTAAGGAAAGTCCAAACAGGCAATTGTGTATGTGGGATTAACGCCACAGCCCCGCGAAAATTGCGACAATGCTGCATGGCGCTTTGACATCAAAATGGCGCTATTGCACAAAACCGTCATCGCAGGGGCTAAATCGCGATACCAACCGGGGGTTCTTCCCACATGCGCTACGCGCGCGGGTAGGATGTTGGCGCGATGAAAGCTTCGGTTGTCGCAACTGGAGTAATCATGAAGACATTTCATCACAATTCGCTCAAGGCACTCGCCTTTTCCGCATCGGCGCTCGCTTTCGTGATCGCTGGCCCGGTCGCTGCTCAAGAGGAGCCGGCTGAGGAAGCGCAGGAAGAGCAGGAAGAGGAAGAAGAGCAGGTCGAAATTACTTCGGGTGCTGCGGGCGAAACCAAAGGTGAGCGGATCACGGTCACCGGTTCGCGTATTGTGCGCGATACCTATTCGTCGATCTCGCCCCTTCAGGTGATCAGCACTGAAAACCAGCAGGCGGTTGGCGCGTTTGATCCCGCGCAGATCCTCCAGCGTTCAGAAGCGGCTTCCGGTACGCAAATCGATGCGACCTTCCAGGGCTTCGTGCTGGATAACGGCCCGGGTTCGCAAACCATCAACCTTCGCGGTTTGGGTGCAGGCCGTACCCTCGTCCTCGTCAATGGCCGTCGTCTTGCGCCTGCCGGTGTGGAAGGTGCGCCAAGTAACCCGTCGATCAACCTGATTCCGGCCTCGCTTGTTGACCGCTATGACCTGCTGACCGACGGCGCTTCGTCGGTGTATGGTTCAGACGCCGTCGGCGGCGTGGTCAACGTGATCTTGCGCAAAGACTTTGACGGTCTGGAGCTACAGGTCAATGGTGACATCAACCCGCAGGGCTCGGGCGAAGACTACACGATCAGCGCCGCCTGGGGCTTTACGACGGACCGCGCGGTCTTCGGCATCGGCGCCGAATACCAGTTCCGCGATGAGGTGAAAGCGGAGGACCGCGACTTCCTTCGCGGTTGTACCACTAACCTTGAGCGCAGCGAAGCAGGCGACATCTTCCGTCTGGGTCTTGCGGATAATGCAGTCGTTAGTGACCGTACGCCTGGCGTCACGGTTTCGGAAAGCGAGTGTATCGTGTCGGGCATTTCGGGACGTATCTTCCAGCCGTTTGCGCGGTTTGGTTCGGTCTACTTCCCGGCCAATGGCAACATCGCCAACTTCCCGGTTGATCCGATCACCGGCAACACCTTCAACTTCGGCGAATCAACCGATGCTTTCGGTACTGACCTCGACGTGAATGGCGACGGCATCCGTGATGTCGACTTTCAGAACGTGAACGTCAACGCGAGTGAAGCTGAACTTGATCGTACCTTCATTTCGGGCCAGGAACTGATCAACGTGTTCGCCTATGGTGAATATACGTTCCCTGGTGAAGCGAACATCACGCCGTTCTTCGAAGCGCAGTACACGCGCGCCGATATCACCAACACGGGCGCGGGCAACCCGCAGATTTTCCCGTCAGTGCCTGCAGACAACCCGTTCAACCCGTGCAACTTTGTCGATAACCCCGAGGGCGTTGACTGCCGCTCGGTTGATAATGCGCTGCTCGGTCTGACCAATGGCGTTGCGCCAGCGCTCTCAACCGGGTTCACGCTTCCGACTGTGCCGATTGCGGCGATCCGTGGTGACCGTAACAACTTCGACGTTCTGCAAGAGCAGTATCGCGGTGTTCTGGGTGTTCGCGGTGACCTTCCGTTCATCGGGCCGAGCTGGACATTCGAGATCGCGGGGAGCTATTCGCGTTCTGAAGGTGCTTCCTCGCGACTGGGTATTCGCGAAGACCGCCTCGCTCTCGCTCTCGGTCTTGACCCGACGGCGGACTATGACGGCGACGGAATTGCCGATGACGACGGTGATGGCATCGCTGATGACTATAACCAGAACATTGACTTTTTCTCGGGCGATCCGACTTTCATCGGCGTGTGTGCCACGGAAGGCTTTGCTAATCCCGATCTGCTCCCGGACGACGTCATTGGTGGCTGTGTTCCGGTTAACCTGTTTGCTCCGAGCGTTCTGACCGGCGCGATTGGTGACTTTGCCTCGCAGGCAGAGCGTGATTACCTGTTCGACAGCCGTGATTTCGATACGACCTATGAGCAGACGCTCCTCACCGGTTATGTGACGGGTGACCTTTTCGACCTGCCCGCTGGTCCGGTTGGCGTCGTGTTTGGTGGTGAATGGCGTGAGGATTCCATCGACTCGCAGCCGGACTTCACCGCTTCGAACGGTCTATTCTTCGGTTTCTTCGCCGATGGCGGTGCAACCGGTTCCAAGTGGATCCGCGAGCTATTCGGTGAAATCGACGTTCCGCTGGCTGCGGGTGAGACGCTTGTAGAAGAGCTTACAGTCAACGTCTCGGGTCGTCTGACCGATGAAGAATTCTACGGCACAAACGGCACCTTTGCTATCAAAGGCGGCTGGCGTCCGGTTTCTCCGCTGCTGCTCAAGTTCAGCTACGGCACCTCGTTCCGTGCACCGAACCTGCGTGAGAACTTCTTGCGCGGTCAGTCGGGCTTCACTGGCATCTTCGATCCGTGCGCCGTTCCGGACGCTGCATTCGTTGACGGGGCTTATGACGCCACGCTCGACACGCGCGAACCGTTCATCTTGCGCAACTGCGAGCGGGAAGGCCGCGATCCTACGTCTGTGGGCATCGACGCTGAAGGTTTGAACACCATTCAGGTTGTCAGTGGTGAAGTTACGCAGGGTGGTTCTTTGGACATTGATCCGGAAACGTCACGCTCGATTACTGCGGGCTTTGCGTTCGAAGAAAGCTTCCCTAGCGGCTTCGATTTCGCGTTCAACTTCAACTACTTTGACATCAAGATCAAAGACGCGATTATCGAACCGAGCGCAGCCTTCATCGTCGGCGACTGCTACTTCCGTGAAGAAGAACAGCGTTCTGAATTCTGCGACCGTATCGAGGTCGACTCGGCAAGCGATCGTCAGCTGATCAGCGGGGTTCAGGCCGGCTTCCTCAACCGTGACGAGGAAACCGTCCGCGGAATGGATTTCAACACCACGTTTGGCTATCCGCTCACGATTGGTGGCGAGACCTTCGATCTTAGGATCAACCTTGTCGCAAACCGTCTGCTTGAGCGTCGTAACTTCCTTACGACCGAGACCGGTGACATCATCGAGAACGATCTGCGCGAAATCCAGGGATTCGTGTTCCCCGACTGGACAGGGCGAGCAACTGGTCAGGTTCAATGGGATGACTTCCTGTTCACCTATCAGGTCCGCTACGTCGACGCTGTCAGCGAACTCTCCGAGACCGTCGTGCTTGACGGCGTGGATGTTCGGCGTCCGTTTGGTGATGGGTTCAACAACCCATCGCCGACCGATGTCGCGAACGGTTTCGAGAATGTGTTCTCGCCGACCTGTATCGGTGGAGACGGCCCGAACGGTGTGGTGACCGGTGACGGAACTTTCTGTCAGCCGGTTGGTGATGCGCCGGAATACTTCGAGCACACTGCCTCGATCCGTTGGGACAGCGATGATTTCCGTGTGATCCTCGGCGTTCGCAACATTTTCGACACTGCTCCGCCGCAGGTTTCGTCGCGCGCTGGTGTGTTCCAGATTTCGAACACTCCGCTGGGTTCGGTCTACGATCTGAACGGTCGCGAATTCTTCGCCCAGTTCCTCGCTCGTTTCTAAAAAACGGCTGAATTCTACCAAAAAAAAAGCGGCTCCTCGCTCTTGCTGAGGGGCCGTTTTTTTGTTTTAATCCACCTTGCAGGAGTACTGGAATGGAGGCCGGTTCCCCTGTGAGAATACTCACTGTCATCAGGAAAAAGGGTTAGACCCGATGAAACTTCTCAAAGCTTCGGCCGCCGCAATATTGGTTGGCGTCTCCGCTCTTGGCCTTACAGCCGCCGCTCCGATTGAGGTTCAGGCTCAGGCAAGTGGCGCGTCCTCCGTTCCGATCGATGTTTGGGCGCTGCGCAACGTCGTAAATGCAGTCCAGATTTCACCCGATGGCCAGCACGTTCTGGTCCACACGGTCAAATCGCGCGACAGCGATTACCTTCTGCAGGTTTACAAGACTGACGATCTGACGACGCCAGTGCGCACAATCAACGGTGATCCGATGGAGCTGATCACCGCGCGCTGGATCAGCAACACCAAGATTTTCGGTTCGGCCTGGCAGTTCAAGTACAAGACGATCAAACGCCAAGAGCAGGACCCGCATGTGCGCGCGTCCTATCTCTACGATATCGCGACCAACAAGTTCAGCCGTGACGCGGGCAATTTTGGCCTGGTCAACACCTTGCCCAATGACCCTGATCACATTCTGATCGCGAGCGGCCTTGCGTTTCGTGACCAGAGCGGATCGGACCCGCTCGCCGGTCGTCGCCCAGCTAACTACTACAAGATGAACCTCGAAACAGGGGCGCGCCGCTTGATCCTGCGCGGCTCTATCAAGCAGGGCAGTGTCGTATTTGATCCAGAAGGCAACCCGCGCGCTGCGGTTGGCTTCGATAACGGTGTCCAGAAATACTACTTCCGCCGCCCGGGCGAGGGTTCATGGACGTTGTATGACGAAACGGATCTCAACGATCAAGCCAACCTGATGGAAGTCTTTGGGACGGTTGGTCTTCAGACCATCGATCCTGAAGACCCCAGCCTTGGCTATGTCATTCGCTATGATGGTGATGATGACACATCGAGCCTGTGGGAACTCAATCTTGAAACCGGACAATTCGGCAAGAAGCTGTTCCAAGACCCAGATGCTGACATTCTTGGCGTTGCGACTCATTCGATTCCCGGGCGTGGCACGCTGGCAGCTGCAGTGTATCCCGGCGCCAAATATGAGCGGCACTGGTTTGATGAGAATGAGCAGGCGCTCTATGAAGCGCTCGAAAAGCAAATCCCATACGCCCATCAGATCAGCATCACGAGCCGGTCTGTTGATGGGAAGCGGATGATCGTCGAGAACACCGGCCCACACGATCCGGGTTCGTTCTGGCTCGTGAAGGACGGCCAGCTTGCCAAGCTGGGAAGCCGTAACCCGCTGCTTAATCAGGAAAACCTCGCGGATGTTGAGTTCATCAAATACACTTCGCGCGATGGCATGGAGATCCCGGCCTACCTGACGAAGCCCAAAGGCGAAGGGCCGTTCCCCTTGGTCGTTTTGCCGCATGGTGGCCCGACGATCAATGAGGTCATCATCTATGATGAATGGTCGCAGATGCTGGCGAGCGCAGGCTACATGGTTCTGCAGCCGCAATACCGTATTTCGACCGGTTGGGGCAAAAGCCATTTCAAAGCAGGCCTGTACGAATTCGGCACGAAGATGCAGGACGATAAGGATGACGGCGCTCTCTACCTTGTGGAGCAGGGCCTCGTTGATCCGGATCGTATTGCAATGTTCGGTTGGTCATATGGCGGCTATGCAGCGCTGGTTTCCTTGAGCCGCGAAGAGCAAGTCTACCAGTGTGCCATCGCTGGCGCTGCGGTGGCCAACTATCCCAAGATGCAGCGCGAACGGCGCGGCGGGATCGACATCATCACTGAATATTCCGAGAATTCCTACGGCGTGAACCCGATGGAAGAGATCCCGAAGGTCAACATCCCGCTGCTGATGGTTCACCCGCGCCAGGATATGCGCGTGCGCTATTTCAACTTCACCGACTACAAGAAGGAGTTCGAAAAAGCGGGCAAGGAAGGGCAGTTCCTGACGATCGAGGGTGCAAACCACTTCTCGAACACGCTGATGTATCGCCACCAGCAGCAGCTTTACACCAAGATGCTGGACTTCCTGGCGAATGATTGCGGGCCGGGCGGGCTCTAAAGCCCATCCCGCCGTCGCCAGGAGTTTTCCTGGTGCTGACAAAAGAGAGGGCGCGCCAAGCGATTGGCGCGCCCTCTTTTCTTGTCGTGAGGATCAGCGCCTCACCACTATTAGATGCGCTTATTGAATACGCTTGCCTCGCACCCCGACCTGTCCGTTGATCCGGATGAAGAATGTCCCCATCGACGCTTTCTTAAACACAACTCTATCACCCGCTTCGATGGTCCTCAGGCGGCTGGGCGCGCCGGTAATTTCCCACACGGCCCCTTCCTGCGTGGTGAAGCGGATTTTCTTCCTCGATTGGTAGCTCGCGCTTGTGATCACCGTCTCAAGCTCTTCCTTGGCTTTTTTGTCTTCCTCTTCGTCATCGGTCTTCAAGATGTCGATATCCGGGACCGATAAGCCGAACAGCTCGCGCTTGGTGCGGCGCACATCGTCCTGATCAATGATCTGAACTTCGCCCGCTTCGTTGGCCGCAACTATGTTGCCCACCGCCTGATCGAAACAGGCGAGCCGCTCACTGTCATTGGTCTTGGTCTGGCAAACCTTTAGCTGTTCAAGAAAGTCCGGCCCTGCGTTGGGCGCTTGCTCTTGAGCAGTACCCGGAATGGTCCAAAGGAGCGCCGCCGCAACCGCGCCGGCGGAATAACGGATCGTTTTGCCTGACATAGGTGCGCAGACCGAGGGCTTGGGCATCATATTCTCTCCTGAAATGCGACTTCTCACAGCCCCAATCCTAAGCTTGGGCATCAGGATCGTACACACTGCTTTCGTGCCGCAATTGTTTCCAAACAGAGAGTGTCACACCTGTAACCAGATTGCCACAGGTCTGATGCGACATTTCAAACAAGTGTTTCTCAAGATTGCGAAGATTGCCGCGTTTGGCGTACGCCGCGAGCTATTCGGGCCCCGATCCCGATGCGTTTGGACGTGCGATCCCTAATTTTCGCACAGCTAAAGGGGAATAAAATGAAGAGTTTTAACAAGGGTTTGCTGCTTTCCGGCACCGTCATGGCTGGGGCCATGATCGCAACGCCGGCGATGGCACAGGACGGCGAGACGGCCGAAGAGGTCACGGAAAGTGCACCGATTATCGTTACCGGTTCGCGCATTCAGAGGACCAATGTTGACACCGCAGCGCCTGTTGCTGTCGTCGATGCTGAAGAATTTCAGCTGACCGGTACAGTCAACGTTGAAAACGTGATCAACGCGCTGCCGCAGGTTGTGCCGGGCACGACCGCGTTCTCGAACAACCCGGGTAATGGTGCCGCGACGCTTAACCTTCGTGGCCTCGGCACGCCGCGTACTCTTGTTCTTGTCAACGGCCGTCGCTGGACGTTCTTTGACACAAACCAGATCGTTGACCTTAACACGATCCCGAACTTCCTTATTGAATCTGTCGACACGGTGACCGGTGGTGCATCGGCTGTGTACGGTTCGGACGCGCTTGCTGGCGTTGTCAACTTCAAGCTTCGCGAAGTGCAAGGCGTGGAAGTTGGCAGCCAGTATTCCATCACCGAGCGCGGCGATGGCGCCCGTCTTCAGGTTTATGGTGCGATTGGTTCGGATTTCGCCGATGGTCGCGGTAACGTCACTGTCTACGGTGAATACTTCGATCGCGAAGAAATCTTCCAGGGCGATCGTGGTTTCTCAAACTTCGTTTTGCAGGGTGAAGGCGATACACGCTTTACGCCTGGTGGTTCATCGCTTCCGCCTGAAACACGCCTGACCTATCGCGGCAACGCAGATCGCGACGGCATGGGTTACCTTGACTCATCGTTCGCAGCGAACGGCAACAACCTGGCGATCTTTGGTACGCCGGGCGAACTGCGTGGTTACGAGACACCGGGCGACCTCTATAACTACGCGCCGATCAACTACCTGCAGCTGCCGCAAGAACGCTATCTTCTTGGCGGTAATGCAGACTATGAAGTGAACAGCTCGCTCGAAGTCTACGGTGAAGTTTCGTACGTCAACAACCGCGTTGCCGCCGAACTCGCCCCGACGCCAATTCTGGTCAACACCTTCCTTGATATCGACCAACTCGAAGGCGACGGCTTCATCAGCGCCGGAACTGCTGCAGAGCTGCGCGCTCTCGACGCAGCTGAAACCGATGATCAGGCCGGCGATGGTCTGGTTGATGTTCAGGTCCGTCGTCGTCTTGAAGAAGCAGGCGGGCGTAACAACCTCGATGAGCGTAGCGCTTTCCGCATCGTCACTGGTGCGCGCGGTGCGATCACGGATACGATCAGCTACGATACATACTATCTGTATGCTCGCACGCGTAACTCGAACATCCAGCAGGGCAACGCCTCGGTTTCGCGCTTCACGGAAGCAATCAACGGAACCGGTCCGAACCCGATCAACATCTTCGGTGCCAATCAGCTGACACCGGACATGGTGGATGTGTTCCGCATTCAAGCGCAGAACGGCGAAATCTCGACCCTTCAGGTCATGAGCGGCGTTGTGTCTGGTACCTTTGGTGACTTCGCACTTGGCGAGGCCGAACCGATTGGCTTTGCGGCTGGTGTTGAGCGCCGGATCGTTAGCGCACAGTTCCTTCCTGACGAGTTCCTTGCATCAGGCGATGTTGCCGGCTTTAACGCAGGCGAACCGACTGAAGGCGGTTACAACGTCAACGAACTGTTCGGCGAACTCGTCATTCCGTACGAGACCGAAGGCGGTATGCGCTTCGAACTCAACGCGGCGGCCCGTTACTCGGACTACTCGCTTGATGCAGTCGGCGGCGTGTTCACATACGCTGGTGGCCTTCAGTTCGCACCAATTGAGGACATCACCTTCCGCGGTCAGTACCAGCGCGCTGTTCGTGCGCCGAACGTGGGTGAACTGTTTGGCGGTTCCGCCAATAACTTCCCGGCGGCGGACGATCCGTGTGCCGGCATCGGTGCCAATGAGCCTCAGGGCGGCGTTCGTGCGACCTGTATCGCCAACGGCGTTCCGGAATCCAACATCGGTATCGAAACCACCCCGGGTGTTCCGCGTAACGAAATCATTCAGCCGGATCCGCAGATCGCAACGTCGATCGGTGGTAACCCGAACCTGTTTGAAGAAACCTCGGACAGCTTCACTATCGGTGTCGTGATTGAGCCGAGCTTCGTGCCGGGCCTCGTGATCACAGCCGATTACTTCGACATCACCATCGAAGATGCGATTGTGACGCTTCCCTTCCAGACCTCGCTCGAGCTCTGCTTCGAGAGTGCTCAGGATCTCAGCGACCCGTCCTGTGCGCCGTTCATTGGTACGCGTGACGATGCGGGTGCGTTTGGTCGTGACCTTCTGCCGACGCAGGGTGACGGGAACATCGGTGAACTCAGCACCTCGGGTATCGACCTTACGGTCAACTACTCGACTGATCTCGGGTTCTCGCTGTTCAGCGACGATGTTGCTCGTTTCGACATGAACTTCATTGGTACATGGACCGATACGAATGACACGCAGGCGAACCCACTTGATCCGACAGATATCGATCGCTGTGCTGGTCGCTTCGGCCTGACTTGTGACGAGCCCCAGGCTACGTTCAAGTGGGTGTCGCGCTTCAGCTACATCGATGGTCCGTGGACGATCTCGACCCGTTGGCGTCACCTTTCGGGCACCGAAGATGATGCGAACCCGGACGGTGGTCTTGGTCAGTTCATCAATGCCTATGACCTGATCGACCTGACATTCCGCGTCGATGCGACGGACAACGTCACGATCACGGCCGGTATCAACAACCTGTTTGATACTCTGCCTGACACGCCGGTCTTCGTCGACGGTGAAGTGGTGAACAACACGAACTCGATCCTTGTCGGCGATTCGAACTCGGAGCAGGCGAACACCTTCCCGAGCACGTTCGACGTTCTTGGTCGTGACTTCTTCATCGGAGCGCAGTTCCGCTTCTAGTCCGATTGGCGCCGCCGGCTCTGGCCGGTGGTACCAACAAAAAACAGGGCGCGAGGTGAATTTCCTCGCGCCCTTTTTTGTTGGTGGATTGTGATTGCAGCGCCTTAGCGCGGCGGCGATCAGCTCATTTGAACTCGACGAAATCCGCAAAGGCACGGCCCGAAGGTTCACGCAGCTCCTGCTGCTCGGCCCGTTCAAGGCCATGCTTGCCAAATTCAGCGACAATAGCCTCCCGCCGATCAGCGGTCGCGCAAGCTCCGGCCAGCGAATTGATCCGGCCAAGCTCGTTCCTGGCGTGGCTTTCTATCGTTCCGATTGTCTCGATTATCGAGGCAACACCAGAACTTCGTCCCATCAGGCAGGTGCGCTTGATCGCTTCGGGAATTTCCCAGGCGGGTGAGGTCTCTCCAAACCGCTTTGCACCTTGGCTTGCCACCCTTTCGGCAAGGCTGGCTGCCTTGTCGATCGCGGCGGGTCCATCTGCGAGGATGTTCCTGACCTTGCGCGCGGTTCCCTTGTCCTTGAGGGCCCACATAAGTTGTGCACGCCGGGCCTTGTTATGCTCCAGGATCGGGCCATCACCGCGATGCATGATCAGGCCGATCCGGCCACCGGGAGCAAGAACGCGGGCGATTTCCTTCGCGACTGTCGCAACATCGCCATATTCGAACCCGAACTGGCTGACGACAGCGGCCATCGAACCATTATCGAAAGGCACAGCCTCCATAGGAATCCCGCTGCGAGATTGGGTTCCAGGCGGTGGTGGAGGAAGGCTGGGCGATAAATCGATGCCGATGAAGGAGAGGTCCGGGCGTTTCTCCTGCATCCAGCCCATGATCCGGCCATCGCCCGTGGCCAGATCAAGAACCGTTCCGCCCTCATCGACCGATTGAACGAACCGCTCCCAAGCACCCTGCAAGGCGCTCTCAATGGCGCCCCATCGTTGGGGCAAGCAGCCATTGCCGCCACCCACCACGCGGCTGCGCTTGTTGATGGCCCAGAAATCACCCCAAGGGTCAGCGGAAGGCTTTGTACTCATACCCGTCGGCTCTGTCAGACTACGACGTCGAACGCCACCGTCATGCGCTCCTCGCCGCTGAAAGGGGTTGTTCCGTGGTAGAGCGATGAGGGGAACAGCGCGAGGTGGCCTGGACGCGGCTGGATCGTCCTTAGCGGGGGCAGATCGAGACCCAGATTGGTCGCGGGCCGCCCAACTTCCAGCGCGCCTCCACCGCCGGGTTGCTGAGCGCTTTCTGGCACCACCAGATAGAGCGCTGAGGAGATGATTCCGGCGGGGTGAATATGCGCAGCATGGTGATCTGAGCCGCCGGTGAGCCTAACGGACCATGAGCCATCAAAGCGCCATCCGCTCTCCCGGTGGCGCAGCAGCGGATGCGTCTCGTCGAGGTCCGGCAGGCCCGCCCGGTAATTCTCCAGCGTGGCTTTGATCGCATGTGCCAATTCGCCGAGGATCGGGCTTGCATAATCGAACAGGTTTGCGCGGGTCTGCGTGCCCCCGCGCAGGCTCTGTCCCAAGGGGAAGGGCGAACGCGCGTGAAGGTCGTGCAGGTGATCGATCGCACGCTCAAGCAGATCATCCTCGCCCACCAGCGGGAGGAAGTTGACGAGCCCGGCCTGCTCGTGAAGCCAATCGCATCGCGGATCATTGAGCAATCGCCACGCAATCCCGCGCAGCGCCCAGGCGGCAATGTCCCAGGGCTGCTCAGCCAGGACTTTCTCAAGCAATGCCTCAGATTCATCGGGCGTGCCGCCCCGCAGACGATGGCGCGCTTCGTGGAGGTGGCGCTGCGGGCTGGTGTCATCGAGCGTGCGAAAGATCGCATCCGCCTCGCTCCATTGGCCAGCGCTGCCCCGATGCAGGGCCTCGAGCAGGGCGAAGTGGTTGATATCGGGAAACGCCAGACGCGCCCGGCTTGCGACCTCTGCGGCCTGCGCAGACTGCCCAGCGCCCTCAAGCGTGCTACAATGGGCAAGCGGGATGTTGGGGTTTTGCGGCTGCTTGCTTGCGGCGTCGTTATAGTGCGATGCGAAGTCCTCGCCCCCCCTAGCCAGACGCAATTGAGCCAAGAGAGACAGACCATCGCGCAGGCCAGGCGCCTGCTCCACGATCTGGCGCGCGACCAGCAAGGCGCCGTCATGATCTCCGGCCATATCGAGCGCATTTGCCTTGCCGAGCCAGAGATTGGCGTCCCCCGGATTGACGGCCAACGCCCTGTCCGTGAAGGCGAGCGCTGTCTCCTCGCACCGCTCAAGCGCCACCCGCGAGCGTCCCATCAGAGCGAGGCGGTTGCGACTATCAAGGCTGAGCGCATGATCGTACCACCGCGCCGCCTCGGCCAGATTGCGCATTTCCCGATAGGAGGCAGCCATTGTGTTTGCGTAGCGAGTGTTGGAGCGTCCCTCCGCCTCGAAGCGCGCCAGATTGGAGAGCACTTCGGAATGCCGCCCCAGCCGCTGAAGCGCGATCGCATGATCGAGAACAAAGGCGAGCGAGGCCGGTTCAAGTCGCATGGCCGCTTCGAAGAACTGCGCCGCGCTGGCCGGGTCGTTGCTCTTGAGGGCAATGCTGCCCGATAGCTGGGCCAGCTGCGCGTCATCGGGAAAGGTTTGCCGAGCCTTATCGGCTAATCCGCGCGCTGCATCCAAATTGCCCGCTTGCATGGCCGCCATGATGCCAGATCGGGCTTGCTGAAGGTCGCTCTTCGTGATCATCACTCAGCCGGGAGTGCCATTCGGGGACGGCGTGCACAAGCCCGCCTGACGAGGCTTTGCGCGCTTGATTTGGGATCGCGGCTCCCATAACTGGGTCTCAAAATAAAATTGAGTTGAGAGAGGACCCCCTAAACATGACCACAGCCTATATCGTTGACGCCGTTCGCACCGCTGGAGGCCGCCGTGGCGGTCGTCTGGCGGGCGTGCACCCGGTCGATCTGCTCGCCAAGTCGCTCGATGCCATCGTTGAGCGCAGCGGCGTTGATCCCAAGGCGGTCGATGATGTGGTCACTGGCTGCGTCAGCCAAGCGGGCGAGCAGGCGGGGCAGGTTGGGCGCATGGGCGTGCTCGCCTCCAAGCATCTGCCGCAATCCACCCCGGCGGTCTCGATTGATCGTCAGTGCGGTTCTTCGCAGCAGGCGATCCAGTTTGCCGCCCAAGCCGTGATGAGCGGGACGCAGGACGTTGTCATCGCCAGCGGCGTTGAGAGTATGACGCGCGTGCCCATGGGCACCAATATGACCCTCCACATGAAGGAAGGGCTGGGCAATTACATGTCTGACGGCGTCAAGGAGAAGTATCCCGGCGTCCAGTTCAGCCAGTTCATGGGCGCAGAAATGATCGCCAAGAAGCATGGCATGACCAAGGACGAGCTCGACGCGTTCGCGTTCGCCAGCCACCAGAAGGCCATCGCCGCGACGCAAGCAGGCGCGTTCGAGAATGAGATTGTGCCCGTCGACATCGAAACGCCCGAGGGCGATGCTGTGCACACCGTCGATGAAGGCATACGCTTTGATGCGAGCCTTGACGGCATTGCCGGGGTCAAGCTCATCAGCCCTGAAGGCATGGTGACGGCAGCGTCCGCCAGCCAGATCTGCGATGGATCGAGCGCAGTTCTGGTCGTCAGCGAAGAGGCCTTGAAGGCCCAGGGCCTTACCCCGATGGCGCGCATCCACAATCTGACGGTCACGGCGGGCGATCCCGTCATCATGCTCGAAGAGCCGCTGTTTGCGACTGATAAGGCGCTGAAGCGCGCTGGCCTTAGCATCAACGATATCGACCTTTACGAAGTGAACGAAGCGTTTGCGCCGGTGCCGCTCGCCTGGCTCCGCCATACCGGCGCGGACCCGGACAAGCTCAACGTTCACGGCGGCGCAATTGCGCTGGGCCATCCGCTCGGCGCTTCGGGAACCAAGCTGATGGCGACGCTCGTCCACGCGCTCAAGCGTCATGACAAGAAATACGGGCTGCAAACGATGTGCGAAGGCGGCGGCGTTGCCAACGTCACCATTGTAGAGCGCCTTTAACCCAAAGCGAGTCCCCGTGAAGACGGGGACCTCCCACCTATCCGAACACAATCCCCGACTGCGCGGGGATTCACCGAAGAGAGGAAAACAAATGGAAGTTTCAGCCAACACTCCCGCCGTTGTGACGGGCGGCGCATCAGGCCTTGGTGCCGCCACCGCGCGGGCTCTCGCTGCCAAGGGCGCCAAGGTCGCGATCTTCGACATGAACGAGGAAAAGGGCGAAGCGATGGCGGCCGAAATCGGCGGCATTTTCTGCAAAGTGAATGTCACCAGCGACGAAGAAGTCGACGCGGCCTTCGCCAAAGCGCGCGAGGCGCACGGGCAAGAGCGCATCCTTGTGAACTGTGCAGGCATCGGCAACGCCATGAAGACCGCCAGCCGCGTAAAAGATGAAAATGGCGGGCTTACCGGAGAGACCAAGCATTTCCTCCTATCAGCCTTCGATTTCGTTATTCAGGTGAACCTTGTGGGCACCTTCCGCTGCATCGCCAAGTCGGCGGCGGGCATGCTCAAGCTTGATCCGATCAACGAAGACGGCGCGCGCGGCGCTATCGTCAACACCGCGAGCGTCGCGGCAGAAGACGGCCAGATGGGCCAGGCGGCGTATTCAGCATCCAAGGGTGGCGTTGTCGGCATGACGCTCCCCATCGCGCGCGACCTCATGAGCGAGGGCATTCGGGTCAACACCATCCTGCCGGGCATCTTCGAGACCCCGCTGATGAACGCTGCTCCGCAAAAGGTGAAGGACGGCCTTGCTGCTTCCGTGCCGTTCCCCAAGCGCCTGGGCTATCCTGAGGAATATGCTCGCCTTGCGATGACGATGATCGAAACCGGCTATTTCAACGGCGAAGACGTGCGCCTCGATGGCGCCATCCGCATGGCCCCGCGCTGATTTTTGCGTGCCCCCATCCAGGGGCACGTCCTCGCTAGACGCGCAGCAAAGCTGCGCACGCTGCGGACGGGCAGTCGCCCTTGCGGCCCCTCGGGCCGATTAACAATGATACCCCCGCTGCGCGACTTTCGTTCGGCGGGGGCTTTCATTTTCCGTCCACGCCTCTACGCTCCTCCCCGGGCCGTAGCTTCAGGGGCAGCTACTAATGAATTTGCTTTTATTCTATTCAGTTCGTGTGCGCGGCGGTGTTGGCGCATGACAATCGACGCACCGCAAATCTCGACGACGCCGATTGTGCCGAGCGTCCTGCCGTCGCTTGCGGATAACAAGTTCGCGCGTTTCAGCGCGGCGATCATACTCTATTTTATGCAAGGGGTGCCCATCGGGCTCGGCCTTCTCGCCATCCCGGCCTGGCTCGCGGCCAATGGCGCAACGCCGGTTGAAGTGGGCGCGTATGCTGGCACCATCATGCTTCCCTGGACGCTCAAGCTTGTAAACGGACTGATCATGGACCGTTTCGCGTTCAAGCCCATGGGGCGGCGCAGAGGGTGGGTCCTGATCGCGCAGGCTGCCATGGCGCTGACGCTGTTCGCGTTGGCGATTGTCGCGCCGGGGCCGCAGGATATCGCGGTTCTGACCGTCTTCCTGTTCACTCTCAATGTTTGCGCGACTTTCAACGACGTGGCCGTGGACGGTATGACCATCGATATCGTTCCGGAAGATGAGCGCCCGTTGCTCAATAGTCTGATGTTCGCCTCGCAGACTGTGGGGATGGCTCTGATCGGGTATATTGGTGGCGTTTTACTGGCTGATGGCGCCATGAGTTTGGCGGCTTTTATCTTTGGGATGTTTGTCGCGGCGGCCTCTACGTTTGTAGCCCTGTTCCGCGAGCGCAAGGGAGAACGGCTTTTGCCATGGTCGCCCGGCGAAGCGTCAAAGGAGTGCCTCGAGCGTCAGCAAGATGCTTTCTGGCCTGTCCTGAAAGGTGTGGCCGTTTCGACGTTCAAGCCGCTCACGCTTTTGTTTCTGCTCGCCATGGCGCTGGGCATGGGCACGGGTTCTTTCGGTGATGCGATGGCTGCGACGCTGGCGGTTCAGGAATTGGGCTGGGAAAGCGATCAATACAGCGGCGTTGCAGGCATGCTCGGCCTGCTGACAGCCCCGATTGCAGTGTTGTGCGCCGCCCCTGCGGTTAAGGCGTTCGGCCTGCGTAATGCGATCTTTGGCGTGTTTGGGCTTCACATCGCGACTGGTTTGATCGGAGGGCTTACCTACCCATACTGGCAAGGCGACACGATCTTCATGGCGCTTGCCCCGGTTCAGAATCTGGCGCACACGCTCACCATGGTTTTGTGCTGCGTTTGGCTGATGCATCTGTGCAGCCCTGCAGTCGCGGCAAGCCAGTTTGCACTATTCAACGCTGTCCCTACAATAGTGCGCTTATTCTACACGGGCAATTCGGGTTATGTGATCGAATGGGGTGGGTATCAGACGATCTATTTCGCGATTGCGGGCCTTGCTTCGCTCGGATTGATCGCGCTGTATTTCGCGCGCGTGGATAATCAGCGCACGACCGAGTGAGACGGTATCAGACCGCCCCCGCCGCAGCGGCACGCTGGCCATCCTGGGTGAAACAATGCCGCCCTTGGTTAGGGCTGGGTGATGTCAATCTCGCACGATCTCACGCACGGTCAGCCCGGTTCACCACGCCCACACGGCGCGAGGCCCTGCATGCCGCTGCAAAGATGGTGAACCACTTCATCAACATCCTGTTTCTCAATTGCATCGTCTTCGTGAAGTCGAGCCTGCAGGACGATATGCGCCCCGATGACGAGACGCTTGTCGAGACATATACGGACATGGTCTACACCTATTTGACCACGCCGACTTCATCCAATCAGGCGCCTGGAGATACGCGCCAAGATCCTTGCACAGCGCCAGTATGGAGCGCATGGTCAGCTACGTATTACGCCTTACCCAAACTAGTATTGAGAGCGAAAAATGATCGTCAAATTTGTGTCTGCCCTATCCTCGGTTTCCCTCATGGCTGTGAGCGCGGGAGCTCTCTCGGCGCAAAACGCGCCCGAAACGCCAGCCACTGCTCAAACGGCCAGCGCCATACCTCAAGGCACCGGCTATTTCGCCACAGCCAGCGATCTGCCGTTCCAGGCGCCCGATTTCACCAAGATCAGCGAAGACGATTACCTTCCCTCGTTCGATCAGGGCATGGCAATCCAGAAGGCCGAAGTGCAGGCCATCATCGACAACCCTGCCGCCCCTGACTTTGAAAACACCATTGTCGCGCTTGAGAAAACGGGCCGGATGCTCAGCCGTGTAAGCCGCGTGTTCTACCAATTAACAGGCACCAACACCAATGACCGGCTCGACGCAATCGCCACCGAGATCGGCCCCAAACTGTCGGACCACTCAACCGGTATCAGCCTAAATCCGGCGCTCTTTGCCCGTGTGAAAGCGGTCTACGACAAGCGCGAGACGCTGCTCTTGTCGGTCGAAGAGGCAAAGCTGCTTTCGAACAGGTATGAAGGCATGGTCCATGCCGGCGCGCTGCTAACCGATGCCGAGCGTGAGCGGGTTAAGGCGATCAACAGCGAGATGTCCGCGCTCACCACGAAGTTTGCTCAGACGGTGCGCAATGCCACCAATCAGCAGCCGCTGATCGTCGATACGCGCGAAGAGCTAGCTGGTCTTTCTGACAGCGCTATCGACGCAGCCTCCAAGAAAGCCGCTGACCTTGGCATGCCCGGCAAGTTTGCGCTGGTAATGCAGAACACCACGCAGCAGCCGCAATTGCCCTTGCTCGAAAACCGCGAAACCCGCGAACGCTTCCTCAAACTCAGCCTCGGGCGCTCTGATGGCAGCAATCCCGAGTTCGACACCCGCATGCTGGTTGCCAGGATCGCTCAGCTGCGCGCGGAGAAGGCAGCGCTTTTCGGCGAGCCTGATTGGGCGAGCTACACCATGTATCGCAATATGGCCGATGAGCCCAAAAAGGCGCTCGATTTCATGGCGCAAATGGTGCCCGCTCTCGCCGCAACTCAGGAGCGCGAGGCCGACATCCTGACGGCACGGATCGATAAGGAAGGCGGCAACTACGAAGTGCGCCCGTGGGACTGGTATCGCTACGCCAACAAGGTGCGCGAAGAGCAGTTCAATTACAGCGAGGAAGAGGTCACACAGTACTTGCAGCTGGAAAAGGTGCTCGAAGATGGCGTCTTTTACATGGCCAACCAGCTTTACGGCCTGACCTTTGAAAAGCGCGATGACATCCCGGTCTACCACGAGGATGTGAGCGTCTACACGATCTTCGATCAAGACGGCTCAGAGCTGGCGCTGTTCTACTTTGATCCCTTCCAGCGTCCCTCAAAGCGCGGCGGTGCGTGGATGGGCAGCTTTGTCTCGCAGAACTTTTTGTGGGGCGAAAAGCCGGTCATCTACAACGTCCTCAACGTGCCCAAGGCGCCCGCGGGCGAAGTGCAGACGATGAGCTTTGACTGGGTCAAGACGACCTTCCATGAATTTGGTCACGGCTTGCACGGCATGTTTGCTCAACAGAAATTCCCGAGTCTCTCAGGCACTGCCACGCCGCGCGATTTCGTCGAATACCCGGCGCAAGTCCACGAAATGTGGCGCGATCGCCCGGAAATGATCCAGAAATACACCGCGCATGTCGAAACCGGTAAGCCTATGCCTATGGAATTGTTCGAGCGTATCCAGGCCGCGTCACAGTGGAACCAGGGCTATGACTTTGGCGAAGTGGTGGAAGCCGCGCTGCTCGATATGAAGTGGCACTCGCTGTCTGCCGAGGAAGCGGCCGCCATCGATACGCCCGAAAAGGTCGCCGCGTTTGAAGCCCAAGCGCTTTCGGAACTGGGGCTTGCGGTTGAAAACGTGCCGCCGCGTTACCGCAGCACCTATTTCAACCACATCTTTTCAAGCTCAACGGGCTATTCGGCGGGCTATTACAGCTATTTGTGGACGCAGATGCTGGACCATGACAGCCGCGACTTCATCATCGCCAATGGCGGCCTCACCCGCGAGAATGGGCGCCGGCTGCGCGATCTCGTGCTCAGCCGGGGCGGGACGATGGATTATGATGAGGTTTACCGCAATTACGCGGTCCGCGATCCGGATGTGAAGTACATGCTGGGCTCACTGGGCCTCACACCTGCTAGTGAGGATGAACCCGCCAGCAGCGCTGAGTAAGCCGGCCGCGCTTTGGCGACGCTGTTTGAGGCGGGGGCGCAATATTGCGTTTCCGTCTCCAGCGACCACGGCAAGCCGCCCCACCCCAAGCCAGGGCTCAAGCCGCGTCTGCAACGCGCGGTTCAAGCGCCTCAGCCTGCGCTTCGATCTACCGCAGCGCCTCCAGCGCGAGCGCCGCGAGCTAGCGATTCAAGGGTCCCCTCGTCAGAACCCGAAGGCAACGCCGACGCGCCCGCCAGTGCTGTCGCGAGCGGTCGATCCTGCCACACCAGCCGAGATGTAAACCCGCTCGCTAGCGCGCAGTGAGATCGATCCGGCAAAGCCCTGTTCACCCTGATAGGTCGACGCGTTGAAGCTGACCGAGAAAGTGCTGTCGGGCACAACCATCTGTCCGCCCAGCGCCATCGAGGCTGCAATCCCGCCAGTCAGGCGCTGGTCGACATCCTGCAACTGGAACTCGAGGCCGGTAAGGCGCCCATCGAGCGCCAGCACGCTGTTTTCCAAAGTGGCAAACTGCGCTTCGGAGACCTGAGAGAGCGCGTTCATCGAGACGCGGATATTCGCGACCGAGGCGGCGGTTGCAGCTTGCTGGCGGCCCAGCACGCCGTTGCCGTCCACCGTCACCACATCAACCGGGCCTTCCTGCGCTGCCGTACTCGCAGCGATA
>JBCCJS010000015.1:0-72606 GCA_039027675.1 Pseudomonadota bacterium
CAGGGATGAAGTTTTTCGACTGCTCGTTCATGGTTTTGATCCCTTGGGATATGGAAAGCACGAGGCCCGGCCCCCGTCAGGCCTCGCGCTCCTTTGAGCCCTATGCTCAGGCCAACTCTTTCAGCATCGCATCAAGCGTGGTGCCAAGCTCGCTGGGCGAGGGGGAGACGCGGATGCCGGCGTCTTCCATTGCCGCGATCTTGTCTTCCGCGCCGCCTTTGCCGCCTGAGACAATCGCGCCTGCATGGCCCATGCGGCGGCCCGGAGGCGCCGTGCGGCCCGCGATAAAGCCAACGGTGGGCTTGGAGCGGCCCTTGGCGGCCTCAGCCTTGAGGAATTCAGCGGCCTCTTCCTCGGCGCTGCCGCCGATTTCGCCGATCATGATCATCGAGGTGGTCTCGGGATCGTCAAGGAAGAGGTCGAGCACGTCGATAAAGTTGGTGCCGTTCACCGGGTCCCCGCCAATGCCGACCGCCGTGGTCTGGCCAAGGCCCACCATGGTGGTCTGGTGCACGGCTTCATAAGTGAGCGTGCCCGAGCGGCTGACAACGCCGACGCTGCCCTTCTTGAAGATCGAGCCGGGCATAATGCCGATCTTGCACTCATCGGGGGTGAGCACGCCGGGGCAATTCGGGCCGATGAGGCGCGACTTGGAACCGGTGAGAGCCGCTTTGGCGCGGACCATGTCGAGCACGGGGATACCTTCGGTGATGCAGATGATGAGTTCGATTTCGGCATCGATAGCCTCACAAATCGCATCAGCGGCAAAAGGCGGGGGCACGTAAATGCACGAGGCGGTCGCGCCGGTCTCGGCCTTGGCCTCGACGACGGTGTTGAACTGCGGGATGCCGATATGCGTCGTGCCGCCCTTACCGGGGGTAACGCCCGCCACCATTTGCGAGCCGTAAGCGACGGCTTGCTCGGTGTGGAAGGTGCCGGTGTTGCCGGTCATCCCCTGGGTGATGACCTTGGTGTCATTGTTAATGAGGATCGACATTAATTGCTCTCCGATTTGGGTAGCCAAAGCAGGGTGATTTGGTTTTTCTTTCTATTCAGCATGCCGAGCGATCCGTTTTCAGTTTTCCAAACTGACGCGGCTTGTTCTTCAGTGGGCGGGTGGCCCAATCGGACCGATAGCGCAGCAGTGATATTCTGCGCCTCTGCTTCGTTGACCTTATCGAAATCGAACTGACAATTAGCGCCCGTGATTGAACCCGGTACGCCAACCATTGCTGATCCATTCTTGGCTCGAAACATGAAGGAGCCTGTCACGCGCCCCATCCCGCCCGGTGTCTGATCTTTCCAGCCCATCTCGTTGAGAGCTGCAAGTACTCCTGAGGGATCGTCCATCAGGCTTTCGCAAACCAAAGCAGTATGAACGATTTGTTCAGCCTTGGGATCTTTGGCCGAAGTGGGTGCGATCAGCAGGGCCGCGATCGCGAATGCGGCGAATGTCTTAGGCAAGGCTGTCGTCCAATCCTTTGCACGCCTCAAGCAGCTCTTCGACCGCGTCGGTTGAGACTTTGAGGTTGGCTTTCTCTTCCTCGCTCAGTTCAATCTCGACCACGTCCTCGGTCCCGCCTGCGCCCAGCACGGTGGGCACGCCCACGTAAAGGCCATCAAGGCCGTACTTGCCGGTCACATAGCTTGCACACGGCAGGATGCGCTTTTGGTCGCCCAGATACGCCTCTGCCATTGCGATGGCGCTGGTGGCGGGGGCGTAATAGGCTGAGCCTGTGCCGAGCAGCTTCACGATCTCGCCGCCGCCTGCGCGGGTGCGCTTGACGATTTCGTCCAAGCGGTCTTCCGAAACGCCCTTGATCTTGGCCATGTCCTTCACCGGGATGCCGTTGATCGTCGAATAGCTGAGGACCGGAACCATCGTATCACCGTGGCCGCCGAGCACAAAGGCGTTCACGTCCTTGACGCTGCAAACGAACTCCCACGCGAGGAAGGTTGCGAAACGCGCGGAGTCGAGCACGCCCGCCATGCCAACCACTTTGTTGTGCGGCAGGCCGGAAAACTCGCGCAGCGCCCAGACCATCGCATCGAGCGGGTTGGTGATGCAGATCACGAAGGCGTCGGGGCAGTTGTTCTTGATGCCTTCGCCCACGGCCTTCATCACATTGAGGTTGATGCCCAGCAGATCATCGCGGCTCATGCCCGGCTTGCGCGGAACGCCCGCGGTAACGATCACAACATCCGCGCCGGCGATATCGGCGTAGTCATTGGTGCCGGTGACACGCGCGTCAAAGCCTTCAATCGGCCCGCATTGCGAGAGGTCGAGCGCCTTGCCCTGCGGCATACCCTCGGCGATGTCGAACAGGACGATGTCGCCCATTTCCTTCTTCGCAGCGAGGTGGGCGAGCGTGCCGCCGATCATGCCGGAGCCGATAAGCGCAATCGTCTTGCGTCCCGCGTTGTTGGCCATAAAAACAGATATCCTTCCCAGATCCCTCGGGACGGCAAACTGTCCAAGCGAAGCGCCGCGCGTACCGATCCCTCACCACGCGCGGCCAATGCGAGCCCCCGTCCCGTAGCGGCTGTGCATTAGCTTCGGGGAGCGGGGTAGGCGTCTAAAAAGAGCTTTGCAACCACCAAAAAGTCGCATTGAGCGGGTTTCTTTGCAAGTAGTTCGCAGTATCAATAATACCGGGAGCGAACCCCTAGTCCTGGGTTTGGATTTCGTTGACAAGAGCGCTCACGCTGCGGCGCTGGCGTCAGCCGTTGGCGCGCAGCTTGACCTTGCCTACACCAGCCGCCTCGCGTTCCTGGGCCAGCAGCATGGCGGCAAGGTAATCGGGCACGGCGCGGCTGAAATAAAAGCCCTGACCCAGCGAGCAACCCGCCTCGCGCACCGCCTGGACCTGCTCGAGCGTTTCCAGCCCTTCGGCCACAATTTCCATCTCCAGCCGCGTGCCCATTTCGGCGACAGCGCGGATGATCGCCTCGCTCTTGCGGCCAACCTGCGCGCCCGAGACGAAGCTGCGGTCCACCTTGATCGTCTTGAAGGGGAAGGAATTGATATAGCCCAATGAGGAATAGCCGGTGCCAAAGTCATCAAGCGCAAATCGCACGCCTATCTCGGACAGCTCTTCGATGAAGTCGGCGGTGGCATGATTGTCTTCGATGAGCAGGCTCTCGGTCACTTCAAGCTCAAGCCTGCTCGGATCGAGCCCGGCGGCGCGAAGTGCATTCTTGATCCCCAAGGCAGCGCCCGGCGCGCGGATTTGCAAGGGCGAAAGGTTGACGGCGAGCGTGACATCCTCAGGCCATTGTGCCGCGATCCGCGCAGCACTGGCAGTGATCCAATTGCCCAGCGTGATGATGACGCCGGTCTCCTCAGCCACCGGAATGAACTCATCAGGCCGCAACTCGCCTTTTTCGGGGTGGAACCAGCGCACCAGCGCTTCGAAGCACCGGATTTTGCCGGTGCCAAGGTCCACAATCGGCTGGAAGAAGATAGAAAGCTCATCGCGTTGGAGGGCAATGCGCAATTCGTCCTCGATCTCGCGCCTGCGGATGAGGTCGCGCGTCATCGAGCTGTCGAAGAAACAGGTCTGCGCGCGCCCGCCAACCTTGGCATGATAAAGCGCAAGGTCTGCGCGTTGCATCAGCGTGTCGGCGTCCTCGCTATCCTGTGGCAGCAGCGCTACGCCCAGCGAGGCGCGCACTTCGAGCCGGTCGCTCTCCACCCGCAGCGGGCGCATGATTTCAGCGTGGATTTCGCTCGAAATTCGCTCTGTATCCTGACGCGAGGCGACGGGGCAGAAAATGACAAACTCATCCCCGCCAAACCGCGATACGGTTGCCGGATCAGGACATACCTCAGCCAAGCGCTGACCGACTTCGACCAGCACGCGGTCCCCGACAGGATGGCCGAGCAGATCGTTCACCTCCTTGAAGCGATCAAGGTCGATCCAGAACAATGCAAACTGGCTTTCAGCATCGCGGGTCATGATTGTCTCGACCATGGCGTGGCTGAGCCCTGCGCGATTGGCGAGCCCTGTCACCACATCGCTGCGCGCAAGGGCCTGCATCTCGTCGGCAAGCTGCGCGCTTCTTTCAGCAGAGGCGATGGATTCGCGCAGCACTTTGAAGATATTCAACGTTATCGAGCTCATCGCGGGGATAAGAAAGACGATGGTCGCCAGTAGCGTTAGCGAAGTGGGCGTGGCGATCGCGATACATGCGGCGGCAATCGGTAGCGCAATAAGCAACAATTGCCCCATCGCCATCATCGGGAGCCCGGCATTGCGTGCGGACACTCCCACGCCGTAGCACAGCGCATTTGCCACCATCATATAGCGCGCCTCAGCCCCAGCCTCGAACCATAGAGTAAGCGCCGCGATCGTTCCCAGGATCAGCGCATAGGCAAAGGCGCCGATCTCGTAGAAGAATTCTAGCCATTCCGTTTTCTTGTCGTGCGTCTTGCCCGAGATGTGCGAGGCCAGCACAACGCGGGCGACCCCGACGATCGAGAGCAGCGCGAACCCGCTCCACAGATACACAATGCCTGAAACCCAGGCGGCAATCCCCGTCGCTGCCACTCCAGCCAGTGCGCCGAGCGCAAGGCTTTCGCGCTGAGTGTAGAGCGTTTGCACCAGGATACGGCGAACTTTCGCAGAAAGTTGGTCTCTCCGCTCGCGGCGCCTTGCGCGCAGTCCTACCCTGGAGAGAAGTTCCTTGGCCTCCATAGGCAAGCGGCCTTACAGGTCACAGGTCAAGCGCAGGTTAACTCGGCGCTTACCTGTGTCCTGTGCGGGTTTGCCCGGATTGCGCCGATAAGCTTCCCGCCAGCGGCGCTTCTAGCGCAGGAGTGCGCGATACGGGCGTGGGTGCGTGAGGCGTGCAGCCCGCGCTACCGCGTCACCGGCAAAGCGGGGCCTTGCGCAAGGCGCACAACCTCGGCAGCCATCCGCCGGTCCAGCGTCCGGGTGATGGCCAGCCACCAATCATAGTCCCGCGTGTCACCGACAAGGAACGCCGATTCAGCTTGAGCCCGCGCCGTTCGCGCTGCACCAAGGCCATGCTTGGCAAAATGATTAAGCGCGGCGCGCAGGATCGCATCCTCGCGTGTCCGCGCTGCTTGGGAAAGGCCGTTATCATTGGCCACAATTTCCATCGCTCGGTTGGCAAGTACGCGCGTATTGCCAAGCGTGAGAGGTCCGCGACCCTCGGCCCTGGGGCCTGTTTTGGCTGCGGCGAAATGGATGGTCATCTATAGGCTTTCCTGTTTGCGCCTGCGCCGTGCACGGCAGCAAGTGAGCTGAGCCCAACACATAGAGATGCGGCGCTAAGGCTTGGTGTTCGGACACGGTTGAAGCACTGTTAACTGCACCTCAAATGGCCAAGATGGAGATCGAAGATGTGGTAAAGGCGGGGCTGCTTACCGCTCGATCAAGGGCGATGGCTCCTCAAGGTTGAGCTTTGCCGGATCAACCTTCCACTGGCCTGCTCTGGCAAACTCCTCGCGCAACTGACCTGCACCTCCTAGAGCGGGGTCCGCCAAGGCGGTCTCGGGCGTGGGCGGAGCCGTCGTTGAGGCCTCCATGGGGGTGGTTGCTAAGTCTGTGGCCATTGCATCAGGGGTTGGGGCATCAAGAACCGGCTCAGGGGCGAGGCGCGGAGGATTGTCTGTTGGTCCCTCGGCGAGGGGTACAGCCGCGCGCGGCTCAGCCCAGGGCTCATAACCCGCATAGCTTTGTGTGAAGGCGCTCCTTTGCCCCGCGCTCCCACGGTTGCGGTAGAAGCGGTGCGCGCCGATTGTCCCGATATGGTCAAGGCTTTGCGCCCAATAAGGTGAGACCCACAGCGTGTGATAATGCGTTGCGTGGCCAATGGGAGCATAGACAGCGCCGCTCAGAGCCTCGCCCGCTATGCGCTGGGCGCGCTGCCATTGGGCGCCGCCAGCTCGGCGCGCAAGGCTGCCATCGCAGGTGAAGCTGAACTGGCACCCGGTGCGGCGCTCTGAGCCTTCGAACACTACCGCGCACACGCTGCCCGGCCAGAAGGAGTGCCCGACGCGGTTGAGCACCACTTGGGCAACGGCGCGCTGACCCGCTTCGCTCTCGCTCGCCGCTTCGTACCAGATCGCCTTGGCAAGACAGTCCTGCGCGCGCATCCTATGCGCTCCTGTTCCGGCAAGGAAGGGGCGGGCCGCCGGGCCAGCATCGATCAGCGCGCCAAGCTTGCGACCGCCTTCGCCTGACCCGCGCGCAAGCGGATCGCTGTCCGGCAGGGCGACTAGGGTGGCGGCGCGCTCAGCGCTGGGCGGATCGGCGAGGTAGTAGAAGGCAGAGCCGGGAAAGCTTTCCCCCGGCTGTTCGAACGGCATAGCGTTTTGCGCGGCATAGCGGGCGTCGGCATCCGTCGCAGCGCCCGGAGCATCAGCGGCCATAGCGCCAAAGTCGCCGGGCGCAGCCATAGCGGGCACGCCGACCACTGCGAGCAGCACGGCCAGCCGCTTGCGCAGCGAGGGGCGCGGGTCTGTTGGAGGGCCGGATATCGGCGCGCGCGGCTCTTCATCCAAGCGCTGCGCACCCAGATCGGTCACCTCCAATTCAATCTGGGGCGGGGGACCAAAGCTCGCGCGGTCAAGGGTGGAAGATGGGCGGGTCGTCATGGCGCGCCCCGGCGCGTAGCGCGCAGCGCGGCTGGCGGCGAGCGCTGCCTCGATCGCGTCCCGAAAGCGAACAGGGGCGGTTAACCTGTTAACGCTGTCGGAGCTCCTGCTGACCCCAGCGCTTGCCCCTTGAGGGCGCGGTGCCTATCGCGTGAGCCTGTGACGAGGGGTCTTTCCACGATAATCGGCGCTCTGGCCATGATCGCGTTCATCAGCGCCTGTGCGCCCAATACCCAGCGCCCAAGCGCCGATCCTGCCCAAAAAACCTTTGTCAGCCTCAACCCCTGCCTCGATGCGATCCTTGTCGAGGTGGCTGAGGCGGAGCAAGTCCTCGCCATCTCGCACTACAGCCATCAGCCGGGCGGCTCGCGCATGGCACCTGAGCTTGCCGCCCAATTTGCCTTCACCGGGGGCACAGCCGAAGAGATCATCGCCCTTCAGCCCGACATCGTGCTCGCCAGCATCTTTCTGCCGCCTGCGACCAAATCCGCGCTCGAGCGCGCAGGCCTGGAGATTGAAACCTTTGACATACCGCGCAGTGTCGATGTGAGCGTCCAGCAAGTGCGCCGCATGGGCCAGCTAGTCGGCAATCCTGAAGCCGCCCAGGCGCTCAACACGCGCATCGCTGCTCCGCGATTGGAACCACCGTATAAGAGGCCTGATCCCTCGGTGCTCTTGTGGCAGGCCGGGCAAATCACCGCCGGGCAGAAAACGCTGATTTCGCGGCTAATCAAAGATGCAAGCTTCACCAGTCACTCAGAAGCATTGGGGCTGGGGCAGGGGGATTATGTGTCGCTTGAGCAGGTTGTCAGCGACCCGCCCGATCTGTTGTTGGTGGCAGGGCAGAGCGCGGGGCAACAGCATCCCGCGCTGGCAATGCTGGAAGGCACACGCGTCCACGCATTCGACCCCAGCCTGTTCTATTGCGGCGGGCCCAGCATAGCGGATGCGCGCGCAGAGCTGAGAGCGCTGCGGCAAAGTTTTGAGGGCCGACGGGAATGAACCGCGCCAGCCTGATCTTTGCCGCTTTGCTCGCGCTGTTGGTGCCCTTGTCGCTGCTTGCGGGCCGGGTGTGGATCGATCCGTTTGCGGGCACCGCAACTACGCCCAACGCCGCATTAATTCTCATGGAACTTCGCCTGCCGCGCGCCGTGCTAGCCGTCGTGCTTGGTGCAGGGCTGGGGGCAGCGGGTGCGGCGATGCAAGGCTATTTGCGCAACCCTCTGGCTGATCCGGGCCTCTTCGGCATCGCGCCCACGGCAGCTCTGGGTGCAGTCGCAAGCTTCTGGTTCGGCGCTGCGCTCCCACCAGCTATCGCCGCGTGGAGCCTGCCCGCCTTCGCTCTGCTCGGAGCGGGGCTGGCCATGGCGCTGCTGGCGCTGATCGCCGGGCGTTCGTTGAGTGACGGCGCCGGGGGAGCGGGCGGGGGTATCGCGCTCTTCACGCTCGCAGGCCTGATGATTGCAAGCCTTGCGGGAGCCTTGACCGCGCTCGCCATTACTCTGTCGCCCAATGCCTTTGCCTTATCGCAGATCGTCCTGTGGCTGAACGGCGCGCTGACGGACCGGTCTTGGAGCGAGGTTGGGATCGCAGCGCCTCTGGTTGTGGCGGGAATTGGGGCTTTGGCACTGGCGGCACGCTCGCTCGACGCGCTGACTCTGGGCGAGGAGGCGGCGCGTTCGCTGGGCGTCGATCCGCGCAGGCTCTTGTGGCTGCTCATCGCAGGGGTAGGCCTAACCGTCGGCGCGGGCGTCGCGGTGGCCGGGATCATCGGTTTTGTCGGGCTGATCGTCCCCCATCTGGTGCGCCCCCTGACCGACCGCCTGCCCTCCAGCCTCATCATGCCGAGCGCGCTCGCAGGAGCCTGTCTCGTGCTGGTCGCGGACAGCGCGGTGCGGGTGCTGCCTTTTGTCACCGAGCTGCGGCTGGGCATCGCGCTTTCGCTCATCGGCGCGCCGTTCTTCTTGTGGCTCCTTTTGCGCATGCGCCGGGGGGAGCTGTGATGGTTGAAGCGCCGAGCGTTCTGTCCGCGCATGATGTGAGCGTAGAGCGCGGCCGTAGGCGCGTGGTCGAGCCGTTGAGCTTTACCCTCAAGCCGGGCGAGGTCACCGCGATCTGCGGCCCCAATGGCGCGGGTAAATCGAGCTTGCTGATGGCGCTTGCCGGATTGCTGCCGCCCGCTAGCGGCTCGGTCCAACTGGATGGCACTGAGCTTGCCGCGATCAAGCCCGAGGCGCGTGCGCGGGCTATCGGCTACCTCCCGCAAGGCGGATCGGTGGCGTGGGATATCGCCGTCTCAAGCCTTGTCGCGCTGGGCCGCCATCCGCACGGCGATGCGGGCGGTGCGACCGGTGCTCGGGCGGTGGAGCGCGCTCTTAAGGCAGCGCAACTCGAAGCGCTCGCATCGCGGCCCCTCAGCCAGCTTTCAGGCGGTGAGCGAGCGCGGGCGCTGCTGGCGCGGGTGCTGGCAGGAGAGCCGCGCTGGATCCTCACCGATGAACCGCTGGCCGCGCTCGACCTCGCGCATCAATTGCGGCTGATGGCGCACCTGAGGCGCTGCACTGGGGCGCCCGGCCATCAGGGAGTGGTTATTGTCCTCCACGATCTGGCGACGGCGATGAACCAGGCGGACCGGGTGCTGGTGCTCAAACAAGGCGCACTGATCGCCGACGGCCCGCCGCACGAAGCGCTCGCACCCGAAGTAATTGCGCAAGGCTGGGGCGTCACCGCGCGATGGCTGGGCGAGGAAAGCCAGCGCGCGCTCGCAACGCAGGCTCAATAGCTGCGCGTCTCAAAACTGAGCGAGAAAAATGGCGCGAGGGGTCCGGGGGAACGACCCCCTCGCGCCGGGTCTTTGCCACATGCAATGCGCGACCCAGGTGCGACCCGAAAGGCTGCGGCAAGAAACGAACAAAGAGTGATGAGATAGATAGCAACCTTGAGGGATTTTACGCCTTAAGTTTTTCTGTAGGGCGGTGGTGGAGAGACCCACAATAGTGGGCGATTGGCGATTCAAACTGTTCTAGATGAGATTTGAAGCTTGGAACGTGTTCGTAAGCGGGGTTGTGACCTCCTATGGTGTCTCAGGGATTTCCAGCACAAAATCGCAAACGCCATTCTCTCTCAGCTTTTGAAGCTTTGCGACATTGACACTCTGAAGCACCCGCATCGGATAGGAGCAGGCAATAATCCCAACCCCGTCGGTTTTGCCGGTCATTGGTTCGACTGACCGATACGACACGACGAGTGCGCTTCGCACCGTTGTTCCGGGTAAACCGATTGAGGTCCAGATGCTCGAATTGCTGATCAGCGTCCCTTGCGCCTTGTCGACAGAGAGGCGGAGGACGCGAAGGTTCGTTTTTTGGTTTTCCAGCGCCCCCGCAGCGCGGTCAGCCGCTTCGAGAGGACTGGGTGCTCCTTCTTTGCCAGGTGCCCGAAAGCTCGCTGCGGCCGCTTTGAGTTTTGCGATCTGCGTGGTGAATTTCTTTGCATCGGATTCGGGAAGCTTTTCCGTGCACTGAAGCGCGTCAATCGCCGCGATTTCGCCTTCAATAGCTTCAAGCTTAGTCGACGCTTCGGTCTCTTCAGGAGCCTTGGCGACCTCCGACCAAATTCTCACATCTTTGTCTTTTGATGCCTTACCGGCCAGCGCGGTGACAAATAGACCAGTGTTCAGATCCAGCGCCAGCGCCTTGAAACTGGTGTCGAATGCCAGCGCGCCGACGAAATCTGAGCCTTTAAATTTGAAATCGGCAGGTGTTTTCGCAAGGTCCTCCAGTTCGGCCCTTTCCTTATTAAAAAGGCTCATATCTTTGTCGTTCGGATCACTGGCTCTTGCTCTGACGCAAGTCTGAACAAGACCTTCTGGATCTTCTGCAAACCGAACTAATTGATTTGCCAGCCGATCAATTCTGCCTTCGGTCTGACTATAGCTGGAAAGGTCTAGTTTATCCTTGTCCGGTGCCACTAAATAGGTGGTGTTTTCGGCAAGCTCGCCGTGGGCAAGGCCTGCCGCTTTTTCAAGCAGGATCGTCGTCAGGATGAAAGCCTCACCACTTCCTGCCCCGTCGCCTGCCGTGTCCTTTCCGCTGGCTGCCGTAAGGCCAAGGTAAGCTAGGAGGGCGGGTACCTCGTCGTTTCCAGAACTGTCGTCCTCCCCCTCATCCTGCGCCCAGACCGGCGCCGTGGATGCAAGAGCAGATGCTGCGAACACGATATTCAGCAATGCACGCTTCATCGAAATTCCCCCCAAATCAGAAGCCGTGGCTACCATGATCGCAAGGCAAGGGGGACGCCACTTCATATTTTCTCTAGGGCATGCGCTTGCCAGCGAAACTATCGTGCGGCGCGCTCGTTGATGTTGAGCGGGGCGAGGG
This sequence comes from Pseudomonadota bacterium, assembly GCA_039027675.1. Lineage (GTDB taxonomy): Bacteria > Pseudomonadota > Alphaproteobacteria > Sphingomonadales > Sphingomonadaceae > Erythrobacter. The sequence continues at coordinate 11,002 of JBCCJS010000015.1, forward strand.
CCATCTCATCCGGGATAACGCGGCGGGCTCTCTCTGCCAGTCTTGACCAACCCGAACATTTCAGGAACAAACTTACCTCATGTCCCTAACCAAAATCTCCGTCCGTGGCGCTCGTGAGCATAATCTCAAGGGTGTCGATATTGATCTGCCGCGTGACGCTTTGATTGTGGTGACGGGGCTTTCGGGTTCGGGCAAATCCAGTCTCGCTTTCGACACGATCTATGCTGAGGGGCAGCGGCGCTATGTGGAGAGCCTTTCGGCCTATGCGCGCCAGTTCCTTGAGATGATGCAGAAGCCCGATGTCGAGCATATTGACGGGCTCTCACCGGCGATCTCAATCGAGCAGAAAACGACCTCGAAAAACCCGCGTTCAACCGTGGCGACCGTTACCGAGATTTACGATTACATGCGGCTTTTGTGGGCGAGGGTGGGCGTGCCGTACTCGCCTGCCACCGGAGAGCCGATTTCCGCGCAGACCGTCTCCCAGATGGTCGACCGGGTGATGGCGCTGCCTGAAGGGACGCGCGCTTATCTGCTCGCGCCTGTGGTGCGCGGTCGCAAGGGGGAATACCGCAAGGAGCTTGCCGAGTGGCAGAAGGCGGGCTTTACCCGCGTGCGGATCGATGGCGAGCTCTACGGGATCGAGGATGCGCCCGCGCTCGACAAGAAGTTCAAGCATGACATTGAGGTCGTGGTCGATCGCCTCGCGGTGAAGGCGGGGATCGAAACGCGGCTGGCGGACTCGTTTGAGACCGCTCTGAAGCTGGCCGATGGCCTGGCGTATATTGATCTAGCCGATGGCGTGGTGCCGGGGCGTGAGGATGAAGAGGCGTCGGGTGGCGCGATGAAGGGCGCGGGGATACCCGCCAATCGCATCGTCTTCTCCGAGAAATTCGCCTGCCCGGTTAGCGGTTTCACCATCGAGGAAATCGAGCCGCGTCTGTTCTCGTTCAACTCGCCCCAAGGTGCCTGTCCGACCTGCGACGGGATTGGTGAAAAGCAGCTGTTTGACGAGCAGCTTGTTATCCCCAACGAAGCTTTGACGTTGAAGCAGGGCGCGGTGGCTCCGTGGGCCAAGTCCAACCCGCCATCGCCCTATTATATGCAGGTGCTGACCAGCCTCGCGCGTGCTTATGACTTTGATATCAACACGCCTTGGAAGGATCTGGAGCCCGATCAGAAGATGATCATCCTTCATGGCACGGGCGGGATGCCGGTGCAGCTCACTTTCAAGGACGGGCGCAAGGAATACACGGTCAACAAGCCGTTCGAAGGCGTGATCGGCAACCTCAACCGCCGCATGATGCAGACAGAGAGCGCGTGGATGCAGGAGGAGCTGGGCAAGTTCCAGACCGCTCAGCCGTGCGAGGCGTGCGGGGGTAAGCGCCTCAATGAAAAGGCGCTGGCTGTGAAGATCCCGAGCGCGAATGGCCCCACCGACATTGCCGAGCCTACCGTGATGAGCGTCGCCGATGCCAAGGCGTGGTTCCTTGACCTCGACAATCACCTGAACGAGCAGCAGAGCATTATCGCCAAGCCGATCCTCAAAGAGATCAATGAGCGGTTGGGCTTTCTTGACAACGTTGGCCTCGACTATCTCAACCTTGATCGCACCAGCGGCACTTTGTCGGGCGGGGAGAGCCAGCGCATCCGCTTGGCCAGCCAGATCGGCAGCGGCTTGTCGGGCGTGCTCTATGTGCTGGACGAGCCCAGCATCGGCCTGCACCAGCGCGACAATGACCGGTTGCTGGAGACGCTCAAGCGCCTGCGAGACCTCGGCAATACGGTGATCGTGGTCGAGCATGATGAGGACGCCATCCGCACCGCTGACCATATCGTCGACCTTGGCCCGGGCGCGGGCGTGCGCGGCGGCGAAGTGGTGGCGCAGGGCACCCTCAAACAGATCATGAAGTCGAGAAAGTCGCTCACTGCCGACTACCTCACCGGGCGGCGAGAGATTGCGGTGCCTGAGGTCCGGCGCAAGGGCAATGGCCACAAGCTGACCCTGAAGGGCGCGACTGCCAACAACCTCAAGAACGTCACCGCCTCGATCCCGCTTGGCACTTTCACCTGCATCACCGGCGTTTCGGGCTCGGGCAAGTCGAGCTTCACCATCGACACGCTCTACGCCGCCGCCGCGCGCACTTTGAACGGCGCCCGGGTGATCGCCGGCAAGCACGATGCAATCGAAGGCCTCGAATATTGCGACAAGGTGATCGAGATCGACCAGTCGCCCATCGGCCGCACCCCGCGCTCCAACCCCGCGACCTATACTGGCGCCTTCACCCAGATCCGCGACTGGTTCGCCGGCCTCCCCGAAGCCCAGGCGCGCGGCTACAGGCCCGGGCGCTTCAGCTTCAACGTCAAGGGCGGCCGCTGCGAAGCTTGTCAGGGCGACGGCGTCATCAAGATCGAGATGCACTTCCTCCCCGACGTCTACGTGACGTGTGAGGAATGCGGCGGCAAACGCTACAACCGCGAAACCCTGGAAGTGAAGTTCAAGGGCCACTCCATCGCCGACGTGCTCGACATGACGATTGAGGACGCGGAAGAGTTCTTCAAGGCCGTCCCCCCCATCCGTGACAAGATGCGGATGCTCAACGAAGTGGGGCTGGGCTATGTCAAGGTCGGCCAGCAGGCGACGACTTTGTCAGGCGGCGAGGCGCAGCGGGTGAAGCTGGCCAAGGAGCTCTCCAAGCGCTCCACCGGGCAGACGCTCTACATCCTTGATGAGCCGACCACCGGCCTGCATTTCGAGGATGTGAGGAAGCTGTTGGAAGTGCTGCACCGGCTGGTAGAGCAGGGCAATTCAGTCGTGGTGATCGAGCACAATCTCGACGTGATCAAAACCGCCGACTGGATCGTCGACTTGGGCCCAGAGGGAGGCGTGCGCGGCGGCGAGATCGTCGCGGCGGGCACCCCCGAAGAGGTGGCGCAGGTGGAGCGGAGCTTTACGGGGGCTTATTTGAAGCCGATGCTTGAGAAGCAGCGGGAGGCTGCGGAGTGATTCTCTTTGTAACTGCGGCTGGCGGGACGGCTTAATTATTAACTGTGGGTCGCCATCACATTACTTTGATTGGTGGCAAAAGGTTCTTTAGTTTTGCAAAGAGAACTCTTTTACCTGCACTTGATGAGTAGCTTCCAGCTGCCCCTCCTTTGGGAGCAGTTAGCCAGAATTGCGCCCCATTTACATTCTCGCCCGCAGTGTTGTCGCCGCTCAATTCATCAAGAACTGGTTCCATCAGGTCTTCATATGCTTGAGGGTCGAAAACTGAGTCTCCTTGCGACTTAACAATCTCGATCACTGTAGGCAGGATCTCGTGCATCGCGGTCACTCCCACACCCTTTTGAAGCGCAAAATGGTTGGAGTTTTGCTCAAATGGTTCCGGAAGTGCCCTCCGAATTCCAGTCCAATACGCATCAATCACGCCAACACGTTGAGAGTGTGAGAGTTTCTCGAAATATGGAGAGCTTGTGAGGAGAGTCTTCAGTGAACTGACGTAACTTGCGGCAGGAATAATCGTTCTGCCCTTTGGCTGATTTGCAAGCTGAATGCGCTCCGCCCAGATTTCTGACTCACTGTAAAGAGTGTCGACTATTTTTTGGCCCTCGACCTTCCATTTCTGACCTTTCTCCAACAGTTCATGCATTACGCGCCCGTCAGCTTCAGCTTGTTGACGTAAGAGGTCTAGCGCCAGGTCAGTTTTGACCGACTTGGCGGTGGTGTTGACGACATAAAACTGGTGTACCTCTTCATCTTTGCTCGCGTTTAGCATGAGCACAAATTGCAACTTATAACTTCCCCACTTGTGTGGATTTTCCTCGAAGAGCGTCTTAAACGCTAGGAAGCGATGTTGTCCGTCGACCACGTAAAGCTGATCCACATCCTGCTGGAGCGAGAAGTAGAGATTTCCGTCGCGCTCCACGATGGCATCGGGTCTTGCCTCTCGAAGATTCAATAGAATCGAGGTGGGAACATCTGCGCGACCTTTCCGGAGTTCGCTTGCAAAGCCACTCACTCTCGTTGGTTGAGGACGACGCTGATATCCGGTGGACGCTAAGGCGTCACGGTATGGAACCACCGAATGGCCTGAGAGAGAGGCCACATCAATCGATCCCGTGAAGACCCGGATACCACTGTTGAGAGGTTGGCCTTCGATAACTTGGATTTCCAAAGTGTATCTCCTCGCTTGCTTTCGCGCACCAAACCACAGACTAGATCTGTGGACAAGATCCAAATTCAGGATCCGATATCGAGATCTCGATTGACTCGGTTTCCAACAATGGTTAATCCGAAGGAAGACAGGGCGGAATCCCTTGTGGAATTCCACCCCGTCCCTTTGGTCGACGGCTCCGGCGGTGATCCTCGGCTTGAGGGACTGCACGGATAGGTCGAGCCACACACTTTTCCTATGTGCGAAGGTCAGCCTTTAATCAACACCGCCTAGGAGATGGCCAAATGACGGTCTCGACCACAAAGAAGAAGTACTACTCTGGCGAAGTTTGCCCGAAATCAGCAACTTATGGGCAATACAGTGATCGCACCGGCGGCTACGCGGGTCCTTCTTACGATCGCTATGTTGACAAGGGAGAGCGCTTTCCGCCTTCTCTCAACAATCATCACTTTCGCGAGAAGTGATAGACTTGCGGCCGTATTGTTCCCGGGAGGCGTTGTGGGGCGCCTCCCGGGTTCATTATGAAATCTCCACCGGATGCTCTACTTTCCAAGCTTGTGTTTTAAGGCTCAACTGCCGCGGCCCTGTCGTCTCAACCTAAGCCTTCATCCAACCCAAACCCCATCTTAACCTCCGCGCGCTATTCTCCCGCGCATGACCCATCCAGCCAAACTCCTCCTCCCGCTCACCGCGCTTATCGCGCTCGCCGCTTGCGATGCTCCTGACCCTGACGACTATGGCGGCGGGGTCCAGGGGGAGGCTATTGCCAAGTGCATCACCAAGACCGAGCGGGCTGACAGCTCTGTCACGCGCGCTCAGGCGGGGGAGATGTGCACTTGCCTCACCGACAAGGTCATGGCCTCGGCCAAATCGGCGATGAGCGGCGGGTCGATCAACAAGGCCTCGATGGAGCGCGCTTTTGTCGGCTGCGCCACCAAGGCCGGCATAGAGATCACAGACTGAGTCACCGACTAGCCCCACAGGGGCCGAGCCCCACAAGGGCTGAACCCCACGGGGGCTGAACGACTTCAGCGGTTACTCGCCAAAAAAGGTCCGCTTCGCGGATCTCACGCCGTGCGTGTTTTCCTACAGGGGGTTTTGTGTGTACGTGGTTGTGCTCCTTTGCTGTGCGGGAGCTGTTTTCATGTCCACCGATAAGATGTTGTCCGGCGATGAGGGCGTTGAGGGCGGGGCGCGCGGCGCGCCTGGTGAGAGCCTGCCTGCGCTGACTGAGGCGCGCTCGGCTCCCGTCGCGCGTCCGGCGGAGCGCTTTACGCGCGTGCAGCAGGCGCTTTTCCTCGAATACCTTGCCGAGTGGGGCAATGTGCAAGCGGCGGCTCGGGTGGCGGGGGTGAGCCGTCAGCACGCCTACCGGGTGCGGCGCGCCTGTCCGGAGTTTGCGCGGCTGTGGGACGCGGCGCGGCTTGCGGCGGTGCCGAGGGTCGAGGATGAGCTGGCGGACCGCGCGCTCAACGGGGTTGAGGAGGCGGTCTATTACCACGGCGAGGAGATCGCGGTGCGGCGGCGCTATGATGCGCGGCTGCTGTTGGCGCATATGGAGCGGCTTGACCGGCTGACGCAGCGCCGCCCGGTGCGCGAGAGTGCTCAGGCGTTTGATAGGGAGCTCGAAGCGCTCGAGACGCTGCCCGAGATCGAGTGGGTGGTTGTGCCGGTAGAAGGGACTGATGCGGGGGCTGGGGAGCCTGATGGGGGCGGTGATGTGGGCCCTGACGTGGGCCCTGATGTGGGCCCCTGTGGGGCCGGTCCGGTTTCTGATTAGGACTGTGTAACCTGTGTCTCCTACACGCCCCCTTCTGCGCGGGCCTTTGCGGCTGCTCACTAGGGTGCGACGATGTCGAGTTGCACGCGCGCATGGCCACGGCGGATGATGCCGAGCTCCTCAGCGGCGCCGCGTGAGAGGTCGATCGAGCGCCCGCGGATGAAGGGTCCGCGATCGTTGATCCTGACGGTGACCGAGCGGCCATTGGCGGGGTTGGTGACGAGGACGTGGGTGCCAAAGGGCAGCGTTTTGTGGGCGGCGGTCATGGCGTTCATGTCGAAGCGCTCGCCATTAGCGGTGCGCCGGCCGTGGAAGCGCTTGCCGTAGTACGAGGCGGTGCGGGTGCCGAGGCTGCGCAGGATCTGAGGGCCGCGGGGTGGCTCGATGAGGGTGACGTCAACCGCGCCGGGTGCCGGACCGGTAACGGTCAAGGGCGCGTCGAGGTCGGCAAAGGCGGCTGCGAAAGGAGTGGCGGCCCCGGGTGAAGCATCGGGTAGGGGCGCGGCGTCATCGTCCTTCGCTTCGCTAGAGCTTGTGTCGGTGGCGGCGCTTGCGGCGAGGGCGGTCGATCCGAACGGCAACGCCAGCGCCAGCGCAGTGCATGCCCAATGGAACAGCGGTGCAAAGCGTTTGCGGCGTCTCACCTGTCCAGGTCTCCCATCCTGCTGGGACCCTTCATACACGCCAAGGGGCGCGAAGGCCAAGCCAGGGTGAGGAAAGGCAAGCCGCGGCGGTACAGGAGCAAGGCGAATGGCGTTGGGGTATGAAAGGAGGAGGTGAGATGGCGTGCAAAAAGCAAATGGGGCCGGCATTGCTGCCGACCCCACTCTCACCGACGCGTGGGCGTCTTGTCCTTGATGTCCGTCCGGCAAGCCGGTTGTTCATCCGCTTCAAGACACGCTTGGCGTCCGATGTCTCATGCCGTTCGCGGTCGGTCCTCCATTCCGCGCCCGAGGGCGTGTCCTTTTGGCATGCCCGAAGGCAAATTCCGCGTCTGGCCTCGTCACCGGCGCTCGCGCCGGCATCCGGCCGCCGCTTTTCCGCAAGTTTCACGCCTCCACTCAGCCAAGGCCTTGCTCGGGCGCTTCGCTTACGTTCCAGCGAAGCCGAGACTGTGCGCTTATGCGGGTCTCGATCTCAAACGGTCGCTTTCGGTTTGACCCTCATGCTCCCTCAATCGCGATCCAAGCTCGCAGTCTTGCACGTTGATGACTTCGCTCTTCTCTCAAACGATCCGCCTCACCCCAGTTTCGATACCGGCCTAGACCTGCACCTCTACCTTCGGCATTGCGTCTCTCGACAAGCGCGTGGACAGCTACCAACGCGATCTTTGGTCCATAAAACTCTGTTGTTTCAGAGCCATGCGGCTCTTTACTCCATTGTTCTGTGTTCCAAAGACAGTCTGAAATTGCGCTCGAATCCGCGGATCGGCAAGGGTGGCAAGAGCGACTTTTCCACTTTTCCCCGGATCATCTGTGGACAGCAGTGGACAACTCAACGACTCGTCGCTTTAGCCTGTCTTGTGTGGGAACCCGAACCCTACTTGAGCGTCAAAAAGGGTTGCGAGTGGCAAGGAGCGCTTTGTGAAAATTGCGCGACTCAGTCTCGCAGCCCAGGCTCAAACGACTCAGGTCTTACCGTCTCAGGCCCTAGCGATTCACGACCGCGTCCGGTCCCTTTGAGCGAGCAGCCGCAGCCGCAGCGCGTTCAATTTGATGAAACCGGCCGCATCCTCCTGATCGTAAGCGCCCGCATCGTCCTCGAAAGTCACATGCGCTTCGGAATAGAGCGAGTGCGGCGATTTGCGGCCAACAACACTGGCAAGCCCTTTGTAGAGCTTCAGGCGCACCGTACCCGTCACCTTCTCTTGAGAGAGGTCAATCGCGGCCTGCAGCATCTCGCGCTCGGGCGCGAACCAGAAGCCGTTATAGATCAGCTCGGCATATTTGGGCATCAGCTCATCCTTCAGATGCGCCGCGCCGCGATCGAGCGTGATTTGTTCGATCCCGCGATGGGCCACCGCGTAAATCTCACCGCCTGGCGTTTCGTACATGCCGCGCGACTTCATGCCGACAAAGCGGTTCTCAACCAGATCAAGCCGCCCAATACCGTGCTTGCGCCCCAGGTCGTTGAGCGCGCTCAGAAGCGTTGCCGGGCTCATCGCCTCACCGTTCAGCGAGACGCCATCGCCGCGCTCAAATCCGATCTCGATATATTCCGGCGCGTCGGGCGCATCCTCGGGATGGTCGGTGCGCGAATAGACGTAATCGGGCGTCTCCTCCCATGGATCCTCCAGCACCTTGCCTTCAGACGAGGTGTGCAAGAGGTTCGCATCGGTCGAGAAGGGCGCATCCCCGCGCTTGTCCTGCGGGACCTTGATCTGGTGCGCTTCGGCCCAGGCAATAAGCGCGGTGCGGCTGGTCAAATCCCATTCGCGCCATGGAGCGATCACGGTGATCTCTGGATCGAGCGCGTAGGCCGAAAGCTCAAAACGCACCTGATCATTGCCCTTGCCGGTTGCGCCGTGAGCGATCGCATCAGCGCCGGTCTCATGCGCGATTTCGACCAGGCGCTTGGAGATGAGCGGGCGCGCAATCGAGGTGCCCAGCAGATAGTCGCCTTCATAGCGCGCATTGGCGCGCATCATCGGGAAGACAAAGTCGCGCACAAACTCCTCGCGCAGGTCTTCGATAAAAATGTGCTCGTCCGGGATACCCATGGCGCGGGCCTTGTCGCGCGCAGGCTCGATCTCTTCGCCCTGACCAAGGTCGGCGGTGAAGGTAACCACCTCAAGCCCGCGCTCCACGCTCAACCATTTGGCGATCACGGAGGTATCGAGCCCTCCCGAATAGGCGAGGACGACTTTCTTGATGTCAGACACGGGCGTTTCTCTTAGGTTTTCGGTAGCGCGCGGCTAGCAGCGGGGTGCGTATCCGGCAACGAAATCAACACCTCTTGAGAGTAATTTCTTGTGCTTGGAAAAAGGCGACCCAATATTTCCGATTACATTGGCCGGCTGAAAGGGATCGAAATGGCGTCCATGTGGGGTAAAGCACGCGAGCTTGCTGAGTTGGCTCCGCCAGAGCGCAATCGCTGGGTGGATTTCTTGAGGGCGATCTCGATCATGGCTGTGGTCATCGGCCACTGGTTGATGGCCGGGCTTTATGTGAACGAGGCCGGAGAGCTTGAGCGCGGCGACCTTTTGAGCGTCGCGGATTGGGCGCATTGGCTCACTTGGGGTTTCCAGGTGATGCCGGTCTTCTTCCTGGTTGGTGGCTATTCCAACGGGGTCAGCTGGGCGGCCAGCGTGCGCAAGGCGAGGGGCGAGGGGCGGCCGAGCCAAACGGGCGTCTATCGCGACTGGCTGGCAGCGCGCGTGCAGCGTTTGATCACGCCCACCTTCCCGGTCCTGATGCTGTGGGCAGCGCTGGCGGTGATCATGACGCAGGTTGGCCTGCCGCGTGGGCAAATTCGCGATGCGACCGAAGCGGCTTTGATCCCGGTGTGGTTCCTTGCTGTCTATCTGCTGGTCACCGCGTTCACACCGCTGACCCATGCGGCGTGGAACCGGTTCGGCTGGCTCAGCTTTGCGATCTACATCCCGATCGCGATGCTGACCGACTGGTTGACCTTCTCGCAAGGCGTGCCGTAGGTCAATTTCACGAACTTCCTGTGGGTCTTCCTCGCGATCCACCAGCTTGGCTTTGCGTGGCGCGACGGGCGTTTCGGAGAGGGTGAGGGGACGCGCTGGTTCGCCTTGGCGACCTTCGCCGTTGGGCTCGCCGTTCTGGTGTCGATTACGGTCTATGGCTTCTATCCGGTTTCAATGGTGTCGGCTCCGGGAGGGTTCTCAAACTCGCTGCCACCCACTCTGGCGCTGTTTGCGCTGGGTGTGGCGCAGGTGGGGCTTGTTCTTGCGCTGGCGCCGGCGGGGCGGCGGATGCTGAACAATCTGAGCGTGTGGACCGCGACTGTGCTGATGAACGGCATGATCATGACTGTCTATCTATGGCATCTCACCGCATTTGTGCTGGTGATGACGGTGTGCTGGCTGGGGCTTGGCGGAGCGGGGCTCGATTCGGTGCCGGGAAGCTCGGCCTGGTGGGTCTCGCGTCCGATGTGGTTTGCGATCTACATCGTCGCGCTTTTACCCTTCATCGCGATCTTTGCGCGGCATGAGCGCAGCTTTGGACCCATCCGCGGCGGGCGCACCGTGCCAAAGCTTCGCGCGGCTCTGGGCGTGCTGGCGATTTGCATCGGCCTTGGTGCGACCGCAGGCGTGACGATTGCGAGCCCTGACAGCGTCTCAGGCATTCGCTGGTGGGTGATTGCGCTGCCGCTTGTGGGGGCAGCGCTCTTGGGCTTTGGTCCGGTTTACCAACCCAGCGCCGCCACTCGAGAGCATGCGAGCAACAGCGCCAGCTAAGCCTTAGAGGCGCCTGTAAGGAGCCGTTTCTCTTCTGCCTCGATGTAGCCGCGGGTGAGCGGCAGGACGTGGCGGCTGCGCGTGTATTGTATCTGATAGTTGCACATGCTGCCACTCTCAAACACGGTTGCAGCACCTGAGAGGTAGAAGGTCCACATGCGGAAGAAGCGTTCATCATACATGGCGATTATGGCGTCCTTGTTCGCCAAGCAATTGGCGTACCACTGGCGGATCGTGCGAGCATAGTGGAGACGCAGGGTCTCGATATCGGATGCGATGAGGCGCGCTTTCTCGCTTGCGATGACGGTTTCGGAGAGCGCGGGGATATAGCCGCCGGGAAAAATGTATTTGCGGGTGAAGGCGTCGGTCGTGCCGGGCTTGGCCATGCGGCCGATCGTGTGGAGGAGCATCACCCCATCCTCGGCCAGCATGGTGGCGCAAGCCTCGAAGAAGGTCTGGAATTGCGGTTGGCCGACATGCTCGAACATGCCGACCGAAACGATGCGATCAAACGGGACTTCGCCCGCGCGGCAGCGCTCGGCAAGGTCGCGGTAATCGACGAGTTCGAAGCGGACTTTATCCGCCACACCTGCGTCCTGCGCGCGCTTTCGGGCAAGCTCAAGCTGTTCCTCGGAAAGTGTGATGCCGGTGACATATACATCGTAGTTTTGCGCAAGGAAAATCGCCATTCCGCCCCAGCCACAGCCAATGTCGAGCAGACTGTTGCCCGGCTGGATCGCCAGCTTGGCCGCAATATGCGCCAGCTTGGCAAACTGCGCTTCGTCCAGGGTCATATGCTCGCCAAAATGATCGGTGTTCCAATAGGCGCACGAATACTGCCAGTGCTCCTGATCCAGCATCAGCGCGTAGAGATCGTTGCCGATATCGTAGTGATGCGCGACATTGTCTTTGGCGGTGAGTGCGGTGTTCACCCGGTCGGCGAGCCATTCAAACTGGTTGCGGATCTTGCGCGAGGTGCTGGGCGGCGCGAAGAGGCCGCCTTTCTCCCATCGGCTGTTCGCGCGCAGCAGGGTGACAAGCCCCATCACATCGCCTTCCTCGATGATCAGGCGTCCGTCCATGAAGGCCTCGGCTGCGCCAAGACGCGGATCAAGGATGATGTCGCGCGGGACCCTGCTATCGCTGAGGCGCACAATGATGTCAGGATAGCCTTCCGCCTCGGTGCCAAACGTCTCGGCGCTGCCATCGGCGAACACCACGCCGAGGCGGCCTTGCTTTACCCCGCCTTTGAGAAACCGCTTGAGAAGACCCTTGCTCACCTGTGCTCTCCTTTTGCCTGTTGCTGCTGGTTCTCATTTTTGCGCCGATCCGTTACATTGGCAATTGACAAACGGGAGGATAGCATGGCCGAAGCTAAAACGGTGCCTACGGGCTCTGAAGTGGCGGACTTCATCGCCGAGGTGGAGCCTAAGGCAAAACGCGAAGACGCCAAAGTGCTGCTTGAAATCTTCGAGCGGGTGACGGGCGAGGCGGCGAAGATGTGGCCGGGTTCGATCATCGGTTTTGGCGAATACCGCACCACCTATGCCAGCGGGCGCAAGGTCCATTGTCAGAAGAGCGGCTTTGCAACACGCAAGGCGAAGCATTCGCTGCATTTAATGGGGGGCTATGTCGATGAGGCGGCGGGCAAAGAGCGGGTCCAATTGCTTGCTGCGCTTGGCAAGCACTCCGAGGGGGCAAGCTGCCTCTACATCAACAAGCTTTCGGATGTGGATCTCAGCGTGCTTGAGCAGGTGATCGCGGCTGACTGGGAGACGATGAACCGCGTCTATCCCGACTAGGCTGCGTTAGATCCCGGCGTACCATTGGTAATTGCCGATATCCTCCCAAAAGCCGCCTTTGCCTTCGGCGATGTCGTCAAGCTTGGCGACGGCCTCGATCCCGGTGAGGTATTTGGCGTGCTTGTAGCCCAGTTGCCGCTCGATCCGCATGCGAAGGGGGGCGCCGTTCTTTTCCGGGATAGGTTCGCCGTTGAGGGAATGTGCGATGATCGTTTGGGGGTGGTAGGCATCGACCATGTCGACGCTCTCGTAATAGCGCCGACCGTAAAGCACATCGGCGCACCAGAAGACGATGAAATTGGCCTCTTCGCGCACTTTGGCATTATCGAGCAGCATGGAGAGCTGCGGCCCGGTCCACTCGCCGATCGCGCTCCACCCTTCGACACAATCGTGGCGCGTGATCTGGGTGCGCTGGGGCAGGGCTTTCAGGTCTGCGAGCGAAAGGCGCAGCGGGTTATCGACCAGCCCCTTCACGCTGATGCGCCAATCGGGAAACCCTTTGGCGAGCTGCTCGCGGTAGACCGGGCTGTCGACGGTGAGCGATCCGTTGCCCTTGAAGCTGGGTGAGCGGTCTTCAGGCGCGTATTCGGGGGCGAGAGACTGCCTGCCAGCAAGCGTGCGGTGCGCGGTGCGGTGCCAGTCCTCGGCGCGGTCGAACAGGCTTTCTCCTGCCTCACTGGTGGCAAAGCTGTCGATCTTGGAGCAGCCGCTCGCGGCAAAGGCTCCTGTGCCAAGGACAGCCATTCGGGTGAGCAGCGAGCGGCGGGCGATACGGGTCATTGCTTGCCTCCAGCGATCATCGCCCACATCTGCTTTACCGGGTTCGAGAGCAGGACCATCACGATGTGGACCACGAAAAACGCGAACAAGGCAAAGGCGGCGATGAAATGCAGCGACCGCGCGCTTTGCCGACCGCCCAGGGCGTCCACTAGCCACGGCGCCGCAGGCTCGAAGCCTGGGCTGATCGCGAGCCCGGTGAACACCATCAGCGGCAGCAGGACGCCCAGAACGATGCCATAAGTCAGCTTTTGCAGGATGTTGTACTTGGCCCCGTCCTCGGCTTCGAACCGGCCCTTAAGGTGCGCTTTTACCTCGGCCCACAAATGCGACGGCGACCAAGCGCTGATCGGTGCAGCGATATCAAGGGCAAAGTGGCGGTTCACCAGCATCGCGATCCACATGCCCAACAAAGCGAGCGCGAACACCCAGGCGCCAGCGCTGTGCCAGTCACGCGCTTCAGCCAAGTTATAACGCTGGGGCAGGGTCGCCCAGTTCGGAAAGCGGATCACAGCGAGCCAGGCGTCCGCCGGGTCAAATCCATAGTTGCCCCAATAGAGATATCGATGCGCGTTCGAAATGCCGAGGCCCGACATGAACAGCACGACCAGCGCGCCTGCATTCACCCAATGCCACAGCCTTGTGCTGATCGAATGACGTGGGTTTTCGCGGGGCGTCATTCACCGCCCCCAGCGCTCTCGCGCGCCAGATAGATCACATCGCGCGGCTGATCGAGTAGGTGCTGGCCGCCGTCTATGTAGAGTGTCGTCCCGCTCTTTAGCGCGCCGCTGGCGAGGAACCGTGCGGCATCAACGATCTCCTCAGGCCCGGTCTTGCGCTGGAGCAGGTTCATGGTGTGCGAGATATCGGTTTCGTCCTCGCTCTGGTCGTGGCTTGCTAGGATTGCTCCGGGGGCAAGGCCATAGACCCGCGCGCTATCATCACTCGCATAATGCTGAGCCAGCATTGCAATGGTCGATGCCAGCGCGTGTTTGGACATCGTGTAGCTGAAGAAATCGGGATTGGGGTTGGCGAGCTTCATGTCGGTTATCTGGACAAGGGCGCGTGTTGCCTCGCTCCTCGCGCTGCGAAGATAGCTTTGCGCCATGCGGGCAGGAGAGACGGCGTTGATCTGCATCGCCGACAGGTTCGTCGCGGGATCAAGTTTGGTTGCATCGTCATAGTCAAAAACCGAGGCCGAATTGACGAGGCAGCGCCAATCGGGAAGCCGGTGCGCGAGCTCCTCGATCATCGCTTCGGCCGCGTCCCCGTCGCTAAGATCGCATTGGATTATCTCAGCCGAGGGCAGCGCGCGCGCTAGCGCCTGCGCCGGCCCAGCGCTCGAATTGTAGTGGATCACGGTGTGCCAGCCCGCTTGGGCAAATCCACGAATAATGGCCGCTCCAATACGAGTGGCGCCGCCGGTTACAAGGATAGCGGGTCGGGTCATCACGCATCCGCCTATCAGCGCGCGCCGGGCTCTTCAATCCATGGCAAATCCCGCCGGCCGCGCTCAAGTCATCGTCCGGCGGGCTGCGACTTACGAAGAAACCGTCAGCGGCAGCGAATGTCGCCGCGATCAAGCTCACGCCCGATTACTGCGCCCAGCGCTCCGCCGAGCAGGGTACCGACCGTGCGATCCCCGCGCGTATCAATGGTACGGCCTAAGAGCGCGCCGACGCCTGCACCAATTACAAGTCCGGTGGTGCCATTGTCGCGGCGACAGTAATATCGCCCATCGCGCCCGCGCCAAATACGATCGCGGCGTCCGATCCGGCGGGGTTCGATATAGCGGCCGCGGCGATCATAGATGACCTGTCCGCGCCCGCGGCGATAGCGGCGGCGGTCTTCCCAATCATCATCGACTTCCCAGCGATCATCATCCCAATCATCGGGATTGTAGCGGGTTGGCTCGATATCAAAGCTGGTGGAAAAATCGCGAGGCGCAATCCCGGTGCCAAGCCCCGCAATTGTGTCAGCGGCGTTGGTCGGGGCGCTGATCACGGCGAGCGATCCAGCGGCGACAAAGAGAGCGGCGGTTTTCATTCAGCGGTCCTTTCATCCTTTCGATCAGGTGATGAGCCGAATTTGTTCAGCTTTGGCGAACGCAAGATGAATGATTTGTTGCACTTTGGTTGGGTCAGGTGAAGTGTATCAGGCCTGCGACAAAGTGTGGCCTATCCCAGTTTCTTTACAGCGCGCGCTTGTATCTGGGGGGAGAGGTGCGGCAACGCGGCGAGCTCTTTCAGCTCGGCCCGGCTCGCCTTGCCTTGGATTAGCGCGGTGAATACGCGCGCGACGCTCCAGTCCTGGTGCCCGTCCTCGATCCGCTCAAAAGTGTCGCCTGCTTGCACTTCGCCCTCTTCGAGCACGCGGAGATACCAGCCCGAACGGCCCGTTTCGACAATGCGCGCGGTCATGCCCTTGGTGCCGAAGCGATGGTCCACCTTCCAGCAGGGCTGGCGCGGCTGGTTCACCTCAATCACTGCTCCTGTTTCCGGGCTCCCCAGGCGAAACCGGTCGCCGATGAAGACGCTGTGCTCGTTAATATCGCTGACCGAGAGGTTTGTGCCGAAAGCGCCGGGTTCGTCGAGAAAGGCGAGCGCGGGTTTGTCCGCCAGCTCCCCGCGCCAGGCATCATGATGATCGAGCGGATAAAGGTGCACCGCTTTCTCCGGCCCTCCGTGAACGCGCCGGTCAGCCTGCTCATCAGGCGCAAACCCTTCTTTGAAGAGCTGGACAACGCCTTCGTGCGGGCGCTTCACAATCGCGCTGGTCTCAGCCCCGTTGAAAGGGCGCGCCGTGCCGGTGCAGATGGCAGCGATAGTGCGCTTCATGGCTTCCTCACAGTGATATCGATCCAGTCGCGCTGGGTCCCGTCCGAACCCCTGCCAGCATAAATGCGGTGATCTGCGAGCGTAAACCCGGCCTCCTTATACCTTGCGAGCAGCCAGTGCGCGCTGGGAAAATTGTGCAAGCGTCCGAGCAGATCGCGGCCTTCGCCATCGCCCAGCTTGTAGCTTGCAAAGTGCCATCCGCCCTGTTTCAAAGCGCGGTGAATGCGCGCCAGCGCGTCCGGCAATTCGGCACGCGGGCAGTGGAGTAATGTGGCGTGTGCCCAGACTGCGTTATAACGCGCACGTTCGGTCAGCTCGTCGAAACGCATGGTGCGCGCACCAATTTCAAAGCGCTCATTGGCTTTTTTGACCATCGCGGGCACCCCATCGGTCGCATCGATAGCAAAGCCGCGATCGCGCATACGCGCTGAATCCTGACCACCGCCGCATCCCAGCTCAAGCGTGGCCGCACCAGGCTCCAAGCGATCCAGAAAAATGTCGAGCGCAGGCGAGTGGCTGCGCGCAAAACTGTGCGTGTAGTGGGGTGCACGCTCCGTATAGAAAGCCAGGGTCGCCGGATCGATCATTCCCCCGGCTCTAGCTCATTTCTTAAGGTGTGCAGCGAAGAATTCGAGCGTCGCTGGCCACACAATTTTCTGCGCTTCGCCGTTCGCTGGATTGCGCGTTTCGCGGCTGCCATCGCCCGACAGGAAATGGCCAGCATCAGTGAAGACGAAGCTGACCGTTGGCAAACCGGCTTCGGTTCGGCGCTCGGCAATGGCCTGAGCCATTTCGCCCGAATTCCAGACCAGATCAGCATCTCCGCCCGCGACCAGGACAGGCTCGTCAATCTTCTCAACAGCTATTCGGGCCGCAACCGCTCGATCCGGATTGGCGTTGCGTCCCTTATCGTGCGGAAACCGTATGCGAAGACGGCCATCGGGGCCTGATGGGTTGGCAAATTCCTCGCCCATTCCCCGATAAGGCACGAACGGGAGCGCTTGGCCTTGCCAGCTGAAAGAGCTGGTTGTCCGGCTTGAGCCCCAGCCTTCCCACACAACATCGCTCGGAACGATCGCAGCGATTGCGGTGAAACCATTAATCAGGGAACCGGCGAGCAGCGCCATTTCCGCGCCTTTGGAGACACCGTAAATCCCGATGGCATCGGAGCGTATATCGTCGCGCGCGCGCAGCCAATCGCGCGCAACTACGAGTTGATCAACAGCGATTTCCTGAAAGGCGTTGGGCAGGCCGGGTATGTGCCCCTTGCGTCCTTCTGACGCAGAATAATATGGGAGCCCGAGCACTGCATACCCTTGGGGCACAAATCGCTTGGTAAAGGTGCGCGCGATTGAATCGCCCCCTTCACTGCCTCCCAGCACGATGATGACCGGAAAGGGGCCTTCGCCATCTGGAAGGGTCAGAAAGCTCCCCGGCAGGATATCGCCCACATATTCAGCGCTCGCCAGCGGATCGTGAGCCGGTGTTTCCTGCGCGATGGCGGGAGCGGAAAACGCTAATGCGGAGCAAGTGGCGGCGATGATAAAAGTGCGAGATAAGTGGTTCATGATTGTCTCTCCGTCGTGATCCCACTCACGCACAAGCAACGCCGTAGTTTGCGATTTGGATGCAGTCCACGTTCCTGATCAGAATTTTCCGTGAGTTGAAAGCGGAGCTGATTTTATTCTCTTGCCTCTTGATCAATCGCTGGTCCACGACGTGCGGACCAGGGGTAGAAAGGGGTTAGCGGTCTGAAACAAATGGCTTTTCTCACATCTATTGCGGTGACAAGCGCGCTCGCATCCAGTCCGGCAGCGGCGCAAAGCCTGAGCCATTTTCAAAACAACGGACGCGCCGAAACGCGCGCCATCGTTGGCATTTCAGTGCCGAATGGGTGCAGACGGCAGGCGGTCGACACAAGGCCGACGCTGAATTTGCGCTTTGACCCAAGCCGCATCGATGCAGATCCAACACGCTTTCGCAGCCTTGATCCGCTTCTCGCAAACCGGCGCAATCAGCGCGCCAGCGTGTTTTCGCTGACACTCAAAAACAATCCGCGCCTCATGCTGCACGGGCATTCCTTCGCGCGCATGGGCTCACCGCTTTATGCCAATGGCGAAGTGGAGGATGAAAAGGCCAGGGGCGGAAGGAAGGAAGAACGTGGCACAGGCGAGAAAGTCCTGCGCGGGGTTGGATGGGCCGGGATCGGCGCGCTCGCAATTGTTGGCGTGGGCGTCGGCGTGTTCGCGCTGTCGTGCGGCGATGGTGAATGCTTTGATGAGAACTAGGCGGAGGTTGCGGCAGCAGCTTCGGCAGCTTCTCGATCCCGCTCGGCGCGGCTTTTCTTTTGCGCTGCCGTCTTCAACTGCCCGCAAGCGGCATCAATGTCACGCCCGCGTGGTGTGCGTACCGGAGCGCTGATCCCACCTTCGAATACGATATCACTGAAGGTCTTGATCCGCTCGGGCGTTGAGCATTCATACTGAGCGCCGGGCCAGGGATTGAACGGGATGAGGTTAACCTTGGCGGGCAGGTTGAACTGCTTGAGCAGGCGGACCAGTTCGCGCGCATCCTCGTCGCTGTCATTCTTATCCTTGAGCATCACATATTCGAAGGTGATACGCCGCGCGTTTGAGGCACCTGGATAGTCGGCGCAGGCCTGGAGCAGCTCTTCGATGCCGTATTTCTTGTTCAAGGGTACGATCTCGTCACGCACATCCTTGGTTACAGCGTGCAGCGATACGGCCAAATTCACGCCAATTTCCTCGCCAGCGCGCTCCATCGCCGGGATGACACCGCTGGTGGACAAAGTGATGCGGCGCTTCGATAGGCCTAGCCCATCGCCATCCATCACAAGATGAAGCGCATCGCGCACATGGTCAAAATTGTAGAGCGGCTCACCCATGCCCATCATCACGATATTGGTGAGAAGGCGGCCATCGGCGGTGTAGTGGCCGCGCGCCTCGGTGGCTTCGTCGAGGTCCTCGTCAACCTCATCGCCAAGATCGCTCATCGAACGCGTTGGTTCGTTTCCTTGCGGCCACTCGCCCAGCGCATCGCGTGCCAGCATCACCTGCCCCACGATCTCGCCGGGCGTCAGATTGCGCACCAGACGCATCGTGCCTGTGTGGCAAAAGGTGCAGTTCAGCGTGCAGCCCACCTGGCTGGAGACGCACAGAGTGCCGCGCGTTTCATCAGGGATGAAGACCATCTCGAAATCGTGTCCGTCATCGGTCTGCAGTAGCCATTTGCGAGTGCCGTCCGAGGAATGCTGCGCTTCGACAATGTTGGGCCGGCCGATAACAAAACGCTCGCTAAGCCACGGGCGCATCGTCTTGGAAATGTCGGTCATCTCAGCAAAGTCGGTGACGCCGCGATGGTAGAGCCAGTGGAACACCTGCTTGGCGCGCAATTTTGCTTGGCGCGCGTCAAGACCCGCCTCGGCGAACAGTTCGCGAATGCGCGGGCGAGGTAGGCCGATAAGGTCCACGCGCCCATCAGCGCGCGGCGTGATGTCACGCGCGACAGGCACCGGATCCACCTGGCCCGGAATGGTCATGAGTGTCACGGTTTATGTCCTTCAGGAGCAGGGAGGTAGCAATCGCGAACACCATCGACATGATCAATTAGATCCTTCGCGGCGCGACTGTCTCTCATTTTGTCTAGGATGACATCGATGCCTTCGCGCCTTGCCAGCTTCGCAGCTGGTACAAAGTCGGCGTCCGCTGCAACAAGAATAATTTGATCAACCTGTCGTTTGAACGCCAAGGAGGCAACATCCAAACCAAGCCGCATGTCCACCCCTTTTTGTTTCGTATCGACCTCAAAGTCTTGATCAGTTGGGTCAAAGGTCTGCTTGTCTTCGATTAGTCGATCGGTTGAATCCGCTTTGAGACGCCAAAGAGATGTATCATTCAATCGGCCTAAACGTATTGCGACTTTTCGGAGTTTTTTGATTTCGTGGTGTACTGCAAGTCTGAAGATAGCTTCCTCGGTCTTCGCAAAGTTGATTGAGCGCTTCGAGATCGGGTAGTGCATCCGCTTTGTGAGAGGCTGACAATCGTAGAAAAACAGGCGATAGAATGTCGGTGACTCGGATAGTTGGAAGTTGTGATTGGCAATTTCGTCGCTGAGCTTTTCTGGCCCAATACGTAACGCCAGATGCCAGTAAGACATGAGTCCTAACCCATGAGCGACTTGCGCAGGATCTTGTGGGTCATGGTCAGGAAAGCTGAATTTGAACCGGCGCAAGAAGAATGCCCCGTCAACTAGGATCGCAGTTGCCATGATACCCGCCGAAAAAAAATGTCCCCGGGAGCGGCCTTGAGCTGATATCTGCTCTTACGAGCGCCTCAAGACGGCAAACCGGGAACTGGATGTGCGGCAAATACACATTTTAGAGATTTTTTCAAGCTTCACGGTTCGAGTTCAGCGCACCCCACAACAGCGGCATCCATGGCTGTGGCCGCGCCTTCGAGGCTGTAGCGATCGGTGAAGCGCCGACCATTGCTCGCCCTTGCAGAGACGCTCATGCGGGTGGCTGAGCGTATGGCGGCAATAACGGCTGCGTCCATCGCCTTGTCTGTGGCCCAGGCATCGCGTCCCTGCGCCATGAGGTCGAAGCGCTGATTACCCACCGAAAGGCGAACGCGTGCCCCTGCCTTGACCGGGCGTGAGAGATGCATGTGAAGCTGTCCGCGCACCTTGCGTGCAGGCCACGTTCCGATACTGGCGTGCCCGCGCGGTTCGCGCTCGCTGGTGGCTTGCGCGATCGCGTAGCAGCGTGGTGTCTCGGCATCGCGGAAAGCGGCCCACTCCGAAAAAACGCCCAGACTGTCCTTGGCCGACAAGGACGTGGCGGTCAGCAGGGAAAAAAGGGCAAGCAGCCTAATCATAACGAATCGTCATCACTTCCCATTCCTTGGCGCCCGAGGGCAAGCGCACCGTTCGCAGATCGCCAACGCTTGCGCCTTTGAGCGCGCGGGCCAGCGGCGAATTCCAACCGATCCGGCCTTCGCTCGCATTCTGCTCATCATCGCCGACAAGAGTGACGATCTGCCGCGCGTCGTCCTCATCGGCAAGCTCAACGCATGCTCCAAAGAAGACGCGGTCCTTGTCGGGCTGATTGGCGGGGTCGAACACGCGGCAAGCCTTCATCCGGCGCGCCAGATGGTCCAGTTCCCGGTCAATCTCGCGCATGCGCTTCCGGCCATAGAGATAGTCACCGTTTTCGCTGCGATCGCCATTGCCCGCCGCCCAGCTTACGATCTCCACGATCTCTGGGCGCTCGGTGCCAAGCAGGTGGTCATACCGCGCTTTCAGCGCCGCCATCCCTTGAGGCGTGATCGGAGGGCCGGGCTTTGATGCCATGACTATGAGGGTAGGGGTTAGGGGAGGAAGGCGTCAATCGTGCGCGGCAGTCCGGCTTCATCCGGGTACATGTGCGAATAGGTCACCGAATTACCGAGCACGCGCATGATGTAATATCGCGTCTCGAAATTGGCGGGGATGCGCTCCACCCAGGTGACCCAGTCAATCTCGCCGCGGCGCGGATCGCCATTGAGCCGCAGCCACTGGTTCACCCGGCCTGGCCCCGCATTATACGCGCCCACCGCCAACGGATAGGCGCCATCGTAATAAGCCAGCATGCGCTGGAAATACGCATCTCCCAGCTGGATATTGTAAGGCGGCTTTTGGATGAGGTCAGCGCGCATATAGCGAATGCCGAGCTTTCCGGATTGCTCGCGCGCGGTGCCGGGCATGAGCTGCATGATCCCGCGCGCGCCAGCATGGCTGATACGGGTGCGGTCAAATTCGCTTTCCTGCCGGCTGATCCCGTGAACCACGGCCCAGTCGCGCACCACCGGCGTCTCGATAACGGGAAAGCCGACGCGCTCAAGGCCCGCATAGCCCAGCTCACCCGTCTTGAAGCCAAGGACGACCGACATCTCCGGCATCCCAAGGCGCGCGGCCAGATCACTGGCCATGAGCATTTCTGTGGGGTTCGAAGTGCTGTCGCCAATCGCCTGGAAGAAGCGCCGCTCGGTGCGCCAATCGCGGCGGTTGGCACTGATTGCAACAAGAGCGCGGGCAAGAGGACGCGCTTCGAATGCGCTGCGTTGCTCCGGCGTGATTTCCGGGCGAGGGAGGGCTGTAAACTCGGGCATGGGCTGGCCCAGCAGACCAAGCGCGAGTTGGCCGTAATAATAGTCCGGCCAGGAGGCAGCGGTCTCCAGCAGACGCTGCGCTTCTTCCATGTTGCCCGCAGCGCGCGCGGCGCGGCCTGCCCAGTAAAAGCCCTTCGCTTTTGTCAGAGGGCTGCGCGCCGCCTTGCCATAGCGCTCAAACAGCGGCCAGGCCTGATCCGAGCGGCCCAGCTCCCAAAGCGCCGACGTACCGCCCAGCCACATCAGATCGGTGTAGCGATCGCGCAGCGGGAATGAGCCTTGCGAAATGCCCTCATCCGGCATGAACAAATCATCGATCCGCCCGGCTATGCGCATCGCGTTGGTGGCCGAGGCCTTTTTGGCAACCCGCAGCATCAGCCCCACCATCGCTTCGCCATCGAGCGCTGGCGCTGTCACCTCTGCACGGTTGGCAAGGATGGTCGCAGCTTCGCCATAGTTTCGCTTGGCATAGTGATAGCTGGCGAGATTGTAGAGATAGCCTGCGTCCTGATAGGCGCTTGTCGTCGGCTCGAGCCCGTTGTCCTGCGGCCGCGCACCGCTCACCAATGCAAGGCGCGCCATTGCCAGTTTCTGATCGGCGGGGGCCAGATTGACCATGTGGCGCGTCGCCGCCTCGGCATTGCCCTGCCATAGCAGCGCGTCCATGCGCGCGGCGTGATCGGCGGGCGTGAATTGGCGCCCATAGAGACTTTCCAGCGTTAGTTCGACCGCCTCTTCCATCGTGCCCGAGCGCCACGCTTCGCGCGCGGTTTCAAGCGCTTCGACCCGTCCCGCACCTGCAAGCGCCACTGCGTAGCGTGCGCGGGCTGGATTGGTAAGCGGGCTCAGCGCATCAAAATAGCGCAATAGATCCGTGCGCGAGGGCGATTCCAAGGCCAGCGTCTTCTCGGCGCGCACCCGGATGGTCTCCATGCGCGGAAACTCCGGATAGGCCATCGCAAAGCCTGCATAATCGAAGAAGCCAAGCTGGCTGTTCTTCTGCAGCAATTCCCATTTCGAGATCGCGGCATCCATCTCACTGGGTTGCTTGGCGACCATTTCGCCGCCGGTCGTATCGGGCGTGATTTGCGCAGCCGAAGGTGCAGCGAAAATAAGCGCGCCGAAAGCAGCGCCGAGAAGAGGTTTGAGATGCAAACTGTTCACCATGCTGGACATCGTGCCGAAAGGCTCCTTA
This sequence comes from Pseudomonadota bacterium, assembly GCA_039027675.1. Classification (GTDB taxonomy): domain Bacteria; phylum Pseudomonadota; class Alphaproteobacteria; order Sphingomonadales; family Sphingomonadaceae; genus Erythrobacter. The sequence goes on from JBCCJS010000015.1 coordinate 34,161, forward strand.
TCAGGCGCTGAACGCACCCTAAGGGTGTGACTTTGTGCTGGCCGACAATCTCGCCAGACGCAACGAAGATAATTGTAAGATACGAGGATAACGCAATGTTCAGCGGCTCCATTCCCGCTCTGGTGACTCCTTTTCGCGACGGATCGTTTGACGAAGCGGCGTTTCGCAAGCTCGTCGACTGGCAGATCGAGAACGGCAGCGCCGCGCTTGTGCCCTGCGGGACGACGGGCGAGGCCTCGACCCTTTCCAACGCCGAGCATCACCGCGTCATCGAAGTGTGTATCGAGCAGGCCGCTGGCCGCGTTCCCGTGATTGCCGGCTGCGGTTCGAACGACACGATGAACGCCGCTTTGCATATGAACTTTGCGCGCAAAGCGGGCGCAGCGGCGGGGCTGTGCGTTGCGCCCTATTACAACCGCCCGAGCCAGGCGGGACTGATCGCTCACTTCAGTTATCTTGCTGAAAACTGCGACTTACCAATTGTCCTTTATAACGTTCCGAGCCGCACGGTGACTGACATTGAAGACGAGACGGTCGTGGCGCTCGTCAAGAAGTATCCGGACAAGATCATCGCGATTAAGGACGCGAGCGGTGATCTGAGCCGCGTGGCGGATCACCGCATGGGGATCGGGCGCGATTTCTGCCAGCTGTCAGGCAATGACGAGCTGTGGCTCCTGCATTCGGCTGCTGGAGGACGCGGGGCAATTTCGGTTACGGCCAATGTCGCGCCCGCTTTGTGTGCTGAGTTCCATGCAGCGATTGCCGCGAATGAGCTGCAAAAGGCGCGCGAGCTTAATGACCGTCTGTTCCCGCTGCACTACGCGATGTTCTCAGACGCCTCACCAGCACCGGCCAAATATGCGCTCAGTCGAGTGCTCGACTATATCGAACCCAGCGTGCGCCTGCCGATCATCGAGGCAAGCGACTCCTCGCGCCGCGCGGTGGATGAAGCGCTGGAGCATGCGGGCCTCGTCTAAAGCCTGATGGCCTAGTCCACCGGGTTATACGTCTCAACCCAGCGGACCGCGTTTTCGAGCATTTCCTGGCGTGTGGCAGACAGCGAGAGCAAGTGATCCTCGCCATCCAGCGTAACAAGTTCATACGTCTTGCCGTAGTCTTTGAGCTTGTCAGCCATTTTGTAGGAGTGGCTATAGGGCACAACGGTATCGTCCTTGCCGTGGATAAGCATGATCGGCGCATTGGCCTTGTCCGCCAGCCGCAGCGGCGAGACGTCGTCCCAGAGGTCGGGATCGCCAAGTTGTTCACGCAAGCCCACCTTGGTGGTGCGATCGCGGCCACTAGCCCTGTAGTCTTCGTTGTACATGTTGCGAATATCGCTCACCGGAGCGACCGCAACTGCGCATTTGAACAATCCCTGCTGGATTGTGACGCCAGCAAGCGCTGCATAGCCACCATAGGATGCGCCTACGATACATGCGCGCTCCGGATCTATGATCCCTGCTTCAGCCAGAGCGGCAAGGCCATCTGATTTGTCGGTCTGCATCTTGCGGCCCCACTCGCCGTAACCGGCGCGCCGGAAGGATGCGCCGCGATTGGTGCTACCGCGGAAATTGGGCTGAAAGACCGCATAGCCGCGCGAGGCAAAGGCCTGCGCCCACCAGTGAAAAGCCGGCGTATTTGCTGCACCAGGCCCGCCATGCGGGAGCATTACCACTGGCAGGTCCTTGGGCTCACTCCCGGGCGGTAGCGTGAGAATGCCGTCCATCTCCAGACCATCGCTGGCGGTGTATTCGAAGGTTGAAATCTTGCCTACGCTATTGGGCCCGATGGCGAGACGCGCGTAGGCAACGGCATTGGCACGACTGGTAGCGAGATCGACCGCATAATAGGTGCCTGAATCCTTGTTGCCGCTGGTGCGGACCAGAACATCACCGAGATCGCTGGTCCACCCGATCATGGACGTTTCAAAATCAGCAAAAGCCTTGCGAACCCGATTGGCCTTGGCCTGCAGATCCTTGTCAGCAAAGACGTGCTGTTCGGTATCGTCCTCACCGATTGTGTAGCCCATTAGGTGGCTGGTAGCCTGATCGAAGAACAGGTCAGTGAAAGCTACACCTTCGAGAAATTCGGTTGGAGCTCCGCCTGCTTGGCTGATCTCCATCCAGTTGGTGCCGGTGTCGCTGCGCTCGGTGACGATAGCTGTGGACCCGTCATAACCAAGGCCAACCAGCGAAACCGAAGCGCGTGCCTGCTGACCTTCGAGTACCTTTTTGTTTTCGGCATTGCGAACAATCCATCGGCCGGTTGAGTAATCGACTTGCATTGAGAAGGCGATTTCGCCGTTTGCATCGATAAGCCAGTCTGAGCCATGATTTGGCGGAGCCGCATTCGCCAGCTTTTTGACCTTGAAATTCTCAAGATTGACTTTGAAGAGATAGGGCCGGGTGTGATCGAGCTCATAGCCGCTGCGATTGCCACTGCCCCCGCGCTTGAACTCTATCGCGCCGAAAAACCCGTATTGCACGCCATCGATTTCGCGCAAGCCGTAATTGCCGATAAATGAATCGGGGTAGCGCGGCGAATTGCCAAAGACGACGCCGGCCTCCGCGTCCCTAGTAAGCGGAATAATGCGTGCGACGTAGAATTCGGCCTTGTCTGTGGTAAACCTTGAACTGAGGTCCTCGGTCTGGCTTGAAACAAGCATTAAGCGATCTTCGCCGACCCAACGGATCGAGCGGACCTTCATATCACCGACCTCGACTGCCATTAGCGCCTTGGTTTGATCTTCCATCGCCAAAAGAACGCGCTTACTCTCCATGGTGGTCAAGAAAGCGATGCGGTCGCCCGACGGTGAGATTGCGGAGCGTTCAACATCAGGCAGTTTGCCATACTCCTCCAGCGCAACTTGAGCCGGGGCTTGCGACTGGGCGTGGATCGCGGCTGGGCTAACTATCAGGCCTGAAAAGCCAATCACGGCACCAAGAATGGCTGAAAGACGAAGATGCATTCGGTAAAGTCCCTGTTCAAATCGCTAATCGCTACTGACTTGCGCAAGTCTCCCCATTTTTTGTGTAATTTCAATCGCAGATTGTACAATATTGGACGAAGCAGCATTGTTTGCGAAACGCGCTGTGAGCTCCTATGTGCCGCGTCACCATGGCAAGGCCGAAACCCAAGACTTTCGACAAGCTCAAAACCGTCGCGGACAATCGCCGCGCGCGATTTGACTATCATGTTGAAGACACGTTCGAAGCCGGGCTCGCTTTGCAGGGCACCGAGGTTAAGGCCCTGCGTGCGGGCGAAGCCACAATTGCGGAGAGCTATGCGGAGGTGCGCGATGGCGAGGTGTGGCTGATCAATTCCAATATCCCGGAGTACAGCCACGGCAATCGCTTGAACCACGAACCGCGCCGCCCGCGCAAGCTGCTGCTGCACGAGCGCGAGATCAACAAAATGTTTGGTGCAGTCGAGCGCAAGGGAATGACGCTGGTGCCGCTTTCGATCTACTTCAACGCAACAGGCAGGGCTAAGGTCGAGCTTGCACTCGCCAAGGGCAAACAAGCGCATGACAAACGAGCCACGATCAAGGACCGCGACTGGAAGCGCGACAAGGCTCGGCTGATGCGGGAAAAGGGGTAATGGGAAAAGCGCAAGCTTGCCGCATCTAGGTCTCGCTTGGAGGTATTTATGCCGGGCGGCAGCATGCTTTCGTGGTTCACGCAATTGTCAGCCAGCTCAGCCTACCCATATCACACTCACCGTGTCGCAGTTTTCATCGCCTTTTTCCGGTTCAACGCTTCTGCTTAGGGCTCGCTGGCTTCGTCAGGGAGCAGCCTCATGAGCACGAACCCTGCGCCCAACCGTCGCTCTTCCAAGATTGACTGGCGCTCCAAGACGCTTGGGCGTGATCTGATCCGTCGCTACATGCCCAGGCGTGAACAGATGGCTCGAAACAAGTATCTGGCGCCCATCGCTCACCGGTTCTTGTCGCCTGAATTGTGGCGTTTCACCCGGCGCTCCGTACCGCGCGGCGTGGCTTTAGGTCTCTTTTCGGCTTTCATCATCCCGGTGGGGCAGATTTTCCTCGCTGCTTTCCTTGCTCTGCCCGCACGAGCCAATGTGCCGCTGGCATCTCTTGTGACCTTCATCACGAACCCCTTCACTCTCGCTTTCTGGGTGGTTGTGGCCAATCAGATCGGTGAGTTCGTGCTCAATATCGACCAAAGCGTGGGAGAGGCCGCGCGTGAGGAATTGAGCGGCGGCTTTCTGACCGGGCTGGTGGACGTGTTCGAGATGGCAGCAGTGACCGTGTTCGGCTTTCTGGTGCTCTCTATCGTCGCCTCTGCGCTGGGCTACGTAGTTTCCAGCTTTGTCTGGCGTTTCATGGTTGCGCGCAAACGGGCAAAACGCTTGAAAGCTATGGGAGAGCGTCTCGACCAGAGGCTGAAAGCGAATTAGACTCTGTCTGCATGCAACGGTCGATTGCGCTGTGGTTCACAGAAACGGGCCCTGACAAAGGACAAATAAGCGTGAGCAGCGCAGCCTCAGCAAATCTCCCAAGCGAACAGAGCAGCAAATCTGATCGGTTTACGCTGGGTGCGGTTGGCTTGGGGCTTGTCATAAGCGTCGCCGCAGTCTTCGCGGTGACGGCCAATGCGGTGCTCACTGTGGTGTTTGGCCTTGCTTTGCTGGTCCTGCTGGGTGCGATTGTCGCTTTTGAACGCACTCGGGCGGCGCCGGATGTGGTGGCGATGGCTTCGCCGGACTGGTCGGTCACTCTGGCGGCGATCGAGGGTGAGGCGGCGAGCAGCGCTGTGGCGGTTGCAATCACTGACCGAGCCAACAGGCTGCTGTGCGCAAATAGCGCCTATGTCGATGCGTTCGATGTGGCCAGTGCGCCTCCGCAACTGGCGCTTGATCGCGGCGGGCTTGAAGTGCTGGCCAAGGCTGCGCGCGAAGCTTGGCGCGACGGTTTTGTGGCGCTTGAGAAGCTCCCGGGCCTTACTGAAAGCGCGCGCCAATGGAGCGTGACCGCCACTCGCGCTGGGCGCGGTGATGATCATTTGATCTGGCGCTTTATCCCGCTTGTGCTTGAGGAGGTGTCGCGCGTGGAGGCGCTCGATCTGGCAGGGCCATTCGGTCAGATGCTGAGCCGGGCTGGGATCGAGACGGCCATCACCGATGCGAAAGGCACCATTCGCTCTGTGAGTGCTGGATTTGCCGAGCGCGCCGCTGGAGATGCCACTGCTACCTTGGCAGGGCAGGACTTTGTCTCGATGCTGCGTTCGGATGATCGCGATCGTTTGTTCTTCGCGCGCGAGGGTCGCAGCGGCAAGCCGCAGACCCTGATCGACGTTGCGATTGAGGAACCGGGCCTCGAAGGCCAGCCGAACCCGGATGAAGGCTCAACCTTGATGCTGCTCGTTGACAGCGGTGTTGGCATTGGCAGTGGCTGGGATGGCTCGAGCCAGGCGGGCGTTGCCCAGCTCGATGCGCTGCTTGGCCAATTGCCGCTGGGCCTAGCGATGACAGATCGCGACGGGCGCTTCCTGTTTGGCAATGATGCATTCCTGCGCTCAGTGGATCGCGAAGAGCGAGGGCTGCCCGCTTTTCCAACCGATCTGGTGGTGCACGAGGACAAGGCAGCCCTGTCAGACGCTGTTCGTCGCCATGGGCGCGGGCCAGCTACCAGCGGGGATATGGCGGTTCGCCTGGCGCACCAGCCGGGCGAGACGGTCTCGATGGGGATTGCGGGCGTGCGCGGTTTGGGACAGGCCTCGGTTCTCGTTAGCCTTGCCGATTCAAGTGAGGAAAACCAGCTTAAGCGTCAGGTGGCTCAGGCGACCAAGATGCAGGCGGTGGGCCAACTTGCAGGCGGGGTTGCGCATGATTTCAACAATGTCCTCACCGCCATTATCGGCACGTGCGATCTCATGCTGCTGCGCCACACACCCGGCGACAGCGATTATGACGACATCCAGCAGATCCAGGCCAATTCCAACCGCGCTGCTGCGTTGACGCGGCAATTGCTCGCGTTCTCCCGCCAGCAGACGTTGCGCCCAGAAGTGCTGCAATTGCCCGATGTAGTGAGTGAAGTGGGCCCGCTGATCAAACGGCTATTGGGCGAGAAAATAACCTATTTTGTCCAGCATGATCGCGATCTGGGCCCCGTTCGTGCTGACCCGCAGCAGCTAGAGCAAGTGATCATGAACCTTGCGGTGAATGCGCGCGATGCGATAAATTCTCAGCCTGGGCGCGGTGGCCGTGCAAGCGGCCGTATCTCGCTGCTAACCCGCAGCCTTCATGCCAAGGACGTGATCCAGCTGGGATCTGAAGTGCTTCCAGCGGCGGACTACACCGTGCTCATTGTCCAGGATACAGGCGGCGGCATTGCGCCCCATGCGCTCCCGAAGCTGTTTGAGCCGTTCTTCACGACCAAGGAACAGGGGAAGGGCACGGGTTTGGGCCTTTCGACTGCCTACGGAATCGTCAAGCAGTCGGGTGGCTTTATCTTTGCTGACAATGTCATCGATAAGAGCGGCAAGCCAACCGGCGCGCGCTTCACAATCTATTTCCCGGTTCACCGTGGAGAGGCGCCGCGCAAGAAAGAAGCGCCTGTTCCGGTTTCCTCTGACTGGTCAGCGGGCGGGCGTATTTTGTTGGTAGAGGATGAGGACATGGTGCGCGCCGTGGCTGAGCGCGCACTTGCTCGTGCGGGCTATCAGGTCACTGCTTGCCCCGGTGGGGAGGAGGGTCTTTCCGCCATCGCGCTAGGGGATGACTTTGACCTTGTCGTGAGCGATGTTGTTATGCCCGGCATGGATGGCCCTGCCATGGTCCGCGCGATCCGCCAGCAGAGCCCCGATATGCCGATCCTGTTCATGTCGGGCTATGCCGAAGAGCAATTGCGCAAGGAGATCGACATCCCCGACATGCACTTTATCGCCAAGCCCTTCAGCGTGTCTGCCATCGGCGACAAAGTCTCGCTCGTAATGCAGCAGGCCAAGACAGGTGCTTCCTGATTTTCCACTGGAAACGGGCTCTTTTGCGTCTGTTCACTTTGGATACACGCGGCGCTTTCGAGTATAACAGAGAACGCTTTGGGAGGGGTTTTCTTATGTTTGGAATTCAAGGTCTGACGCCGGTCGGCCACACGGCTGTTTCTACACTAGCGTTGTTCGCAGTGGCTGCTTCGGCGCAATCGGTGCCCGATCCCGATGAAACCGAGCAAGGTGATGTCTCGGTCACGATCTACAATCGCAATCTGGCGCTTATCCAGGACGTGCGTGAGCTTGATATTGCGCGCGGGGAAAACCGGATTGAACTGCCCGATGTCTCGGCCAATATCCGCCCCGAAACATTAAGCTTTGCTGCGCCCGGCACCACAATTATCGAACAGAACTTTGACTACGACCTGCTCACGCCCACCAAAATGATGGAAAAGGCGATCGGTCAGACCGTCACCTTGCTGCGCACCAACCCGGCGACCGGCGTTGAAACGCGCGAGCGTGCCATGGTGCTCTCGACCGCTGGCGGTGTTGTCATCCAGATTGGCGACCGGATAGAGGTGCTGCGCGATGATGGCCTGCCGGTGCGCGTGATCTTTGACCAGGTACCGCCCAATCTGCGCGCGCGCCCGACGCTCTCGGTCCGTATCAACAGCGATCGCGCGGGCAACCGGCCCGTCTCCTTGCGTTACCTGTCCGCCGGGCTTGGCTGGAACTCGGACTATGTCGCGCTTTACAATGAGGGCGACAACACTATCGACATGCAGGGCTGGGTCACGCTCACCAACAATTCGGGCACCACCTTCCATCAGGCAGATACCCTGCTTGTGGCGGGCAATCCCAATGGTTCGGGCAGGGGCTTTGGCAATCCCACGATGACGCGCGCAGGCACCGAAAGCGCGGAACGGGAGCGGCTGGGCGACTTTTATCTTTACCCTATCGAGGGCCGTACCACGATAGCCAACGCGCAGACTAAACAGGTGAGCTTCCTAGACGTGCAGGGCGTACCAGCGCGCAAGGTGTACTCGACCAGCGTCGGCTGGCAGCAGAACGACCGAACCCCGCGTAATGTGTCGAGCGCGATCAGCTTTTCCTCCTCGCGCGATCAGGGGCTGGGCGATGCTCTTCCGGCGGGCACGGTGCGTTTCTACCAGCGTGACAGCCAGGGCACGCCGCAATTCATAGGTGAGAATCAGATCGGCCACACCTCGATGGGTAGCGAGCTTTCGCTGGTGACTGGCGAGGCGTTCGACATCACCGCTAAGGCTGAAGTGGAATCGCGCGAACGGATTACGCGCGATGAATGGGTCAAGGGCGCGCGCTGGCAGGTGTTTGACGCCAATGACGAATTGGTCCGCCGCGGCCAGTCCGAGTATAGCAGGCGCACCAACTACTATCGCACCATGATGCGCTACACCATCACCAACGCCAAGGATGAGCCAGTTGAGGTTGAACTTACGCAAACAGGGCTTGGCCGCTATTGGTGGGGCTATGATTACCGCGTCATCAGCGAGGAAATCGCAGGCGAGCAGCTCGATTACACAAGGCGCAAGTTCACCATCCCCGTGCCTGCCGAAGGCGGGCGGGTGATCCGCGTGATCTACGAAACCCGCTGGTAACGGGCGGGGGAGCGCTCGCCATGCGCATCTTTGCCGCTCTTGGTCTGGCTGTTGGCTTGCTCGCTGCGCCGCCCGCGCAGGCGCGATCGGTCGTCGAGGCTTCGGCGCCCAGCGATCTGTCGGTGACGATCTATCGCGATCCCGAACGCTATCTTGATGAGGATATGGAGCGGGACAACCCAACCGGCTTTGCCATGATCAGTGAGACCCGTACGGTTACCTTGCCGGCTGGCGAATCGACTATTCGCTTTATCGGCGTGGCCGAAGGAATGGTCGGCGTCAGCGCAATCGTCACCGGCCTTCCCGGCGGCACGATTGAGAAGAACCGCAACGCTGAGCTGCTTTCCCCCGCCGCACTGGTGAACGGCGCGTTGGGCAACCGGGTCACGATCACCCGCAGCAATCCTTCTACGGGCGAAGCGCGAAGTGGACAGGCGATCGTGCGCACCCGCGCCGATGGCGGATTGGTGCTGCAGACGGGCCAAGGCTTCGAAGCGGTGCGCTGTGCTGGCCTGCCTGAAAAGCTCACCTTCAATCGCATCCCCGCCGGGCTCTCCGCCAAGCCTGTCTACTCGGTCAATACGAAGTCGGAGACCGGCGGCACCTATGAGGTGACGCTCACTTACCTTGCGTGGGGCTTTGACTGGCAGGCAAATTACGTGGCGACATTTGGCGAGAAGGCTCTTGGGAGAGAATTCACGATGAATTGGCTGAGTTGGCTCTCGCTTGTCAACGATAACGGACAGAGTTTTGAGAATGCCAGGCTTCAGGTGGTCGCTGGCACGCTCAACATCGAAAGCGATTTTGAGGACTTGTCTGATCCCCCTCAGGCACCCCCGCTGCGCCTGACATGCTATCCGTTTGGCAGCACCGCCACTGGTTCTCCTGTGCGCGACTATCGGATCGGGCTGGCTGCGCCTCCTGCGCCGGTGGCGATGAGTGCGGGCGGGACGATTATCGTCACGGGTTCTCGACGGAAAGAGACACTTATGGACAGCCCCATTTCTGTCGTCACGGCCGAAGAGGAAAATCTGGGCGACCTCAAACTGTTCCGCGTGCCCGACCGGGTCGATGTGTCGGCGAAGGGCATGAAACAGGTTGCCTTTCTCAACAAAGAAGAGGTGAAGGGGCGCTTCCTCTATGTGGCCGAATGCGAACCCTATTACTGGATCGGCGATGATGACGCGCCTCGCGAAACCGGGATCCTGCTGGTGACGCGCAATGAGGAGAAGAAGGGCCTCGGCGTTGCGCTTCCTCAGGGCGCTATGACCGTGTTCGAGCCGACGTCACGCGGGCTGCAATTGGCAGGCGAAACCCGGCTACGCGATTACGCACGAGGGCAGGATGTCGAACTGGCCCTTGGCATAAGCGCGCAGGTCTTCACGAAGTGTGCGCGCAAGAAGGATGGTACGTTCCAGTATCGGAACACCGAATGGACCCCCATGATTGCGCAGATCACCAACGCCAATCCGCATGATATCAAGCTGCGCTTGCGCCTTGCTGAGGCAGGGGATTTCGATATCCGTTTCCCAGGAAGCAAGGTGCTGCTCAAAGACGGCTTTGATGTAGTCACGCTGCGCATACCTGCGCATTCTACGCGCCAATTTGATTGGAAGCTCCGAAGTTTCACAGCCCAATGACGAATTTCCAACGGAAACTCCGTTCCCCTCTTGTTCCAAAAGAACAAATAGGATACAAGCTGTCGCACGGTGTCGGAATAAGCTTGGTTAAAACCCCTTAATCGACCCTAGGAAACGCAAGGAGGTCATGCGATGGCTACGCAGTTGAAGTTGGTAGAGAAGGGTAAGGAAGTGGACCGTCAAAAGGCTCTCGATGCTGCGCTGGCGCAGATTGATCGTGCGTTTGGTAAGGGCTCGGCGATGAAGCTGGGCTCGAAAGAGGCGATGGAAGTCGAGGCTATTTCGACCGGATCACTCGGCCTTGATATCGCGCTTGGCATTGGCGGCCTTCCCAAGGGGCGAGTTATTGAGGTGTACGGGCCGGAAAGCTCGGGCAAGACGACGCTCGCGTTGCATGTCATCGCTGAAGCGCAAAAGGCAGGCGGCACAGCGGCCTTTGTTGATGCGGAGCATGCTCTGGACCCGGTCTATGCCAAGAAGCTGGGCGTCGACATCGATGAATTGATCGTCTCGCAGCCCGACACGGGCGAACAGGCGCTGGAAATTACCGACACACTCGTACGCTCAAACGCGATCGATGTGTTGGTGGTCGATTCGGTTGCGGCGCTTGTCCCCCGCGCTGAAATTGAAGGCGAAATGGGCGATGCTCATGTCGGCCTTCAAGCGCGGCTCATGTCCCAATCGCTGCGCAAGCTGACCGGGTCGATCAACCGTTCAAAGTGCATGGTGATTTTCATCAACCAGCTGCGCATGAAGATCGGCGTGATGTATGGCAATCCAGAGACCACTACGGGCGGGAACGCCTTGAAGTTCTATGCCAGCGTCCGCCTCGATATTCGTCGGACCGGTCAGATCAAGGATCGTGACGAAGTGATCGGCAACTCGACCCGCGTGAAGGTGGTCAAGAATAAGGTGGCACCGCCGTTCAAGCAGGTTGAGTTTGACATCATGTACGGTGAGGGGATCTCGAAGATCGGAGAGATCCTTGATCTTGGGGTCAAGGCTGGCCTTGTCGAAAAATCCGGCAGCTGGTTCTCATATGACAGCATCCGCATTGGGCAGGGCCGTGAAAACGCCAAGACTTACCTCAAAGAACACCCAGAGCTTCGCGACCAACTGGAATCCGCCATTCGCGGTAAAACCGATGAGGTCGCCGAGGAGATGATGACAGGGCCGGACGCGGACCCTGAAACTTGATCCTCAAGCGGGCGCGCGGGTGAATTCGCGCTGCGCTCGGACAACCGGAATACTGGCGCCGGGTTGGCTTCTTTCCCCGAGGAAGCTCGCTTGGCGCCAGTTTTTCGTTGGAAGCAGCACAATTGGGCGGAGACGCCTGTGGCGCGAGTGAAACAAACCGGCCTCACGTCTCACTCGCTGCGCGCTTCGGCTTGTCGCTGACGACGCGATTGCCTAACTGCACTTCACCATGACTTCGACCAACGACATTCGCCGTTCCTTTCTGGACTTCTTCAAAAGTGCCGATCACGCCGAGGTGCCGAGTGCGCCCCTCGTGCCTTACAATGATCCTACGCTTATGTTCGTGAACGCAGGAATGGTCCCGTTCAAGAACATGTTCACCGGGCTTGAGACACCGCCTGCACCGCGGGCCACATCTTCGCAGAAATGCGTGCGTGCAGGTGGCAAACACAATGATCTCGACAATGTGGGCTACACGGCGCGCCATCACACCTTCTTCGAGATGCTGGGCAATTTCTCATTTGGTGATTACTTCAAGGAACAGGCGATTGAAAACGCATGGACTTTGCTTACGCGTGAGTGGGGATTGTCGGCGGATCGCTTGATCGCAACGGTGTACCACACCGACGGGGAGGCATTTGGTCTCTGGCGCAAAATTGCGGGTCTCCCGGAAGACCGGATCATCCGTATCGCGACTAATGATAACTTCTGGTCGATGGGTGAAACCGGGCCTTGCGGACCGTGCTCAGAGATTTTCTATGATCATGGCGATCACATCTGGGGCGGCCCGCCTGGAAGTCCGGAAGAGGACGGTGATCGCTTTGTCGAGATCTGGAACCTGGTTTTCATGCAATTCGATCAGCAGGCTGACGGGACGCGGCTCGATTTGCCGAGACCATCGATCGACACAGGCAGTGGGCTCGAACGGGTTGCTGCGGTCATGCAGGGGGTCCACAACAATTATGATATCGACACGTTCAAGGCGCTGATCGGCGCGTCTGAGCAGTTCACCGGTGTGACCGCTTCGGGGGAGCAATTGGCAAGCCACCGGGTCATCGCCGATCACTTGCGCTCAACGAGTTTCCTGATGGCTGATGGCGTCCTGCCTTCGAACGAAGGCCGTGGATACGTGCTTCGTCGCATCATGCGCCGCGCGATGCGTCACGCGCACCTTCTGGGTACAAGCGAGCCACTGATGCACCGTCTTGTGCCCAGTCTTGTTACCGAAATGGGCCAAGCCTTTCCCGAATTGGCGCGCGGGCAGGCGCTTATCGAAGAGGTACTGCTGCGCGAGGAGACCCAGTTCAAGAAGACGCTCGATAAGGGTCTCAAGCTGCTCGATGAGGCGACCGGCGATATGGGCGAGGGCGGTGAGCTCGATGGTGAGACGGCCTTCAAGCTCTACGACACTTACGGCTTCCCCTATGATCTTACCGAAGACGCGCTGCGTAGCCGCGGTATTGGGGTTGATCGGGGTGGGTTCGAACAAGCCATGGCGCGCCAGAAAGAGGCTGCTCGGGCCGCCTGGAAAGGCTCGGGCGAGGCGGCCTCAGAAGAGGTCTGGTTCGATATTGCGGACCGCGAAGGCGCCAGTGAGTTCACGGGCTACAGCGCCACGTCGGGCGAGGGGACTGTGGTCGCCATCGTCAAGGACGGCGTTGAAGTTGAGCGCGCTGAAAAAGGCGACAGCGTTACTATCCTGACCAATCAAACCCCGTTCTATGGCACGAGTGGCGGGCAAACCGGTGATACCGGGGCAATTTCGACACAAGCGGGCTTCAGCGCGCGCGTGACCGACACGTCCAAGCCGCTTGGCCGTCTGCATGCGCACCAGACCGAGATCGAGGTGGGCAGCGTGTCTTTGGGCGACAATGTGCAATTGAGCGTCAATGCCGAGCGCCGCGCAGCGATCCGGGCCAATCACTCGGCAACGCACCTCGTGCACGCCGCTTTGCGCAATCGTCTGGGCGTTCATGTCACCCAAAAAGGATCACTGGTGGCGCCTGATCGTCTGCGGTTCGATTTCTCTCATCCCAGCGCGCTTACCCCGGACGATATCGCGGAGATCGAGGCCGAGGTGAACGCCGAAATTCTCGCGAATGAGACAGTTTCCACGCGGCTGATGAGCCCGGATGACGCTGTCGAAGCGGGCGCTTTGGCATTGTTCGGTGAAAAGTACGGCGACGAGGTGCGCGTTCTTTCCATGGGACGCACAGGTGAAGGCGGACGCAGTTACTCGGTTGAGCTTTGTGGCGGCACGCATGTGGGCGCAACAGGCGATATCGGTCTGTTCCGGATCATCAGTGAGAGTGCGGTCTCTTCGGGTGTGCGCCGGATCGAGGCGCTGACAGGTGAGGCTGCTCGCGCGTGGCTGATTACTCGCGAAGAAGCGCTCAAGGCTGTGGCAGGAACCATCCGCGCCACGCCTGAAGAAGTGCCCGAACGCATCGCGGCATTGCTCGATGAGCGCAAGCGTATGGAGAAGGAGCTCGCCGAGGCGAAAAAGGCATTGGCTCTTGGCGGCGGCGGTGGGCAATCGGCGGGTGGTCCGGTCGACGAAGAGATCGCTGGCATTACGTTCAGCGGGCAAGTGCTCGATGGCCTCAGTCCCAAGGAGTTGCGTCCTATGCTCGATGAAGCGAAGGCTCGGCTCGGCTCCGGCATTGCGACGATTATTGCCGTCAATGATGGGAAGGCCGCGATTGCAGCGGCAGTCACTGACGACCTGACCGGCCGATACAGCGCAGTAGAGCTCGTGCGCGCTGGCGTCGAGGCGCTGGGAGGCAAGGGCGGCGGAGGCAGGCCCGACATGGCGCAAGGCGGCGGGCCGGACGGGGATAAGGCTGACACGGCAATCGCAGCGGTGAAAGCTGCGCTTGCAGGCTGAGCCTAAGGGGAGCTCTTATCTGAACACGCAAGTTGTTCCGCCCATCAGCACATTGACAGTATCAGTGTCCTCATTGATCAATGCGGTGACCCCGTCGCCGAAATACTCGGACCCAAGTGTGCTGCCTTCAATAGCTTCCAGCCGGCCGGTTATCATCAGGGCAGGATCCGCGGGGCGCGTGCCATCGGCGAGGCTTATACCAACCGATTTTTCGGGGCCGGCAATGTCACGCAGCGACCAGCCCACGAATGTATCTGCCTGAAAGTTGAGCTGAAGCTGACCGAACCGGCGAAACGTCATCGGGCCGGCACCGCATTCCTGGTTGCGCGAAACTGGTCCGGGGGTGCCGAGATATCTGCTGAGATAGCTGACGATATCATCGCGCGGTGTGCCGAAATCCAGTCTGGCATCCTGACCGATATCGTAGAGCCGGATGAACAGTCCTTCGCCATCCACCATGACATTGGGCAGGGAGGGATCGGAGGGGTATTCTGGATCAACTCCAGGCTCGCCCGGAGCGCGGCATATGAATTGCTCGCCTCCGCTGTAAAGAAACCCGGTTACGCCGCTTCCCATGAAACGAACGCCTTCCTTGTCGAACCGGAAAGCTCGACCGGGGGTAGGGCCTGTGAGAATTGTTTGTGTCGCCGGAGACGTATCATCAGCGCGTTGTAAGAGGATGGCCTTGCCGGGCTCTGACGTCAGGATTGTAACATAGATTGTTCGCTCATCGCCTGTTTCGCATACGAACTGGTCATTTACCGATGCATGTACCGGTGTCGAATGCGCGGCGATGGAGATCGCAGCGCCAAATAGGGTTACAAGTGATCGCAGCATGGGCCTTCCCTCTTAACTCTGGGACCAAGGCTATGAGGTTAGCGATGGCCGAAAGATGAACACATGGTTCTGAAAAGAGAAACCAGGCAAGCCGCTTAGCATGGTTTGATGATTATGTCGTAGTGCGCAGCTTGGGCTTTTCTTTGAGACCGCCCTCCGTCTCGAGCCGCTCGCGAAACTCGTCACGCTTTTCGTGGATAGAGGCGATCACAGGGCCCATAGCGACGCCAATGTCGACCAGCACGGCCTCGGAAAGCTGGAGTGAACTTTCAAGATTTTCAGGCACAGCATGGCTCGCCCCGGCGCGGTAAAGCGTAGCTGCATGGTCTGTATCGCGTGCGCGCACGACTATCAGTAGGTCTGAGTAGACTGCACGCAGCTTGGTCACCAGACGCTGTGCGAGAATGGGTTCATCCATGGTGAGCACAACGGCAGGTGATCGCTCCACATGCAAACGCGACAGTGCATCGCCGCGCGCCGCATCGCCGAACAGCGCGCGATAACCATTTCGGTTTGCCGACGCGACTGTGTCAGGGTCGGAATCGAGGATGACATAGGGTTGGCCGTGCTTGTCCAACATATCAGCCACCAGAAGGCCAACGCGTCCGCCTCCAACGATGATAGTTCGCGCCTCGTCGCTATCCTCCTCATTGAGTTCAGGAGCAGGTTCGAGGCGCCGCGCGATTACACGACCAAGCTTGGCCAGAAGGGGCGTTACGGTGAGCCCGATAGCGGTCACGATTTGCCAGAACTGCGCGGTTTCCCGGTCAAGAACCAGCGCCGATGTGGCAGCCGCCAGAACGATGAGCGTGGTCTCGGATGGGCTCGCCATGAGCACGCCTGTTTCAGCGGCGGTGCTGCGCCGCGCTCCCATAAGCCGCAGTAGCACGCCTGTAACCATCGCCTTGAACACGAGAACGGCCAAGATCGCGAAAGTGAGTTCACCCAGCATGCTCCAGATCGTGCGCAAGTCGATGCTCATACCGACTGTGATCAGGAAGATCCCGAGTGCAAGACCCTTGAACGGCTCGATAATACTTTCGACTTCTCCGTGATATTCGGTTTCGGCGATCAGCAGCCCGGCGATGAGCGCTCCCACGATAGGCGAAAGACCGGTTGCCCCCGTTACCAAAGCCGAGGCAATCACCACCAGCAAGGTTGCTGCGAGAAACACTTCCGGGCTCTTTGTACGCGCGGCCTGGCTGAACAGCCGAGGCAGAGCGACACGGCCGATGACGAGCAAAAGCGCGATGACTAGGGCGCCTTGCCACAGCGTGGTCACTAGGCCGCTCATTCCTTCTGCCTGCGCGTTGGGGGCAAGCGCACCCAGAATAAAGATGATCGGGACGATCATGATATCTTCGAACAAAAGCATGGAAAGCGCAGCCCGGCCTACAGCGGAACGTGTGCCAGAGATCGGCAACACGATCGCGGTGGACGAGAAAGCGAGGGCAAAACCAAGGGCCAGTGCGCCGGTTCGGTCCATACCGTTGGCCAAGTAAAGGAAGGCTGCGCTCGAGGTCCCGATGATCAGGATTTCAAGCGAGCCCAGGCCAAAGACCAATCGGCGTAATTGCCATAGGCGATCGAAACTGAGCTCAAGCCCGATTGCAAACAGAAGCAGGATAATCCCGAAATCGGCGAAAGGCGTCAGTCGATCTGGGTCAGAAATCGTGAAGGATGCGATCCACGGAGTGATGTCGCCAATTGAGCCTATGCCAAGCCCAACCAGAAATTGGTCCGATAATCGAACCAGCGAAGGAGCGCTTTCGCCAAGCGTGTTGAGACCATAGGGACCAACTAGGACTCCGATCAGGATGAAGCCGATAACGGGCGTTACACGAAAGCGGGCGAACAATGGGATGACGATTCCCGCCGCGCCTAAAATGACCAGCGCATCCTTGATTTCAGGGGTTATTGTGAGTTCGCCAGCCATCACTTTGAGTTAGCGCGCGGTCTTAGATGAGTCACCCGATTTGCGCGCTGCACAATGTGCGCAATCGAAAATGGGAACGTCGGCCGTCGCGAAAGGTGCCCCACCCTTTGAGTGTTTTATCGGCGAAGATCCGCTCGAAGGCAGCCTAGGGTCAGCTTGCCATTTCCTTCTCAAGGTTTTCAACAATGGACTCGAAAAACTGCTCGGTCGTCTGCCAGTTCTGTCCAGGACCAATGAGGAGCGCTAAATCCTTCGTCATCGAACCGCTCTCCACGGTCTCAATGCAAACCCGCTCAAGCGTCTCGGCGAACTTCACCACGTCGGGGGTTTCGTCGAACTTGCCGCGATACATAAGGCCGCGGGTCCAGGCGAAGATCGACGCGATGGGGTTGGTCGAGGTCGCCTTGCCTTGCTGGTGCTGGCGATAGTGGCGCGTGACCGTGCCATGCGCGGCTTCGGCTTCGACAGTCTTACCATCCGGCGTCATCAGCACCGAGGTCATCAGGCCGAGCGATCCGAAGCCTTGCGCGACGGTGTCGGACTGAACATCGCCGTCATAGTTCTTACAGGCCCACACGAACTTGCCCGACCATTTGAGCGCAGAGGCGACCATGTCATCTATCAGGCGGTGCTCATAATGGATGCCAGCGGCCTTGAAGCGGTCTTCGAACTCGGCCTCGTAAACCTCCTGAAAGAGGTCCTTGAAACGCCCGTCATAGGCTTTCATGATCGTGTTTTTGGTCGACAGGTAAACGGGCCAGCCACGATCCAGACCGTAATTCATCGAAGCGCGGGCGAAGGCGCGGATCGAATCGTCGAGGTTGTACATCGCCATCGCAACGCCCGAGCTTTCAAAGCGGTAGACGTCGAGATCAAGGATAGCGCCGTCATCGCCTTCATAGACAAGTCGCAGTTGGCCTGGGCCGGGAATGAGCGTGTCGGTCGCGCGGTACTGGTCACCAAAAGCGTGGCGTCCGACTACGATTGGATCGGTCCAGCCCGGGACGAGACGCGGCACATTGTCAATCACGATCGGTTCACGGAAGACAACCCCTCCAAGGATGTTGCGGATCGTGCCATTGGGCGAACGCCACATTTTCTTGAGGTCAAATTCCTCAACGCGGGCTTCATCCGGGGTGATCGTTGCGCACTTCACGCCAACGCCAAATTCCTTGATCGCGTTGGCCGCATCGACAGTGATCTGGTCGTCTGTTTCGTCGCGCTTTTCGATCGACAGGTCATAGTATTTCAGGTCGATATCGAGATAGGGCAGGATCAAGCGCTCCCGGATCCATTGCCAGATGATTTTCGTCATCTCGTCGCCGTCGAGTTCGACGACCGGGTTTTTGACCTGAATTTTCTTCATAAGAAGCGTCCCGCCTTCCTTGAATGCGCTGTTTCGCGCGATTTGACGCGGTGGCTTTCGGGGAGCCGCCCGCGCACCCTCTGCTGTGTGATACAATCCCTGCGCGCGGCTTTAGCAGAGGCGCAGGGCTGTGCAAGTCAGCCGATATGATTATGCGAGGCGTTTGCAGAGAGGACAATTGAAGCTGCGCAAAGCGCAACAAAAAACCCGCCGGAGGGGCGGGTTTCATGTCCAGTCAGGCTGGGAGCCGATGGTGGGCGTACCAAGATTTGAACTTGGGACCCCTACGATGTCAACATAGTGCTCTACCCCTGAGCTATACGCCCGCACCATCGATAATTCGCCCTGAAAATACGCTCGTTTGCAAGGCGGAGCGGCGCAGTAACGCAGGCTGGGGTGCTGTGCAAGCGATTCGCGCGAAGCAATGCGATCCCATCCGGCAAAGACTAAATGCTGGCCTCGCGTTGCTCTTCAAACACTCGCTCAACTTCGAGGACGAGGTCGCGTAGGTGGAAGGGTTTGGAGAGGACTTTTGCTGCCGGTTGCTCACGGCTGGCGCGAAGCGAGACAGCGGCAAATCCTGTGATGAACATGACTTTGGTGCGCGGGCTGATTTCTGCGCAGCGCTGAGCGAGTTCGATCCCGTCCATTTCAGGCATGACGATGTCAGATAGCAGAAGGTCGAATTCTTCCGCTTCCAAAAGCGGCAAGGCGTCCGTTCCGCGATCGACAGTTTCGACCCGGTAACCGGCATTGCTGAGCGCGCGCGCTAAATAGGCACGCATGGCTTCCTCATCCTCGGCGAGCAGGATTCGGCGGGCTTTGGTCTCTGTCATAGCGCTTGCCTTAGCATGACCCGCTTAAGAAATCTTATCGCTTTACGCCCGGCGGGACCCAAGGTGACTTGAGCACGTATTTCATACGCGCGATCAATCACGGCAGCTTTTGCCAGCAGCAGGTCATTCGCGCCTTTTGGTCTTTGACTTATGTCTACAAAAAGGGCAGCACTTTTTTCGTGAGAACAATTCGCAACACCAGCTCGTCAACACCTGCATCTTCTGGACCCAAGACTGGTTCGCCCGTCCTGACGCTGACCGGCGGTCGGATCCCTGGAAAACAAGGTGCCGCTGATGGTGGCCCCGCATTTACTCATGCTGCGCCGCGATCGATGCCCTTGCCGGTGCTGGTCGCGGTTCCCCATGCAGGGCGCGCATATCCCGAACACGTCCTCGCCTCTTTCAGAGATGACGAACTGTGCCAGTTGAGGCTGGAAGATCGCCACGTTGACCGCTTGGGAGTGGCGATCGCCAAAGCGACGGGCACCGGGCTCTTGGTAGCGCATGCCCCGCGCGCAATGCTCGACCTCAACCGTTCGCATGACGATATCGATTGGGATATGATTAGCGGTGCCCGCCGGCGCGGTCCGGCGCCGCAGATGATCACAGGCAAAGGTGTGGGCAGTGCCAACCGCCGGGCTCGTAGCGGACTGGGTTTGGTGCCGCGCCGCCTGCCGGGATATGGAGAAATCTGGCGCGCCCCACTCCCGCGCGAGGAACTTGATGCACGCATTGACCTCATCCACCGGCCCTATCACGAATTTTTGACGCAGGAGCTCGCGCGGATCCGCGACGCGTGGGGCACCGCGTTGCTCCTTGATTTGCATTCGATGCCTCCTTTACGCCAGCAGCCCGGTGAGACGCGTGCGCCCCAGATTGTTCTGGGTGATCGGTTTGGTGCTTCGTGCAGCGCAAGCTTAATCTCTCGCGCGTTCCGGTATCTGGAGGCTTCGGGGTTCGAGGCCGCGCACAATCGGCCTTATTCCGGGGGATATGTGCTCGACCGGCATGCTGCGCCTTTGCGCGGAATTCATGCAATCCAGATCGAAGTATGCAGGGCCGCTTATCTTAATGAGGCGCTTTCGGAAACGAGCGAAGGCCTGAAGCCGCTGGCAGACATGCTCGCCGGTTTGGCGCGCGAATTGGGGGCAGAGACTGCGCGCCTGGCTGACAACGGGCGACTTGATGAGGCTGCAGAGTAGGGCGATGAATCACCCACCCTTTCCCACCGGTGCATGAAAAAACCACCTCGCGCATATTCGCACGAGGTGGCCGAGGTTCAGGGTGACCTGCCCTCATCGAAAAGGACAGGTAGGAACGGCCAATTAGGGGGGGTACCGTTCGCATCCTCAAAATAGGAACCGCCCCGGCAGCTTCAAGCTATCCGGGGCGCTAATTTAGGTTCAACCGCGTGCCTGGGCTTGGGAGCTGTCGCTCCCGGCCAGCCGGGTAAAAACGTCAGTTGGCGGCTGCGTTCGCGCCGGGTGTCGGTACTTTGCCCATGGCTGACTGGCGCTCAAAAATGCGACGCATCAGGTTCATCGAGAACAGATGCGCGTGGATCAGCATGATCATGCCGTTTTTGTTGAGCGCTTCGAGCGTCTCGGTCGGGAGTTCGCGCAGCTTGTTTTCATCGACCATGCGAAAGCCGCGATAGACAAAGGGCTTGTCCGGCGCATCAGAACGGGTGATTGCAATCTCACCGTCCATCAGGATGTCGAGCTTCTTGAGCTCTTCAAGGAAGGCGCGCGTACGCTGGCCCGACTCTTCGAACTTCTGACAGAACTCCAGCACGCCCTTGGTGTAGTCGCTCGGCTCGCCATCACCGCCGAACAGAGCCTGGCCATCATTAGCCTTGGCGATGACGCCTGCAGTCGGGTCAAAGCACAGCGACATGTCGTCCGAGTTCTGTTGAAGCTTCGCGAGGATGAAGGGATAGCGACGGATGTAAGCGGGCACATAGACATCCGCGACAAGCTTGCCATCATCGCCAATAAACGTGTTGACGCCCTCATTCAGGCCAAACAGCGCGATCGGCAGCGGGTTGTCACCGGCGGTGAACACGATCGGATAATTGCGCTGCGCATCGACAAATTCATCAACCGTGAGGGGAATGGCATGGGTCTCAGCCAGGAAGCTGGCATCGTTGAACGAATTAACGGTCCAGTCCGAATGCTCCTTGCTGTTGAGCGGAAGCAGGTCTTTGTAGAACAGCGGAAGTTGCGGCTGCGGCGCGGTGGCCATGGGATGTCTCCGAATACGTGAAATAGAAACTTAAGATGTGCTCGGGGTGCTAAAGACGGAATGCTCGACATACGCGCCTTGGCGGTGTCATCTTCCCGTCGCACCGAACGCAGCGCGCCTTAGGCGTCTTCTGGGGCCGGTGCAAGCCGCCCCTTCCCCAGTGGTCATCGCAATGGTGCGCTAAAGCTCTGGAACGAGCTTGCCAGGGTTGAGCAGGCCCTTGGGATCAAGCGCTTTCTTAACGCTGCGCATCATGAAGAGCGCTGTTGGATCGCCAAGCCGGCCCAATTCGTCGACCTTCATCTGCCCGATCCCATGCTCAGCGCTGATCGAGCCGCCCCACTGGGTCACAAGATCATGAACCCGCGTGCTCACCTGCTTGCCTTCGTGCTCTTCCCATTCCCCGCGCACTGCGTTTGTCGGTGCAAGGACGTGGAAGTGCACATTGCCATCGCCCAGATGTCCAAAGGCAGCGCCTTTTGTGCCGGGAAACTCATTTTCGATGGCAGGGATCGCGGCAAGGATGAATTCCGGCATCCGCTCAACCGGGACCGAGATATCGTGCTGCATCGCGGGGCCGAGCGCGCGTTCGGCTGCAGAGATCGAATCGCGCAGGGTCCAGAATTGCTCAGCCTGGGCATCGTTCGATGCGAGGGCTGCATCAGCAATCAGGCCAACTTCGAGAGCCTCACCGAGGACCGTTTCGAGCTTCTCGCGCAATTCTTGCGCATCCCCGCTCGGCGAGGTGCATTCGATAAGCGCATTCCACGCATGGCGATCGGCAAGCGGGGAGCGGGCATCGGGTAGCAGCGCCAGGACGCTGTCGAGGCAATGATCGGGGACGATTTCAAAACCCTCCAGCTCGTCTCCCAGCGCACGATCGACCCGGTGCAGCAAGGCGCGCGCATCGAGCAAGCGGGCGAGACCGATCCATGCGGTCGCTCGCGCTCGCGGTGCGGGCACTAGGCGCAAGGTAGCAGCGGTCACGACGCCCAGCGTTCCCTCCGAACCGATGAGGAGTTGTTTCAAATCAAACCCGCGATTGTCCTTCTTGAGCGCGGTCAGCCCATCAAATATCTGCCCATCGGCAAGCACCGCTTCGATACCGAGAACCTGAGCGCTCATTGTGCCATATCGCAGCACCTGCGTGCCGCCAGCATTGGTGGAAATCAGCCCGCCAATGGTCGCCGATCCCTTTCCTCCCAGTATAAGCGGAAAGCGCAAATCGTGATCATCGGCGGCTTCGTGAAGCGTTTGCAGGATTACGCCTGCCTCGCATACGACCTGTCTGGCTTCAGCATCGAGCGAACGAATAGCATTCATACGTCTGAGCGAGAGGACAAGGCAGTTGCCGCTTTCATCAGGCGTGGCGCCGCCTGCCATACCGCTGTTGCCGCCCTGGGGGACGATGGGCACGCTATGCTCGTTGCAAAGTCGCATAAGGTCAGCGACCTCCTGCGTCGTTTTGGGCGAAGCTAGACCAATCGCTCTCCCGGTGTAGCGCCCACGCCAGTCCGTGAGCCAGGGATCAACCGTATCTGGATCACGGGCAAAACCTTTTTCTCCCAGCAAGTATGAGATGGTCTCGATGAATCTATCGGCCAGAGCGGGGCTTGCAGTCGTCATTGTTGCACCTTTGCCACAATTGGCGCGCGAAACGCCAGTATGCGTCATCATCATTGCGGATGAACATGGGTAAGTTAAGCCGCCGTTCAATCGCGAGTGATAGGCCGCGCGTGTATTGACGGGAAATTTTCGGGAGGTCTGCTGGACTGATGCCCAGCTTAGCAGAAATCGCTGCATCTTTGGCATTGCTGTTGCCTGTGGCGTGGTCTGGGACGACCTCGGACGACGCGGCGCATGGCGATGATGAAGGAACTGCGGTTCCGATCGGGGCCCAAACGGTGTCCAATTCTTCGCCCGATGCGAGCTCTGAAAGCGCGATTGACCCTGACAAGATTCGGGCGGGTGCTTCTCTCGAGGCATTCAGGAAAACCCTGGTTTTCGGCCAAATTCGGATTGAGCAGCGCGTCATTATACGGATTTCACCGCGCGGCGTCGGCAATCGTCGAAACATGCTTGCCCGGCTGCCAACCCGGGCCAACACAACTCAATACAAGGAGCGCAAGGCAGAGCGCTGTGTGCCCGTAAACAACATCGCGGGAGTAGAAACGGGCAGCGGCAACCGCTTGCTCCTGTTCATGCAGGATGCCCAGATCCTCAGCCTCAACCTTGAGAAAGCCTGCCGGGCAAAAGACTTTTATTCAGGTTTTTATGTCGAGCAGAACAAGGATGGAAAGCTCTGCGTCGATCGCGACACGCTTCAGTCCCGCAATGGGGCGCGGTGTGATATTGAGCGAATGATGGAACTTGTCGCTATCGAAGACTGAGCGCTGCTTCGTCCATTTTCTTGACTTTTTTGCCTCTTTTGCACAAAGGGGCCGCGCTTCTGGGAACGCTAGGAGCGTTTGACACGCTCTAAGACAGAGCAGCTTTTGCAGCAAGCTTTCCCGCCTGCTTCCAATCCGGAAATACACCAAGACCCATGACCTTCGCCGATCTCGGCCTCTCCCCTGAATTGCTCGCCGCCGTCGAAGACGCGGGCTACACCACGCCGACACCGATCCAGGCGCAGGCCATTCCTTCGGTTCTCATGATGCGCGACATCATCGGGATCGCCCAGACCGGCACGGGAAAGACTGCCAGCTTCGTTCTTCCCATGATCGACGTGATGGCAGCAGGCCGCCGCCGCGCCTTGATGCCGCGCTCGCTGATCCTTGAGCCGACGCGTGAGCTTGCTGCGCAGGTGGCTGAGAATTTCGAAAAATACGGCAAAAACCACGATCTCAAGATGGCACTGCTTATCGGCGGGGTGCAGATGGGCGATCAGCTGAAGACGCTGGATGAAGGCGTGGATGTCCTAATCGCGACACCGGGTCGCCTGATGGACCTGTTTGAGCGTGGCAAGATCCTACTCAATGGCTGCGAGCTGCTGGTCATCGATGAAGCGGACCGGATGCTCGATATGGGCTTCATCCCGGATATCGAGTTCATCTGCTCGAAGCTGCCTGAAACACGCCAGACGATGCTGTTCTCAGCCACGATGCCGCCGCCCATTGAAAAGCTCGCAAAGAAGTTCCTGTCCAATCCGCAGCGTATCGAAACCGCGCGCGCGGCGACGACCAATAAGGACATCACCGCTTTCAAGGTGCCGGTGCAATCGCGTCAAAAGCGCAACACGCTCGAATGGCTGCTATCGAACGATCAGGTCGAAACCGCAATCGTCTTTGCCAATCGCAAGACGACCGTACGCGAGCTCAACAAGCACCTCCAGAAACGCGGCTTTGCGAGCGGTGAGATTCACGGTGATATCGATCAGAATTCGCGCCTCAAGGAGTTGGAACGCTTCAAATCGGGTGAGGTGAATATCCTCGTGGCGAGCGACGTTGCCGCACGCGGCCTTGATATCAAGGGTGTCAGCCACGTTTTTAATTACGACACACCATGGCACCCGGACGATTACGTCCACCGCATTGGTCGCACCGGTCGGGCGGGAGCCAAGGGCCGCGCTTTCACTTTTGTTGCGGGCGAAGACGCTGAAGCGATTGCCAATGTCGAGAAGCTAACCGGTTCCAAGATCAAGGTGTTTGGCAAGGAAGACGTGCGCGTTGAACTCGCCGCAGCGGGCTCTGATGCTGGCGACACTGGCGACACGCGCGAGGAAAGCCCGAAGAAGCCCCGGCGCGAGAAACGCGCGGTGGATACGCAAGCCTCTGAAAATCCCAGACGGTCAAAGGGTCGCGGTCGCCAAGATGAGGATGATGAGCAGATCCCGGTGGGCGAATGGAATGGCCCGAAACCCGGATTTCTCAACGTCGGTTTCGGCTAGATTCTGCTATCAGCCACCCGGAAATAGCCCTTGACCCCGGGCTCCACTGCACACGCAGTCCTGCTCAGCGGATGCTCAGGTAACGCGTATCGTTAACCGGCCCGTTAGACACCTTAAAACTCTGTTTAGATTTGCCTGTCATCGCGGGCCTCACAGGAGGTCAGGGTGGTTGTAAGCGAAGACAGTGGCTTGGTTAATGGCGAGGATCGTCGCGACGGTGATCGACGCAAGGCGCAGCTCGCGTTTCAAGGACCCGATCGCCGCGAGCGTCAACG
Source organism: Pseudomonadota bacterium (assembly GCA_039027675.1). Classification (GTDB taxonomy): domain Bacteria; phylum Pseudomonadota; class Alphaproteobacteria; order Sphingomonadales; family Sphingomonadaceae; genus Erythrobacter. Next base: position 59,855 of record JBCCJS010000015.1, read on the forward strand.
GCGCTCCGGCATTGATCGGCGGTCGTCCTATCGCGAGACCAATGCGCGCCTCTTCATATTTGATGAACCCGATACTGGGCCTCATAAAAGCTCGCCCATTCACGAAGCCGAACTCACACAGAGAACCGCCAACGCCGAGCGTCGCCGGACACTGCGACGCGGGGTGCAAACGACAATCCAGGTCCGCGATGGCGAGGGCTTTCGCATCCAGGGTCAGGTGGTCGATCTCTCGGTCACGGGCTGCAAAGTCGCTTTCAGGAAAGGCCTTGGCCTGACACCGGGCGAGACCTACACGATCACGCTTGGCGGAATTGTTCTTGATGCAGGATGCGTCTCTTGGAGCGTTCAGGGCCTAGCCGGGATTGAGTTTCTGAAACCGATCTACGCCCCTGTGCTGGAAGACATCGTTCGGCGTTTTCCTTCCGCGCTTTCGGCGAAATCGAGCGGCGGGCTTCAGACCAAACCGCCCCAGTAATTGCCGGGTTGATCCGAGGAACCAAGTGCGCTTGCCGTTCTATCAGTCCACAAGAGCAACGAAGCTGTCGATCACGCGCTTGGTGCCGAAATCCTCAAATTCGATCTCGAGCTTGTTGCCTTCCTGATCGATCACGCAGCCCACGCCGAATTTCGTATGGGTCACCATTGCGCCGATGCGAATGTCGGATCGCGGGGCTGCGGCGAAGCTGGCGGCGGAGCGTCCCGCTTCGGCCACGCGGGCCTGCTTCGTCTCGTAACCGCTTTCAACCGCGCGCTGCCAACCGGGCCCGCGGGTTTGTGCGCGTCCCGGATTGTCGCGTGCGACATGAGCAAACGGGTCCTCGTTCTCCGACCAATTGGCTCGCCACAGCGAGGCACCGCCCGTCATGGTCGTCTCCTGCTCGACATGCTCTTCGGGTAATTCCTCAATAAAGCGCGAAGGGATGGAGCTGGTCCACTGGCCGTATATGCGCCGATTGGCAGCGTGCAGGATCGTGCACTGCCGACGCGCGCGGGTGATCGCAACATAGGCGAGGCGGCGCTCTTCCTCGAGGCTTGCTAGCCCGCCTTCATCGATTGCCCGCTGCGAGGGAAAAACACCTTCTTCCCAGCCCACGCAAAACACATTGTCGAACTCCAGCCCCTTGGCCGCGTGGATCGTCATGATGGTGACGGTTTCCTCCGCATCGCCGCGATCATTGTCCATGACGAGGCTGACATGTTCGAGGAAATCACCAAGCGTTTCATATTCTTCCATCGCGCGTGCGAGTTCGGAGAGGTTTTCGGCGCGCCCTGCGCTTTCCGCTGAGCGATCCTTGGCGAGCATGTCGTTATACCCGCTCTCATCCAGCACCAACCGCAGGAGATCAGCCGGGCTTATGGTTTCGGCCGCTTCACGCCATGCGAGAAATTGGCGCAAGAGCCCGCCGATCGTGTTTGCGGCGCGCTTGGGTAATTCGTCGCTGTCTGCCAGTTCCAGAGAAGCGGCGGCGAGGGGAAGGCCTACGCGCCGCGCGTGCTGGTGCATTTTTTCAAGCGTCTTGGAGCCGAGCCCGCGCTTGGGCTGGTTATAGATGCGCTCAAACGCCAGATCGTCCTGGGGCTGTGCGATCACCCGCAGGTAAGCGAGCGCATCGCGGATTTCGGCGCGTTCGTAAAAGCGAAAACCACCAATGATCCGGTAATTGACCCCGATCTGAATGAAACGGTCTTCAAATTCGCGCGTCTGGTATTGCGCGCGCACGAGGATAGCGACCTGATCGAGCGGCGCGCCTTGGCCTTCGAGGCGTTCGATCTCCTCGCCCACACGGCGCGCTTCTTCAGGCGCGTCCCATACGCCGATAATCTTGACCTTGTCACCGCCATTGGCCTCGGTCCACAGCGTCTTGTCATGCCGCTGAGAGTTGGCGCGGATCAGGCCTGATGCAGCGCCCAGAATATGCGGGGTTGAGCGATAATTCTGCTCGAGCCGGATAACATGAGCGCCGGGAAAATCCTTTTCAAACCGAAGGATATTGGCCACTTCTGCGCCGCGCCAGGAATAGATCGACTGGTCATCATCGCCGACGACGCAGATATTCTTGTGCGCCTGGGCAAGCAGCCTAAGCCACAGATACTGAACCGCGTTCGTATCCTGATACTCATCCACCAGAATGTAGCGGAAGCGGCGCTGATAATCCTTGAGCACATCGGTGTGCTGGCGAAAGATGTTCAGCATGTGCAGCATCAGATCGCCGAAATCGCAGGCGTTCAAAGCCTTCAGCCGTGACTGATAGGCTTCGTACATGGCCTTGCCTCGGCCATTGGCGTAGGCTTCATCATCAAGCGGTTGGAGGTCGCGAGGGTTCAGTCCGCGGTTCTTCCAACTGTCGATCAATCCGGCCAATTGGCGTGCGGGCCAACGCTTTTCATCAAGGTCGTTATCGGTGATCAGAGCCTTCAAGAGGCGCAACTGATCGTCGGTGTCGATGATCGTGTAATTGCTCTCCAGCCCCACCAGTTCAGCATGGCGGCGCAGCATCTTGGCGCAGATCGAGTGGAAGGTGCCAAGCCAGGGAATGCCCTCACTATGCGGCCCTAAATGCCCGCTAACTCGTTCGCGCATTTCGCGCGCGGCCTTGTTGGTGAAGGTGACGCACAGGATCTGGCTGGGATAGGCGCGGCGCGTGGCGACGAGATGCGCAAGGCGCGCGGTCAGCGCTGCGGTCTTGCCCGTCCCGGCACCCGCCAGCATCAGCACCGGCCCCTCGGTAGTCAGCACCGCGTCACGCTGAGGCGGGTTCAGGCGCGCCGCGTAAGCGGGAACCTGGCCTTCGGGCGGTGCGTCAGAGGTGGGGGAGGGGACGGAAGGCTGCATAAATTTCAGTGGAACAAGTATAGAACAAATGGACTAAGGGCAAGGCCATGCAAGACAGGCAATGTGGCAGTGTACGACGGCAACCGCAATCGAGCCACAAGCGTTTCGCCACAGTTGCAGCGGCGCAGCTGCGATTATTGCGCGCGCAACAGCGTCAGCTTCGCCTTGCCAACGCGCCGTTCGGCCTCTTTTGAAAGGACTTTTACCGCGACCTCCTCGTTTGCGCCGGTCTCAAGCGCTACCCAGGTGGCTTCGCCAATCCAGCCGAGACGCAGCAGCCGATCGAGAGCCACCTCGCCGGCACTGGTGGTATAGGGGGGATCAAGCAGAATGAGGTCGAGCGGCTCGGTGCGGGCGCGCAATTGCATCACCGAACTTGCCTCAAGACGCGATTGCTGCTGCGCATTGAGAGCGGCGATATTGGCACGCAGCGCCTTCACTGCCTCGCGGTCCTCCTCGACAAACAGACAGTGGGCGGCGCCTCGGGACAGCGCTTCGAGCCCCAGCGCTCCCGATCCGGCGAACAGATCCGCCACCTGAAGGCCCTCAAATGATCCGAGCCGACTGGTAAGCATACTGAACAGCGTTTCGCGCGTTCTGTCGGCGGTAGGTCGCGTTAAGTCCCCTTTGGGTGCTGTCAGCTTGCGCCCGCGCCATTGCCCGGAAATGATCCTCATGCGCGGTTGCTCACCGGCCAAAGCCGCGCTTCACCTGGCTCTGAAAGCGCGACAGATCGCCCTTGCGGATAAGAGCCGCTTGGCCACGCGGCAGGTCTCCCAGTGCGAAGGGACCATGGGCTGTGCGGATCAGGCGGTTCACTTTGAGACCGAGATATTCGAGCACCCGGCGAACCTCGCGGTTCTTCCCCTCGGTAATCGTCACCTCGATCCACTGGTTCTTGCCGCTGCTGCCCTGTTCGCGATTGGCATCGATCGAGCCGTATCGAATACCGTCGATCTCCACCCCTTCTATCAGCGCTTCGAGCTGCTCTTGCGACACCTCGCCAAAAGCGCGGGCGCGGTAGGTGCGAGGGATGCCGGTGGCGGGAAGCTCCATCTGGCGCTTGAGACCGCCATCATTGGTGAGCAGGAGAAGGCCTTCGGTATTGAGATCCAACCGGCCGATCGGCATCAGGCGCGGCGTTCCCTTCGGCAAAGCGTTGCGCAGCGCGGAATAGATCGTGGGTCGCCCCGCTGGATCGCGCTCGGCCGTGATTAGCCCAGTGGGCTTGTTAAATGCCACCAGCATCGTGTCCTCAGCAGGGCCAACAGGATTGCCATCGACGCTCACGCCCTTGAGGCTGGTTAGAAAGGTGGCTGGCGTTTCGACTGGCTTGCCCTCTAGCGTCACGCGTCCATCGGCGATCATCCGCTCAATCTCGCGCCGACTGGCAACACCCGCGCGCGCCAGAAGTTTGGCGATGCGGTCACCTTCGGGGCGGTTTTCATGTTTGGGCGGGTTGGTTGGCATGCGAGGCGCGCCTACGCGCCTTGAGTCCGTGTGGCAACTAGCTGCGCTCAGCGGCCAGCATCGCCTCTCTCACAATGGCGTTGAACCGGGCGATGCCGCCTTCAAGCGTCCCGAGCGTCAATTCCTCGATGGCGCCGCTTTCGAGGCCCTGCTGGCCAAGCTCTGCAGCGCGGAAGTCCTCGCTGGCAAAGACGCCGCCATCGAGCAGAGCCCAGCTGCGTTCCCAGTGGTCTCGTGCTTTATCGGTTGCGGGCGGTTCTGGGATCAGCATGAAGTCTTCAACCAGCGTCAGGTCATGCGCCTGAGGCATCAGCACCATGACGTTCACATAATCCGGGCTGGGGACGATCACTGTGCCGGGCAGCAATTGGTAGGCGAAGGTGACGAGACGGCGCAGAGCGGCCATGTCGGTGAGGTTGATGCCGTCCATTTCCTCAGCACGGCCCACAGCGGAGCGCAAATGCGGGCCGACCTCGTCGCCTGCGGTCACTCCATCCTTGAAGAAGGGCCCGATCGTGTTCGCGTGCAGGCGGGTCACGTGATAGCTTTCCAGGAAAGCGTCCATGATCAGCTTCCAATTGCCTTTGACCGTGTGGGTCTTGCGGCGAAACACGAAGAGATCGCGCATGCCGAAAGCGTCGAAATCCGCGCTTATCGCGCGCGCATCGGCAAAATCCGCGTGTTTATCTGGCGCAAACCAGATCAGGCCGCCCGCTTCCAGGCTTGGCAATTCGACCAGCGCGTGCTGGCTCTTGTCGAGATCGGGGAAGGTTTCGGGACGGGGCAGGGCAAGGAGCTTGCCATCAAGCCCATAGGTCCAGGCATGATATGGGCAGACAAGCCGCGCGGCGCATTGCGCCTCTTGGTCTTCGACAAGACGCGTTCCGCGGTGGCGGCAAACGTTGAGAAAAACGTGCGCTCTGCCAGCCTTGTCGCGCGTAATGAGCAGCGGGCGCCCTGTATCATCATGCGGCACCGCCATGCCTGCTTCTGGCAGCAAAGCGCTCGGCACCAGCACTTGCGGCAAACGGTCAAACAGCGCCGCCTTTTCGCGAGCAAAGTGCGCGGGATCTGTGTAGTGGCATGCAGGAACCGTTGATCCAGTACCTCGGCGGCGATCCTCGCCATCGCGGACGAGCTCAGCCAGCTTCACCTGACCCGGTGTGGCGCGAAAGCCAGGGCCGGTTTTTTCCAAATGTGTTGTGGACGCGTTCATGGCGACGTTCCTATTCTCCTCTTCCCCCTTTAGTGTGACACGAAACCAGCGCGGAACAAAGGACGTTACGTAATGAGCGAGGCAAAAGCCCAAAAGCCTGGCATGATGCAGGTGCTGCGCGCGATGGGGCAGGTGAAGACCGGCTACATGGCGCTTTTCGGCTTTGCCAGCGGCTTGCCCTTCGCGCTGTTTCTGGGGACGCTCTACGCCTGGCTGACCGAGGCTGAGGTCGACTTGGAGACGATGGGGGTCTTCTCGCTCATCGGCCTAGCCTACGCATTCCAGTTCCTGTGGTCCCCGCTGATCGATAAGGTCAACATCCCGGGATTCAAGCGATTGGGTCGGCGCAAGCAATGGATGGTGCCCGCGCAATTGCTGCTTGGCGCGATCCTGGTGACGATGAGCGTGCTTGAGCCCAAGACCCAGCTTGGCTGGTTCTCGTTGCTTGCTGGGATCGGCGCGTTTGCCAGCGCCACGCAGGACATCGCCATTAACGCCTGGCGCATTGATGTGGCCGACGAAAAGGCAACGCTCGATATTCTCTCCACAATCAACCAGATGGGTTATCGCCTCGCGGCTCTGGTAGGCGGGGCAGTCGGTCTCTTGATCGCAGCGCAGATCGGCTGGCCTGAAACTTACATGACCATGGGCGCAATCCTGTTAGGCATCGGCGCGATCGGCCTGTTTGCGCCCGACATGCCAACCTCGATCGACGATATGTCGGGACTGGGGGATGCTGAGCACGACGCTGAACTTGTTGCGCTGCGCCGCGCGGGCGAATTGCGCCCACGGGTCCGTGCCCGCGCTTTGGGTGTTGTCGCATTGCTATGGGCCGGTGCAATCGGCGTGGTGCTCACCTTCATGATCATGTCGATGACTTACGCGCCTGAGGACCGACCCAACCCGACCGAGTTCACGCTTACCTGGGGGCCAGTGATCATTGTGGCGACAGTTGTTTTGCCGGCCTTGATCGCAGGCTGGCTGGCGGGCCAGAAGCGTGATGGGTTCAACCTGCTGGAAAGCGATGCCAGCCCTGATGAAGCGGGAGGATTTGTGATGGATCATCTCTACCGCGCGCTTGTCCTGCCGCTCGTCGAGTTTGTGGGTCGTATGGGGTGGAGTTTGGTGCTCATCCTCGCGCTGGTCCTCACCTACCGGATCTGCGATGCGATCTGGGGCACTTTCGCTTACCCCTTTTACCTCAGCGAGCTGGGTTACTCGAAAGAGGATGTCGCCTTCGCATCAAAGATATTCGGCATCTTCGCGATCGTCGCCGGATTGGCGATTGGCGGCTATATGATGACGGTGTTGGGGCGGATGTTTACGTTGACGCTCGGTGCTTTGCTCGCTGCGTTGACCAACCTTCTCTATGCCGAACTCGCCATTGGCGGAGCGATGATGCAAGCGGCGAGTGACACCATCGGTTTTACGATCTTCATCGATTACGTCACCGCCTGGCTGAGTTTCCTGTTTCCTTCTGGTCCGCCATCTCCCGGTATCGCCAAGCTTGCCTTTACAATCCTGTTTGAGAACCTCGCTATCGGGATCGCTGGGGCGGCGTATATTGCTTGGCTATCTTCCATCGTCTCCAAAAAGTTTAGCGCCGTGCAATACGCGCTGCTTTCATCGCTCACCTTGCTGGTGGGAACGCTTGGGCGCGGTGCTCTGGGCGAGATGATTGAGAACCAAGGCTATTTTGATGTGTTTGTACTGACCACCTTTATTGGTTTTATCGCGGTGGGATTGTGTCTGGCGGAATGGTTCCGGCAAACCCGCGCTAACCGCAGCAATCAGGCGGAGGCGGCACAAGCGCAGCCGGCGCAATAGGGGCTAGTCGGGCATTTCTTCATTCAGGCGCAGGGCTTCGCCAATCAGGTAGAGCGACCCGGCGATGAACACTGGCCTCCCATCCTGCGGCAGCGCGTCGATTGCTTTGGCAAGGTCATCGGCCCACGCGGTTGTTTCACCAAAGGCCTGGGCTGGATGATAGTCGTGATCGGGCACAGGAACCGCGGTTATGCTGGCAGTCCATGGACGCAAAGGGGACACGATCGCCTCGGGGTTCTTGTTTGCCAGCATGCCAATGACAAGATGGACGCTGTGATCGGCCCAGAACTGAGCCATGACATCGCCAGCGTTTGGGTTGTGCCCCCCATCGATCCACACCTCGCGCATCTTGGCGAGCGGTCCTTGCGCGAGGCGTTGCAAACGGCCCGGCCAATTTGTCCGTTGAAGGCCTTGGGCGATGGCCTGATCCGAGATGGCAACCTCATCCTGATGGCGCAGCATCGCCGCCGCTAGCCCGCAATTGCGAAGCTGATGAGGGCCAATGAGATTGGGGAGCGGCAAGTTCAAGGTTCCATTGTCGTCGCGATAAATTTGGCGCTCCTCGCCATCTATGCGCTCAACCTTGTTGGACCATTCATAGCCATGAAGCGCTATGTTTGCGCCGACGCTTTCTGATCGCAGAATGATCTGCCGCGTGGCCTCAGGCACTTGATCAAGGGCTACAAGCGGTACGCTCCGCTTGGCAATGCCCGCCTTTTCAAAGGCGATGCGGGCCATCGGCTCTTTGGGCGTGCCATCTTCGGGCGCTAAAAGAAACCTCTCGTGATCAAGGCCCAATGCGGCAATTCCGCTTGCCGCCACGACCGAGGCGGGCAGGACATTGGTCGCATCAAAGCGCCCACCAAGCCCCACCTCGACCACACAGGCATCTGCTGGCTCGCGCGAGAAGGCGAGGAAGGCTGACGCGATTGTAACTTCAAAGAAGCTGGGGCCAAGATCTTCGCTGGCGTCCAGAACCTCTTCAAGAAGGCGTGCGAGCGCGGTGTCGCTTATCAGCTCGCCTGCGATGCGGATGCGCTCATTATAGCTCACGAGATGCGGGCTGGTGGTTACGTGGACGCGTTTGCCATCAGCCTCAAGCATCGCGCGAAGGAACGCGCAGACCGAGCCTTTGCCGTTCGTACCTGCCACGTGGAAAACCGGAGGCAGCTTGCGGTGAGGGCTGCCCAGCCGCTCCATGACCGCGGTGATGGTCTTCAGGCCAAAGCGGCCCTGCGGCACGCTAAGACGGGCCAATCGATTGAGCTGCGCTTGGACGGCGGGGTCGTTGGAGCGACCAAAATCAACCATGCGGTGACGCGATCAGGCGGCTTTTGAGGGCTGCATGTAGCCAAGCACGTTGGCGAGTGTTGCTTTGAGTTCATGCCGGTGCACCACCATATCGACCATGCCGTGCTTGTGCAGGTACTCGGCGCGTTGGAAGCCCTCGGGCAATTGCTCGCGGATCGTGTCCTGGATGACACGCTGTCCGGCAAATCCGATCAGAGCGCCCGGTTCCGCAATCTGCACATCGCCCAGCATCGCATAACTGGCCGTGACGCCGCCCGTCGTCGGATCGGTCAGTACGACGATATAAGGCAGGCCTGCATTCTTTAGCCGCCGCGTCATGACTGTTGCGCGCGGCATTTGCATAAGGCTGAGGATACCCTCTTGCATGCGAGCGCCGCCCGCGGCGGTGACGACGATAAGCGCGCACTTTCGCGTAAGCGCGCGCTCAGCCGCCGCGCAAAAGGCCATGCCAACAGCCATACCCATCGATCCGCCCATGAAGGCGAAATCCTGAACGCCAATCACGGCTGGATGACCGTCAATCGCGCCCGAGCCCACTACAAATGCGTCCTCATGGGGATTCTTCGCGCGCGCGGCCTTGAGACGTTCAGTGTACTTTTTTGAGTCCTTGAATTTAAGCGGGTCCTCGGTGACCTGCGGCTGAGGCAAAAGCTCAAAGTCATCATCAAGCAGCAGCTTCAGGCGCTCATCCGCACCAATGCGCCCGTGATGATCGCAGCGTGGGCAGACCTTGCCGTTATCCTGATATTCCGCAAGGAAGAGCATTTCGTGGCAGTTCGAGCACTTGATCCAAAGATCCTTTTCTGTGCTCTTTTTTTCCTCGCTAAAGCCCAGCGAGTTGCGGACGCGGTTGAACCAACTCATGCCTCAGATCCCCTCCTCAGCCACCTGTCTAATGGCCTTGACCATATCAACTGTCAGGCTCTGTAGTCGTTCCGGCGCTTTGTCGCCAAATTCGCCGACGAGGTCCACCAGTGCGGACCCGACGACCACGCCATCCGCGACGCGTGCGATGGCTTCGGCCTGTTCAGGGGTGCGTACGCCAAAGCCGACGGCAACCGGCAGATCGGTCGCGGCTTTCAGCGAGGCGACGGCCTTTTCGATCGAGCTTTGCGCGGCCTGTTGCAGCCCGGTGATGCCAGCGACCGAGACGTAATAGAGAAACCCGCCCGACCCTTCTAGGACTTGCGGCAGGCGCTTTGCATCGGTGGTGGGTGTGGCGAGGCGAATGGGAGCAATTCCGGCTTCGCGCAGGGCAGGCCCAAGCTCCCCATCTTCTTCGGGCGGAATGTCGACGCAGATGACGCCGTCGACGCCCGCGCCTTTTGCGGCATTGGCAAACCACTCCGCGCCGCGCCGGATCATCGGGTTGGCATAGCCCATCAGCACCAATGGCGTGTCTGGGTGACGCTGGCGGAATTCATAGGCGATCTGGAGCACATCGGCGGTGGTCGTACCTTTGCCCAAGGACCTCAGATTAGCGCTCTGGATCGCGGGACCATCGGCCATCGGATCGGTGAAAGGCATACCCAGCTCAATCACATCGGCGCCGCCTTCAACGAGCGCGTCGAGATTAGCCGCGGTGTCGCCATCGCCCGCGGTGATGAAGGCGACGAAAGCTGCGTGAACCTTGGAAAAAGCGGATTGGAGGCGGGTGGGGCCGTTCATACTAAGCGCGCCTTAGCTGAATTGTGACACACTTGGCACAGTGTTCTAAAGCCAAAAACCTCGGCCCCAAATGGCGTGCGGTTTGGGCGAGTAGAGGGCGAGGTGTTGCGGTGTGTCAATGGCTTAGGATCGCATAGAATGGGGTGTGTAGGACAGGGTGTTGCCGGGGGAGTCATATATATATAACTACTCGGTTACGTTGCCGAGCCTCCACACCGTCATCTCGTTCTTCAGACGATTTACCAACAAGGTCACATCCGGGTCGGGGAAATAATAGGCATCATGAAGATGCGACATGGTTGAAGGGCCTTTGACCGCCTTACCGAGTTTCTCTTCAAACGTTCCCCTATCCCAGCGCATGTTCATTTCTAGGTTGAGCATCACCCAACGCTGAAGCTCGTTCTTTTTTTCGGCAGATTCACGATCAATCCCAGTCCCACTGAGAGAAATGTCTTCCTTTGCTCTAAGTTCGGGCACCGCTTTGGCGTCTGGGTTGCCATTCTTTGCGCCCCAACGGGGATAGAACGTCACCTCGGCTTCATACTCGCCGTCTGGGAGCGGATCTTTCGCCAAACGAGTATCCAACACAAATGACGACTGACTTTTCTCGATGCGGTACTTTTCCGAGTAGCCCACAAAAACGTCATCTGGTGCTTGGTCTTTGAGCGAGACCCCAACAAGCACCTCCACCGGCAGCGGGATGGTAGTATCAATATCGAAGGCAATGCGGCCTTCGCCCAGCACTTTTATGGTTATCGACAGCTCGGCCTCTTCGGCCTTTGCCATCGGTTGAGCCTCAGCTTCGTTTGCTGCTGGGGGCGAGCATGCTGCGACTAGTGCGAGGAAAAGTGCAGTTCCCGTTGCAACGGAAGCTCTCTTGTAAGCATCTATGAAATTCATCACATCTCCACCCCAAGCTTTTCAGCCACGGTGAAAATGTCCTTATCGCCCCGTCCGCACAGGTTCATCAGCACGATCTGGTCCTGATCCATTGACGCTGCGCGTTCGACTACGGCGTGGAGCGCGTGGCTGGGTTCGAGCGCGGGGATGATGCCCTCGGTGCGGCAGAGCAGCTGGAAACCTTCCAATGCCTGATCGTCGGTGACAGCGGTATATTCGACGCGTCCCGTTTCCTTCAGCCATGCATGCTCGGGGCCGATGCCGGGATAGTCCAACCCAGCGCTGATCGAGTGGCCTTCGGTGATCTGGCCGTCTTCGTCTTGCAGCAGATAGGTCTTGTTGCCGTGGAGCACGCCCGGCGCGCCTCCCAGAAGGCTGGCGGCGTGCTCATCGCCATCAAGACCGTGGCCGCCCGCTTCGACGCCCAGCATCTTTACATCGGTGTCATCGAGGAAGGGGTGGAAGAGCCCCAGAGCGTTCGACCCGCCGCCGATGCAGGCGACCAACAGGTCAGGCAGCTTGCCGGTGCGCGCCAGCATCTGGGCGCGCGCTTCTGTACCGATGACGCTTTGGAAATTGCGGACCAGTTCGGGATAAGGGTGCGGACCGGCGGCGGTGCCGATGATGTAGAAGGTGTCGTGCACATTCGCGACCCAATCGCGCAGGCCTTCATTCATCGCGTCCTTCAGCGTTGCGCCGCCGCTGGTGACGGGGACGACTTCGGCGCCCAAAAGCTTCATGCGAAAGACGTTGGGCGATTGGCGCGCGACATCCTCTGCGCCCATATAGATCACGCAAGGAAGGCCGAACCGCGCACACACGGTCGCCGTTGCCACGCCGTGCTGGCCCGCGCCGGTCTCAGCGATGATGCGGGTCTTGCCCATTCGCTTGGCAAGCAGGATCTGGCCGATGCAATTGTTGATCTTGTGCGCGCCGGTGTGGTTGAGCTCATCGCGCTTGAACCAGATTTGCGCACCCTTGCCCTCGTCAGCGCTCTCGCGAACATGATCGGTGAGGCGCTCAGCGTAATAGAGCGGGGAGGGGCGTCCGACATAATGCTCCAGCAGATTGTCGAACTCTTCCTGAAACGCCGGGTCTTCCTGCGCGGCGCGGTATTCGCGCTCCAGATCGAGGATCAGCGGCATCAGCGTTTCGGCGACATAGCGTCCGCCATACGCGCCAAAATGGCCGCGATCATCAGGCTGGGTTTTAAAGGAATTGGGAGTCGTTTCGTTCATGGTCGTCGTCAGTAAATTAGGGGGATCGCCTTAGGCGCTGCGTGCCGCTTCGCAGAAGGCGGCGATCTTGTCCACGTCCTTGATACCCGCAGCGCTTTCGACACCGCTTGAGACATCGACAAAATCCGCTCCGGTCTGGCGGATCGCCTGCACCACATTGTCAGGGTTAAGCCCACCAGCAAGCGCCCATGGGGTCCGGTGCGGGTAGGCCTTGAGCACGCCCCAATCGAAGGCCTCACCATTGCCGCCAGGCAACGCTGAGCCATCGGGCGGGGGCGCATCGAACAAA
>JBCCJS010000016.1:0-72330 GCA_039027675.1 Pseudomonadota bacterium
CGCTCGCGCTCGAAATTGTTCACCGGTGCTTGCGCGTCGCGATAGCCGATCGCCATGCCGCAAAAGAACATGGTGCGCTCGTGATCGAGGCCCAGGTGATCGCGGATGACATTGGCGTAGAACGCCATGAATTCCTGGAAGCAGCTGTCGAGCCCTTCCTCGCGCAGGAGCAGCGCCACCGTTTGCAGCCACATGCCGGTGTCGGACCATTGCGGTGACTTCATGAAGCGCGGGAAATAGACGAACATGACGGCAGGCGCGTCAAAGCTGGTGGCGTTGCGGCCCATCGCGGCCATCCGCGCCGCGCCATCGTCGCGGGCAATGCCCAGCGCGTCGAACATCCCCTTGGAGATTCCGTGCAGACGATCCTTGTAAGCGTCCTCCTGCTTGGGCGCGTCCCAATCGTATTCGAGCTCTTGTGGAGGCGTGGAGGTGATCTTGGCCTGAAGGTCCGCGAGCGGCTGGCCCGTGAGGATGCTCGCTTCCCAAGGCTGGTAATTGCACCCCGAAGCGGCCCAGCGGGCCTTGTCCATCACCCGGCGGATCGTTTCGAGATCAACCGGCTTGTCGAGAAATTCGCGCACAGAGCGGCGGCTGGTGACGGCTTCGGTGACGTTCATCTCTATATTTTTCCTCTCTCTTGGCACGCCTTAAACGCGGCCCGAGCAGCTTCGTCCACTGTTGGTTCATCGCTGGGATCTTGGAAACATTCCAGGTCCTCTAGCAGTCGCGGATCTGCAAGTATCTCGGCGGCTTCGAAGACCTGAAGTTGCGCGAACTCGCTTTGGAGTTCTCGATGCACTAGTTTGAAAGCGTCCGGGTGACTGAGCTCCGCCAGTCCAACAATAGCCTCACCGCGAACGTACTGATTCTTATCGTCGGCGGCTCTAAGAAGGGCCTCGATCACGTCAGCTCGATCCAACTCCAATTGAGCAAGAAGCAACGTAGCCCAATCTCGATTGCTTTCGTCTTCATCAGAGGTGTATTCGATCAACCGAGCGAGGTTTTGCTCCGCAAATTCTCCACTGACGAAAGGCACTTCGCCATCGATTGCCATGCGTAGAAAGTCAGATGCCGGTCTGTAGAGCGCTTCTTCACTCACCGCCGCCCCCTCGGCCCTTTCTCATCCTCGAACAGTTCCGCGAGTTGCTCCATGATTGTGCCGCCGAGTTGCTCGACGTCCATGATCGTCACCGCGCGGCGGTAATAGCGGGTCACGTCGTGGCCGATGCCGATGGCGACGAGTTGCACGGGGCTGGCGCGTTCGATCCACTCGATCACCCCGCGAAGGTGCGCTTCGAGGTAGCCTGCGCTGTTCACGGAGAGCGTCGAATCATCCACCGGTGCGCCGTCTGAGATGACCATCAGGATGCGGCGTTCTTCGGGGCGGTAGATCAGGCGGCTGTGCGCCCAGAGCAGCGCTTCGCCGTCGATGTTCTCCTTCAGCAGCCCCTCGCGCATCATGAGGCCGAGATTGCGGCGCGCGCGGCGCCAGGGTTCGTCGGCCTGTTTGTAGATGATGTGGCGCAGATCGTTGAGGCGCCCGGGCCCTTGCGGTTTGCCATCGGCGAGCCACGCCTCTCGCGCCTGCCCGCCCTTCCACGCGCGGGTGGTAAAGCCGAGGATCTCGGTCTTGACCCCGCAACGCTCAAGCGTGCGCGCAAGGATATCCGCGCTGATCGCTGCGATGCTGATTGGCCGCCCGCGCATCGAGCCTGAATTGTCGATCAGCAGCGTGACGATCGTGTCCTTGAACTCAACATCGCGCTCAACCTTGTAGGACAAAGCCGTGCCCGGAGAGACGATCACGCGGCTGAGGCGCGCTGCATCCAGCACGCCCTCTTCCTGATCGAAATCCCAGCTGCGGTTTTGCTGGGCCATCAGGCGGCGTTGCAGACGGTTGGCGAGCCGGGTGACGACGCCCTGAAGCCCGGTCAGCTGGCTGTCGAGATAGGCGCGCAGGCGATCGAGTTCCTCGGCATCGCACAATTCGGGCGCGTTGATCTCTTCGTCGAACTTTTCGGTGAAGGCCTTGTAGTCGAGCCCTTCGGGAATGTCGGGCGGCGGACGGTTGGGGCGCACCGGCGCGTTGGAGGCATCGCCCTCTTCGGACGGATCGCCGTCCTGCATCTCCTCTTCAGACGTAAGTTCGCTTTCAGCATCGCCCTCGCCCTCACCTTCGGCCATTTCGCCAGCGGCCTCGGCGCTTTGCGGGTCAGCCTCGCCGTCCTGCTGTTCATCGCCGGGCTGGTCATCATCCTGCCCGTCATCCTCGTCGTCTTCGTTCTCATCGGTCTGTTCGGGCTGCTCGCTGGGACGGGTGAGATCGAGGTCGCGCAGCAGATCGAGGCTGAGCTTCTGAAACGCCTCCTGATCGTTGAGGCTATCGAGCAGAGCGGAGAAGTCGCCGCCTATCTTGCCCTCGATATCAGGGCGCACCAGCGAGACGCCGCGCTCGGCCTTCTCCGGGATCGGCTCACCGGTCAGCGCTTCTCGCACCATCAGCGCGAGCGCTGTTTGCAAGGGCACTTCGGCGGCGTTGTAGGCGCGCACGATGCTGTCGCCCGAGGTGCGCATTTCGGTCGCCGCGCCCAAATTCTCCTTGATCCCGTCAAACCGGTTTGCACCAATCGCTTCGTAGCGGACCTGCTCAATCGCATCATAGCAGGCGCGCGCCACCGGCTCTGGAGGCGCGGAGCCTGCGTGCAGGCCAGCATCATGGTGACGCAGCTGCAGCGCAAAACTGTCAGCAAAGCCGCGCGCTTCAGTAACCTGTTCGCTGGGCAGATCGCGTCCGGGCAGCGGCACACGAAAGCGATTACCCGCAGAGCCCGGCACATCCGCGCTCCACGCCACTTCAACCTCAGCATCCTGAGAGATTGCGCGCGAAGCGCCGGTGAGCGCCTGTTTGAACAGATCGAGAGGGGATTCTTCAGCCATGGGAAACGCGTTCAAGAGGGGTCAAAGGATGCTCTGCCCCGTCTTCTCCCAATCCGCAAGGAATGCGTCCATCCCCTTGTCGGTGAGCACATGCTTGAACAGGCCGTGGATCACCTTGGGCGGCGCGGTCATGACATCGGCGCCAATCTTGGCCGCTTCCAGCACATGGGTCACATGGCGCACGCTCGCGACGAGAATTTCGGTCTCGAACATGTAATTGTCGTAGATTAGGCGGATGTCTTCGATGAGCTCCATTCCATCGACACCGTTATCATCATGGCGGCCTACGAAGGGCGAGATGAAGGTCGCGCCTGCCTTGGCCGCCAGAAGCGCCTGATTGGCCGAGAAGCATAAAGTCACATTGACCATCGTGCCATCGCCCGTCAGCGCCTTGCAGGTTTTGAGGCCATCGACCGTCAGCGGCACCTTGATGCAGACATTGTCCGCGATTTTGCGCAGAACCTCGGCCTCTTTCATCATCGTTGCATGATCAAGCGCGACCACTTCGGCGCTGACCGGGCCATCAACGATGCCGCAGATTTCCCTTGTGACCTCCATAAAGTCGCGCCCCGATTTGTGGATCAGCGAGGGATTGGTGGTGACTCCATCCAAGAGGCCGGTGGCGGCCAGTTCCTTGATGTCGTCAATCTCGGCGGTGTCGACGAAGAACTTCATAATCGGGTTTTCCCTCATCCCTTGGTTTTGATTCGGTTGGCGGCAGCGATGGCATAGCGCACTTCAAGAGGCCAGCATGGCGGGTAAAAACGCTGGGCGCTGGCTGCCAGCCGCCTATTGGAACCGTACAAGGCTGTATCGCTGCCTTTCTGTTCTTGTCGTCCTCGCTCTGGCACCCGCGCTCTTGGTATCACCCGCCCATGCGAGCGAGGATGATTTCAACATCTGGACCGGACAGTTCGTCTCGGTCGATATCAGCGATGATGTCTATGTCCGCGGCGAGGCGCAGGAGCGTTTTACCAATGATGCAGATAGGCTTGGCCAACTACTGCTGCGCAGTTTTGTCGGCTATCGGATTTCCGAGCACGTCAATGCCGGCGGCGGCTATACCTATATCCTGACCGACCCGGTTGGCCCTGTCGAAGTGAACGAGCACCGCTTGTATCAGGAGCTCAACATCCGCCTGATCGATCATAAAGGCGTCACGCTGGATTCGCGCACCCGGCTGGAGCAGCGCACCTTCGAAGAGGATGGCGAGCTTGCCTGGCGCTTTCGCAACTTCGTGCAGCTCAAGATCCCCATCAGCGAGCACAACAAGTTCGTGGCCTACACAGAGCCATTTTTCGCGCTCAACGAAACCCCGCTCCAGCGCGGCGGAATTGCAGTTTGGCGAAACTTCGCAGGCGTCTCGGTGCCGATTGCCAAGGGGGTCGAGATGGTGCCAGGCTATCTCAACCAGCACGTCTTTCGTGACGGACGAGATCGCTCGGACCATATCGCCAACATCAATGTATTCATGACCTTCTGAACGCGCACCTACATTGATCAACGCGTCTTCTACGGTGCGAATCGGATGGAGCTGCACGTGCGGCAATTGGTGCGCCAAACCCAGCTCTTTGGCGAGGACCTTAAACTCGGGGTCGACGGCGAATATCTTGGCATCGCGCAAAGCGGTGAGCGGGCCATGAACGGGCGGCGAGCGCCCGCGCGATCAGTGGCGTACGCGCCATTCTGAGCGCCAGTGTCCGCGACAGGCTCTCGCTGGGGGCGGGACATATGCTGATCCACACACCGCGAGAAGGGCGCGCTGACAGGACCACACATGCGGCTGAGGCCTATCTGACCCTGCGCTTCTAGGAGTGGCTTTTGAACCGAGAAGCGAACCGTCGATTGGTCGCGGCCAGCGCTTGCGAGCCGCACTCTTCTGCCCCCATATTGGCGTCGTGAACCAACGCGTGCGCCTGCTTGTTCTGAACGCGGCTTTAGGCCCGCTTGACTACACCGTGCCCGGTGAGCTGTTGGTGGAGCCGGGCAGTGTTGTCATTGCGCCGCTTGGCCCGCGCAAAGTCACCGGCATCGTATGGGACGAAGGCCGCTTGCCCGGCGCTGAAGTGCCCGCGGCCAAGCTGCGCCCCATCCTTGAAGTGGTGCCGGTGCCGCCTCTTGCCGCGCCGCTTCGCCGCCTGATCGAATGGACCGCTGACTATTACTGCGCCGCGCTCGCCAGCGTTGCGCGCATGGTTCTCTCCAGCGGAGGCGCTCTCGGAGGACCGAGCACGACCACCGAATACCGCCTCTCAGGCGGCGCGCCCGAGCGCATGACCCCGCAGCGCGCCGCCGCCATCGAAGCGCTGGAGGGCGAACAGGGCACGATCCGCGAGCTTTCAGCGATCGCGAGTGTTTCCGAGGGCGTTCTGCGCGGTCTCGTCAACCAAGCGGTGATCGAGCCGGTGACGGTGGCGATTGACCGCTCCTACGGGCAAGCCAATCCCGATTTCCACCAGCCCGCTCTCTCGTCCGACCAGCTGCGCGTTGCAAAGCATCTGGTGGCGGCAGTCGAGGCTCAGGATTATGCGCCTTTCCTGCTCGACGGGGTGACAGGCTCAGGCAAGACCGAGGTCTATTTCGAGCCCATTGCCGAGGCAATCCGGCTGGGGCGTCAGGTGCTGGTGCTCCTCCCGGAAATCGCGCTGACAGAAGACTTTCTTACCCGCTTTGAGCAGCGTTTTGGCGCTGCGCCCGTGCTTTGGCACTCCTCGCTTAAATCAACCGAGCGCAGGCGAGCGTGGCGCGCGATTGGCGAGGGAAGCGCTCAAGTCGTCGTCGGCGCCCGCTCTGCACTGTTCCTGCCTTACGCCAATCTCGGCCTGATCGTCGTCGATGAAGCGCATGAGGTGAGTTTCAAACAGGATGATGGCGTGCGCTACAATGCGCGCGATGTCTCGGTGATGCGCGCACGGTTTGAGAAGCTGCCCGTCATTCTGGCCAGCGCCACCCCAGCTCTGGAAAGCCTGCATATGGCGAGCGCGGGTGTGTACGAAAAGCTCGACCTGCCCAGCCGCTTTGGCGGGGCGCAGCTGCCGGACATAAAGCTGGTGGACTTAACCGATCACAAGCCAGGCGTGGGGCGCTGGCTGGCGCAGCCCTTGGTCCAGGGGATCGCTGCGCGGCTGGAACGCGGCGAACAATCGTTGCTCTTCCTCAACCGCCGGGGCTACGCGCCGCTGACTTTGTGCCGATCATGCGGGCACCGCTTCAAATGCCCCAATTGCTCCGCCTGGCTGGTTGAACACCGCCTTTCCAGCCGCCTAGCCTGCCACCATTGCGGCTTTGAAGGGCCAGTGCCCACCAAATGCCCCGAATGCGGGGAGAAAGACGCGCTGGTTGCGTGCGGGCCGGGCGTCGAGCGAATTGCGGACGAAGTCGCCGAGCTGTTCCCTGAAGCGCGCGTCGCCATGGCAACCTCCGATACGCTCAATTCGCCCGAGCGCGCGGCTCAATTCCTGGCGCAAGTTCAAGGCAAGGCGATCGACGTCATCGTGGGCACGCAGCTGGTGACCAAGGGCTTCCACTTTCCTGATCTGACCCTGGTGGGCGTGGTGGACGCAGACCTTGGCCTTGAAGGCGGAGACCTGCGCGCCGCTGAGCGCACCTACAGCCAGGTCGCGCAGGTTGCTGGGCGTGCAGGGCGCGGCGAAAAGCCGGGCGAAGTGCTGATCCAGACGCGCCACACTGACGCGCCGGTGATCGCCGCGCTCGCCGATGGAGATCGCGACGCGTTCTACGCCGCCGAAACCGACGCGCGGCGCGATGCGGGCGCCCCGCCCTTTGGCCGCTGGGCCGCGATCATTCTCTCAAGCGAAGACGACAAGGAAGCGCGCGAGGCGGCCAATCGGCTTGGTAACACTCGCCCGCGCGCTGATGATCTCTACATCCTTGGCCCCGCGCCTGCTCCCATGTCGCTCCTTCGCGGTCGCTATCGCTACCGTTTCCTCATCAACGCCCGGCGCAGCGCGAATCTGCAAGCAACCTTGCGCCAATGGCTCGACGCGCACCAATTTCCACCAGGCGTGCGCTTGGGGGTGGACATTGACCCCTACAGTTTCGTCTAGCGCGCGCACCGCCCGCTTTAGCCGAATACTAAGGGTCTTGTGAGAAGCCATTGCTTGAACGCACGCCAATGCGGAGAACCAAAATGCGAAACGCCTATCTGTGCTTTGGAGGTCTGGCAGGCTTTGCCCTTGCCACACCCAACCTTGCGCAAGAGCCGGACACCGACCCTAAAACAAGCACACCTGACGAGCCCGGCAAAACCTGGCACGTGATGATCGCGGTCTACGAGCCCTATGGCCCGGCGCGCTGCGAGAGCTGGGTCTACAAGGTCAGCACGCACGATCCCATGGTCATCGAAGGACCGCCAGTGATCACTCAGAAACACGCCGACTATGTGGTGAACGCCTGGCTTGCCCATCTGCAAGACCGCTCGCCCACCGCGTTTAACTGGATCAACGGCGCAAGCGGCAACCATATGAACGAGATTTACTTCCGCCCCACCGAGGCAGAGGCCCGCGCGGCTTTCAAGGCCGATGGTCACATGGTACGCGACACAGATTGCCCGGGTTCCGTCCTGCTCAAGCACGGGGTCGAGAAGTTCGCGTTCTCAGCGCCCGCAGACTTCACCGCGCCAGACTTTGGCGAAGCGCCCGCGGCGCCGCCGGCGGCTCAGCTTGCGGCCACAGACCCAATAGAAACACCAGAAGAACCATAACGGGCACTCAAAAGAGGCTTGGGCGTTTTACGTTTCATGACCCAGCCTATTCTTGTCCCCATCCTCGGCGATCAACTCACCCGCACGCTGTCTTCGATCCGCGGGCGGACCAAAGACGAAACCGTGATCTTGATGATGGAAGTGTGGGACGAGACCACTTACGTCAAACACCATAAGCAAAAGATCGTCCTGATCCTTTCCGCCATGCGGCACTTCGCCAAGGAATTGCGCGCCGATGGGTGGACCGTCGATTACGTAAAGCTGGACGAAGACGGCAATTCGGGCAGCTTCACCGGCGAGGTCGCGCGCGCAGTTGAGCGCCACGACCCGCGTGCAATTCACGTCACCGAAGCCAGCGAATGGCGCGTCCAGCAAGCGCTTGAAGACTGGCCAGACAAGTTCGCCTGCGAGGTGGAGATTTTCCCTGACGATCGCTTCGTGTGCGATCACGCCACGTTTCGCGAATGGGCAGAAGGGCGCAAACACCTGACTATGGAGCACTTCTACCGGGAGATGCGCCGCAAGACTGGCCTACTGATGGCCGAGGACGGCAAGCCCGAAGGCGGCGACTGGAATTACGACAAGGACAACCGCGAGCCTCCCAAGGGAGATCTCAACCCGCCGCCCACCCCCAAATTCGAGCCGGACGATATCACGCGCGATGTGATTAAGCTGGTCGAAAGCCACTTTGGCGATCACTTCGGCAATCTGGATACGTTTCAATGGCCGGTCACTTCCGACGAAGCGAATCTGGCAGCGGACGCCTTCTTCGCTGAGCGGATCGAGAAGTTCGGGCCGTATCAGGACGCGATGGTCCACGGCTCGGATGATATGTACCATTCCATGCTCTCGACCAGCCTAAATTGCGGGCTTCTCGATCCGGTTGAGCTGTGCCAGCGCGCTGAGCAGGCGTATGAAGAAGGCCGCGCTCCCATCAACTCGGTCGAAGGCTTCATCCGCCAGATCATCGGCTGGCGCGAATACGTACGTGGCTTCTACTGGCTTCACATGCCGGGGCTGGAGAGCGACAATGAAATGAACGCGCACCGGCCGCTGCCCGAGTTTTTCTGGACCGGCGAAACCGATATGCGCTGCCTTGCTGACTGCATCCGCTCCACCAAAGAGGACGCGCATGCGCACCATATTCAGCGGCTCATGGTGCTGGGCAATTTCTGCCTTATCGCCGGGATCGATCCTGGCCAGGTGCAGGACTGGTATCTCGCGGTTTATGCAGATGCCTATCAGTGGGTGGAGTTGCCCAATGTCTCAGGCATGATCCTTTACGCCGATGGCGGAAAACTGGCGACAAAACCCTATGCAGCTTCAGGCAATTACATCAACAAGATGAGCAATTACTGCAAGGGGTGCCGCTACAAGGTGGCTCAGAAAACGGGCGAGGATGCCTGCCCCTTCGGCCCGCTCTACTGGCACTTTATGGACACCCACCGCGAGAGGCTGAGCCAGAACCACCGCATCGGGCGCATCTACGCCACCTGGGACAGGATGGGCGAAGAGAAAAA
Source organism: Pseudomonadota bacterium (assembly GCA_039027675.1). GTDB lineage: Bacteria > Pseudomonadota > Alphaproteobacteria > Sphingomonadales > Sphingomonadaceae > Erythrobacter. The sequence continues at coordinate 9,184 of JBCCJS010000016.1, forward strand.
GCGCGATTATCTGGAGACCGCCGAAAGGTTTCTGGATGCGCTCGTACCCGCCAAGCCCGGATGGGCGCGCGAGCCAAACGAGAGCGAGCGTGAAGCCGCCGAATAGCGATTAGGCAGGCTGTTGTGTCTCAGCGTCTTCGCGTTTCACCACCTTGTGTTCTGTCTCATTGAGACCGAGTTTCCAGTAGCTTGAGGTGTAAAGGTTGCGCGGGGCGACGCCGACTTCGTCACGCAGGAAAGCGCGCAATTTACGCATCGCCTCAAATTCCGCAGCCGCCCAGCCCGCAATCTCGCCTTCAGGTGGTTCAACCGCGCGCAGAGCCTCGACTAACAGATCCGTACGCAAACCCGGCTGCGGGTTGACAAGCCATTGGATCGAGACGCCTTCGGGCGCATCGATTGCCACCGCGTCATCCTCATGCTGGATCTCAAGCACAGCAACTCCCTTTGCGCTGCGGTCCATCTTTTCGAGATTGGCGCTGATCGCGGGAAGCGCGGACATGTCGCCAGCGATAAGGTAGAAATCGCAAGCTCCCGGTGACGGCTTGGCCGGCCCCGGCCCGCGAATGGTCATGGCATCGCCCAGCTTCGCGTCCAAAGCCCAACTTGTCGCCGGCCCTGCGCCATGATCGCCATGAAGCGCGAACAGCACATCAATCTCACGCGCGCGTTGACGGCGGATCGTGTAGGTTCGCATGAGCGCCTTTTTGCCCTCGCCGCCCGGCTGAAGGATAAGCTTGAAATAGCCGCCGTCCTGCTCCTCCGGGAAGTCTCTCAGGTCATCGCCCGCAAGCGTGATCTGATGCATCGAGGGCGAAACGCGCCGCGTGTCAGCAACGGTGCAATTGTAGAATGCCTGAGCCATATGCTCCCAACTAATGCGAACCGTTCTCAATTCAAGTGCCGGGCCCAGAATTTCCTCGACTCTCATAAGCCTGCCCGCAAAAGTTGTTGTCGCGCCCGCGCCGAGTGGGGCAAGCGGCGCGCATGAGGGGGGAATTATGAGCGCAACCGCACCGATCGGATCAGCCGAGCGTATCGGCGAACTTGACGTGTTGCGCGGCTTTGCGCTGATGGGCGTCTTCATTGTGCACTTTGTCGGCGGGGTATTCTACCAATTGTCGGTCGACCCCGAATGGCAAGCGATCCAGAAGGCCGATCCGATCCAGCACACAGTCCTGTTGTTCAGCGATCTGTTTTTCCTCGACAAGGCCAACACGCTGTTTGCAACGCTGTTCGGGATGGGCTTTTGGGTGATGATGGAGCGCCTCAAGGCGCGAGGCGCGGAATTTGAGAGGATCTATTTCCGCCGGCTTATGATCCTGGTGCTGATCGGCGCCATCAATGTTGTCCTCGTCTTTCCGGGCGATGTCCTGCATGTCTACGCTGTGCTGGGAATGGCTTTGCTGGCACTCCGCAATATTCCGGCCGGTGTGAAGCTCGCTTTGGGCGTGATCCTGGTGGTTGGGGGAAGAGTGATCGGCGAATTCCTCCTTCCCGGTGCTCAGGTAGGCTGGAAAAAGTTCGAAGCGGTTCAGGCCGCTGCCTTCGCCAAAGAGGAATACTGGCACTGGGTCATCACCACCGGCGAAGCTTTTGTGATCCGCGAATTTGTCTACGGCGCCTTTTTGGGCTGGGGCCTCTATCTATTCGGGCGGTTCCTGATCGGCGCCTGGATCATGGAGCGGGGGCTTATGGATCGCCTTGGTGAAAATCTGCCCACAATCCGCGTGCTGGCGCTGATTGCCTTGCCGCTCGGCCTCGCGCTTGATGCAATAGGGCTGGCGATTGATGAGGAATTCATCACCGGGCCTCAAGGCGCGTATGAGATGATCCACCCATTCTCAGTACCCTTGCAAGCGCTTGGTTATGCGCTCGTCCTGATCCTTGTGTTTCATTCGCGCTGGAGAGGGCTGGTTCTGATCTTTGCGCCGGTCGGACGAATGGCGCTCACCGCTTACGTGGTGCATGGCGCGGTTTTGATGGCGGTCTTTTCTCCCATTGGCCTCGGCTTGGCAGGAGTAATGCGCCCCGCCACGTGCCTTGCCTTCCTCATCGCCCTCTTCGCTTTCATGACCGCTGGCTGCCACGCATGGCTTGCGCGCTATCGCTATGGCCCGCTCGAATATATGTGGCGCTGGGCAACCTATGGCGAGCGGCCCAAATTTCGGCTCGCCCCCGCCCCTGTCGCGGCGTAAAGCGGGCACACAAATCTAAGGGAGAGCAACAAGTGCTGACCATCCACCACCTGCGCATTTCGCAATCTGAACGCATCGTCTGGCTGTGTGAGGAACTGGGGCTTGAATACGATCTCAAGCTCTACAATCGCGATCCCGAAACGCGGTTAGCTCCGCCGGACTTGAAGGCCCTGCACCCGATGCAGATTGCGCCCTTGATCGAAGACGGGGACGTGCTCTTGGGCGAAAGCGGCGCTATCGTTGAGTACATTATCGGCAAATACGCGCCCGATACCGATCTCGTGCCCGGACCTGATCACCCTGACTTTGCCGATCACCTCTATTGGTTCCACTTCGCCAACGCGACTTTCATGACCAATGGCATGATGCAGATCGCGGTGTCCTTTACCGGAGCGGATATGCCTGCGCCGATGATGAACCGCGTTAACAATGCCTGGGCTCAAGTGGAGCGGCGGCTGGGCGAAGCGGACTATTTCGGCGGCGCACAGCTTACCACCGCAGATATCATGATGGTCTTCCAGCTCACCACCAGCCGCGCCTTTCGCGAGCAGCCCATCGACGACAAGCCCAATCTACAGGCCTATCTCAAACGCATTGGCGCGCGCGAGGCCTATCAACGTGCCATGGCCAAGGCCGAGCCCGGCTTCCCGCCCAAGCTGGATTGAGCGACGGCGCGCTAGTCGAGCGCTTTCCAGATTTCATCCGCGATATCGTCGACACTCTCCGATGAGCCATTGTCGAGAAGGATGACTACGCTCTCTTCGCCGCTGTCTCTAAAACCGAAATAGGTCCTGGCGCCCAGCCATGCGCCATTGTGCGAGACGCGCTCTCCACTGCGGCCTAGACCAAAGAAATAACCATCGCCCGCGCCTCTCCCCGTGGCGCGATCTTTCAGCGATTTGGCAAGCAAGCGATCATCGCGCCAGAACCGGGCCCAATTGGCGAGGTCATCGACGGTCGAAAAGACCGCGCCATCACCCGCGACCCCATCGAGATTACTGGGTGCAAGCGCTCCGGATGCGTCGAAAGTGATGGCGCGGGTGGCAAAATCGTCTCCGCTCACAAGGTTCCAGACCCGGGTGCGATCCATGCCAAGGGGCGCGAGTATCTCCTGCGCGAGATAGGCTTCAAACGTCTTGCCGGATTTTCGCTCCACCAGCCCCGCAAGGAAGACATAGGCAGTGTTGTTGTAAGAAAAATCGGACGGTGCCACCGCCCCTTTGGCGGTCTCGCACACACCATCAAAAACCGCTGAGACTGTTGTGACTTGATCGGGGTCTGCCTTATCGAAGTAATTGTCCTCAATTCCAGAGATATGCTGCAGCAATTGCGCCGGACTGGCCTGCACAGGGCAGTCCTCAATCTGCTCGCTCACCGGCTGGTCGAGCTCGATCAGCCCGTCTTGCGCCAGCTTGAGGATTGCGGCTGCGGTGAAGCTCTTGGAAACAGAGGCGAGGCGAAACTGCGAATCCGGCGTCAGGGCGCGCCCTTCGCCATCTTCCCCCCAGGCACCGCGCAGAACGGTTTCGCCATCTCGGATAGCAAGGGCAGCCCCATTGAATTGCGGCACAGCATGCGAATGGCGCGCATCCATCCAACCCTTAAGCGATGCGGCAAGGTTTGGCCCGCTGGTATCAACCGGGGGGACCTGAATGAACCAAAGCGCCCACGCAAAGAACAGAGCGACCAGAGCCACAAATCCACCAATGATATAGGCCACGATGCGCATTTCATGCTTCCCCTTGCGTATCCCGACCATCGCAGCATTCCGGTTTAAACAGAAACGTCATGGGGATCAGGCTCAGGCAGGATGTCTGAAGTGAACGGAAAGCGCCAGTTACAATCCTACCAACAACTCAGCCATTCGATTAGCGGCCGCCCTCCCTTGAAGCCTTTTCAAGCGCGCTTCGTTCAGCTGTCATCCAAGGTCTCTTGAATATGTTAGCCGCTCTGAGGCGAAGGAGTCCGGTGGTATGGATCACGGAACGAAATCGACCATCCGCACAGGGATCGTGGATAAGGACCGCTATGCGAGCGATCCCATCTATCGCCATAATGTAGATGTCCATGCGCCGATGGCCGCGCCCACGCGCCTCAAGCAGTTTTCAGACGAATACTACGCCGCAAACCGCGCTGAGGCGGCGCAAGGGCTGTGGGCGCTGATCGTCTGGATCGTTACCGTTTTTGTCCCAGCGGTCTTCGTTCTGGGGGCGCTGCTGTTCATGGCCTTGGGCCTGGCATTCGCCATTGATCCAGAGGCAAAGGGGATCGCCGCGTCATCTTATGTCGGGCTTAGCATCGCAGCGATCGGGGGCTTGGCCTATGCGTGGCTTGCCCGGCGCGCGCAAAAGACTGGGTTTGTCGGCCAGATTGGCCTCGTTGGACAAGGCGCCGCGCTCGCCGCTTGCGTGATCATGATGCCGGTGTTTGTGTTTGGCGCTCATTTCGATGCGCAGGCGGGCCGAATCGACGGGTTCGAAGAGATCGCAGTGTTCGCTCCCATATTGGTGGCGGGCCTCGCGCTGACTTTGTCCTATCGGCGCTGGCTGCTCACCTGCCTGTTCACCGCCTATACCGGCGCGCTGGTCGGGCTTGGCTTTCTCATAACATGATCAGTAAAACGCCAGCTGGTTGGTGATCGCCAGCAATTGCCCCGCGCGCGACCAAATCCGCGCCCGCTGGCTAAAGCGCCCCGAATAGACGCGGTCGCTCGTCGCCTCGACCAGCAGGTAATCGTTGCCGCAGGCCTCCAGATCAGCCGCGCTGCACAGGACGTGCAGATCATACTGCACTGTCGCGCCAAAATACGGGGTGGGATCGACGAAGAAGGTGCGCGGCATGGGTGTATCGGAAATGGCGAGCAGCGCTTTGGCATCCCATGGGCGGTCTGCTGCATCCCTCACCCAGAAGGCGGAATGCGGGTGCTTCTGCGCGCTGAACGGCTTGCCGAGCGCCACGCGCTGATCGTAGCGGCTGAGGAATTTGGGCCCCGGCTCATTGGGCAAAGACGGCGCGTCTTCAGGCGCGATCACTTGCGGCATGGCGCAAGCGTAATCGAGCGGCCTGTCCTTGATATCGCTGAACACGTAATCTGCCGCAAAGACGAGCGCCCCCGCATCGCCCTCGCTTGAGAATTCAGCGCGCACAAAATTCGTGCGCCGCCCTTCGCGAAGTGAGCGTACGTCCACTACAAGCCCTGTCTCAGGCAGCGGTTTCAGAAAGCTGGCCGTGGCGCTGGCGAGCAGACCGGTTTGCGGATGCGCCTTTTGGGCAGCGCTATACCCCAGCGCCAGCGCCCACCCGCCAAAAGCCGAGGTAAAGTTCCAATACGCCGTGCCGCCGACAGAGGAAAAGCGCGTCTTGTTCAAAGCCTCAAGCTGGGTGGCGGTGTCGAGCGGGTAGTCGGTCATCCAGAGGCTCTCCCTAGGATTGAAAACGCCGTCTGGGGCGCGTTCTCCCTGAACGCGTAAGTACAATTTGGTTCCCGCAAGCTGTACGGGCTCAACGCAGACCAGCATGGCGACAAAGCGACACGCTTCGCGACAACTCTTGTGTTGTCTTGGCTTTGAATGTGGGCGATTAATCAGGCAACGGCCAAGCGCAGAGTTGAAAGCCCTGAGCCGAAAGCCCAGAGCCAAAGCCAGAGCCGAGGCCCAGCAGGGAAGGCGCGAGGGAGAGAGCCAAATGATTGTGCGGGGCGTATTGTATATCTTTGTAGGCGTGGCCGCGATCGCCGCTGGTATCCTTGTCTTCGCCCTGACAGTTCCGCCTGCGGACCTGCATGATTTTGAATCTGGCGACTTCTACAAGACCAGCGCTGCGCAAACCGATCCGGGGGATAGTGGCCTTCTGGTCAGCCTCGAATACGATCACTCGCCTGGCGGCGATCTGGCGGGCGAGACTGGCCTAAAGACAGAGATAGGGCTTCAGGCGCACGTCTACCCCAACTTCTTCCCCGAAATCCGCCGCTATGCCTGGTACCCCTATCGCAGCGATGACACGCTGACGCTCACGCCCAAATGGTCCGCCGATGTTGCGCAAGTGCGGGTCGATGGCGAGCCGCATGACCTCACCGCGCCGATCACCTTGAGCGCCGCTGATCATGGCACCGAGGTTTCAATCACCGCCAGCACCGCCGATGGCGCTCGCACGGCCAATTACGTGATCCTGACGCTGCCTTACAATTTCCCGCCGCTCAAAACCCGGATCACCGATCCATCGCAGGTCTCTCCCGGCATGATCACCGGCATGCAGGCCGCGCCGGGCAATCGCACCTATTCGGGCGGGCGCGCGGCACGCTCGCTGCTCTACACCCAAGGGCTTGGCGGCACGCTGGCGATGCTGCAAAAGTCGCGCAAACAGCCGTTTGATGATTTCATCAACCCGCCCTTCGAGCAGACGCTGGACCTCGAAACCCGCGAATATCTGCCATTTGTAAACTTCGTGCTCGACAAGTTTGGCACCCCGCTCAAATACAACAACCAGTCTGCGCGCACCATCTTCCTACCCGTCACCACGAAGGATGATGACGGCCTGCTGCCCAGGCACGGCTTTGTTTACAAAGAGATCGTCATGAACGATGACGCGCACTTTGCCGAAGCAATCGCGCGCAGTTATATCGCGCCAAAAGGCGAAGCCACGCGCACCGAGGTGCCGCGCCACCTCGATCAGTTTGATGATGGCCACCACATCACTTTGACGCCCCATGGCACGCTGCAAAACCTGTTCTACCGCATCCATCCCAAGGGCACGGTGCTCAAAAACGGCGACACGCTCGATATGAATGTCACCAGCACCTACCTCTATGAGCTCGACGATGCGGGCGAGATCACCTGGGAGTGGGATTCAATTGACCATTTCCCGCCGTCCTCGACCGGGTCTTATCTGCCGAGCGACCGCTACACGGAGTGGGACTATTTCCACACGAATGGCATCCGCTTTGCGCCCGGCGGCAAGCAGCTGCTGGTTAGCGCGCGCTATCTGCGCTCGGTCGCGAATGTTGAATACCCCTCAGGCGAGGTGAACTGGGTGCTGGGCGATCCGGCGGGCGCGATCAACCAGTTCACCTATGTGGACGATCCGCTGGGCGGGGTCAGCTCGCTCCACGCCGCTGTAATGAGGGGCGAGGATGAAATTCTCGTCTTCGACAACGGCCATTACCCGACGCCCGAATACGAGGAAGGCTCGTACATCTACGGCGCACCCATCGAAACGCGCCACGATTACACCCGCGTGGTAAAATACAAGCTCGACTTTGACGCCATGACCGCCACCTATCAGCGCGAATGGACCTATCCCGAAATCATGGTCCGCACCGCTGGCTATCTGATGTTCGTACCGCGAGAGGAGACGGGGGAAGACGGCGATGTGACCGAGACCGAGAACCTGCTGATCAGCTGGGGCTCAGGCGGGGCGTTCACCGAGTACAACGCCGATAACGAGCTCATCATGTCGAGCGATATGGGCGGGATAACCTACCGCTTTTACAAATATGATCTTGATCACTGGATGGAATAAACGCTTGGCGCTGGCCTCATAAAAGCGTGTCCTGCGCGCTGCCTTCGCGCCTCAGCAATTCGCGCTTGATATCGAGCCCATAGGCGTAGCCGCCGATCGAGCCATCGGCCTGCACCACGCGGTGGCATGGGATGAGCACGGCGATGTTGTTGGCGCCATTGGCGCTGCCCACGGCGCGGCTGGCTTTGGGGTTGCCAAGCGCGGCGGCGAGCTCGCCGTAGGAGCGCGTCTCGCCCGCCGGAATGTCGCGCAAGGCTGCCCAGACGCGCTGCTGGAAGGCAGTGCCTTTGACATCAAGCGGGATTGCCGCGCCCCCTCCTTTGCCTGGTTCTTCGACGGCGGCGACAACTTGTCCAAACAGCGAGGCAAAATCCTCACCCGCCTCGACCAGATCGGCCTTGGGAAAGCGCGCTGCAAGTTCTGCCTCGCCCTCGTCAAAGGACAGGCAGCACACGCCCTTTGATGTCGCAGCGACCAGCATCTGGCCCAGCGAAGTGGGAATGATGCTCCAATGGATCCGCCGTCCCGCACCGCCATTGGCCCAGTCGCTTGCGCTCATGCCCATTTTGCCTTTCATCTCTGCATAAAATCGTGAGGGCGCTGAATAGCCCGCTGCATAAAGCGCATCGCTCACCCCCGCCCCGCCAGCCAGTTGTTTCCGAACCCGATCTTCGCGAAGGGCGCGGGCGAAACCCGCAGGCGACAGGCCAACCGTGCGGGTGAATAGGCGCTGGAAATGCGTCGGTGAATAGCCGGTCAGCTCACCAAGGTCCTCAAGACTGGCAGAACCGCTCGCCCGGATCGCCGCGATGGCAGCAAGCACACAGGCCTCTTCGGCGCTTTGCGTGTCGGGCGAGCAGCGCTTGCAGGGCCTGAGGCCCGCGGCCCGCGCATCCGCCGGGCTCGCGTAAAAGCGCACATTCTTGCGCAAGGGCGCGCGCGCCGGGCAACTGGGGCGGCAGTAAATGCCAGTGGAGTGCACTCCGGTTACAAACGCGCCGTCAAACCGGCGATCCTTGGCAAGCGCGATCTGCCAGCGATCATCATCGGTAAGCGCATGAGGGTCTGTAAGTGTGTCTGGATCAGTCATGGCAATGCCTTTGCCTCATAACCGATCGCGGCGCATCCCGCAGCTTGCGCTCAACCTTTCGCAATCCCGTTCAATCGGTTCATTGCGCTGAAACACGCGATTTGGATAAAGGTGTTGTGTTTAACAGTCACAACTGGCTGACAGGGTGCAAAGGGGGCTTACAGATGAAGACCAGATCGCTGTTGATACTTGGCGCAGGACTTGGCGCGCTTGCCGCTTTGCCGGGCCATTCGCAAACCTCAAGCGACGCAGCGCTCGAAGCGCAATGCCGCGCGACAGAGGCGACCATGCCCGATTCGTGCCCCTGCACCATCACCAAAGCGCGCGCTGCGGGTGTGAACGACACAGAGCTCCAATCGCTATTCAAGGATGATGGGCAATCAGAGCCGGTCGATCAGGGCAAGTATGGCTTGTTCTGGCAAGTGAAGTCGCAGTGCATGGCGGACAGCATGATGGCGAGCCTAGGCGTATCCCAAGGCAATCCGCTGCCCGGCATTCCTGCCCATATGCGCCCGCAAATGCCCGGTGCGATGCCCGCCGTGCCTAGCCCCGCCCCGCAAGCTGCGCCCGCCGCGCCTGCCATGTCCCCCGCACCGGCACCGGCACCCGCCGCCCCAACGGGGAGCGGCGCCAGCATACAGAGCGCCAGCACCCAGCCCGACGACATGTGCGGAAAGCACGGCTTTTCAGGCTCTGATGACATCGTGATCTGCCGCGACGTTGGCTTCTTGCCGACCCAGCTGGCCTACCACCAATCGCTGGACCAGTACCCAGAGCTTCTCTCGGTTCTCAAAGGCAAGGCGCAGGACATTTTTGATGAGCTGGCTCAATACGCCACGACCCGCGAACGTTATGTCTATATCGTGTCGTTTAACGCGCCGTCAGTTCACGGACGCTTGATGAGTGTAAACGGCGCGGATGGCGACACCTCACGCGGGCGGATCACCGGCGCTTCCAAGACGCTGTGGGACACTGAGCTTGGCCGAGAGGTTGAGTGGACCGACATCTTCGAGGCGAGCGAATGGAACGGGTCGGTCCGCAGGGAATACTGCGACCGGCTTTATGAAGTGCGCCGGCAAGAAGCCAATAAAGGCAACCATACGACGAACAATTGCCCCGAACTCAGCCGGCTTTCGCCCGTGCTTGCGCGCACCGATGACGGACAGACCGCGATCGATTTCTGGGGCGCGACCGGGGTCGTCGCAGGCTATGCGAACAGCGCCTTTTATGACGGGCTTCGCGTGCCTCTAGACGCGACGCTCTTGCGCGGTGTTAAAGCCCCCTACCGCGAGGCTTTGGGCGCAAACGCAGCGATAGCCGCTACCCCTGCCGCTGCTCCGAGCACGTCATCTATGCAGGCGCGGCTTAGCCCCATTAAAGGCGTGCTCTATGGCGAAATCCAGTCGAATGACGATTTCTATCTCCTGCCTCCAGGACGCCTGCCTTTGGAAACGGTGGCCAAGTTTGACCGGGTGCTCAACCAATATAAGCCGATCCTATTCATGACGCTTTATGATGGCGGCGATGGAAGCGCGGGCCGAAGCCTCATTCTCGACGGGCGACAGCACAATCTCAAGCAGATCGGGCACAGCGCCGATTACAAGACCCAGACCTATTCCGATGGCAATGTGACGGTAAGGATCGAAATGGGCAAAACCGTTTCGAACAACCCGGCTTTCGGGTACCGCGTTGATACGATCACCATCACCAAGGGCAACGATAGTGAGACCTTCCAGGCGATCAACTTTGGCGGTGCCTGAGGCAGACTGCTTTGATCCGAACCTTCGTTGCAACGCCAGCCAATTGGTCGCACGCACGAAATAGGGCCGGGTGTAAGCGGGGCTCCGGGCCTCGGCAGCGCGGCAAAACCAGGTATAGAGGCCTCATGATCAGGTTTTGGCTTCTTATTCTGGCGCTCGCATGCGCTCTTCCCGCGCCCGCTCACGCCGATCCCGGCGATGTCGACGCCGCCGCGCGCGGTGTGGTGCGCGTGGTTCTTATCGGGACGCAGCGGACAGAGGATGGCTCCGAGGGCGAAGACACCGTCATCCCCATCAGCCATGGCAGCGGCTTTGCCGTCACGCCCACGCTGATCATCACCAATGCTCATGTCATCCGCGAGGCCCTGCAGGATGACACTTTGCGGATCGGCGTCGTGCCTTCTGAAAGCGTGGGCGATGCCAGCAATGGTGCCTTTGCGCGCGCGGTCTCGGTCAGCCCGCGCAACGATCTTGCCCTGCTCGAGATTGCCGAAGATGGCCTGCGCCTCCCGCCTTTGACGATTGCAGGTGTCGTCAGCGGCGATATGGGCGAGGTCTCGGCGGTGGGCTACCCGATGAATGTAGACCTGGCGCAAGGGCTCGACATCAACGACATTTTCGACGCGCAGCCGCCTGTCAAAAGCCGCGGCTTTCTCTCAGGCCAGCGCCCCAGCCGCCAGTTTGATACGCTGCTCCACACAGCCCCCATCGCGCGGGGCAATTCGGGCGGACCGCTGCTTGATTCGTGCGGTCGGGTTGTCGGGGTCAATTCGTTTGGCGCGGATTCGGACGGATCGGACGCGGAGTTCTACTTTGCGGTGTCCTTGCGCGAATTGCTGCCCTTCCTGCGCGCTAACGAGATCGAGCCCGCCACCAACGCTCTGCCCTGCCGCTCAATCGATGAATTGAACGCCGCCGAGCTTGCCCGGTTTGACGCGCAGCGAGCCGAAGCGCGTGAGCGCGTCGCTGCGCGCGAGGCCAGCCTTCGCGAAGCGCGTGAGGCAGCGCGGGTGCAGGCGCTGCTGGAGATTTCCGAGGCGCGCGACAATGCGCTGGCGCTGGCGCTGGTGCTGCTGATCCTAGGCGTGCTGGCGGCATGGACTGCCGCGCGCCTGCGCCGCACAGCGGGACAAGCCACAAGCGCTGAGGACGACAGTGCGCCGCAATCCGTTCAAGATCCGCGCGTGATCATCGCTGCTGGCCTTGCAGGCGCGTGCTTTATTGGCATGGTGCTGGTCTGGATCACGCGCCCGGGTTTCTCTGAACTCGAAGACAGGGTCGCTGCCATTATGGGTGAGGGCCCGGTTTCAGCCGCTAACGAGCCCCCACAAGTTAGCCTGGCGGGCGATGGAACGCTGATTTGCAGCTTCGTACCGGAACGCAGCCGGGTTCTGGGCGCGCGCACTGACGATGTCGAATTTGCCTGGGCCGCCGATGGCTGCGTCAACACGCGCACACAATACGGCCTCAACAACGGGGAATGGACGCGCGTGTTTGTGCCCGACGATGAAGACGCGGTTTCGATCAATGTCTATGACCCGCAAACGCGCCTCTTCCGCACCGATCGCTATCTGCTGGGCCGCGCCGCGATGGAAAAAGCGCGCGAAATCCGCAGCGCATACACCCCGCCCGCTTGCGGCATAACCGATGCGGCGCGCGTTCTGGGAGAGCAGCAATCCGCCGTCATCGCGAGCCTGCCAGAACGTCCCAATGAACGCCTCGTCTATTCCTGCGAAGCCGCCACGGCTCGCGTGCCTGCCGCCCCGCTTGATGCCGAGCAGCCAGAGCCGGAACGCAAGTAGGCAGTGTTACTTGCTGGGGGGTGCGATCCCGCCAACGCCGCTTGCGATTGAATCATCGCTCAGCGAGCGTTCAGTTTTTCCGTTTAGATTCTTGCACGGTTGCGACAAGTCGGGCGGATAGCGGTGGTGGATCGTTCCTCGAATTTCTGGCGCGCGGGGTTAGCCGCGTGCGCCTTGGCGTTTGGCGGTCACGCTCAGGCGCAGGATGTGCGCGACACGGTCAACATGCGGACCGAGCCTGTGCCTGAAATCGAGGTTGTCGGCGAGCGTCCCATTCCCCGAAAGGCGATCTCGAAAAACATCTATGAGCTGGCGCAAAGCAATTCGGTCGGTACGCCGATCCCGCGCTTTCATGATCCGCTGTGCCTCAGCGTTCTGGGCCTTGGCGAGACCCTGAACGCAAGAGTGACGACGCGCATTGAGGATTATGCCCGCGAGGCGAGCCTCGAAATCGCCAACGAGGGCTGCACCGCCAACGCGCTGGTGCTGGTGGTTGATCGCCCCGAGGTGCTGATTGAGCGGCTGCGCAAGCGCTCTCCGCGCCAGTTCACCCCGCGCGTGAAAGAGGAAATCCGGGGCGCTCTCGCCCGCAAAGACCCCGTGATCGGGTGGAGCCAGACGGCGATCCGCAATCGAAATGGGCGTAGTCTGACCAACGCCGGAGGCATTCCGGGCGCTGCTGGGCAGCTACTCGGCAATCTCGCATTTGAATACCCTGTCGTCGATGCGTGCATCCCCTCGCGCGTCACCATTTGCTACAGCGTTGCGCGCACGGTCTCGTTTCTCGTTGTCGATGTTCGCCAGTTGGAAAATGTGCATATAAACCAGCTGGCGGCCTATTCGACGATGTATCTGATCGGCTCGCCGCGCCGACTTTTGAAGCACGACAAGCTGACCGGCGCTTCGATCATGACACTGTTTGAGGACGGCCCGCTGGAGGCGCCGATAGGGCTCACAAGCCTTGATCGCGCTTATTTGCGCGGGCTCTACACGCTCAAACCAAACGAAAACAGCGCGCGCCTCGCAGGCTCAACCAAAGAAGCCTATGCGCAGATTACACAAGCCAGTTGCGAGGGCGACAGCGCCGACTGCCGCCCCGACGGAGGTTAAGCCCCACCAAAGCTAAGCAGCTAAAAAACTACGCCGCCAGCGCTTCGCCGGACAGCGTGATGCGGTGCATCTCGCGGTAGTGACCGGCATAGTCATTGATCGCGTTGTGCCAGCTGGTGCGGTTGTCCCAGATCGCGATTGTGCCGGGCTTCCAATGCAGGCGGCACTGATTGTCTTCTGTGAGCGCAGCTTGGAACAATTCTTCGAGCAGCGGGCGGCTTTTCTCAGGGCTCTGGCCAACGAAATTGATCGTGAAAGCACGGTTCACATAGAGCAGCTTGCGGCCTGTCTGAGGGTGGCGGATCACCACCGGATGCACCGCGCCCGTTTCCAGATCCTGCCCGCGAAGGCTCTTGCCCTGATCGGTCTGCGCATAAAGCCCGTCCGCTTTGTAGACATGGTCCGCTGTGTGGAACGCCTCAAGATCCTCAATCCGCGCCTTCAGGTCATCCGACAGCGCATCATAGGCAGCCCCCATATGCGCCCACATCGTATCGCCCCCCGTCGGCGGCAGTTCGCGCGCGACCAGCACCGAGCCCATTGCCGGGATCTGATCATAGGAATGATCGGTGTGCCAGGCTCCGCCAATATTGACGACTTGGTCTGGCTCTTTCTTGACGATCGCGATCTCGGCGTAGTCTTCGGTCAGCGGGAAGTAATTGTTGATGTCGATTCCACCCCAGCGGCGACCAAACTTGATGTGGTCCTCCTTGGTGAACTCTTGATCTCGAAACACCGCGACGCCGTGTTCGTAAATCCCGGTTTTGATGTCCTGCATTTGCGTCTCGCTGCAGGTTGCCAGTGTGACGCCAGAAATTTCTACCCCGCATTTCGGGGCCATCGGTGTCATTTCCATTGCTCTCTCCAATGGGCGTTTTCGCCCGTTGATCGGTAAAGTGACGCAAGAGGCCCAGCGTGTCCAGAATTACCGACCAGTGGGCGGCTTGCATCCTTAGAACCCCGGTGCTAGGCGCGCGCCAGCCTTGGCCAGGGACACTTCATTGCGCCTGCTTTGAAACGCCCTCTCTCGATCAAGGTGGGACAAACATTTTTGCCGCTACTTTTCCAAGAAGGATGCACGAGCGCGTGGATATTTCCGCCGGTATTCAGGCTAGCCTTGCAGGTCGCTACGCCGTCGCCCTGTTTGAGCTAGCTAGCGAGAACGGAACCGTGACCGCTGTCGAAACCGATCTGACCAAGCTTGGCGATGCGCTCTCCGAATCAGAGGAGCTCGCCAGCGTCACGACCAACCCGCAATTGACCCGCGCCTCGCAGGGTGATGCGGTGGCAGGCGTGGCTAAGCATCTGGGCCTTTCGGAATTGACCGCCAATTTCCTCGGCGTGCTGGCCGCCAATCGCCGCCTGTCGGCGCTGCCGGGCATGATCGCTGCGTTCAAGACCATCGCCGCCTCGCAGCGCGGCGAGGTGACCGCCACAGTGACGAGCGCACATCCGCTCTCCGACGCGCAGATCACCACGCTCAAGGACAAGCTGACGGCGCGCGAAGGCCGCACCGTCATGCTCACCGCCGATGTCGATCCTGATCTGCTTGGCGGACTTGTTGTTACCATTGGATCGCAGCGCATCGACGCCTCGATCCGCACCCGTTTGAATTCACTAGCTCAGGCAATGAAGGCCTAAAGGGACCCAAGAAAATGGACATCCGCGCCGCAGAAATCTCCAAGGTCATCAAGGACCAGATCGCCAATTTCGGCACCGAAGCTGAAGTCAGCGAAGTGGGCACTGTGCTCAGCGTGGGCGACGGCATCGCCCGCATCCACGGCCTCGACAAGGTGCAAGCCGGCGAAATGGTCGAGTTTGCTAATGGCGTCCAGGGCATGGCCTTGAACCTTGAGGCGGACAATGTCGGCGTTGTGATCTTCGGCTCGGACGCTGAAATCAAGGAAGGCGACACCGTCAAGCGCACCGAGACCATCGTCGGCGTGCCGGTTGGCAAGGGCCTGCTTGGCCGCGTGGTGGACGCGCTGGGCAACCCGATCGACGGCAAGGGCCCGATCGAAGCGACCGAGCGCAGCCGTGTTGAAGTCAAAGCGCCTGGCATCATCCCGCGCGAATCGGTCTCCGAGCCGGTGCAGACAGGCCTCAAGGCTATTGACGCTCTGGTTCCGGTTGGTCGTGGCCAGCGCGAGCTCATCATTGGTGACCGTCAGACCGGCAAGACCGCGGTCGCGATCGACACTTTCATCAACCAGAAGCCGATCAATGAAGGCGATGATGAAAAGAAGAAGCTTTACTGCGTCTATGTCGCGGTGGGCCAAAAGCGTTCGACAGTTGCTCAGATCGTGAAGCAGCTCGAGGAAAGCGGCGCGATGGAATATTCCATCGTCGTCGCCGCGACCGCCTCCGAGCCCGCTCCGCTGCAATACCTTGCGCCCTACACCGGCTGCGCGATGGGTGAGTTTTTCCGTGACAACGGCATGCACGCTGTGATCGTTTATGACGACCTCTCCAAGCAGGCCGTCGCCTACCGCCAGATGTCGCTGCTGCTGCGCCGTCCGCCGGGCCGCGAAGCCTATCCCGGCGACGTGTTCTACCTCCATAGCCGCCTGCTTGAGCGCGCGGCGAAGATGAACGAGGATAACGGCCACGGATCGCTGACCGCACTGCCGATCATCGAAACGCAGGCGGGCGACGTCTCGGCCTACATCCCCACCAACGTGATCTCGATCACCGATGGGCAGATCTTCCTTGAAACCGACCTGTTCTACCAGGGCATCCGCCCGGCGATTAACGTTGGCCTCTCGGTCAGCCGTGTGGGCGGCGCTGCGCAGACCAAGGCGATGAAGAAGGTTTCAGGCTCGATGAAGCTGGACCTTGCGCAATATCGCGAAATGGCGGCGTTTGCGCAGTTCGGTTCGGACCTTGATGCTTCGACGCAGAAGCTGCTCAACCGCGGCGCGCGCCTCACCGAATTGCTGAAGCAGAAGCAGTTCTCGCCGATGCCGTTTGAGGAGCAGACAATCTCGATCTTTGCGGGCACGAACGGCTACATCGATGGCATCGAGGTGTCGCGCGTGGGCGAATATGAGGAGCAGCTGCTAGCCTTCTTCCGCTCAAGCCATGCCGATTTGCTGAGCGACATTCGCGAGACCAAGAAGTTCGACGGCGACATCAAGGACCGCACCGTCGCGGCGCTTGATGCTTTCGCCAAGCAATTTGCTTGATGAGCGCGCGCGTCCTCTACATTGATGAGATGGGTGCGCTTGAGCTTGATGACACGAAGGTCAATTTAGAGGAGTACGAAGAGGCTCTCAAAGTGGACAAAGAGAAGGGTGATCGGACGCCTATCGAGGTGCATTGTCCGATCTTCACCAGTGACAAGTCCCCCGTGGGACAAGTCTTTCAGGCCATTCTCGAACTCAGCGATCGATATGACCATCCGTCGCACATCATGATGGGAAGCTCTAAGTAAGCAATGCCAAGTCTCAAGGAACTCAAAGATCGGATCGGGTCGGTTAAATCGACCCAGAAGATCACCAAGGCCAAGCAAATGGTCGCGGCGGCCAAGCTGCGCCGCGCGCAGGCTGCTGCGGAAGCCGCGCGCCCCTATCAGGAGCGGCTGGCGGGCGTGATGGCGAGCCTTGCCAGTAAGGTGAGCGGTGACGGCGCGCCCAAGCTGCTCAGCGGCACCGGGTCAGACCAAAAGGTGCTGCTCGTTGTCGTCAACACCGATAAGGGGCTATGCGGCGGTCTCAACTCCAACATCGTCAAGGCCGCCAAGGCCAAAGCGCAGAGCCTGATCGCTGAGGGGAAGGACGTCACCTTCTACCTCGTCGGCAAAAAGGGCAAAGCGCCGCTCGCGCGCGATTATGCGAGCCGCATCGGCCAGCAATTCGACACCAGCACGGTCAAGACGCCGGGCTTTGAGGAAGCGGACGCGATCGCCAACGAATTGCTCGGAATGTTCGATGCGGGCGAGTTTGACGTCGCGCACCTCTTCTACCCGACCTTCAAAAGCGCGTTGGCGCAGGACCCGACGATCGATCAGCTTATTCCCGTCCCCTCGCCTGAGGTGTCGGAAGACGGCGGCGCTGTGGTCGAATATGAGCCGGGCGAAGAGGAAATCCTCGAAGCGCTCTTGCCGCGCTATGTGAAGACGCAGATTTTTGGCGCACTGCTTGAGCGCGAGGCCTCCGAACACGGCGCCTCGATGACCGCGATGGACAATGCAACGCGAAACGCAGGCGAGCTCATCAAGGATCTCACTATCCAATACAACAGAAGCCGCCAGGCGGCCATCACCACCGAACTCATTGAAATTATTGCAGGCGCAGAAGCACTATGATCCGCACTCTCTTTATCCTCTCCCCGCTCGCCCTTACTCTGGCTGCATGCTCGGAAGGCCCGGCAGAAGAGGAAGCTCCAGCCAAGCCCACAGCCAACGAAATGAAGGCTGTGCTTGCCGAGGAAGGCCCCACGCTTTCCCCGCCCAACCGCGATCTGTTCGCTGAAAAGCTCGCCGCTGCCTGCCCCGCATTGAAGCCGGTCAAGAATGCTGACTGCCGTGCGCAAGGCATGGGGAGCCACGATTTCACGTGCAAGTATGGCCTCGGAAAGGACGAGTACCTTCGCTACGAAGGCGTGCTCGCCGAGGTTGAGGGCGAATACGTTCTCCAGGACACCGACACCGTTTGCGCCCAAGGCGCCTAATCTCACGCACCAGGAACCAAGATAATGGCCACCGCACCCGCAAACCTGACCACCGCTGGCACGATCGCACAGGTCATCGGCGCTGTCGTTGACGTGCAGTTCGAAGGCGAACTGCCGCCGATCCTCACCGCGCTCGAAACCCGCAACGGCGACAAGACGCTCGTCCTCGAAGTTGCGCAGCACCTTGGCGAAAACACCGTTCGCACCATCGCGATGGACGCAACCGAGGGCCTGACGCGCGGCAGCGAAGTCATCAACACCGGCGCGCAGATCAGCGTTCCGGTCGGCCCCAAGACGCTGGGCCGCATCATGAACGTGGTGGGCGAGGCGATCGATGAACTGGGCCCTGTGGGCGCGGAGCAGACCGCTCCGATCCACGCCGAAGCCCCGCCGTTTATCGACCAGTCAACCGAAGCGGCGATCCTTGTCACCGGCATCAAGGTCATCGACCTGCTCGCTCCGTATGCGAAGGGCGGCAAGATCGGCCTGTTCGGCGGTGCTGGTGTGGGCAAGACCGTGCTCATCCAGGAGCTGATCAACAACATCGCCAAGGGCCATGGCGGCGTCTCCGTCTTTGCCGGCGTTGGTGAGCGCACCCGTGAGGGCAACGATCTCTACCACGAATTCCTCGATGCCAAGGTCATCGCCAAGGACGAAAACGGCATCGCCACCAGCGAAGGCTCCAAGGTGGCGCTGGTGTTTGGCCAGATGAACGAGCCTCCCGGCGCGCGTGCCCGTGTGGCGCTCTCGGGTCTGACCATGGCGGAATATTTCCGCGATCAGGAAGGCCAGGACGTGCTGTTCTTTGTCGACAATATCTTCCGCTTTACCCAAGCGGGTTCGGAAGTGTCCGCGCTCCTTGGCCGTATCCCCTCGGCGGTGGGCTATCAGCCGACCTTGTCGACCGACATGGGCAACCTGCAGGAGCGCATCACCTCGACCACCAAGGGCTCGATCACCTCGGTGCAGGCGATTTACGTTCCCGCCGATGACTTGACCGACCCTGCGCCGGCCACCTCGTTTGCGCACCTTGATGCGACCACCACGCTCAACCGCGCGATCTCGGAGCTGGGCATTTACCCCGCCGTGGACCCGCTCGATTCGACCAGCCGCGTGCTCGAGCCGGGCGTTGTGGGCCAAGAGCATTACGACACAGCGCGCCGCGTTCAGGAAACGCTGCAAAAGTATAAGAGCCTGCAGGACATCATCGCGATCCTTGGCATGGACGAGCTTTCCGAAGAGGATAAGCTCACCGTTGCCCGCGCCCGTAAGCTCCAGAAGTTCCTCTCGCAGCCCTTCCACGTGGCCGAGGTTTTCACCAATATTCCGGGTCTGTTTGTCGACCTTGAAGACACGGTGAAGAGCTTCAAGGCGGTGGTCGACGGCGAATATGATCACTTGCCCGAAGCGGCCTTCTACATGGTCGGCGGCATCGATATGGTGGTCGAGAAGGCGCAGAAACTGGCTGAGGACGCGTAAGAGCCATGACCGCGCAGACCCTGAGCGTTCCCCTCAGACTGGAGGACTGCGTAAATGCAACCTGTCCCTGGTCGGGAAAGCCAGTGTCCGCTGACGGCCTGACGCTTTATCTCGGACAGGTTTTGGGGTTCTGCAATCCGGGCTGCCGCGACAAGTTTGAAGCCGCGACTAAGCATTTTGATGCGGCGATTGCCTCGGTCGACAAGGGGAAAGCCTGATGCGCGCTCTCACCTCTTGCCTCTGCCTCACCGCCGCGATGACGGTTGTTTTCGCCGTGCCCGTCGCAGCGCAGGAGACGACGCAGAGTGTTGATCAGTTGGTGCGCACCGCCGTGCTGGATCTGTGCCCCAGCCTGATGCGGATCGAGACCCCGTTGGGCGAGGAACGTGGTGTTCAGGCGCTCGGGCCCTTGACCGTGACCGAGCGGACCCATGGCCGCTTTGGCCAGCTCGATATCGCGCTTGTCGAAGGGCAGAATGGTGAAATTGCCATTGCCAATTCGCGCAGTGTCTCGTTCTGCCAGGTCTCTTTCCAGGACGGCGCGTCGGATGATCTGCTCGAAGACCTGATGAAAGGCGCTAATCTTCTGGATCCTTCGCTCGCTCTTGATGAGAAAGAGACGGTCACCAACGCCACTTACGATGTGACCACTTTCCGCTCGCCTTCAACAGATGGCTGGTTCTTTGGTATCCAGTTCATAAAAGTTATCGGCGGCCCCGATGGCTCGGCGCAAATCATTCAGCAATATCTTCTTGAGGACTAACCATGCCGCTTCACTTTGAACTCGTAACGCCCGCCAAGCTGGTGCGCTCTGAAGAGGTGCATATGGTGGTCGTGCCCGGCACGGATGGCGAGTTTGGCGTGCTAGAAGGCCACGCGCCGTTCATGTCGACGATCCGCGATGGCGCGGTGCAGGTCTACAAGACGGCTGGCGCAGCGCCTGAGACAATCGAAGTGCGCGGCGGCTTTGCCGAGGTCGGCGATGCGGGCCTCACCGTGCTCGCGGAGCATGTCGAGGGCTAAACCTTTGTGAGTCCTCGCGAAGGCGGGGACCTTCTTGAGCTCGCCGCTTCCTTCGAGGAGGTCCCCGCCTTCGCGGGGGACTCACTGTGAAAATAGAGCGCCAGCACGCGGCATTTTCCTACATGGCCGCCTTCTGTCATACCGGCGTTATGCGCACCCCTTCCCTTCTTTCCTTCCGCCTGATCACGGCCCTGTTTTGCCGGCTTGAGCGGAGGTGTATTTTCTTTCTTTGGACTGTGTAACATGTGTCTCCTACAAGCGCGGCGGTTTCGAGCGGTTTAGGGCTTCACAAGCGGCGCGAGGAGCGCCACACTCAGGCTTCAGACTTCCCGTAGGAGAGGACCTTTGAAGCTTGTATCAACCCTTGCACTTGGCGCTTCACTCGCAGGCGCGCTCGCTATGACTGCCTCTGTTTCCGCCGCTGCTGATGGCCACAATGAAGAGGCCGAAATGGCGCCCATCCCCGGCCCTGAGGAAGACCCCTATATCTGGCTCGAAGAAGCGCGCAGCGATGAAGCGCTCGCCTGGGTCGAGGCGGAGAATGCCCGCACGCTCGACATGCTCGAGACCGATCCGCGCTTTGAAGGGCTAAAGGCCGAAGCGCTCGCCATCTATGACAGCGAAGACCGGATCCCGTTTGTGAGCTTCCGCCCCGATGGGCTCTACAACTTTTGGCAGGACAAACAGAACCCCAAGGGTCTGCTGCGCCGGACTACGCTGGAAAGCTACAAGAGCGATGATCCTGAATGGGAGATCGTGCTCGACGTTGACGCTCTCGCCGCTGCTGAAGGCAAGGAATGGGTCTATAAGGGTTCAACCTGCCTGCCGCCCAAACTGGAGAAGTGTATGATCGCGCTCTCCGATGGGGGCGAGGACGCAACGATCATGCGCGAATTTGACATGGTCACCAAGACCTTCGTCGAAGGCGGCTTCGAGCTTTCCGAGAAGAGCCAGGGCGGCGTCCAATGGCTCGATGAAAACACGCTGTTTGTGGGCCGGGACTTTGGCGAAGGCACGCTGACCGACAGCGAATACCCCTTCACCACGCGCGTGTGGAAGCGCGGCACCGACATCGCCGAGGCGAACGAGCTCTATCGCGGTGAAGCGAGCGACGTGTGGGCCGGCGCCAGCCTGGTGCGCGACAACACCGGCGAAATCCACGCCACCACCGCGTTCCGCGGCATCAGCTTTCATGAAAGCGAGTATTACTGGCTCAACCCTGACTATGAGTGGGTGAAGCTCGACATTCCCAAGAAAGCCTCGCCCTACGGCATTGTCGATGGACACATGCTGATCTCGACCGATGTCGACTGGGAAGTGGATGGTGAAACCTTCCCTGCGGACAGCCTGATCGCGGTGACGCTGGAGGAGTTCAAGAAAGACCCCAACGCTGCCAAGAAGACGCTGGTCTGGGCGCCCGATGAGCGGCAGACCAAGCGCGGCGGCGCGATCACGGCGGGTGCGCTCTATGTCGGCCTGCTCGATAACGTTGTTGGCAAGGTCCTGAAGTTCAACTTCGATTCAGACGCGGGCGAATGGGTGAGCGAAGAGGTCGCCCTGCCGGGCAACGCGACCGTGGGCATCGCTGCAAGCTCTAACGAGAGCGAGCAGATCATGTTCACCGTCACCGACTTCCTCAATCCGACGACGCTCTACTATTCGGAAACCGGGGAAGAGCCTCAGCCGCTCAAGACTTCGCCAGCGCGCTTCGATGCGACCGGTATGGAGGTTGAGCAGCACGAGGCGACGAGCAAGGACGGGACGAAAATCCCCTACTTCATCGTCAAGCCCAAAGGCATGGAGCTCACCGGCGAGACCGCCACCTTGATGACCGGCTATGGCGGCTTCCAGATACCGCGCCTGCCCGGCTATCTGGGCTCAACCGGCAAGATGTGGCTGGAGAATGGCGGCGCTTACGTGCTCGCAAACCTGCGCGGTGGCGGCGAGTTTGGCCCGATGTGGCACCAGACCGCGATCCGAGAGAACAAGCAGCGCACTTGGGATGACTTCATCGCGGTGGGTGAGGATCTGGTGGAGCGCGGCTTCACCTCGCCTGAGCATCTCGGCATTCAGGGCGGCTCCCAAGGCGGCCTGCTGGTCGGCACCGCCTTCACTCAGCGCCCGGACCTGTTTGGCGCAGCGATCGTGCAAATCCCGCTGTTTGACATGGTGCGCTATCACCTGATCGGACGCGGGGCTTCGTGGATTGGGGAATATGGCGACCCGCGCATTCCCGAACAGCGCGCGTGGATCGATGGCTACTCGCCCTACCAGAAGATCGTCGAGGGCGTGGATTATCCCATGCCCTTCCTGTGGGCCTCGACCGCAGATGACCGCACGCACCCCGCTCATGCACGCAAGGGAGCGGCGAAGCTGAAAGGTCTGGGCCAACCCTACCTCTACTTCGAAGACACGACCGGCGGGCACTCCGGCGGGGTCGATAATAAGCAGCGCGCCAAGCTGCAGGCGCTGCAATATGTGTACCTGATGCAGCGTCTGATGGATGAGCGCGATGGCGGTTAAGGGGCGGCTAGGGGGGCGGCTAAGGGGCGGCAAAGGGGCGGTTCGGATGCACCGGGTCGTCCCCTCAAACCCGCAGCTGTAAAACGGGCCGACACTTTGCCCTCGGCTCACCGCAGGCAAGCCACGTAGCGCGGGGTTAGCGCGGCGTTAAGAAAGGACAGAAAGCTGGAATTAAGCAGCATCGGCAAAGCTGTGCTCATCAAATAAATCTGGGGGCAGATGAAGGAGCACACTACCAATGGCGTACCCCCGCGATATGTCGATCGCAGATGCAATCAAGCAGTACGGGCTTCCCAAGAGCCACCGCGTCCACTGGTCGGATGCGCGCAAGGCTGATGTGGTTCGGGCCGTGCAAGAGCGCGCAATCAGCTTCCACGAAGCGCGCGAACGTTACCTGTTGAGCCGCGTCGAGTTCGAGCAATGGGAACGCGAACACGCACCGCGCCAACGCTCAGGGATCAAGCGCAAGGCTGAAGACGCCTGAGAGCGCCCAGCCCCGGGCGCCGGGCACAGAGTTTATTCGGGAACGATCTCGATGAGCACTTCGTTGCGGCGCAACGGGCCGGGCACCATGGGCGCATCGTAAAAGGCGTATTCGAAGTCGCCCTTGGGCGTGAGGCCTTGTTTGGCTATCCACTCGCTCAGGAACTTCTCCATCTGCGCGAGATCGCTCGCTGAACCGTTACCGTTGAACTTGACTGCGGCGAGGCGGCGGGCAGGCACTGTGGTGAGCGTGATGTCCTCAGGCGCGGTGGGGAGCGTCTCCATGGTGAACTTGGCGGGCATGACAAAGCGCATGCGCCACGTATCGGTCGCGGTCTCTTCCTGCATGACGGGCGCGGTCATCGCGATCTTGGCGTTCTGATCAGCGCGGGCCTGCATAACAGGAGCCGTCATCGCGATCGCTTCCCCGCCCTCAGGCCGGTCCTGGGCAAAGATGTAAGCAGCAAGACGGCGAAAGCTGCGCCCGCTGGCGCTGCGGCGGTCGCCTGTATGAGTGACTTCGGCGACGATCATCGGCTCGTAATCGCGCAGCTCATATGCCTCTTCGGATGCGACGATAGTGAAAGCCGGCTCCTCGCTGCTATCACGGTACTGCGCGTAGCTCACGCTGGCGAGTGCTCCAAGGCCAACAGCCACGCCAAGTCCGATACCAATCCGCTTCGTCCAACCCATGTGCGCCATCCTTTCGTCATTATCTCTAACAGCAGCTACGAGCCACAAAGGTTCCCGGATGAATGGGGAGGACTCCTTGTTTTGAGTTCGCTAGCGCTCACCGATCACCCGCCCCGCCTCCCCGCCCGTCCACCACAGCCTGGTGGCACCGCTGGTGGACTGGCGGGGAGGCGTGGCGAGTGATCGCTTTGTTAAGAACGCGTCGGAGCGTGGAAGTCGGGCGGCTTGTTGGCGACCCACTTCACAAACTTGGCCACCGACTCGTGTTCGCGAATGCGCTCCGGATCATCACCGATGCGCGCCAGCTCTGCGTTGGTAAAATGCAAGTGGATCGTCTTGTGACAGATCGGATGAACCGGAACTGTGGCGCGCCCCTTTTTGGATTTGGGCACCGGGTGATGCCACTGGATCAGCGTCTCAAACGGGCGCGCGCACAGCCAGCAGGTTGGCGGTTGCTCGCTCAAGCGCCCGGGCCGAGCACCTGATCGCGACAAGCGCGCCATTTGCCAAAGGCCTCTGGAGCAACGGCTTCTTCGAAGAATTCGCTCTCAGCGGATTCGATCGCGCGGACGCCCAATTCGTTCAAAAGGCAAGCGATTACGGGGATCGAACCGTCATCGCCTCGCACATGGAGCGCGAAACTTGTACATGGGTCTTCGGCATTGATGTTGAATTCAATTGACCAGCCATCGCCGCTCAATACGCCCCAGTTGGGATCGTCGAAATCGACGTCGGGGCAAACTCTGCGAATAGTGTCAATCACACTCGCGCGCTGCCCAATTGGCCTTGGTTGGAAGGTGTCTGGTATGTCTTCGACGCTCGCGTAGTCGCCAAAGTCCTGCACGAAAATATCCCAGCTCACTGCGCAATTACCCCTTCTTCGTTGCCGCTTCTTTCTTGCGCTTCATCGTATCATGAAAACGGTCCGCCCATCCATCCTTCACCATTTGCTCAGCGCGCACCATCCGCAATTCGCCTGCGGCGACATCGCGGCTGACGGTTGAGCCTGCCGCGACAATCGCATCCGCGCCAATTGTCAAAGGAGCGATCAAGGCGCTGTTGGAGCCGATAAAGGCGCGCTCGCCGATTGTGGTCTTGTACTTGAAATAGCCGTCGTAATTGCAGGTGATCGTGCCAGCGCCGATATTGGCGTATTCACCCACACTTGCATCGCCCAGATAGGTGAGATGGCTGGCTTTGGCCCCCTTCCCTAGCACCGCCTTCTTCATCTCGACGAAGTTGCCGACGAAACTGTCCTCTTCCATGACCGCGCCGGGGCGAAGCCTTGCAAACGGACCGGCGGCGGCGCCGCTAGCTATTGTGGCGCCCTCAATGTGGCTGTAGGCCTTGATGTGAACGTTGTCGGCGATGGTCACGCCTGGTCCAAAGACGACGTGAGGATCGATGGTAACATCGCGGCCCAACTTCGTGTCATGGCTGAAGAAAACCGTCTCTGGCGCGCGCAGGCTGACGCCTTCGGCCATCACCTGTTCGCGGCGGGCGGTCTGCCATCGTGCTTCGACAGCGGCAAGTTCACTGCGTGAATTGATCCCGGCAACCTCATCCTCATGCGTCTCGACCACGACAACTCTGTCGCCGCGCGCAATCGCTCCGGTAGCCACATCAGGGAGATAATATTCGCCCTGCGCATTATCATTGCCCACCGCTTCCAGAAGCGGCCACATATCGTCCGAATGCGCCACGATCAGGCCTGAATTGCACAGGTCAATGGCGCGCTCCTCATCGCTTGCATCCTTGTACTCGACCATCTTGAGCACAGTGCCGTCCGCGTCAGCAATCACTCGGCCATAGGCAAGCGCACCGGTATGACGAAAGCCGAGCACGGCGACTTTCGCATCACCCTCAAGCGCTTCGATCAGCCGCTGTACAGTCACAGCGCGCACCATCGGCACATCGCCGAAACACACGAGGATATTGCCGGTAAAGCCATCGAGCGAGGCTTTGGCCTGAAGCGCGGCATGCGCGGTGCCCAATTGCGGCTGTTGCAATGCAGTCGTGATATCGCGCCCTTCGAGCGCCTCGTCCAATTGCTCGCAACGATCTCCCGCCACCACAATCGTGCGCTGCGGCTGCAGCTCGGCAAGGCTATCGAGCAAATGCATCAGCATAGGCTTGCCCGCGATCGGGTGGAGCACCTTGTGCACAGCGCTTTTCATCCGGGTGCCCTTCCCCGCAGCCAGGATAATCACGGCAAAATCAGTCATTCAGAGTCCTGTCTCTTTGAGGCCGTCTCTTTGAGGCCGTCTCTTGCAGGCCGTCGCATGGCAGCCTTCGACAAGGCTTATGATATTACCGATGCGATCTGTCAGCAAATGCTTGCGGTTTGAAGGCGTTTGCACCACCGCCTCTCACCATGACGGACATTCCATTCGAAGCGGTCGGATTCGACCTTGATGGCACATTGCTCGACACTTTCCGCGATCTGGGAGCGGCGGTGAACCACGCGCTGGCGCTGGGCGGATTTGCGCCAGTACCGATGGAATCGAGCCAGGACCTGATCGGTGGCGGCGCGAAGATCATGCTGGCGCGCGCGGTGAACGATCAGGGGGGCTTGCCAGGCGGGCTCGAAGGCGATGATTTCCGCTCGCTCTACAAGGCTATGCTGCGCTTCTATTCGGAGAACAACGCGGTCTACACCAAGCCCTACCCCCGTGCGCGCGACGTGGTCGCCGGGCTTGCCGCGCGCGGGGTGCGCATGGCGGTGGTGACCAACAAGTTTGAGGGCTTTGCCCGCTCGATCCTGACCGAGCTCGACTTTCTTGACCCGTTCGAGACCGTGATCGGCGGCGATACGATGGGGAAAGGCGATGACGGCAAGTTCCGCTCCAAACCCCATGCCGACCCCGTGATCGAAGCGCGCAAGCGTTGTTCAGTGGACCCCGCAAATCCAGGTGCCTTCGCATTTGTCGGAGATAGCTCTTACGACATCAAGGCCGCGCGCGCTGCGGGGGTTCCGGTAATCGCGGCTGCCTATGGCTATTGCGACGCTCCGCCCGCAGAGCTGGGCGCAGACGCGGTGATCGATTCGCTCGATGAGTTGATCCCTGCACTGGCTAAGCTTTAATCAACGCGGTTACCTTACGGCATCCCGGCCCCGTTCAGTTTGTGCAATCCCCCGGTTGCAACACCTGAGCAAAAGTGCCACGCAGCGCCCACAAAACGACTTTACGCGCGCGTCAAGTGCGCCTTCACAAACCCCGTGGGAGGATATTTCATGAGCATCGACTTCAAGGACAAGGTAGCCATCGTTACTGGCGCGGGCGGCGGTCTGGGCCGCGCGTATGCGCTCGAACTGGCACGTCGCGGCGCGAAGGTTGTCGTCAACGATCTGGGCGGCGCGCGTGATGGCACCGGCCACTCCGACATGGCGCTGCAGGTTGTCGAGGAAATCGAGAAGATGGGCGGCGAAGCCATCTCGAATGGCGGCTCTGTCACCGAGTATGACCAGATGGAAAAGATGGTCGCCGATGCCAAGCAAAAGTGGGGCGGCGTGCACATCCTCATCAACAACGCGGGTGTCCTGCGCGACAAGACCTTCCACAAGATGACCCCGGACGATTTCGAATTCGTCCTCAAGGTGCACCTCACCGGCTCCGCTTTCGTCACCAAAGCATGCTGGGAAACCTTCCGCGAGCAGAGTTATGGCCGCGTGCTGATGACCGCGTCCTCAACCGGCCTGTTCGGAAACTTTGGTCAGGCGAATTACGGCGCGGCGAAGCTGGGCCTCGCGGGCTTCACCAAGACGCTGCAGCTCGAAGGCGCGAAGTACAACATCCGCGTAAACTCGCTTTCGCCAGTCGCCGGCACGCGCATGACCGAAGATCTCTTCCCCGAAGAAGCATTCAAACTGTTTGCGCCGGAAAACGTGGTGCCCGCAGCCCTCTTCCTGGTCAGCGAAGATGCGCCGACCAACCAGATCGTCGGCGCGGGCGCTGGCGGCTTCCACTCATCCTGGGTTGTGATGAACGATGCGGTCTGGCTACCCGATGGGGAGCGCACGGTTGAGGGCTTTGCCGACAATTGGGAGAAGATCAACGAGTTCACCAACCTCAAGGCACCGCAATCGGGTTCCGAGCAGTCGGGCGCGATCCTGGCAGCGATGCAGAAGGTAACCGGCACCGGCCCGGACAGCGCGCGAGGGTAATCTGGCGCGCGGCAAATGCTCTTTTTACGAGCTCTTTACGCCTTGTAATCAAGCGGCCTTTGCGAGACACCTTGCAAGGGCCGCTTCGCATTTGTGGGGCGCTTCAAACCGGGGAGCAAAGATACGATGAACCAATCGAGTGATTTTGAAGCGCTGGCATCGCGCGCCATATCCGCGCGCAATTCTGCCCTTGGTGTGCTGGCGCTGTTTTCCTTGACCCTGCTGGGCGAGATCGGGGAATTGAGCGGGTTTATCAATCTGGAGCAGATCGAACTGGGCCCGGTTGAATGGGCTTATCTGATCGTTCTGCTCGCTGGGACGGGCGCCTTCATCCTCTCGGTTATCGCCATATGCATGTGGATTTATCGCGCGCATGCAAACCTTCGCGAAGCGGGGAGGGATGTGGAATATTCGCCAGGCTGGGCGGTTGGTTGGTACTTCATCCCGATCGTCAACTGGTTCAAACCCTTCGGGGCGATGCGTGAATTGTGGAACGAAAGTCACCTCGATAGCGATAGCTACGGCAGCGAAGCGCCCAGCAATCTTGCGGTTTGGTGGGGGACCTGGGTGATTGGAAACATCCTGGGCAATATCAGTTTTCGTATGTCGATGAACGAAAGCCTCGATCTGAATGAGATGGGTGTCATCTTTGCAGCCGCATCCAGCGTCTTCACCATCGTTGCGGCCTGGTACATCTATCACATCATCGGTGCGATCACTCAGGCGCAGCTATCGCATCTGCGGGTCGCCGCAGTCTTTGAGTGAGCGCTCATATAACCAAAGATGCTGAGATGATCGACATTGCTGTATTGACATAATAATACACCTCTTTTAGCATAGGCCTTGTTCTTAGCATCAAGAGCAGGGCCCGATGTATTCCGAAGACGATATCAATTCCGCCATCGCCGCCGGCGCTCTCAGCGCAGAGGCTGCTGCCAGTTTTCGATCATACATGAGTGAGGTTCGGCACCTGCCACGCTCTTCTGAAGAAAACTTCAAACTTATTAACAGCTTCAACGATATCTTCGTGAGCATTGGCCTTGTCATCCTGCTTATTGCGGCCGGGTCTATCGGTCAGACGATCCATCCATTCCTTTCTGGAGTGCTGGTCGCCGCACTCGCCTGGCCGCTTGCCGAGTTCTTCACCCGCACGCGCCGGATGGCTTTGCCTTCAATCCTCTTGCTGCTCGCCTTTGTCGGCGGTGTGTTCGGAGGCGGGCTCGGGCTGGCGCTTGAGGTTCTGTCAGACGCCAGCGAGTCGGTCGGTGCCCTAGCGATTTCGATGTGCGCGCTGGTTGCGGCGATTGCCGCCTATGTCCATTGGCGGCGCTTCATGGTGCCAATCACGGTTGCCGCAGGGTCAGCCGCGTTGGCGGCCACGATCATCAGTCTGGTCCTCGCCGTGATCGGCCCTGACACTCTGAGCCAGACGCTCATCCTCTCATTGGTCTTTGTCGCTGGCCTTGCGATCTTCGGTTTCGCGATGCGCTGGGACATTTCGGACCGCGAACGGATCACGCGGCGCAGCGATGTCGCCTTCTGGTTGCACCTGCTGGCCGCGCCCATGATCGCGCATCCGGTGTTTAACCTGATCGGCGTGACCGGCGGTGACAATATCGGTATCGGGGCGGCAGTGGGCGTGCTGGGCGTCTATGTTGCCTTTGGCGTCATTGCGCTGGCTATTGACCGGCGCGCGCTGCTGGTCTCGGCGCTCGCCTATGTGCTGTTCGCGCTCACTTTCCTGTTCCGCGAATTTGGCGCGGTGGAGTTGAACTTTGCACTGACGGCGCTGGTTATCGGATCGGCCCTGCTTAGCCTTTCAGCCTTTTGGCAGCCTATCCGCAGTGCGGTAGTTACAGCGCTTCCAGAGGGCCTTCAGGCAAAGCTCCCTGCAACGGTGGACCTGCCCACTGGCGGGCAGCCAACCGCCGCCTAGAGACACCGCTGTGGTCGTTCTCAGTCCTCGTCTATCGCCTTGACGAGCCGTCGCTCCACGGGTGCAAGCACGTTCACCAGGTTATGCCCGCGCTTCAAGACCTGGCCATGCTCGCCAAACAGCGTCCACATGCCTTGCTTGGAGCGGAGAGCCGGGCGCTTTTCGATCCGTGTCTGCGGGCGCTCGGCGGCTCTGCGAAAGGCGGAGAAGCTTGCAAAGCTCTTCTCAAAGTCCATCGCATAGTCGCGCCACTCTCCCGCCGCGACCATACGGCCGTACAGGTCAAGAATACGCTGAAGCTCGTCGCGTTCGAAGGCCACCTGACTTGGCTGACCGCCGGGGAACGCGATAACTTGACCCAGACTGCCCTGCCCTGCCGGGCCGCCGCGTGCACTCATTAATTGTCAGTCCCGCTCTTAGGGCCAAGAGCCTTGGCCCCGAGATCTAGGCTGGCTTGCACCGGTTCAGGCGTTGTCTCGGTCTGGGCAGCTTTCAGAGCGGCGAATTCAGCGCGCAATGCCGCCAACTCGCCTTCAAGCTTCTCAATGCAGTCCACCCGGTTGCCTTCCTCGTCCTCGCACAGACCCGGTGTGGTGCCATAGGGAATGAATTCCTTGATCCACTCCTCGGCTGGAACCAGCGTTGAGCGCGCCTTGACGCCCACCATGGTTGCGCCTGCGGGGACATCTTCCATCACCACAGCATTCGCGCCCACTCGGCCGCGCTCGCCCACAGTGATCGGGCCGATAATCTGCGCTCCGGAGCCGATAATCACATTGTCCTCAATCGTGGGGTGACGCTTGCCGCCCTTGCCGTTGGTGGGGTTCGTTCCGCCCAGCGTCACGCATTGGTAGATGGTGACATTATCGCCAATCTCGGCGGTCTCACCGATGACGGTGAAGCCGTGATCGATAAAGAAGTTCTTCCCTATTGTGGCGCCCGGATGAATGTCGATCGCAGTCAGAAAGCGCGAGGTGTGGTTGACGAACCGCGCAAGGAAATACAGCCGCGCTTCGAACAGCCAATGCGCCACGCGGTGGAGGCCGAGGGCAAGAACGCCGGGATAGAGCAGGATTTCCCAACGCGAACGCGGCGCCGGATCGCGGGCACGGATCGAGTCGAGATAGGCCTTCAGCCGGTCAAACATAAGCTGTCTCCTTCAGCCGCCTTCAAGCCTTCCATCAATCTGCAACAAATGCAACCAAGCCCGGCTTGTTCCTTAAAGAAGGCTGGCTTGTTCAGGGCCTTGCAACGCTTCGAGCGCAGCTCGCCAGACCGACATGGTGGCAGGTGCGGCTCGTTCAAGGCTGATACGATCAATGGTCTTCACCAACCGTTCTAGATCCGCAAAGCTGCGGTTGGCGCGCGGGACGAGGTAGGCGGCGGCCCCATCCGCCAGCTTCAGCCCGCGTTCGGCAGCCAAAGCCTCGATCAAATGGGCGGCCATCTCATCATCCGGCTCTCCCATTTCGAGCTGGAGCGATCCGCCAAGGCGAGAGCGCAGATCAGGCAGTGTGACGTTCCATGGCTGCGCATTTGCGATGATCAGCAAGGGCTCGCCCGCGCGCGCGGCGCCCTCCTGGCTGGCATTCCAGCGGTGGAAGAGCGCATCCTCATCGACAAGCTCAGCATCATCTATAACATCAATGCCTTGCGCCCGCGCCCAGCGTCCCAGAAGCGACTTGCCTGAGCGCGATGGGCCGGTGAGCACGGCGGTATAAAACGGCCACGCCGATGGCTCGCTCAGCGCGTCGATTACAGAGGCGTTGGCATTGCCCACCACGATGCGGCTAGCCCCGGCTCGCACCGAAGTTTCAAGCGGCAAAGCAATCTGAGTTAGGGATCGGACGTCTGGCACAAGCACACCTGCCCGAGCCCTTAGCGACTGATCGCGAGCGTGTTGCCGCTCTCATTGACGCTAAAGCCCTGCCCGCGCAGCGCCGCTGCAAGGTCTGAGGCGGTGCCGCTGAAGCTTACGCTCATCACAGACGTGCCGCCCATAGCGGTACTGGTGACGGAAAGCGCGCGCACGCCGGGCGTCTCGCGCACACCCGAAAGCGCTGCGTCAAAGGATTGCGCGTCTGGCGTTGCGAACTGAACGACGACCTGATTGAGCGGGACGGTTTGCTGCGGGATTTGGACTGTCGCATCGTCCGGGATTTGCGGCCCCTCGCCCGCCTCGCTCCCGCCTTCAGCAGCGGCCAAAGCGGCCTCTTCGCGTGCACGGATTGCTTCGCCAATATCGATCAGCCGCTGGAGCGCCGGGTCAACCTCCCTAGAGCCGCCAATACGCAAGGTTGGATCAGGCCGAAGCTTGCCGTCTTCCAGCGCCTTTTCATAGACACGGTCCATCCGCTCCACCGCCTGATCGAGGATCGCGGAGAGCGCGCGCGGGTCCTCAGCCGTCAGCGTGAAGCTCTCCAGCACGCGGCTATCGGGGCCATAGCGCGCGGTGAAGGTGCCAGTGATCGGCCCGCCGGGAAATTGGTGTTCGAGCCGCACGCTTGGCACCAGCACGTCGGCGGCATTGTATTGATCGAGCGTGCTGCGCCACCATGTTCGGCTGCGCCGCCCGGTCTGGCCGAAGTTCAGCAGCAGTGAATCTCCGCCCGCCCCGCTTGGCCGGACATAGTCGATCCGGCTGGTTCCAGGATTGAACTCGGCCCAGGCGCGCTGCCAGGGATTGCGCACTTCAAACGCGGTGTAAGCGCCGCCGGTGGCACTGACCGGGATCACCAGCATGGGCGCAGAACTGCGCGCCTGCGATCGCCCGCCCAGATACTTGCCTGCGCGCTGGCGGTCGAAAATGACGCCCAGAGTGGCAATGTAGCGCCTTGGGCCCAACTGCTCGCGCTGGATCACGATGGATGAGACCATTCCGGCAAGCTGCCCATCGGGAAGTTTTGGGCCGCCCGCTTTCGCCCAGGCCAAGCGTTGCGCTTGTTGCCAGCCCTCCTGCCGCGCATCCTCAGCGCTTTTGCCGGTCACATTGATCTCAATGCCGCGGATCTGGATGTCTGCGCTAGAGGCGGTGGGCGCGATGCCGCGCTCGCCGCTGACTTGCGCCAGCACTAGCGCATAGGCCCCGCCAAGCAGCGCGAGCGCCACCAAAGCGGCACTCCCCGCTCGAAGCCAGCGGGGGATCAAAAGCGCCTCGAAAACCGGGCGGAAGAGATTTGCGTGCGTCGCCATCGGGGAAATCGCTCACCCTTTGCCCAAAGGCGAGTGGAATTCCAAGCGCGAATGGCTAATGCATCGGGGCATGACCTCGGGAAAAGATAAGGACAAGGCGCAAGCAAGCGGCGGCTACACCTATGCGGGCGCTGGTGTCGACATCGAAGCGGGCAACGCTTTGGTGCGCGCGATCGCGCCGCTCGCGAAGGCTACCGCGCGCGCCGGTGCGACCAGCGAACTTGGCGGCTTTGGCGGGTTTTTCGATCCCAAGGCGGCTGGCTACACCGATCCGCTGCTGGTGGCGGCTAATGATGGCGTGGGGACGAAACTCAAGCTTGCGATCAATTATGACCGGCATGACAGCGTCGGGATTGATCTGGTGGCCATGTGCGTCAACGACCTGATTGTGCAAGGCGCAGAGCCGCTGTTCTTTCTAGACTATTTTGCCACCGGAAAGCTCGAAGGCGGCGTGGCAGAGCGGGTTATTGCCGGTATCGCTGAGGGCTGCAAGCAGGCGGGATGCGCGCTTATCGGCGGGGAAACGGCGGAGATGCCGGGCATGTACGCTGATGGCGACTATGACCTTGCAGGCTTTTGCGTCGGCGCGGTGGAGCGCGGGGAACAGCTTACGGGTGAGCGCGTCAATCCCGGCGACATGCTGCTGGGCCTTGCGAGCTCTGGCGTGCACTCCAACGGCTTTTCGCTGGTCCGACGCCTCGCAAGTGATCGCGGCTGGTCGCTCGATGCGCCCGCGCCTTTTGATCCGGATCGAACGCTGCTCGATACACTGATCGAACCCACCCGGATTTATGTGTCAACGCTTTTGCCGCTGATCCGCGAAGGCCTGATCCATGGCCTCGCCCATATCACAGGCGGCGGGCTGCTTGAAAATATCCCGCGCATCCTGCCCGAAGGCGCCGAGGCGCGGATCGATGTCGAATCCTGGCCGCAGCCTCCCTTGATGCGGTTCCTGCAAGAGGAAGGCTCGATCACCCCGGAGGAAATGGCGCGCACCTTCAATTGCGGAATCGGCATGGTGATCGCGGCCGACATTGATCGCTATGATGAGGTCATCGCGCGCCTAACCCAGCAGGGCGAGACGGTCCACATGATCGGCAAGATCTGGCCTGCAGAGCGCGGTTGCCGAGTGCAGGGCCCCGCTGGCCTGTGGTCGGCGGAGGAAGACTGGGCGGTGACGCACATTGGCTAGCGACGCTCTCCCCAAGGCGAAGATCGCAGTCTTTATCTCGGGCACCGGCACCAATATGGCCGCTTTGCTCTACGCTTCAAAAGATCCCGCCTGCCCTTATGAGATCGTCCTCGTCACCGGGGACAATCCCGAGGCCCCCGGTCTAAATCTAGCGCGAGCCGAAGGCGTACCAGTCATCCGGCTGCCAAAGCCGACGGCCAAGGACAAATCCCAGTTCTTTCAAGCGCTAAGCCAAGCCGCGCAAAAGGCAGGTGCAGACACTATCGCGCTCGCAGGCTTCATGCGGATTCTGCCCGAAAGCTTCGTGAGCGAATGGCAGGACAGGGTTCTCAACATTCACCCCTCGCTGCTGCCCAAATATAAGGGACTTCACACCCACGCCCGCGCGATCGAGGAAGGCGACAGCGTCGCAGGATGTACAGTGCATGTCGTCACGCCCGAGCTCGATAGCGGCGCAATCTTGGGGCAAACCGAAGTGGCGGTGGTGCCCGGCGATACACCCGAGATACTGGCGGAGCGGGTCAAGATCGCTGAGCACCAGCTCTACCCGCGCGCTGTCGCAGATTATGTGAGCCGCGGGAATGATCCCGATTTCCTCTATGCGCGCGTCGCCGAGATTGCGCTCGCCCTGCCCGAAGCACACAGCCGCGACAGCCATGGCTCCCCCGGCTTTCGCGTTGGCACGGAAAAATCGGGCAAGTTCTTCGCGCACTTCTCCAACCAGCATCACGGCAGCGGGCATATCGCGGTGCTGGTGAAGACGAGCGGGCTGGATGAAGTGCAGGGCCTCTCGGAAACGCAGCCAGATGTCTATTGCAAACCCGCCTATTACGGCGCGAGCGGATGGGTGGGCGTGATCCTCAACCGGCCCGATGTCGATTGGGAGCATGTCGGCTTATGGCTCCAACGAAGCTGGCGCAGCGTTGCCCCCGCGCGGCTCACCCGGCTGCTCGACGCGGCTGACCAGTTCTGAACGCGCAGGGCTGTGAAGACACCCCCGCCCCGCCCACATCCGCTTGCTCGCAGTCCTCGGGTGGATCAGGCGAACCGCTTCTTTGCGCAAGCATGGGACAAGGGCTGGCTTCCTCCACCATCCCTCGACGCACAGGAATTGTGGGCGCGCGCGGCGAAGTCCTTGGGCGACCGGGCATTGGACGCGGAAAATGCCTGCCGGTCCGCAGATGATGTCGCCGATTTTCGAGAGCGCCTCGAACGCATCACGAAGGCCGCGCGCGAGCAAGCGGATTTCAACCCTCTAGGCCGCGTGATGGCGCATGGTCAGCTTGAACGCGTGATCGCGAACCGATTGAAGATGGGCGCGGCGTGGCTTCGTCGGCCTGACCTGCCACACACACCGATTGCGCCGCCGATAATCATCATTGGCCATATGCGAAGCGGCACAACGCGGCTGCATACGCTTCTGGCCGCAGATCCAGCGCATTCGTACACGCGCTATTGCGATGCCTTTCACCCGGTGCCGGGACGCCAAGTAGACATGCGCGAATGGGCCGCCGCGTTCGAAATCGGCTTTCTGAGCGCGCTCAACCCCTGGCTGCAATCGATCCACCCCATTGCCAGCACTGGAGTGGAGGAAGAGCTAGGCTGGCTCGCAGGCGCCCTCCAGCACTCAATCTACGAATCGCAGTGGCGTATCCCCTCTTATTCAGCCTGGAGCGAGGCGCGCGAGGCGGGGCCCGTCTACCGCGAGTTTGCCCGCGTCCTTCGCACCGATGCGGCCCATCGCGGCAATGCAGACCGCCCGCGCATCCTCAAAGTGCCCGTCTTTTCCGAGAACCTGCCCGAGCTTCTTCGCCAATTCCCTGACGCCCGCTTAGTCATCGCAGAACGCAAGCTTGAGGACGTCCACCGCAGCGCCGTTTCCTGCGTTGCAAACCAGATGGCGGTGCAATCTGATACTTGTGAACTCAGCGCCATCGAAGCCGAGTGGCATCGCAAGATCGCCCTGCGTGAAGAGAGCCGCGAGGCTGCCTTGCGCGATTGGACGGGCCCGATCACCCGCCTCTCATTCGAGGAGATGAATGCCGATTGGCAAAGCGCCATCGCCCGCGCCTATGATGAGCTGGGCCTTGATCTCACCCCTCAGGCTTTATCGGCGATGCAATCGGTGGTGGCGAAGAGCCGCAAGGGCTCGCATGTGGCGCACTCCGCCCAGCTCTCCGGTTTCAGCCGCGCGTAAAAATAGGGCCGCCCTTTCCTGAGCAGCCCTTCTCAAAACACTTGCGGGTCAGAACCGCAGACCTGTGGCCTCAACCAACGATTTCGTCGTCATTGAAGAAAAAGGCGATCTCGATCGCAGCGTTCTCTTCGCTGTCTGAGCCGTGGACGGTGTTCTCACCGATCGAGAGCGCGTGCGTCTTGCGGATCGTGCCTTCATCAGCATCGGCAGGGTTGGTTGCGCCCATCACTTCGCGATTCTTTGCAACGGCGTCCTCGCCTTCGAGAACCTGCACAACCACCGGCTCGCTCATCATGAATTCAACGAGCTCACCAAAGAAGGGGCGCTCGGCGTGGACCGCGTAGAAGCCCTCGGCCTGCTCCTTGGTCATGTGAATGCGCTTGGAAGCGACCACGCGAAGGCCGGCTTCTTCGAGCATGGCAGTGACGGCGCCGGTAAGGTTGCGACGGGTGGCGTCGGGCTTGATAATCGAAAAGGTGCGGGTAACCGCCATGGCGTTTGTGTCCTTGATTGAGAGCGCTCATGACTGAGCGGTTCGGGGGGAGGGGAAAACTCTCGCGCGGCCCCTAGCCCTCGCGCCGCTCCAATTCAAGTTTCGAATGAAACCACCTGTACGCAGATGGGCTCGCAGGTCACCCGAGAGCCTCAATCGAGCTCATCGCCCACGGTCAATTGCACGGTTGTCCCCTCGCTGCCCGGGCTTGCGATCATCGAAAAGGTGAGCCCGCCCTGAGACTGGCCTCCCAGGATTTTGCCTCCATTGGTCGCCATATCCATCTGGATTGCGATCCCGGCATCCTCGGCCTGCTGCTTGTAAAACGCGGCAACCGCTTCCGGACTGTCATCACTCATCATGGTGACAAGCGCGCCCGAACCCGCTGCTTGATTAACGATAGTGTTGGTAAGAACTCGCGCGCCGGGATAAACGCTAAAGCCTGCAGGCAGATCGACCGGCACATTGCTGCCTGAGCGCATGGTGGCAGTGCCTTCATCGGTTTCGATGGTCGCTGTTGCCTCGCCTGTCTCGGTGTCGATCGTGTATTCGCCGCTTTCACCGTCCTCGCTCGTAAACGTGCCGGATTCTTGCGGGCCGCATGCGCTCAGCAGCCCAAGAGCCGCAACAGGTGACAAAAACGCAAAATTCAAACGCATGAGATTGCCTCCCCAATTCCTAAGCGAGTAATCGGCCATCGCGTGCACGGAGGCAAGACTTGGCGTTTCAGGCGACCTTGACCCATTTGCCGCCGTCTTGCCGGAAGAAAGCGCGCTCCAGCCCTTCGCGATCTGACAGCGCCTTCCAGGTCTGGCGCGCGTGCTGGAGCGTTGCCTCATCAAACAAAAGGAAGCTACGGGCAAAGCCGGGCGCGTCGCGAAAAGCGCCATCGGCGAAGATCGCATGGCTCGCGCCGTTGGCTGCTTCGATGGTGTCGGACAAGAGGATAGGCTGGCGCTCAGCCCCGGCTGCGCTTGCTTCACCATTGGCGAGAAAGCTCTCCGGCCCCGCTTCCCACAGCCCCTTGGCAATGGCGGCGCGTTGATCAGCGCTCTTGCTGACGATCAGCAGCCTTTCTCCCTGAGACAGCACACGCGCGGCGATAAGAGCGGCGACCTTCTCCACCGGATCGCGCGACAGCTGCCAGAAATCGATCTTCATTTTTGTCTCGTTGGCCAGGCCACCCGCGCCCCCCACCCTTCCACCCGGAGCCTACCGGGATACAATCCGGGTGGAAGGCCAACCGGGGGAAGCAGTCCCCCGGATTCCTTCCTGATCCCGGTTGCAGGGCGCGGGTGGCTCGGTCAAGACTTAGGAGCTCTCCGACACCGGTCCGAGCAATAGCGCACATTATCCCAGTCCCGCTCCCACTTCTTGCGCCAGGTAAAGGGCAATCCGCAAGCGGCGCAGATCTTCGTTGGAAGATCGGATTTCTTGCGCATCTTGGGGATTGGAGAGGCTCCTTAGCCTTCGAAGTTGTCGGCAATCATGCGGTCAATCAGGCGTGCGCCCCAGCCGGTTGCGCCCTTTTCGTGCGCGTGGCCGGGCTTATCCGACCAGACTGTGCCCGCAATATCGCAATGCGCCCAGGGCACGTCATGCTTGATGAAGCGCGCCAGGAATTGCGCTGCGGTGATCGATCCGGCCGGGCGCGGGCCGACATTCTTCATATCCGCAATCGGCGAGTTGATGAGCTTGTCATAAGCAGGGCCAATCGGCAGGCGCCACAGCGTATCACCGGTGGCCCCGCCTGCGCTCAACAATTGGTCAGCCAGCTCATCATCATTGGCAAAAACACCGCCATGCTCATGACCAAGAGCGATGATCATAGCGCCGGTCAAAGTCGCAAAGTCGATAATGCGCGCCGGATTGTGAACCTCCTGCACCCAATGGAGCGCATCGCACAGGACAAGGCGCCCTTCGGCATCGGTGTTAAGCACTTCGACCGTTTGCCCGCTCATCGTCGTTACCACATCGCCAGGGCGCTGCGCATTGCCATCGGGCATGTTTTCAACGAGGCCCATGACGGCAACGATATTGGCCTTCGCCTTACGCTTGACGAGAGCGAGCATACCACCTGCAACCGCGCCTGCGCCGCCCATATCCCATTTCATGTCTTCCATGCCGGGAGGGGGCTTCAAGGAAATGCCGCCTGTATCAAAGGTGACGCCCTTGCCAACGAATGCGGTCGGCTTCTCCCCCGGCTCGCCGCCATTCCAGCGGATGGCGAGCAGCCGAGAGGCGCGGCGTGAGCCCTGCCCAACGCCCAAGAGCGCACCCATGCCCAGCTCTTCCATCGCCGGCTCGTCGAGCACCGTGATCTCAGCCCCCGTGCCGGCAAACGCCTCCTCGCACAGGGCCACAAAGCTTTCGGGATAAAGGATGTTGGCCGGCAGCGTGACAAGGTGCTTTGTAAAGTCGACACCCTCAGCGATAGCCGCGGCGCGCTCCCAAGCCTCCTCGGTACCCGCAGGCGCATTCACGACATGAACGCTTTCAAGGGAGACCTTTTTGTCGCCAGCAAGCTTGGTGCGGTATTCATCAAAGCGCCATGAGCGAAGACGAAGACCAAGCAAGGCGCCCGCCGCTTCTTCGCCCGAAAAATCCGCACAGCCGAGATCGAGTACCATCTCGGTCTCGCCCGAGGCGATGTATTTCGCGGTGAGCGCTGCGCCCGCCTTCTCGACATTCAGCGCGCGATTTTCCGCCTCGACATCGCCAGCGCCTGCCAGAGCGATCCGGCTGAGCGCGCCATCGGTCATCGTAAAGTGCTCAAACACCTGCCCCGGATTGCCGGTAAAGCGTGCCGCCTTGGCACCATCGATCAGCGCTGCATCAAGATCCTCAGGGGTATCCTTGTGGTTCACGATCCGCGCCATCAGGCGGATATGGGCCGGAGCCGCGCTGGCAAAATGGATCTGCATGAATTCTCCGTCGTGTGGCCTCGCGCATTACCTGTGCGAGGCATATGATGAGCCAATGCATGAGCGGCCCAATCGGCGCCAGAAAAGGGGCTCTTGAATGGCGATTGCGATTAGGCGCGAGCGATGCAATAGGCAAGCCATGTCGGGAGCATCCAGCTTTGCGCGATGGGCGCCAGCTTTGCGGTGTGCGCATGGGTTTCGTATTTCCCGGATGGCTTTTGCATCGACGCTGGTGGCCTTGCCCTTGGCCTCAGGTACTCCGGCGAGCGCACTGAGCACTCCGCTTGTAGCCGATCAAGTGACCCCAATGGCGCGCGACAGGGTGCAGGAGCCTCCGGTGCCGCCCGAGCTTCTCGCGCCAGAGCAGGACGCGCAGGACACCCTGCTCGCCGATAACGAAATCGAATTCGAAGCCGAACAGCTCGCTTACGACAATGAAAGCGACACCGTCATTGCCCGCGGCGACGTCGTGCTGCGCAGCGGTGACCGGTCCGTGCGCGCGGATGAGGTCGTGTGGGTGCGTGCGCAGGGGCAGATTTATGCAGCTGGCAATATCAGGCTAGTCGATGAGAGCGGCAATGTTCTTTACACCGACGCGCTTGAGCTGAGCGACACGTTTGAAGCGGGCGCGATGGACCGGTTGCTGATCGCTCTTCGCGCAGGGGGGCGACTGGCGGCTCAGTCCGCGACGCGCGAAAAGGATGGCACAGTCCTTTTGACAGATGCCGCCTACACCGCCTGCGCAGTGTCAGACACGCAAGGGTGCGACAAGAACCCCAGTTGGCGGATCACCGCTCAGCGCGTCACCTTTGATCCGGCGACGAACAAGGTCGGCTTTACCGGCGCGATGCTTGAGCTGTTTGGCCAGCGTCTCCTGCCGCTCCCGGGCCTCACCATCCGCACCGATGGCCGCGCGGAAACCGGCTTTGTGAACCCCAATTTCCGCGTCACCAATGTGAACGGAATTGAGATTTCGGGCGAGTACTACTGGCGCATCTCTGACAATCAGGACCTGACACTGGGTGCCTCGGTCTTCAGCGATGTCGCGCCGCTTGCCTCTGCTCAGTGGCGCCACCTGACCGGCAAGGGCGCGTATCAGATCACCGGTTACGCCACCACATCTGATCAGACGTCCGACTTCGTCAACGCGGGCAGCATCAACGAAAACGCTGAAGCGCGCGGCTATCTGTTCGCCAATGGCAGGTTTCAGTTCGATCGGGAATGGAGCCTTACGGGCTCTGTCCGCGTGGCGAGCGACCGCACCTTCCTCAGGCGCTATGACATAAGCCGCGATGACCGTTTGCGCTCTACTGTGAACCTCGAGAGGATTGACGACCGCTCCTATCT
Organism: Pseudomonadota bacterium; assembly: GCA_039027675.1. GTDB lineage: Bacteria > Pseudomonadota > Alphaproteobacteria > Sphingomonadales > Sphingomonadaceae > Erythrobacter. The sequence continues at coordinate 50,979 of JBCCJS010000016.1, forward strand.
CAGCGTTGCCGGATGGGCGACGCAGACGCTGCGGATTACGGCGGAACAGGGCCAGATCCCGGTCGCCATTCCCGCCTTTGACTATCGGCTCAACATTGATGACCCGGTGCTGGATGGCAATCTCCAGTTGCAGGCGAACACGCTCAGCCTTGTGCGCGAGGACGGCCAGGACACACAGCGCGCCTTTGCTGGCGCACGCTGGGACCTGCGCACGCTGACCGGCTGGGGCCAGCTTGTCACATTCAGCGCGCTGGCGCGCGGCGATGTCTATTATACGCAAGACACGCTCTCGACGCAGACCGAGATTTATCGCGGCAATGAAGGCTGGACGGGCCGCGCGGTGGCTCTGGGCGCGATCGATATCGAATGGCCCTTTGTGGGCGAGGCCTTTGGCGGCACGCAGGTGTTTACGCCGCGCGTGCAGCTTGTGGCCTCCCCTCCGATCCGCAACCTCGCTGTTCCCAATGAAGACGCGCGCGCGATTGATCTGGAGGATTCAAACCTCTTCGCGTTCAACCGTTTCCCCGGTTATGACCGGGTCGAGGATGGGACGCGCGTCACTTGGGGCATCGACTGGGAGCTCACCAAAACCGGTGTGAGGGTCAAGACCAATATCGGCCAGTCATACCGGTTTGACGATGACGGTGATGTCTTTCCCGATGGAACGGGTCTATCTGAGCGCGTGTCGGATTTAGTCGGTCGCACGGAAGTGCGCCTTCGCAACTTCATACAGTTCACGCACCGCTTTCGGCTCGACAAGGACAATCTCGCGATCCGACGCAACGAGATTGATGCAGCCATCGGCACCAAGCGCACCTATTTTGAGATGGGCTATCTGCGCCTCAATCGTAATATTACCCAGGTCGAGGATTTGCAGGACCGCGAGGAAGTGCGCGCTGCGGCCCGTGTAGCGTTTGATCGCAACTGGTCCGCGTTTGGCTCAGGCGTTTTCAACCTCACGAGCGCTGATGAAGACCCGATCTTCCAGCCCGATGGGTTTGAACCGATCCGCACGCGTCTGGGGGTCGCTTATGAAGATGATTGTATCGAGTTCGGCTTCACCTGGCGGCGCGACTTCATCACAGCGGGCGACGCGGCACGGGGCAACTCGTTCCAGGTGTTCTTCGCACTGCGCAATCTTGGATTTCGCTAGGGAGAAGCGATTACATGTGGGCGGTGCGCGAGGGCGTTGGCATGCGGCTAAAAAACCGCTAATGGAGCGCCCGCTTGAGGCATTTATGGCTAAGCGCTCGTTCATTATCCTGGCTATAGGGCCGCAGCGTGTTTGGACTTTGAAAGACAGCCAACAGCCGAAGCAATTCAGGGGACAAAACCGCCTCAGTGCGCGAGAGGGGCCGCGCCTTGAGATCAGGAACGAGACAATCGGGACCAAGGACGTGATTTTGAAAGCTTTTGTGAAACCGTCGGGCCTCTTCGCCCGCTCCAGCGCTCTTGCCGCCGCCGCGCTCGCCGCGTTAGCAACGCTTGGCCTGTTGGCCACCCCCATGTCGGCTCTGGCGCAGACCGTCGCCAAGCCTACGATGGACAACCCACTTGGCCTGCCCGACAAGATCAACATTATCGGCAACAACAACCCCAACATGCGCAGCGCCACAGCTGTCGTAAACGGGTTCGTGATCACAGGCACCGATGTCAATCAGCGAGTTGCGCTTGTTACTTCGGCTTCGCAAGCTGAGGTCACTGAAGAAGAACTCAACCGCCTGCGCATCCAGGTTTTGCGCAATCTGATTGACGAAACGCTCAAAATCCAGGCCTCTGAAGCCCTCGAAATGCGCGTCGAGCGCGCGCAAGTGATGCAGACCTACACTCAGCTTGCGGCGCAGAATTTCCCGCAAGATCCCAGCAAGATGGATGAGTATCTCTACTCCATCAATTCCTCGCCCAGCGCGCTGCAACGCCAGATCGAAGGGGAGCTTGCCTGGGAGAACCTCTTGCGCCGCAATGTGAACCCCTTCGTCAATGTCGCGGCCGAAGAGGTAAACGAAGTGCTCAAGAGGCTCGAAGAATCGCGCGGCACGGAGGAGCATCGCCTGGGCGAGATTTACCTCTCTGCCACACTCGAAAACCGTCAGGCCGTGCTGCAGAACGCACAGCGTATTGTCGAGCAACTGGGCCAGGGCGGCAGCTTTGTCGCCTATGCGCGCCAGTTCTCCGAGGCTTCCACCGCGGCTGTCGGCGGCGATCTCGGCTGGCTGCGTCTGGCACAGCTACCGCCCGCGCTCGCAAGCGCTGCAAAGGACATGCAACCGGGGCAATTGGTGGGCCCGATTGAGGTGCCGGGTGGCTTCTCGATCCTCTACCTGATTGACCGGCGCCAGGTTCTTATGGCTGATCCGCGCGACGCCATTCTCAGCCTGAAGCAAATCTCGATCGCATTCCCGGCGGATATCGTCCAAGCCGAAGCGGACGCAAAGATCGAGCAATTCACGACCTTCATTCAAGGCCTGCGTGGGTGCGCGGATGCCGACAGCGCGCGGCAGGCAATCGGCGCAAGCGTGGTCGCGAATGACCAGATCCAGGCTCGCCAGCTGCCTGAGGCTCTGCAGAACCTGATCCTCAATCTGCAGATCGGTCAGACAACTCCCGCTTTCGGCTCACCGCAAGAAGGTGTGCGGGTTCTGATGTTGTGCGGGCGCGATGATCCGGAGCAGAAGGCTGGACCGGACTTTGATTCGATCGAACGCCAGATCGAGGAAGAGCGGATTAACAAGCGTGCGCAGCGTTACCTGCGTGACCTGCGCAACGATGCGTATATCGTCTACAATTGACGCCGAGCCCGCTTCCTCCACTGGCCCCTGACGCGCCCTTGGCGGTTGCGCTGGGCGATCCTTCGGGCGTTGGGCCGGAATTGATCATCGCCGCCTGGCACGCGCTTCAAGGGGATAGTACCCTTGCGCATCCCTTCTTCGCGGTTGGCGGCATGGAGGTGCTGCGCGCTGCGGCTGAGGCCCGGGGGATGGATTGCCCGCTTGTCCCCATTGCTCAGGCGAGTGAAGCACCGATGGCGTGGCACGCTGGCCTTCCGGTGCTGGCGGGGCTGGATGTTGACTACACGCCCGGCACGCCTTCACCCAATGGCGCGCGCGTGGCGCTCACCTCGCTTCAATGGGCGACTGAGATGGCCTTGCGCGGCGAGGTTGCCGGGATCGTCACCGCGCCAGTCGCCAAAACCGAGCTGACCGCAATCGGCTTTCGCTTTCCAGGGCAGACCGAGTTTCTCGCTGATGCCTGCAACAAGCGCGCAAAAGATGCGGTGATGATGCTCGCCGGGCCTAGCCTTCGCACTGTGCCGATCACGGTACACTGCGCGCTCGCCGAGGTGCCGCAGCGCCTCACGACCGAGCTCATCATCCACAAGGCGGTGGTCACGCATCTGGCGCTGATGCGCGACTTTGGCCTTACCCGTCCGCGCCTTGCCGTGGCAGCGCTCAACCCGCATGCAGGCGAGAGCGGCCAGTTTGGCGATGAGGAAGCGCGCATTATCGCGCCCGCAATAAAGGCCCTTCGTGCTGAAGGCGTCGATGTAACCGGCCCTGTCCCGGGCGATGCGCTGTTCATGCCGCGTATGCGCTTCACCTATGACGCCGCCATGTGCATGTATCACGATCAGGCGCTCATTCCCTTGAAGACACTCGAGGTTGATGATGGGGTCAATGTGACACTCGGCCTGCCGATCATCCGCACCTCGCCCGATCACGGGACCGCGTTCGATATTGCGGGTAAGCGCAAGGCTGATCCGGGCGCCATGATCGCAGCTATCCGCATGGCGAGCGCCTGCGCAGGTCAGCGTTCCGCGATCCCGGCGCACGGCTAGCAGCACGGTGGCGAGCGCGCCTGACCTGCCGCCAATCCGCGAAATAGTCGCGCGCCACGGCCTTTCTGCTTCCAAGGCGTTGGGCCAGAATTTCCTGCTCGATGAACAATTGCTCGCCCGCATCGCCGCCATTCCGGGCGATCTTGCCGGCGCACGCGTGCTTGAGGTTGGCCCCGGCCCAGGCGGGCTGACCCGCGCCTTGCTGAGAGCAGGGGCGCGCGTCACGGCGATAGAAATGGACCAACGCTGCCTTCCCGCGCTTAGCGAATTGGAAGAAGCGTTTCCCGGCCAGCTCACCGTCATCGAAGGCGATGCGATGAAGCTCAATCACGGGTCTCTTATGCAGGGTGAGCCGTTTCACATCGCCTCCAACCTGCCCTATAATGTGGGCACCGCTTTGTTCACGCGGTGGCTCGACGGAGCAGCCTGGCCGCCGCAATGGCTTTCCTTGACGCTGATGTTCCAGCGCGAAGTGGCTGAACGGATCGTGGCGCAGCCGGGCACCCCAAATTCTTCTGGCGCCTATGGCCGCTTGGCGGTGCTGGCCCAGTGGCGCTCGACTGCCAAACTCGCGCTCAAGGTGCATCGCAGCGCTTTCACCCCGCCGCCCAAAGTGATGAGCGCCATCGTCCATGTGACGCCCAAAGAAGCTCCCGATGGTGTGGACGCAGCGACCCTCCAACGCCTGACCGCCGCCGCCTTCGGCCAACGCCGCAAGATGCTGCGCCAGAGCCTAAAGGCTGTGCCCGGTGCGATTGAGGCAATGGCGAGCGTCGGGATTGCGGAAACACGCAGGGCCGAGACCGTCAGTGTAGCGGAGTTTATGCAGCTGGCCCGCGCTTTGGCCCCGGACTGATCGGCTCCCCGTCTAGGTCTCCATCACGCCCTCATGTGTATGATGAATATCGGTGAAGCACGTTTGAAAAGGCCGCGTTACCTATTGCTCTTCGATACTCGGTAAGGATCGACCGGGTCGCAGCCCCGCTGACCGTGAGAAAAAAGGCGCAGTATGAGCAATCTTGATCAAGGCCGGCAGGCAGCCACCGCAGACAGACGCCGCGCGGCGCGATTTATCGTCGAAGTCCCGGCGTTTATCGAGACGGTGGTGGGGCGGCAATCTTGTCACATTTCGAACATTTCGGACATGGGCGCGATGCTCGAAACCGATGCGCCCCCACCCGCCGGGATCGCCGCGTGCCTGTCGCTGGGTGAGCACGACATCTTTTGCACCGTCAAATGGTCCAAGGAAAAAACCTGCGGCGTCGAGTTTGACCGCCCGATCAACGAGAGCCTCCTCGCCGGTGTGGCGAGCGAGACAAAGACTACGCCCGGACCTGTCGCCAATGTCGGCCGGATTCAGATGGGCGCCAAACGCGGGAAGCTGGTCTCTGGCGACTAGATGCGGGGCATCCACTGTCGACTATTGTTTTCTAACCCGACTTCTTGCGCCTACGCCATTGGTGCAGCTGCGGTTTGTATTCATCCCAAGTAATTGAGTTATTGACGCAATAAGGAATTGAGGTCAGTTTCATTGCCGCAAGATGTGGTGGATGGAGATAGTTTGTGAAGATCGGAAAAAAGACTGAGGATCGCCTAGTAGTAGGTTTAAAAAAGTATCAGAAAATCATCCGAAAACTTGCAGAGCGGGACATCTCGGAAGCCGATACAGTTACTGTGGTCAAAGACATCATGTGTGATGTCTTTGGGTACGACAAGTACGAAGAGCTAACGAGCGAGCAACAAATACGGGGGACTTTTTGTGACCTCGCAATCCAAGTAGATGGAAAAGTCCATTACCTCGCCGAAGTGAAATCGGCAGGCACCACACTGGCGGAAAACCACCTACGCCAAGCGGTAAACTATGGAGCACATGAGGGTATCGAGTGGGTAATCCTCACGAACGCAATTCACTGGAAAGTGTATAGGATCAAGTTTGGCAAACCCGTCGATTGGGAAGAAGTCTGCGCGTTCAATTTGGGCGAGTTATCTCTGCGATCAAAAGAGGACCGTGAGAAACTCATCATCTTGTGCCGCGAGAGCATCTCAACCGATGCTCTTGAGACGTTTCACAAGCAGGCTCAAATCCTAAATCGCTATGTCCTTGCCGAAATCGTCCAATCCGATCCTGTGGTGGGATTGATTAGACGTGAAATCAGGAAACTGTTCGACGGGACGAAGATCACCGACGAACAAGTTCGAATACTTCTCTCCAACGGCATAATAAAGCGTGACGCGTTAGACGGAGAAGAGCCCAAAAAAGCTCGAGCCATGGTGAAACGGGCAACGAACGCTCTGGCGCGAAAAGCTGCTAAAAAGAGAGAAGCCTAACCCGCCTTCTTAACCTGCCGCCACTGGTGCAGCAGCGGTTCGGTGTAGCCGCTTGGTTGCTCGACGCCCTTGAAGATCAGGTCCTTGGCCGCTCGGAACGCGGGCGCGTCTTCGTTGCCGATCAGTGGCAGATAACCCGGATCGCCTGCGTTCTGCGCGTCAACCTTTGCGGCCATGCGGGTGAGGCTGTCCATCACCATCTCTTCGCTAACCACACCGTGATGCAGCCAGTTGGCGATGTGCTGGGAAGAGATGCGAAGCGTTGCGCGGTCCTCCATCAGGCCCACATCGTTGATGTCAAGCACCTTGGAACAGCCAACGCCGCTATCTACCCAACGCACCACATAGCCCAGCAGGCCCTGGCAGTTGTTGTCGAGCTCTTCGCGAAGCTCATCTTCTGGCCAATTGGTGTTTTCAGCCAGCGGGATAGTGAGCAGCGCATCGAGGCCCATGGGCTCCGGAAGGCTCCTCTGAATCTCGAACACATTTTCCTGGTGGTAGTGCAAGGCGTGGAGCGTCGCCGCCGTCGGCGATGGCACCCAGGCGGTGTTCGCCCCGGCGCGCAAATGGCCGATCTTCTGGGCCATCATTTCGCCCATCAGATCAGGCGCGGCCCACATGCCCTTGCCGATCTGTGCGACGCCTGACAGGCCGTGCTTGAGGCCGATGGCGACATTGCGCGCCTCGTATGCGCTGAGCCAGTCCGAACCCTTCATCGCGCCTTTGCGCATCATCGGGCCCGCTTGCATCGAAGTGTGGATTTCGTCCCCAGTGCGATCGAGGAAGCCGGTATTAATGAAGACGATGCGGTCTTTGACTGCGTGGATACAGGCTGCAAGGTTCGCGCTGGTGCGGCGTTCCTCGTCCATCACTCCGACCTTCACCGTATGGCGTGGCAGGCCAATGAGGTCCTCGACCGCGTTGAACAGATCATTGGTAAAAGCGCATTCTTCGGGCCCGTGCATCTTGGGCTTCACTATGTAGATGCTGCCGTGTTTGGAGTTGCCGTATTTGGCGTGGCCCTCGACGTCGATTGTGCTGATCGCGCTGGTGAAGACCGTGTCCATGATGCCCTCGGGGATTTCGCTTCCATCCTCGAGCAAAATGGCAGGATTGGTCATCAAATGCCCGACATTACGTACAAACATCATCGAGCGACCGGGCAAAGTCTGGGCGTTGCCGTCGCGGTCCGTGTAGGCTTTATCGGCGTTTAGCTTGCGCGTCATCGTGCGCCCGCCCTTGTCAAAGCTTTCCTCAAGATCGCCCCGGATCACGCCCAGCCAATTGGTGTAGGCGAGCAGCTTGTCCTCGGCATCGACGGCCGCAACCGAGTCTTCGCAATCGGCGATGGTGGAGAGTGCGGCTTCAACGTTGATATCGGCGATGCCCGCCTTGTCACTGGCCCCCACCGGCATTGAAGAATCGAATACAACTTCTATGTGCAAGCCGTTGTTCTTGAACAAAAGGCCCTTATCCGTCTTGCCGACATACTGGCTTTCATCGACCAGCTTGCCATCATTCTCGTCCGCAAGTTCGGCCCAGCTCTGGTCCACCAGTGGCAGCGCCTGGTCGAGGAATTCGCGGCCGCGCTTGATTACAGCGCTCCCGCGTTCCTCATCATAGCCGCCCGGGCGTGCTGGCGGAACGTCAAGCGCGTCAGTCCCATAGAATGCGTCATACAAGGAACCCCAGCGCGCATTGGCCGCGTTGAGCAGAAAACGCGCATTGAGGATCGGCACAACCAGCTGCGGGCCCGCCATGGTCGCGATTTCGGGATCGACGTTCTGTGTCCCAATGGTGAAGTCGCCCGGCTCGGGCACGAGATATCCGATCTCGGTCAGAAACGCGCGGTATTCGGCCGCGTCATGGGGCTTTCCGCGCCGCTCGGCGTGCCAGGCGTCGATCTGTGCTTGCAACTCTTCGCGGCGTCCCAGCAGCGCGCGATTGCGTGGAGCAAACTCGTCCAAAAGCGCTGCAAAGCCGTTCCAGAACGCATCCACATCGCGCCCGAGCGGTGTCAGAACCTCGCTCTCAAGGAAGGCGGCCAGCCGCTCATCCACCGAAAGTCCGGCGCGCACTGTCATCGTGGTCATGTAAACGTCCTCATAAACTCGATTTATAGATCGGGCCCTGGGGAGGAAGACGCATGCGCCTATGCCGCCCAATCGCGCGTTTTGCAATGCAGCATTGGCGCTCTGTTGCCTCGACGGGTTGGATCAGGCACGAGAGGCGGCTAGGCACTCACGCGATGACCCGGTTGCTTGAGGACAATTCATGAGCATGCGCCTGCGCGCCGCGCGCCTTTCCGACCTTGAGCACCTTTATGAAATGGCCAAGCTGACAGGCGGCGGCTTTACCAATCTGCCCGCAGACCGAAAGGCGCTTTCGGGCAAGCTGGAACGCGCCGCCGAGGCTTTTGCCCGCACCGATGACAGTCTCGCCGATGAACAATTTGTGCTGGTGCTCGAAAATGTCGAAACCGGCGCTGTGCGCGGCACTTCGCAGTTGATGAGCCAGGTTGGCCAGCAATGGCCGTTCTATTCCTATCGTCTCAACACACTCACCCAGTACAGTCAGGAACTTGACCGCACGGTGCGCACCGAGATGCTCAACCTGGTCACCGATCTGGAAGGCTGCAGCGAGGTGGGCGGGCTGTTCCTCCACCCCAACGAGCGCGCCGGCGGGCTCGGCCTGCTACTCGCCCGTTCGCGCTATCTGTTTGTCGCGATGCATCGCAAGCGCTTTGCCGACAAGATCATCGCAGAGCTGCGCGGCATCATTGATGAGCGGGGCGACAGCCCGTTTTGGGACAATGTGGCGGGCCGCTTTTTCGGGATGAGTTTTAACGAAGCGGACTATTTCAACGCGATCAACGGCAACCAATTCATCGCCGATTTGATGCCCAAGCACCCGGTCTATGTCGCCATGCTCGATGAAGATGCGCGCAAGGTGATCGGCGTGCCGCACCTCTCGGGCCGCGCGGCGATGCGGATGCTGGAGAATGAGGGCTTTCACTATGATGGCTATGTCGACATTTTCGATGGCGGCCCCACAATGGTGGCGGTGACGGACCGGGTGAAAAGCGTCGAGGAGAGCACGCCGGCAACGCTCGCTGACATGGACATCAACGAGGGCGAGCGCGCGATCCTGGCGACCGGCCAGTTGGAGAGCTTCCGCGCATGCTATGGCGCGCGGCGTCTTGATGGAGAGGGAGGTATCGCGATCGATTCTGCCGCTGCCGACACCCTCGATGTACAGCCCGGCGACACGGTGTGGAGTGTGGCGCGATGAGTATCACCGAGATCAACTTCGACGGGATCGTTGGCCCCAGCCACAATTATGCTGGCCTCAGCCTTGGCAATATCGCCAGCGCCAGCCACAAGGACGATCCGTCCTACCCGCGCGCCGCCGCGCTTCAGGGGGCGGCGAAGATGCGCGGCAATCTTGCGCGATTGGGTGTGCAAGGATTTCTGCTGCCCCCGCCCCGGCCCAATGCCGCTCTGCAATCCGCGCTCGCGCTCGATGAGAATACCGCGCCCCAACTTCACGCCGCGCTGTGGTCGGCCTCGAGCATGTGGACCGCTAATGCCGCGACCGTTTCCCCCGCGCCCGACACCGCCGATGGCACATGCCACCTGACGCCCGCCAACCTTGTGACCATGCTCCACCGCGCGCAGGAATGGCCCGATACGCTCGCCCAGCTTGCCATTGCGTTCGGCGACAGAGATCACTTCACGCTCCACTCTGCCGTCCCGCCCACTTTCGGTGACGAGGGCGCGGCCAACCACATGCGCCTTTGCGAGAGCCATGGGGCCCAAGGCGTAGAAGTGTTTGTATACGGTCGACCGGGTGGAAAATTCCCCGCGCGCCAGCACGAGCAAGCCAGCCGCCTTGTCGCGCGCGCGCATGGGCTCGATCCAGAGCGTTGCGTCTTCATTGAACAAAACCCGGCGGCCATCGAAGCGGGCGCTTTTCACAATGACGTAGTTTCGGTCGCTAATGAGCGCGTCCTGTTCACCCATGCCGAAGCCTTTGCTGATCAGGCGGGCGCTTATGAGGCGATCCGCGCCGCCTTCCCTGCCCTCGACGTGGTCGAAGTGCCCAGCAGCGCTGTCAGCCTTGAAGAAGCGATCCGCACCTACCTCTTCAACGCGCAGCTGCTGACGCTGCCCGATGGGTCCATGACCCTGATCGTGCCCGAGGAATGCCGCGAGAGCCAAGCTGTGTGGTCCTATTGTGAGGCGATGATGGCGTCTAATGGCCCAATCCGCGAAGTGCTCACCGTCGATGTGCGCCAGTCCATGGCCAATGGCGGTGGTCCTGCGTGCTTGCGGCTGCGCGTCGTCTGCGATCCCGCCACAGTCGACCCGCGCTTTCTACTCGATGAGGGTAAGGCTGACATGCTGGAAAGCGTGATCGCAGCCAATTGGCCCGAACAGATCGATCCGGCGGATCTGGGTTCGGAAGCGCTGACAAAATCGGTGACCAACGCGCGTTATACACTGCTCAACGCGCTTGACCTTGGGGAGCTTGGTTAACGCCATTGCGAAAGCGCGTCGGAGCCGCTTACAATTGAGTTCTTGTTAACCATGGCAATCCGCAGCCAGCCGTGATTGGCACGGGCGTTGCAGTTCAAAAGGTTAAAGGAAATAGCATGTTGCGAAAAATCGCCAGATTGTTTGTGATCAAGAACCGCTTTGAGGCGTTCGTGATCATCTACGCTCTGGCGCTTGGAGCAACATCGCGCGGCGCGGCCTATTTGGAGGAATATCCCGGTATCGGCGGCCAGTTACTGTTTTTCGCGGCCTCGGGCGCAGTGTTTCTGGCCGGCGCGGCGATCCTTGATGGGCTTAAGGCCAAGAAGGAACTCGAAAACCTAAAGGCGCTCGCCGAAGTGCCTCGCGACGAGTGACGCACATCACGGCGCGGGCCTAGCGGCAAGTCCTGTAAGCCGTCCGTCAAGGATCGGGTTTCCATCTTTGTCATAGCGCGGCAGCAGCACCAGATCATCGGCATTGTCGACGACAAGGCTCACTTGCCTGCGGCGATAGTCAAGCCGACCGCCAATCCAGGTCAGCTCAAGCCGAGTTGAGCCGCGCACCACAATGCGGCGATTGATGAAGGTGTTAGACAGCCTCGCCTCGGTCGGTTTGCGGCGTTTGCGGTCAACCTCGCCTTCGACGATGATATCGCCATTGGCATCGAGGAGCGGGCGCGGCTTGGCTGATCCGACCGGCTCCCTCAGCAGATCAGCGACGGTCTGCGCATCAAGTTCGATTATAATGAGATCGGGGTTGGTCGGCGCAGCCGCGCCGCGCGGAAGACCGCCGACGCCGTCGCGCCCCGACGTCTTGATCCCGGCCCCTTCCAAAATAGCAAGCGTCTCAAGATTGGAGAGCCTTAGATTTTCGCTTAGCAGGAGGTAATTCTCTCCGTCGCGCCGGATATCGCGAACATCCATCATGACGGCCAAGTCGCTGTCGCTTTTCTTGCCCATTCGGCGCGCTTTGCGTCGAAAATCCGTGGGCTTGAGACACTCGACAGCGCAGACATCGCGCAGCCGCTCAAGATAGGCCTCGCGCGTTTCGAGCCCGGAAGGTGTGGTGGCGGTGGTATCTGCGGGTGCGGGCGCATCAGCAGTCTGTGTTTCCTGAGCGAGACCGGGCGCGGCGGCGGATATAGCCACAGCCAATCCAGCGCCAAAAACGAGACCAAACCTATCCATTGCACTCTCCACGACGGAAAATTTTGTTCATTGCCCCGTCGAAATCGCGTGTATTCTCAATCAACTGAACGAACAATGACTGTGTAAAGGCAACAAGGGCACGCTGCGACGATTTCGGCTTCAGAGGCGGTGGTGGGCCTGACGATGCGCCTATGCTGGAATTGGATGGGGGGTTCTGTTGCTAGGCCCTCCGCGTTGTTTGTTTTACCGGGGGGAGGACCGTCGAGAATGGGACCGGCCCTTGGCCTTCTCCCACTCAAGAATGTGATGGGGGGTTCTGTTGCTAGGCCCCCCCGGGCCCCCGGAATCCGCTTCTGTTGCCCGGTGGGTCCAACCGCGCTTTAGCTTTATAAATTCAGACCGTTAGGCCGTAAAATTACGCAGCGAGAGCGAGTGCTTCATTATCATTGGCACTTGTGAGTTTGAGCCTATTACGGGTTACTCAGCCCGGGTAAAAACAACGCTTTTCAGCCCACGTCGATCCTAGTTCGGCCCCGTCATCGACCGCGAAAACCGCCGCCGGTGGTGGAGCCGCCGGGTACTGCCCCCGGGTCCGTTGTGCCTATTGCACGCTGCACTTTATTACCATAGTCGGTTACCCGACGCACCCTATATAGGGACAAAATGCTGAATAGGAAATGATCAAGGGTGAGAGCCCAGCCCTCAACCCTTTTATTCATTTCGCCAGGCTGTCGCGGATCTCGGTGAGAAGCTCGATTTCGGTGGGGCCTGCGGGCTCCTCAGGCGCGGCTTCTTCTTTCTTCTCCATCTGCTCCATCACCTTCATCGTGTAGCGCACCAGCAGGAAGATTATGAAAGCCAGGATCAGGAAGTTGATCACTGCGGTGATGAACGCGCCATAACCGATCATAGCAGCGCCCGCTTCTTTGAGCGCGGCGTAGTCGGTGAGCGAGCCTTCATAGCCCTCAGGCGTGGACAAGAGGATGAAGTAGGCCGAGAAATCCGCCCCGCCAAAGATCGCGCCGACAACCGGCATGATCACTTCATCGGTCAACGACTTGACGATGGTCGCAAACGCGCCGCCAATGATGACCGCAACGGCCAATTGCATGACGTTGCCCTTGGCGATGAATTCCTTGAAATCCGACAGCATAATCGCTTCCCCATATCAGCTATGTACCCGACCTTTCTGGCACCGCCGCCCGGCCTTGCCAAGCGCACAAGGATACCCTCTCCCCCAGTTGCAAGCGACGCTAGGTGCACTATATCGATAACACAGAGGTTCTAAGCCCTGAACGCGCTTTTCGCCGGGGCCTTTTTTCGGAGGCATATTTCGTGAAAATTGCACACACACTTCGTGCGGCTGTCGTCGCGGTTGCCGCGCTCAGCCTTGCGGCTTGCGGGATCAACTCGGTCCCGGCGGCTGAAGAGGAAGCCAAGGCCAAGTGGGCCGATGTTCAAAGTGCCTATCAGCGCCGCGCTGACCTCATCCCCAACCTTGTTTCCACCGCTGAGGCCGCAGCCATCAGCGAGCGCGATATCCTCACCAATGTCACCAATGCCCGCGCCCGCGCCATGGGCATAACGATCAGCACCGATGACCTGTCCAACCCTGAGGAATTTGCAAAATTTCAGGAAGGCCAGAACCAGCTGACACAGGCGCTTGGCAGCTTTCGTACCGTTGTCGAGCAATATCCCGATCTTAAGAGCAATCAGCAATTTGCCGATCTGATGGTCGCGCTTGAAGGCACCGAAAACCGGATCGACAATGCGCGCACCAAATATAACGAAGCGGTGCGCCAGTATAACACCACGATCCGAACCTTCCCCGATACAATCGGCGCGAACATCATCCACGGCGCTGAGCCGATTGAACCCTTCACCGCTCAGCCCGGCTCCGAAGTTGCTCCCGATGTTGAGTTCAATATCGGGGAGTGATGATCGCCCAAACACAATTCATGAAACGCTTATTCGCTCTGTCGGCGCTGCTCTTTGCAGCGTTGGCGGCGCCTGGCTCTGCGCAGGACTACCCCCCGCGGCCTGATGGCCCTGTCTATGATGCGGTTGATCTGATACCGGCAGCGCAGGAAGCACAGCTTGATGCCAAGCTGCGTGCCTATAACCTTGAAACGGGCCGTGCAATTGTTGTCGCCATTGTCAGCACCATCGGCACTGAGCCCGTCGATGTCTATGCCCGCGACCTTGCCGAGCGATGGGACATTGGCGGTGCTGAAACCGAAGAAGGCGTGCTGCTGCTGATCGCACCCAATGAGCGGGAGATGTGGATCACCACGGCGCGCGGGTTTCAGGACCGGCTCACCGACATTTCGGCCGGCCGCATTTATCGCGACACTCTGCGCCCTGCTTTTAGAGCGGGCGATTTTGCTGGCGGCATTGATACAGCGACCAACCAGATCATCGAGCGCCTCAACCTCTCGCCCGCCGATGTCAAAGCCATCGAAGAGGCCGAGGCAGCCGCGCGGCGAAACGCTTCCAGCAGCAGCCGCTCTGAGGATGGCGGGTTTCCGGTGGGGATGCTGATCTGGCTGCTCTTCATGTTCTTTTTCTTTGTCCTGCCGATCATCCGGAAAGGCTCTCGCGCTCGCAGATACACGAAACGCAAGAAGGGCCCCTGGGGCAGACGCGATAACGACGATGATGACGATTGGGATGACGATGGCTGGGGCCGTACGGCGCGCGACATCATCCTGTGGGAAGTGGGCACCGCTATCGCCCGCGGCGCGCTGGGTGGTGGTCGCTCAAGCGGCGGCTGGAGTGGAGGCGGATCGTTCGGAGGTGGCGGCTTTGGCGGCTTTGGCGGCGGAGGCGGAGGCTTCAATGGCGGCGGCGCCGGGGGAGGCTGGTGAATGAGCTATCTCACGCCTGAACAACACAAGATCGTCTCCGACGCGGTCGCCGAAGCTGAGCTTGGCACCTCGGGTGAGATCCTCACGGTACTGGCTGACCGCAGCGATGGTTACACCGATGTGGCCCTCCTTTGGTCGGCGGCTGTGTCCTTTACCGCCATGAGCCTGTTTGCAGCCGTCCCCTCCCCGTTCCTCGATCTGTGGGATTGGATCGTGGTCGAGCAGATCATGGGTGGGTGGGGCCATGAGTGGTCCACCGGCGAGCTTGCGAGCATGATCATCGGGCTTGGCCTCATCACCTTCCTCATCACGCTGGGCGCCCAATTCTGGGAGCCGCTCAAATTCGCGATGATCCCGTCTGCCACCCGCAATGCGCGCGTCCATGATTCTGCTGTGCGCCACTTCAAGGTCGGCGCAGAACGCCGCACGAGCGGGCATACAGGGATCCTCATCTACCTCTCCATGCGCGAACACCGGGCCGAGATCGTCGCCGATCAATCCATCGCGGAAAAGGTCGAGGCGGAAGTCTGGGGCGAGGCCATGGTCGACATGCTGCGCGAGATAAAACAGGGCCGCATCGCCGAAGGGCTGGCGGTGGGTGTGCGCGATGTGGGCTTTGTGCTGGCACAGCACTTTCCGCGCGCTGAGGATGATGAAAACGAGCTTCCCGACCGCCTGATCGAAGTCTAAGCCTTCGCGGCTATGACCCATTCTGGATTCGTTCGCGACCGCGACGCCGATTTGCCTGAAGAGATACGCTGGGAAGGCCGCTTCATCACCGCCAAGACGCGCGGTCGCTGGGAATATGTCGGACGCTCGCGAGGGATACGCGCGGCTGCTCTACTCACGATTGACGAAGACGCCGACGGCACTCGCTTCGTCGTCCTGGTGAGCCAGTACCGCGTGCCGCTCGGGCGCTTTTGCCTTGAAATTCCCGCCGGGCTGGTCGGCGATGATGACGCCAGCAAGGACGAGCTTGCCATCGACGCCGCCGCGCGTGAGCTTGAGGAAGAAACGGGCTACCGCGCCGCCGATCTGGAGGTTCTGGGCGAGTTTTACTCCTCACCCGGCATGGTCTCTGAGATGTTCACGCTCATCAAGGCGACCGGGCTCACCAAGGTGAGCGAAGGCGGGGGGCTGCCGGAGGAAAACATCACCGTCCACCGCGTGCCGCTCGATGGCCTTAGCCGTTTCGTTGCGCAGTGGCGCGAGGCGGGGCACGGGGTCGATGTGCGCATTGCCATGCTTATGACGCCCGGATTTCTGGGCTAAAACAACGAACACAACGAGAGAGGGATTAACGATCATGACCAAACGCTGCGAAGGCAAACTCGCGCTTGTAACCGGCGGCGCGCAGGGGCTGGGCCGCGCGCATTGCATCCGGCTGGCGCAAGAAGGCGCGCGGGTGCTCGCCACCGATATCAACCGCGACGGCGCTGCGGAAACGGCCGATATCATCAATGCGGAGATGGGCGATGGCACCGCGTTTTATGTCCCGCATGACGTGACAAAGCCCGATCAGTGGGAGGCTGCTGTTACCGCCGCGCGCGAGTTGATGGGGGGGCTCAACGTGCTGGTCAACAATGCCGGGATCGGCGTTGGTGGCAATATCGAGACGGTCAAGATTGAAGACTGGCAGCGCTGCTTTGACATCAACGTCACCTCGATCGTGCATGGCTGCCAGATGGCCCTCCCCCTCATGCGCGAGCACGCTCCGGGATCGATCATCAATATCTCGAGTATTGCAGGGCTCATCGCGAGCGACACCATGCCCGCCTACAACGCGTCGAAAGCGGCGGTGTGGATGATGTCGAAGTCCATCGCGCTGCACTGCGCCAAGAACCGCATGAATATCCGCTGCAACTCGGTCCACCCGACCTTTGTCGACACGCCGATACTCGATGGCACCGCGCGCAACGCTCAGCTCGATAAGGACGTGCTCCTGGAGAAGCTGGCGCGCCAGATCCCGCTCAAATTTGTGGGCCAGCCCAACGATATCGCCAACGCGGTGGTGTATCTCGCGAGCGACGAAAGCCGCTTCATGACCGGCGCCGAAGTGAAGCTGGATGGCGGTATAAGCGCGATGTGAGTTGCTTGCGTTGCGCTCCCGTATCTGCGGGAGCGTCCTCACTATACGTCCTCCGGCCAATCTTGGCCTGCGGACCCGCTGCGGGCGGCCGTTGGCCTTGCGGTTTGCTGTCGCATACCGATTCCTACGCTTCGCCATCAAGACAGAGAGCAGCATCGAAATCTATGATTTCGCAAGCGCGACCGCGCGCCCGCAGGTGCCCCGCAGCCGAAGATTCGGCGTAGGGAACAGCACCGAGGATGATCGCCCGGATGGGCGATCTCAAAACAAAAACTCCAAAAAGAAAGGGGCCAAAAGTGGCCCCTCCCGGTTCTCCAGTCATGTCAGCCTGCGCACGGCCCCTATCGAAAACCGGGTCCGCTTAAGGTTACGTGCGCAGTCAGTCAGCAATCAGAGCAATGATCAGGTAGATCAGCACCGGAGCGCCAACACCAAAGATCGTTGCGGCCACAAAAGCCAGGCGGATGATCATCGGATCGATACCGAAATAGTTCGCGATACCGCCGCACACACCGGCGAGCTTTGCATCACGCTTGTCTAGACGGAATTTCTTGGGCGGTCCGCCATTATTGCCTTTGGTCAGATTGCTCATGCCAGAACTCCCATAGCGTTAGCCGAAAACTCAGCCGGAGCCGCAACAGCCGGGCTCGCCGGGACAATCGCGGTGGCCATCAGCACGCCGGCGACGACCAGAGCCGAAGCCAGAGCCAGCAGCCGATCGCTGATGCCGTGGGGAAAGTGAGTGGGCAGAAACATTCAATCAAGTCCTTTTGTAAGAGTGATTACAAGTATTGGCGGTGCGTCAGATCAAGCGAGCGAGGGAGTCGCCGGGACGATTGCGTAGGCAAACGTGCCAATCGTCAGCATCACCGAGAAAGCGGCAGCAGCAAGGCGGCCAGTTGTGTCAGAGGTAAACATAAAACCGGGTCCTATTCTTGAGAGAGGGGTTGAAAGCCAGGATCAGACCATGACGGACGGGCTGGCGGGGATGATGGCGTAAGCGAACAAAGCGGCCGAAATCACGAGCGAGAAACCGGCGGCGATGACGTTATTGGAAGCGGCGGCGTACATTTTTAAAGTCTCCTTAGTCTATTTGAGTGTCTCCTTGGGCTCATCCCTTGGGACACCCAACACTATGCAGGAGGTGTGCCAAACTCTAAAAATGGCAGAATTCCGCGCTTTTTCAGCTGACGGGCACACTACGCCTCGTTCATAAATCCGAAAGGTTGGCAATTTTCACCGCCTGTTGGGATCGGGGTATTTCGGACCTTGCGCAGGTGGTTATCGGCGTCCCGCGTGCTAACGGACAAACGCTCATGCCGCTTGCCAAGATCACCCTTGAGAACTTTCGCAACCACGCGAAGAGCGCGCTCACCGACACCGCGCATTTCAACCTGCTGGTGGGCGAAAACGGCGCGGGCAAAACCAATATTCTCGAAGCGCTCAGCCTATTGAGCCCGGGCCGAGGCCTGCGCCGCGCCGCCCTGCCCGATCTCGCCCGCCACCCCGCGCCAGGCGAGCCTCCATACGGCTTTGCCATCGGCGCCAGCCTGATCGAGCAGGGCCAAGTCTCCGCGCGCCTTGGCACCTATACTGAGGCTGAGCGCCCCTCGCGCCGCCTCGTACGCATTAACGGCGCCGAGGCCCCCGCCACTGCGCTCTCCGAATGGCACGCTGTCAGCTGGCTGACGCCGGCGATGGACGGCCTCTTCACCGACAGCGCGGGAGCGCGGCGGCGGTTTGTTGACCGGATGACGCTGGCGCAGGAGCCGGGGCATGCCAAATCGGTCTCGCAATATGAAGCGGCTTTGCGCGAGCGCAACCGCCTGCTTGAAGACCGCAGCGACGCGCGCTGGCTCGACGCAATCGAAGCACAGGCCGCGCAGCATGGGGCCCGTGTTGCCGCTGCACGCGCGGCATTGATCGCGCGGCTGACCGATGAACTGGCCGCCCTGCCCCCTGACCCCTTCGCCAAGCCCACCCTCACCTACCGCCCCGGTGGCCCCACCAGCGCGCCTGAGCTTGTCGCCAGCTTCGCGCGCGAGCGCCACCGTGACGCCGCCGCTGGACGCGCTCTGACCGGCCCGCATCGCGACGAATTGGAAGTGGTGATGGCCTCGAGCCTTGTGGCGGCCTCCTCCTGCTCAACGGGCGAGCAAAAGGCGATGCTGATCGCGATCACGCTGGCGCACGGCACTCTCGCATCCGAAGGGCGTCCCAGCGTTCTGCTGCTCGACGAGGTTGCCGCTCACCTAGATCCGGTCCGCCGGGTGGAGTTGTTTGCGCGCCTGCGCCAAGGCCGCGCGCAGGTGTGGATGACCGGAACCGAGCTCGCTCCGTTTGACGACATTGCCAGCGAAGCCGCGATCTGGCGCGTCAGCGGCGGCACGCTGGAGCGGCTTTAGCTTTCGTCGGCCTCGGGGATGGCTGCGGCCACTTGTTCCGCAGTCGCGCCAACCAATTCCTCGATACCTTCAACCGTCGGGTGAATGCGATCGTTCTGGAACAGCTGCGGCTCCTGATAGATCTCCTCGAGCCAGAACGGGATCAGCGCGGTGTCATATTCCTGCGCCAAATCGCCATAGAGCGCATCGAACGCCTGCTGGTATTCGGGCCCATAATTGGGCGGCGCGCGCATGCCCATGATGAGGACCGGGATGTCGCGCTGTTTCAGCTCATCGAGCATCGCAGAGAAATTCTCGCGTGTTTCCTCAGGTGACAGGCCGCGCAGCAGATCATTGCCGCCCAGCTCCAGAATGAACAGGTCCGGCTTCTTGTCTTGCGCGTCGAGCACAAATTCGAGCCGCTTGAGGCCCGCCGCTGTCGTGTCGCCGGAAACACCGGCATTTTCGATCCGCGCATTGATGCCGCGCGCGCGCAAGGCTGCTTCGAGCTTGGCGGGGTAGCTGTCGGTGGCTGGTTCTGCAAAACCATAGCCCGCAAACAGGCTGTCTCCGAAGGCGAGGATGCGCCGCTCCTTCCCCATGACCGGGATGGGCGGCGGGCCGTTTTCGCTTGAGCCATTTTGAGTGATCGATCCGGGAACAGCTTCGGCGGTGTCCGCGTTTTCGCTGCAACCCGTAAGGGCCAAAGCGGCGCTGAGCGCTGCAATCAGGATCCCTGCCCGTGAATGTTTGAGTATTGGCATGTAACAGTCCTCGCAAAGGTCCTTGCCTGCAACCTGCCCCTATCCCATCTGGTGTCCGTGACAAGTCTTATGCAAAACACCGCTTCGCCCGCGATCAGCGCGCGCAACCTCACTTTGACCCTCGGCAGCGCAGATGCTCCGGTTGATATCCTCAAGGGAATCGATCTGGATATTGGCGCTGGTGAAGTGGTTGCGCTGCTGGGGCCGTCAGGCTCAGGCAAAAGCTCGCTGATGGCGGTGCTGTCTGGGCTGGAGCGGGCAACCGGCGGCGAGCTGACCGTGGCGGGTGAGGATTTCACGCGGCTCAATGAAGACGGGTTGGCCCGTGCGCGGCGCGGCCGGATCGGGATTGTATTGCAGGCCTTCCATCTGCTGCCCACCATGACCGCGGCTGAAAATGTCGCAACGCCGATGGAACTGGCGGGCGCGAAGGATGCCAGCCCCCGCGCTGAAGCAGAATTGCAAGCGGTCGGGCTGGGCCACCGGATCGGCCATTATCCCACGCAATTGTCGGGCGGCGAGCAGCAGCGCGTCGCCATCGCGCGCGCAATTGCGCCGCGCCCGACGCTGATCTTCGCTGATGAGCCGACCGGCAATCTCGATGTCACGACCGGTGAAGATATTGTGCGCCTGCTGTTTGAGCGCCGAGCACAAACCGGTGCGACGCTGCTGATCATCACGCATGACCGCGCACTGGCGGAGCAATGCGAGCGGGTGCTGACCATGGCGGATGGCAAGATCGTCTCAGACCGCGCTGGCGAAAATCAGGCGCGCGCCGCGTGAGCGGGCCGGTAAATGGGGAGGTGAGCGATGGCGGCCTTTCGTGGGGCGATGCCTGGGCGCTGGCTCGGCGTGATCTCAACGCGCGCTTCAAGGGGCTGCGCCTGCTGCTGGTGTGCATTTTCCTCGGCACTGCGGCGCTTGCAGCGATTGGCACGCTGACCGCGTCGATTGAGCGCGAGCTGGAATCGAGCGGTCAGGAATTGCTCGGCGGCGATATTGAAGTTGAAATCTGGCAGCGCAGCTTGGACGAAGAAGAGCTTACCGCGCTTGGCGAGCTGGGCGAGATATCGGGCGGCACGCGGTTGCAGGCTATGGCGCTAAGCGATGCAGAGACCGGCACCACTGGCGAAGGCAATGCCGCGCCGATTGAGCTGAAAGCGGTCGATGCGAAGTGGCCGCTCTATGGCGCGCTCACGCTTACCGACGGGCGCTCGGTCGCAGCGCCGAGCGGTGAAGACGCATGGCTCTCGCAAGGCGCGATTGACCGGCTCGACATTGCGGTTGGCGACCGATTCCGCATCGGGACAGTTACCCTAACCGCTGCAGGGATCATTGATGATGAGCCGGATCGGCTGTCTGAAGGCTTTCAACTCGGCCCCACTGTGATCGTCGCAGA
>JBCCJS010000017.1:0-69007 GCA_039027675.1 Pseudomonadota bacterium
ATCTTCGAACCGTCATAGACCATGACGTTGATAGGCCGGGTGTGGAAGCGCAGTAATGTGTGGAGCTAACCGGTCCTAATAGTTCTGATCGCGCTTGAGAGTTCGCACTGTCAATGACAAGCCTGCCTTTTGGCATGCTCGTCTGCAGTGGAGGAGTTCTCCAGCCAGATACGCCCTTTGCAACGCACTCCCGTTTTCGATCGGGGCGTGCACATCGATTTAAACCCGCATCCACAAGCTTTATTGCTTGGTGGTCATAGCGTCTGTGACCCACCCGATCCCATCTCGAACTCGGCCGTGAAACCAGATAGCGCCGATGGTACTATGTCTTAAGGCATGGAAGAGTAGGTCGCCGCCAGGCATTGCAGCTTGTGGAAGCCCATTATGGGCTAGCGCGGGAAAAACCCATTCACAGTCAAAGCCTGTCCTGAGCGCCTGCCTCAGGCAGTCGAAGGGGGCTAGCCCACAGGGTTAGCCCTTTTGGCGTCTCTAGGGATCGAATTCCTAAGAGAGCCAAGCAAAGGTAACGCGGGATGGAGCAGTCCGGTAGCTCGTCAGGCTCATAACCTGAAGGTCGTTGGTTCAAATCCAACTCCCGCAACCAGCCTTAAATCGTTCCCACAAATTAAACCTCAGTCGCTTCGCGAATAACCTGACGGCTCGGCTTTGTGCGCTCGGTGTTCACCATGCCCCCAGCATGGCTGCGCTTCCTCTCCCCCCGGCAGGACAGTCGCCTGCGCTTGGTTCAAATCCAACTCCCGCAACCAGCTTTCCAACGCACAATAACCCCCCATAAACCTCGCCGATCGGTGGGGCTCTTTTTGTATTCGGGCGCATGCGGCTTCTTCAACGCGCATCTCATCGCGGCGGGCTTTGAAACCAACCATGGACACCACACCGTTTTCACGGTTACCCTCTGACAAAACCGACACAAGGTTAGGGGAGAGAGAATATGACGACGACCTCCAAATGGGGGGCGCCGGTAGCCGCGTTCGCCGCGCTTGCGCTATCGGCGTGCGCGCCTGAGGGGATATCGA
The DNA here is from genome assembly GCA_039027675.1 of Pseudomonadota bacterium. Lineage (GTDB taxonomy): Bacteria > Pseudomonadota > Alphaproteobacteria > Sphingomonadales > Sphingomonadaceae > Erythrobacter. The sequence continues at coordinate 1,038 of JBCCJS010000017.1, forward strand.
GCGACGCGCTCATCGAAGCGGGCTCAGACGACGCTAACTGGATCACTCACGGGCGCACCTATTCCGAGCAACGCTACTCTCCCTTGAGCGCCATCAACGCCGAGACTGTGAGCGATCTGGGTCTGGCGTGGTACTCCGACATGGACACTGCGCGCGGACAAGAGGCAACGCCCTTGGTGATTGATGGCAAGCTCTACCTCACCACTGCGTGGAGCAAGGTCAAAGCTTACGACGCCGCGACAGGAGAGCCGCTGTGGGATTACGATCCGCAAGTGCCTGGCGAAACCGGCGTCAAAGTGTGCTGCGATGTCGTCAATCGCGGCCTTGCGGCCTGGGGCGACGCGCTGTTTCTAGGCACGCTGGATGGCCGCTTGGTCAAGATCAATCGCGAGACGGGCGCCGTTGAGTGGGAAGTCGTGACCGTCGATCAGGACATGGCCTATTCGATCACCGGCGCGCCCCGCATCATCGATGGCAAAGTCATCATCGGCAATGGCGGCGCAGAGTTCGGTGTGCGCGGCTATATCGCCGCCTATGGCGCCGAGAATGGCGAGGAGCTTTGGCGCTTCTTCACCGTGCCCGATGGTATGGAGGACGAGAACAGCCCGCAATACCTCCAGGCCGCCGCGCAGACATGGAACGGCGAAGCGCTCGCTGGGTCTGATGCGATTGGCGGCGGGGGCACGGTGTGGGATTCGATGGCCTACGACCCCGAGCTTGACCTCCTCTACTTCGGCGTTGGCAACGGCTCCCCCTGGAACCGCGCCTATCGTTCGCCAGGGGAAGACGGGACGGGTGAGGGCGACAATCTCTACCTCTCCTCCATCGTCGCGGTCAGGCCTGATACAGGCGAGTATGTCTGGCACTACCAGACAACGCCGGGCGAGACGTGGGACTACACCGCAACGCAGCACATCATCCTTGCCGATCTTGAGATCGGTGGCGAGGAGCGCAAGGTGCTGATGCAGGCGCCCAAGAACGGGTTCTTCTATGTCATTGACCGCGAGACTGGCGAGTTCATCTCAGCTGAAGAATACATCCCGCAAAACTGGGCAAAGGGTATCGATGAGACCGGGCGACCGATCTTCAACGAAGAGACCCGCATCGACAAGACGGGCAAACCGGCTCTGGTGATGCCGGGACCGCTTGGCGGGCACAACTGGCATCCCATGGCGTTCAACCCGGGTGAGGGGCTGGTCTATATCCCGGCGTTCGAAGCCGCGACAGTCTACGCGCCCGAAGCCAATTGGAAGCCCGACCGCGCGCGCGGCTTTAACGTGGGCTTTGATCTTGGCGCGGGCGATTTGCCGCCCGATCTGGGCATCCGCCGCTCGGTCTATGGCACCGTCAAGGGCAAGCTCATGGCGTGGGACCCGGTCAAACAGGAAGCGCGCTGGACCGTTGAGTTTCCGGGCCCATGGAATGGCGGTGTGCTTGCGAGCGGAGACCTCGTCTTTCAGGGAAATTCCTCAAGCGAGTTCGCAGCCTACAACGCCGCGACCGGCGACAAGCTTTGGAGCTTTGCCGCGCAGACTGGTGTGGTCGCGCCTCCCATGACTTACAGGGTGGATGGCGAGCAATATGTTGCGGTGCTGGCCGGATGGGGCGGTGCTTACGCGATCACCGCCGATGGCCATCTGATCAACGATCAGGGCCCGGTGCGCAACATTTCGCGCCTGCTTGTCTTCAAACTGGGCGGGACCGGCGAATTGCCGCCGGAACCGGACCTGGTCAAGCTCCCGCTCGACCCGCCACCAAGCCGAGCAAGCGCTGAGACCATCGCGATTGGGCAGGCGAAATATGCGCGCTATTGTGCGGTCTGCCATGCGCCTGGTGCTGTGGGCTCAACAGAGCTGCCCGATCTTCGCCGCTCAGGCACGCTGGGCAGCGCGTCTTCCTGGAAGGCCGTGGTCTATGACGGCATCCTGAAAGAACGCGGCATGGTGGGTTTCGCGCCGTCGATTTCGGCAGAGGAGAGCGATGCGATCCGCGCCTATGTGATCAAGCGCGCCAACGAGGATAAAGCCATCGAGGAAAGCTGAAAGGCCGTTACCACCGCCGCCTCTGAAGCGCGGAGACCATGGTGCGTTCGAGGGTCTGTGCGAAGGTTGCGAGCCCAGTCGCTGGCCCCGGGGCAAGCGGCCTGTCATCTGCCACGCCCTTCAAGCAAAAGCCCGGAATACGATCCGCAGCGACCATGATGGACACTCTGGGTGTTTAGCCTCTCACAAATGTGACGGAAACCTGCGGGCATTGCGACGGGCTGCCGGTCTTGCCCCTAACACTTGCGTCCAGAGGCGCTTAGCTTGCGCGGACCTTGGCAAGAAAGGCTTGCACTTGCGAATTGAGCGTGGCGGCCTGCTGATCGAGATCGTTGGCGCTGGTGAGTACCTGTCCCGCCGCCGCCCCGGTCGAGAGCGATAATTCGCGCACATCGGCGATGTGGCCGGACACTTGCTCGGTCCCGCGTGCGGCCATGTCGATGCTGCGCGCCAGATCCTGCCCCGCCACCGATTGCTGGTCAACTGCGCTCGCGATCGAGACCGCGGTGGTCTCCAGCTCTTTCACCTGCCCGGCAATTGCGCGCAGCGCTGTGACGCTGGCTCCGGTTGTGTCCTGCATGGCGCGGATCTGCTCGGCGACCTGTTCGGTGGCGCGGCTGGTCTGCATGGCGAGTTCCTTGACCTCGCTCGCCACGACCGCGAAGCCGCGTCCCGCCTCGCCCCCGCGCGCCGCTTCGATCGAGGCGTTGAGCGCCAAGAGGTTGGTGCGCTGCGCGATGGTCTGGATAAGCTCGACCACATGCCCGACTTCGTTTGCAGACGCTGAGAGCGCCGAGATTGTCGTGTCGGCTTCGGTGGTCGCATCGGTCGCAAGACGCGCAAGCTCGCTTGAGGATGCCGCCTGCCGGCTGATCTCGCCGATGGACAGGGCAAACTCGTCGCTTGCAGCCGCAGCAGCCGTCGCGCCCGCATTGGCTTCGGCCATGCTCTCGGTGAGCTCTTGCGTACGCCCGGCGGCCAGATCGGCGGATTCGGCCATACGCGTGGCGGTGCTGTGAAGCTCGCTGGAGGCGGCGGTGACGCTGCCCACCACCTCGCCCACGGTTCGTTCAAAGCTGTCCGCCACATCGGCAATGAGCGCGCTGCGGCGTGCTTGCGTTTCTTCGCGTTCGCGCAGACGCTCCTGCTCAGCGCGGATTTCGCGCTCGGCGTGTTCAGACCGCTCGCGCGCCCACAATTCCAATTGCTGGTTGGCGCGTTTGAACATCGCAAGCGCGCGCAGCATTTCGCCGATCTCGTCCTTGCGATCGTCGCCCTCGATCTCGAAATCGCGATCCCCATTGGCAAGCCGCGTCATGCCCCGCGTGATCTCGCGGATCTTTCGGGCAAGGTCGCGCGAGAGGTAGAAAAAGCCAGCAACAAGAACGAGCCCAGCCAGCAAAGTGAGAACACCGGCGATGCGGCCGTTGGAAAATGTGTACTCAACGCGCGCCTCGCGCACTTGCTCGGACAGCGTGAAGGCATTTTTGGCAAAGCCTTGCGCATCTGCAAACAGCGCGGCACCCCGGTCCGATACGTCATCGGTGAGGTTTTGGACATTCGCGGTGCGACCGGCGGCACTGCGCTCCTCAATCGCGGTCTCGAACGCGGCGTTATAAGCGTCGAGGTCACGGCTCAGCTGTGTCACCTGCGGGCTGAGCGAGGGCGCATACTCGGCTGCGATGGCGTCGAGAGCGCCCAGTTTCTCACCGGCTTGCGTATATGCGGCGCGTTGACGCTGAAGGACGGTGTCGCCCTGTTCGAAGAGATAGCGTGAGGTGTTGTAACGCAGTTCCCCCAACGTGCCGAGCAAGTCGCTTGATATGGCAGAGGCGCGCTGGGTTTCGACGGTCGAGCCATAACGCTCATACGCGCCTGTCAGCGTGATCGCAGTCACAAGCACGACGGTGAGGCCAAGCGCGACGACTGCGCCGAAAACCGCATTGATCTTGGCCGCGATGCTCTTGTTGCGGATGAAGGCGAAGCGATCAAAGATGGCGGGCTTTTCGGGCGCTTCAAGGGACGCGGTGTGCGCCCACGATTCGGCTGGAGCGCCGGGATCCGAGGTCATTTCGTCCAGCGCGAAGGCGGGCACGGACTTGTCTTCGCGCTCCTCTTGCACCTTCATCATGGTCATCTCGCAGCCCCCTGAAAACCTCGGAGTAAGCCTTGGGGTAAACCTCGGACTTCTGGGCGATGGCCTATCGAGTAATAGTTAACATGAGCTTGTTTGAATGATCTGGGGCAGGGCGCGCTCCCTTGCAAATGGGTGGGCGCGCGTGTGTCAGGAAACGCGAACCTTCATGAGGAAAGCGTCGACCTGAGCGCGCAGAACGACCGCCTGCTGCTCCAGATTGGTCGCGCTGGAAAGCACCTGGCTTGCCGCTGATCCGGTCGAGAGCGACAGCTCGCGAACATCGGCGATGTGGCCGGTAACCTGCTCGGTGCCACGCGCGGCCATATCGATGCTGCGCGCCAAATCCTGGCCTGCGACCGATTGCTGGTCGACCGCGCTCGCGATTGAGACGGCGGTGGTTTCAAGCTCCTGCACCTGGCCCGCAATCGAGCGCAACGCAGTTACGCTTTCGCCGGTTGAATCTTGCATTTCGCGGATTTGCTCGGCGACCTGTTCGGTCGCGCGGCTCGTCTGCATCGCCAATTCCTTGACCTCGCTCGCCACGACCGCAAAGCCGCGCCCCGCCTCGCCGCCCCGCGCCGCTTCAATCGAGGCGTTGAGGGCCAGCAGGTTGGTGCGCTGGGCAATGGTCTGGATAAGCTCGACGATCTGGCCCACTTGCTGGGCACTGTCAGAAAGCGCTGAGATCGTTTCGTCCGCTTTGGTTGCGCTGTCGGTGGCCTTGCGCGCCAGATCTGCCGACGACGCGGCTTGGCGGCTGATCTCGCCGATGGACATCGCAAACTCGTCGCTTGCCGCAGCGGCGGCGGTGGCGCCTGAATTGGCCTCGCTCATCGATGCGCTGACTTCGCCTACGCGGTCGCTTGTTTGATCGGCGGTTTGTGCCATCATCTGCGAGGTGGTCTGGAGCTGGGTCGAAGCCTCGGCCACGCTGCTCACCACATCACCCACGGTGCGTTCGAACTGGTTGGCCACATCGCGCAGCATCCGCTCGCGTTCGAGCCGGGCTTCTTCCTGCTGGACCTGCAGCCGGGTTGAGTCTTCCAGCTCCGCCTTGGCTTTCTCTGCGCGCTCGCGCCCCATGCGTTCGAGCCGCTTGCCAGCGCGGTGGAAGATCTCCATGGCCCGCGCCATGTCTCCGATCTCGTCCTCGCGTCCGCGGCCGGAAACCTGCACATTGCTATCGCCCGAGGCAAGCTTCTTCATCTCGCGCGTCATGTTCTTGATCGAGGTGCCAACACTGCGATCAAAGAAGCGCGTGGCGACCAAGGTTAGGAGCGTCAGGATCCCGGCAAAGACCACCCAACCTATAAGCAGCGTCAAGATGAGAGCAGCGCCCGCATCCTGCATGGCTTTGGCCTTGGTGTTCAGCAGCTCGGCCAATTCACGCGCGGCTTCGAGTGTTAGGCTGCCGGTTGCCTGAATTTCGCTCGCTTGGCTGGAGCGGCGCACCTCGTTGGTGCTGGCGGGATCAAACGCGCGCACCTGGCGGCGAAAATCGTCAACGCCGCCATCGATAAGCGCGAGCCGATCGGCTGCAGTCATGTCGTTGCCGACCACCTTTTCGCGCAGTTCGGCGATCTTGCCGTCGGCTACCTCAAGGCGACCAAGCGCTGCGTCGGTGCGCACGCTCTCGCCGGTGGCAACCAGCATCTCCGCATGGCGCTGCGCTTCGCTCAGGACGGCGACGAGGCGCTCGCCATCAAGCGCGTAGTCGTGCTGAGCCGCAATCTGCTCGGCGCGCTCGCCAAGCTGGATGTAGCCCACAATCACAAACAGCCCTGCCACAAGCGTGAAGGCGAGGTTGATCATGTAGAAAAAGCGGATCTTGTGGCTGATGGACATCCGGTTGAACCAGCCCAGCCATTGCTTGGCTGCGCCATGGTTTGCCGCTTCGCGTGCAGCGTCGCGCTCAGCGTCGTCGGCTGCGCGTTCGGCAGCCAGATCTACAGCGATTTCCTGCAAGGCGCTCATGCGGCCTGTTCCCCTTTGCCACCCGCGCTTTGTGCGGGCGATAATTGGTGGCGAGGCTGTTCGCCCGCCTGTTTGTCTTGCGTTTGCGACTCGACGAGCGCATCGATCTCGGTGTCGGGCAGGGCCTTGTAATAGAGCCAGCCCTGCAATTGATCAGCGCCCGCAACACGGACCATGTCGGCCTGTTCGTCGGTTTCAACGCCCTCTGCCGTCACGCTCATCTTCAACGCGCGAGCCATGGCGATACTTGAGAGCATCATCGCGCGGCTGCCATCATCCTCGCCCGCCTGCACGACCAGGCTGCGATCCAGTTTGAGCTTTTCAAACCGGAATTGGCGCAGGAACCCTATAGAGGCATAGCCAGTGCCAAAGTCATCGAGCGAAATGTTGACGCCAAAGCCGCGGATCACGTCAAGGCTGCGCTCGGCCACAACTGGGTCGAGCACCAGGCAAGTCTCGGTGATTTCAAGCTCTAGTCGCCCGGGATCAAAGCCGGTTTCTTCAAGCAGTTCGCCCAGTTTGATGGGAAATTCGGGGTTGCGTAATTGCGCGGCTGAAATATTGACCGACAGCGTAATGCCGTCCCAGCGCGAGGCATCGCATAAGGCCTTGCGCAAAACCCAAAGGCCAATCGGATTGATGAGGCCCGATTCCTCGGCAACCGGAATAAAGGCCGCGGGACTGATTGATTGGCCATCCGCCCGGGTCCAACGCAGCAGCGATTCCACCGCGACAATCCTACCCGTATCGGCATCGACCAGCGGTTGGTAGACAAGGTCGAACTCACGATTGGCGAGCGCTTTGCGCAGGTCGTCTTCAATCTCACGCACAGCCTCGCGGCGCTGGTCGAAGGCTTCGTTGAACCATGTGCAGCGCATCTTCCCGCCGCGCTTGGACATGTACATCGAGACATCGCTGCGACGCAGCATTTCAGAAGAAGCCAATCGCTCATCAGCTGTGCTGCGGGCAAGGCCGATGCTGGCGCCTACCGTGATGTCGCGTTCGCCCACTTTGATCGGGCTTTTGAGCCGCTCCAAAAGACCTCGGCAAATGCCTTCAATAATTGTGCCCGCTGCCCGGCCGCCCATGACCGCCGCAAACTCGTCTCCGCCAAGCCGGTAACACTTGGCCTCGTCGCCGCATGCCTCGCGCACCATCTGCGAACAAGACTGGATCAGCTCATCACCGACCGCGTGGCCGTAGTGGTCATTGACCTGTTTGAAGCTGTCGAGATCGATAAGCGCGATTGCCACTTCTTCGTCGCCGCGCGAGAGGTGTTCGATGTCCGCGTGAAGCGCATGGCGGTTGGGCAGATGGCTCAGTAGATCGGTCGACGCGAACGTTTCCAACTCGCGAACATTGGCAAAGCCGCTGCGGGTAAGGAAAAACACGGTGGCAGCGTAAAGCAGCACACCGGCGATCAGAAGCGGTGCGGGTGAGCGAAATTCGATCTGGTCGCTGGCGATGACAACAAGCGTGATGAGCGCAAATACAAAGCTGATGGTTGCCAGCGGCACTCCGACTAGCCCGAGCGGGGTTAAACGCAGCGGCTTGCGGTCTTCACTCACGCGTTTTTCCCCATTCTGACATTCAATTATTGGAGGCAATGCTGCCCCAGCGACCTGTTAAGTTTGCTAAAGAGCAATGGCTAAGGAAGGGTAAAACTGCCCGCTTTGTTGGGGCAATTTGCACCGAATGATTGCCGTTTTTTGCCCGGCGCAAGGGCAGCGTGGGCGGGGCCAATTTGGTTAAGCCAGGTGTGCCGTGATGCGGGCAGGCGGATTAGCTTTGCGTGGCAAAAATACGGTCGCGCTCGCGGCCTTGGCTTTTGTCGCAGGGGCTGGCTGCGCGCAATTCATAGAGGCTGGCACGCTCGGGCACCGGCACGAAGGCGCTGGTTTGTCCGACCACGGTCTCGCCCGCGCCCAACATCAAAAAGCCATCGGGGTTTACAGCGCTGGCAAGCCGGGCAAAGGCGCGTTCGCGGGTTGGCTGATCAAAATAGAGCATCACATTGCGGCACAAGATCAGATCGAAGCGCGTCCGCGCAGGCGGCTCTTCAAGCACGTTGTGTGCCTGGAAGCGGGTGATGGCGCGCGTTGTGTCCTTGACCTGCCAGCCTTCCGCCGTCTCATCGAAATGGCGCAGCATCTCGATCACGCCCAGCCCGCGCTGGACTTCGAACTGGCTGTAAAGCGCACCGCGCGCCACATTGATGGCCCGCTCTGACACGTCGGTGCCAAGCAGGTCGATCGTCCAGCCGTGCCAGCGCTCGGGATTGTCAGCGAACAGCATTGCAAGGCTGTGCACTTCCTGCCCCGTCGAACAGCCCGCACACCAGATCGAGATCCGCCGCGTATCGGCGCGCTTACGGGCGATGTTGGGCAGGACCGCCTCGGGAAGCTGGTCGAAAGTGGGCTTGTCGCGGAAGAAATAGGTCTCGTTGTTGAGCAGGGCCTCGACTACTTGTGTGGTCAGCTTGCGCCGCGCTGCGATCGAGTGCTGGCTCTCTAAAAGGCAAACCAGCTGATCTGCATTGCTGATCCCGTATTCGCGGAACACGCCAGACAGCGCCGAGCTTACCCGCCAGCGGCGGCTCTCGGTGAGATGTTGGCCTGTATGTTCGGCCAGCAGGTCGGCGATGATCTGGAGGGAGGCGTTATGCGCGTCCATAAGGAATTTGGGCTTCAGTTTGGCTCAGGCGCGGTCACGCTGAGCCCAAGTTCCAGAACCCGCGCGCCCAGTTCCTCAGGCGAGTCAACAAGGCTGGAAAGCCCTGATTTGGTAACCGCCCCCGGCATCCCCCAGACAGCGCTTGTTTCCGCGCTTTGGGTGAAGATCGTGCCGCCTGCATCGACCAGCTTTCGCGCGCCGTCGAGGCCATCGCGGCCCATGCCCGACAGCACAACGCCAAGAACGCGGCCATTGCACGCCTCGGCCACGCTTTCGAACATTGGATCGACCGAAGGCAGGCAGCCGCTGCGGGCCGGTTCGTTGGAGGTCTTCGCCACCAGCCGGTCGCCGACGCGGCGGACGATCATATGGCCATGCCCTGTCGCAATCGCGACCTGGCCACGGCGGATCTCGGTGCCTTCGGCAGCGATCACCGCTGGGCGGGCGCAGGCCATTTCAATCTGGCGCGCGAACACCGGGATGAACGAGGCGGGCAAATGCTGCGTGATCAGGATCGGCAGGTCAAAGTCCCGCGTCAGGCAACGCAGCAGAATGTTGAGTGCGTGGATGCCTCCGGTCGAGGCCCCGATGGCGATCGCTTCAGGCGCTTTTGTGGGGGCTGCGCGCAGAGCCGGTGCGCTTGGAGTAGTCGAGGCAGCGTCTTGCTTGCGCTCGGCGGCAAGCGACTTGACCACGAGCGGTTGGGCACCTGTTTGGGAGCTTTTATCGCTTTCGCCCGAGGCACCCTGCGCAATGCCAGACATTTCGCCCGGCTGGCTTTCGCCAAGAGCGCGGATCTTGCCCAGCAGCTGGCTGCGATAGTCTTCGTTAAAGCCACCTGGACGCGGTTTGAGCATCGTGTCCGCGGCGCCCATCGAAAGCGCAGAAATGGTGTGTTCGGCGCCGTCCTGGGTCAGCGAGGAGACGACCAGAACCTGCCCGCCATGCGTGCGCTCAAGGATTTTGGGAAGAGCCTCAAGCCCGCCCATACCCGGCATCTCCAGATCGAGGAGCACCACATCAACAGGCGTCTTTTCAAGCTGAGCGATCGCGCGTTCCGCGCTGCTGGCTGTCTCAACCACGCACATCGCACCATCGCTTTCAACCATGCGTTTGAAGATCGTGCGCACGGTCAGCGAATCGTCAACGATCAGCACCCGAATTGCATCATTGGCGGGCGCATTCGCAGGCTTGATGCGGTCTGAGGCGGGCTCGGATGGTGCCTTGCGGCGCAATCGACTGCCCGGCGCTCTACTTGGTACAGGCGCGGGCGCGTTCATGCAAAGCCCACCAATTGCAGCTTGATCTGCAGTGTTTCGTGATCAAAGGGCTTCATCACATATTCGTCAGCACCAGCGGAGATCGCTTCGCGAATATGCGCTACATCGTTTTCGGTGGTGCAGAACACGACCTTGGGCTTGTCGCCGCCGGGACGCTTGCGCAGTTGGATGATGAACTCGATCCCCGTCATGACCGGCATGTTCCAGTCAAGCAGGACAACATCAGGCATCGCCTTGTCGCAGGCGTCGAGACCTTCCTGGCCATTTTCCGCTTCGTCGACGCTAAAGCCTAGCGTTTCGAGGATGTGTCTCGACACTTTGCGGATCACGCGCGAATCATCGACGATAAGACAGGTCTTCATGGATCACCCTTTTTGTGGCGACCGAAGAGTAGAGGGAGGCGGTAACTATTGGATTAAGCCGCCGCTCCGATGGAATTGGGATTAGAGCCTGAAAGCCCTTCCGGGCCGGCAATCAGCTTGGCAAGATCGATCAGCAGAGCAGGCCCAATCGCGGTCTCAACCATGCCGGTGGCGATCCGAGTCCACTCCGGGCCAAAGCCGCCGGGCACGCTGTCAGGGCTCGATTGGCCTGTGGCAATATCCTCGACCGCATCCACCACCAGCGCATAGGAATGCCCGCCCACTGAAACCACAGCGGCGCGGTGATCGGTGGCCCAGGACATTTCTGTAAAACCCAGCGCTCGGCGGCAGTCGATCACAGTCAGCGCCTGGCTGCGCAAAGCGGTGATGCCGGCGATAAAGTCAGGGCTGCGCGGCACCGAAGTGATAACGCCCAGTTCAATCACTGATTTGACGACGCCTGCATGCAATGCGCAGCGGCGTCCGGCTATCTGGACCATGACGAGAAGATCGTTCACGCGGCCTCTCCTGTATCGGTGTCGTCGCCCTCTATCGAGCTCTTCCCGCCGCTATGCGCGGCGCCGCGCGCCTCTTGCAGAGCTGCGAGCAGGCCATCGCGATCGTAGCGGTAGATCGTCTTGGCATTGCCTGCGCCATCGGGATGGTCGCGCAGGCGGATAAAGGGCTCTGTGATCGTCCAGTCGAGCGCGGTTGCGGTTTCGAACTCGTCTTCGAACCAGATCGATAGCGTGCCTTCCAGATCGGGTGAGCCGGGTTCGGCAATCTCGTATCCGGCCGACGTAACGAGCGGTGCAAGGATTGTGCGCGCCCATTCGCCTTCGGGCAGGCGGCATTGCGGGCGTGCAAAAGTGGTTGGCGCCTCAGCATAGCGGGCGAAGGTTTCGTGCCCGTCAATCAGCGCCACAGTTTGCCCGGCGACGAGCGTCACCGCTTCTACCAGGGGATCATCCTTCACAGGTTTCAATTCCCCATCAAGCGCAACGGCGTCATCGACCTCGCGCACAGCCAGCAGCAATTCGCACGCGCCATCGGTGAGGCGCAGAAGGCGGATTTTCTCAGCAGGAAGCGGGCCTTCGGGAAGGCCAATCAGCGGCAGGATCAGACCGTCGATCACTGCACGCGGGCTAGCCGACGTGTGATCAATGGCGCTTGCCGGAGCGGTCTCGATGCGTTGCACCAGTTCAAGGCGCACTGCGCGGCGGCGGCCTTCAAAGTCGGTGAACAGCATTGCGCGCTGGACGGCTTTGTCCTCTGCTCGCTCGCTCTCAAGCGCATCAGCGAGTACGCGGGTGCGCGCGTCCGACACAAGGTTATGAAGCGAGGCGATGTTGGTCACGTCTAGGAGCAGCACCGGCTGGCCGTCATCGAGCAGCGTCGAGCCCGCATAAAGTTCAGTCTTCATCACGGCCGGTGCAAGCGGCTTGACCACGATATCGCCATGGCTGTGAATATTCTCAACCGCGAGCGCAAACATGTCGCCGCTGGCAAGGCGCAGCATGACCATGGAGCGGTCCGCTGCATCACCCTTGCCATCGGGTAGGCCGAGCACATCCGCTAGGTTAAGGCACGGCACGCGCGCGCCGCGGAAGGTCACAAGCGCAGCCTCGCCCATATGCGTGAGGTCGAGCGATTTGGCCGAGGCGTGAATGATCTCTTCGACGTAGCTTTGCGGGATGGCGAAGCGCTGATCGGCGACTTCGACCGTCAGCCCGGCAATGATGCTTAGCGTCAGCGGGATTTGCAGCGTGAAGAGCGTGCCCACGCTTGTTGTGCTCGATACCTTGATGCTACCGCCAACCTTCTCAAGGTTTTCACGCACCACATCGAGGCCCACGCCGCGGCCTGAGATATTGGAGACGCTTTCAGCGGTGGAAAAGCCGGGCTCGAAAATGAGCTGGAGGATCTTTTCGCGGTCCATCGCCGAACGTTCGGCTTGGGTGATCAGGCCCGTGGAAAGCGCCTTGGCTGCGATCCGCTCCTCATCGATGCCGTGGCCATCATCACTGACTACGATAGAGATTGTGTTGCCTGACTGGCGAGCAGCGATTGAAAGAAAGGCGGTTTCGCGCTTGCCTTTTTCGAGGCGCTCATGCGGCGGCTCGACCCCGTGATCGATGGCGTTGCGGATGATGTGGGTGACCGGGTCGCGGATCATCTCGATCATCTCGCGGTCAAGCTCAACATCGCCGCCTTCCAGATCGATCAGCACCTGCTTGCCGAGTTCGGCTGACAGGTCGCGGACCAGACGCGGCAGCGCACCAAACAGCGTCTCGATGCGCTGCATGCGCATGCGGGTGATCGCGTCGCGCACGTCAGACAGGATGCTGGTGAGCCGCTCAAACGGGCCATCAATGGTCGGCTGGTTGCCCGCCTGACGCAAGCGGTGCGCCAGATCGTTGCGCGCCAGAACCATGTCGGAAACGCCGCTCATCACGCGGTCAAGCAGGTCCACGGGCAGGCGGATCGTGCGCTGGGCGGCGATAGCGCTTTGAGCGGCGGCGGCATTGGTATCTGCTCCGCTGGCATCGCCTGAGGCGCTATCGGGACCGGTGGGGACGGGCACTTGGGGGTCCTCGACGGTTATGTCGGGCGCTTCGGCCCCTTCCATCAGCCTAGCGATCAGATCACCGTCATCGCCTTCGGGGCATTGGCCGTCAGCCTCGATCGCGTCGACCAGTTCAACGATCCGGTCGATCACAGCCAGGACCGCGGAGACGAGCGCTGCATCAGTTTCGCGCCGGCCAGCGCGCACATCGGCGAGCGCGTCTTCCGCTGCGTGGCTGAGCCCGGCGAGGCGGGGAAAATCGAAAAAGCCGCAATTGCCCTTTACCGTGTGGACGAAGCGGAAAATCGCATCAATGCGCGATCCGTCCGCCGGATTGGCTTCCCAGGCGATGATTTCGCCCTCGCTCGCCTCGAGCATCTCGCGTGTCTCGGCGACGAAATCGGCCAGCAGGTCGTCCATGGTGCGCGCTAAGGTCCCCAGTTTTGGAACAGGACATTTTTGGTATCAGAGAGCTTCTATGGCGCGTGATGGTTAATGAAGGCCTACTGCGGGCCTCTCGTGCGCGTGACGGCCCATGAGGGGGTAGGGGTCAGGCCGCTGCCTGTTTGACCCGCCGCGCGAGCACCCACCATATGAGCGCCACACCCGTAACTGCACCAAATATGTTGGCAGCCAGCTCAGCGCCGTAGATCGCAGAAGATCCCAGTTCCTGATCCAGCAACAGCGCAAATGGCAGCATGACCAGAAACACGCGCAGGATCGATTGCGCGAGCGCGAAGGCCGCGCGGTCAACCGCGTTGAGGATACCGTTCGCCACAATCAGCAGGCCAAATCCCGCATAGCCCCAGGCCGCGATGTGAAGATAAAGCGCAAACTCCTCAATCACATCGGGATCGTCGGTGAACAGCTCAGCGCAAGCCTCAGCGCCTGAGACCATCAGGATCGCGACCCCAAGCCCCCAGACCACGCAAAAGCCGCCCGCCCAGATCGCCGCATCGCGCGCTCGGCCAAATTCGCGCGCGCCCCAGTTCTGGCCCACGATCGCTCCGATGGAACCGGACAGCGCCAGCAGCGGCACGGTGGCAAAGCTCTGCAAGCGCCCGGCTGCGCCAAAGGCGGCGACCGCGTCCTGGCCCTGTTTGGCGATCAGCGCGGTGAGGATCGCAAGGCCAATGGGATTGATCGCGTTCGAGAACGCCGCGGGTCCGCCCACGCGCAGGATCGAGACCGCCGGGTCCACCAGCTTGCCGCGCCCGAGCAGGCTCAAATCGATCGGGATCTGAGCGCTGCGCACCATGAAAATCGCGAAAATAAAGCCCGCGCCAAATCCGATGATCGTAGCATAGGCTGCGCCAACAATCCCTAAGCCTTCAAACCCGAACGCGCCGACAATCAGGATCGGATCAAGGATCCAGTTGACCGCAGCGTATGAGACATTGATGGAGCTCGCCTTGCGCGCTTCCCCTTGCGCGCGCAGCACGCCTGAAAGGCCCATGATCCCGATCTGCAGCGGAAAGCCCAGCGCAAAAGGCGCCATGTAAAGCTTGATGAGCGGCAGGACGTCTGCGGGCGCGTTCATCAGGTCAAACAGCGGATTGAGCAGCGCGTAGAGGGTCAAGCCAATGACGAGACCGGTCACCAGCGCGAAGACGATGCCAAAGGTCGCGCGCCGCGCTGCCTTTTCGGGATCGCCTTCGCCCAAGGCCCGGCTGACCATCGAGTTGATCCCGACCATTACCCCCACACCCAAAGAAGCGAGCGCGATGGTGATGGGGAAAATGAACGAGATCGCCGCCAGCGCATCGCCGCCCAGCTGGCCGATGAAATAGGCATCGATCAGCCCGATCGACATGATCGCAGCGACGCCGACAATTCCCGGCAGCGTCTGGCCGATCAGGTGCCCGGTGATCGGACCCCTCGTCAGCCGCGCCACTTGGGCAGAGGGCTGTTTGTCAGAATGGGCAGCGGATTGCGCGGTCATGGAGCGGCGCGCCTAGAGGCAAGACAGCAAAGGCGCAAAGCAGTTTCCCTTGTGGTGAAGACAGCGCTGGTATCTGCTTTGCTTAAACGGCGCGCACGCCTGAGTGGTTCCGTGCGATAGGCCGCTTGCAGAATTTCTTGCCGCCTCTCCCCTCCTCATGCGATAGAGTGCATCAAACCAATCAAGTAAAGAGCAAGAGGATCACGCCCCATGGCCACCCAGTTGAAGCCCACTATCGAGTGCACCCCCGAAGAATGGCAGGCCCGTCTGGACCTTGCTGCGTGCTACCGCATCTTTGACCATCTGGGCTGGTCGGAATCGATCTATAATCACATCTCGTTGAAGGTGCCGGGCGAAGAGGACACCTTCCTCATCAATCCATTCGGCCTGCTTTACGATGAGGTCACGGCATCGAACCTCGTCAAGATCGATGTCGAAGGCAACAATGTCGGCCCCTCGCAATATATGGTGAACAAGGCAGGCTTCACCCAGCACGCCTACTTTCATAAAACTCTGGGTGAGCGCGCATCGGCGATCTGCCATGTCCACACCACCGCGACCATGGCGGTGTGCAGCCACAGCCAAGGCCTGATGCCGACCAATTTCTACGCCTGCAATTTCCAGGACCAGATCGGCTATCACGATTTTGAAGGCGTGACCGTGCGCGCTGAAGAGGGTGAGCGTCTGGTGGAGAACCTTGGCGATCACACAATCCTTATGCTGCGCAATCACGGCCCAGTTGTGATGGACAAGACGATCCCCGGCATGTTCGTCAAAATGTGGGCGCTCCAGCGCGCATGCGAGATCCAGGTTGCGACCGCTAGTATGGGCGATCCGCAGATCGTGCCGCAAGAGGTGATCGACGTGCACCAGCGCGATCTTGCGGTCATGCAGGGCCAGGGCGGTGCTGGCGTGTTCGATTTTGAAGCGTGGAAACGACGCGTCTCGAAGATCGACGACAGCTGGCGCAGCTGACGCTCTTTCATTAGGGCGGCGCCCAAGGAGCCTTTGGCATGTCGCGCATGACCATCAATGACAGCCCGGTCGAGTTCGACCTCGACCCGCGCATGCCGCTGCTCCACGCCTTGCGCGAGGCGATGAACCTGACCGGCACGAAAAGCTGCGCTGGTGGGGATTGCCTTGGCGTGTGCATGGTCTTGGTTGATGGTGTCGCTTTGCGATCCTGCCAGATCACTCTTGCTGAGGCCGAAGGGCGCGTGATCACGACAATTGAGGGCATTTCGGGCGACCGGTCGCATCCAATGCAGCAAGCCATGGTCGCGGAGCAAGCGATCCAGAGCGGCTATAGCACCCCAGCGCATGTGATCGCAGGTGCGGCGTTGCTGCAACGCAACCCCTCGCCAAGCGAAGAGGAAATCGTTGAAGCGCTGAACGGCATATATTGCCGGTGCGGAACCTATCCGCGTCTGGTGAAAGCGGTTCAGCGCGCAAGTCGCATCATGCTGAGGCAAGAGACTGTCAGCGCGGCGCCCGCGCCGGGCATCAGCGCGGCGGATGCGGCGGCGGCGGTTCCGGCGCTGTCGCTCCCAGACAAACCCAATTCCGAATAAGCCATCCACGCGGCTCGGCTGCGCTTGCGACTCACACGAATAGGCGATGCGATGAAAGCAACCATCTGGCACAACCCCAAATGCGGAACCTCGCGTAAGACGCTGGCTATCCTTGAGGAGGCGCCGGGGGTCGATGTGAATGTGGTCGAGTACCTGAAGGAGCCGCCAAGCCGCGAAAAGCTCGCTCAGCTTTACGCTGATGCCGGGATCACTCCGCAAGAGGGGCTGCGGATCAGAGGCACTGACGCCAAGGAGCTTGGCCTGCCTGAAGCGGACGCCGGCACAGTGCTCGATGCGATGGCGGCTGAGCCCATCCTGATCGAGCGTCCGCTTGTCGAGACCGAGAAGGGCGTGCGTCTTTGCCGTCCGCAGGATGTTGTGCTGCAGTTGCTCTGATCGCAGTGCGCTTCGCGGCGCTGCCTGGCCACCCACGCCCTCCACCCTTCCACCCGGAGCCTACCGGGTTACCATCCGGGTGGAAGGGTGGAGGGCGTGGGTGGCGTGGAACCGCAAAAAAAAGACCTTTCATCGATCGTGCGTCATCTCTGCATCGCTCGTAAGGCCGCGCCATCCGATTAGCGCCACCGAAAGACACAGCGCGATCATGAGGCTGAACGCCAGCCACTCATCAAGATTGTAGAGCCAAACGCCCACCGCCGGTGCGTAGATGAAGCTCGCGCCAGCAACGCTCGCGGTGACGCCTGAGGCCTGCCCCTGCTCGGCGCGGGTGACGGCAAGCGAGGTGCCCGAAGTTGTTCCGGGGCGAAACAGGCCAAAGCCCAGCGCCGCGATAGCATAGCCCAGCGCGATTGTGTGCAGGTCCCCCGCCACGCCCAGAACAGCCGTGCCCGCTGCCGCCACCAAGATGCCTGAAAGCGTCGCCGAACGCGGGCCCATATTGAAGCGCGGGATCAGCCCCCATTGCGCCAGCAGAGTTGCAATGGCCCCGCTCATCAGCACCAGACCCACCGGCCCTGCGCCCTCAGCCGGACTCTCGCGAAGGCCGAGGCGATCAAGCACCAGAAAGCCCGAAATACCCAGCACCATCGCCTGCGCGTGCCCGCCGACAAGACCGGCGATAACCCAGGGGCGAAGGCGCGGCTCAAACCATTTGAGCTGCGTTGCTGGCGGCTCGGGCTGCGCATCATCTACGTCCTCCCCGTCTGCCGGGTCGTCAGCCGGTTCATCGGGCGCGCCGCCCGTGCCGCTCGCATAAGGCTGGACCCGGCCACGCGCGGCAAAGCGCGGTTCATCATTGGGCAGCCTCAGGCGCAGCACAATCAGCGCAGCCAGCCCTAGCGCTGCAAAGCAAATGAACGGACCCACAAGCCCAAGCCCCAGAAACGGCAGCACCATTAGCGGGGCAAGCGCCGGGCCGATCACGGTGCCAAGGCCAAAGCTCGATGCAATCAGCGAGAGTGCCTGTGTGCGCTGCGATCGCGGCGTGCGTGAGGCGACATAGGCCTGTACAGCCGGAGGCGCGGCGCTGCCGAACAGGCCGTAAAGGCTGCGCGCGGCGGCGAACGCGATGAGGGTCGTCAGCGCTCCCATCCATCCGGCTAGCCCCGCCCACAGCGCCATTCCGCAAAAGGCCATCGAAAAGACAAAGCCCACAAGTCCCAGCGCCATCATCGACTTGCGCCCCCGCCGGTCCGAGCGCCGCGCCCAGATTGGCGCGCACACCACCCACAAGAGCGCAGACCAGCTGTAAGCAAGGCTGATCCAGAAATCCTGCACGCCCAGCGCTGTACCGATGGATGGCATCACCGATTGCATCGCGGTGTTGCCCGCCGCGGTCACCAGCATGACGGCAAACAATAGCGCCATGCGCGAGTTTGGGATCGGCGGCGTGCCTGATTGCGCATCAGGCGTTTGCGCCTTGGTCGTTTGCGCTGTGCGTGTGGAAGGGTCCGCCTCGGCCATGGCGCAATGCGCTAGGCGAGCGCGTGCATGCTGGCAATCCTACTGGCGCGCTCGCGACCCGCCCTCGCGGCTGCGGCCCGCTGAGCAGGCTATTCGAAGACGGAGCTTACCTCACCTGCGTCAGGTCCGCTCAATTGCTGGAAGATCGCGACAGCCAGAGCGCTTATGATCATCCCGCTTGCCATGCCCATAAGGCCATTCGTTATGCCCAGGATCAGCGCGGTCATCGTGCCGCCGCCTGCCAGCGCCGCAATCGCGCCTACGCCGCCGGAAAACAGCAGTGCAATCACGAAATAGAGCGCGAACAGAACCACCCAGAAGATCAGGATCGACCACTGGCGTTTGTGGGTGAGCTTAAAGGACCGCAGCGTCGCGGTGATCGGGTTGAGCGTGCCCTCAAGCACGACAACGGCCATACTCATCGACATGCGCGCAGCGATATAAATTGCGACGAGCATGATAGGTATAACCCCCAACGCACCCGCAATTGCCCCTGCGCCCTCGCCCGCGCCTGAGAAACCGATGATCAAGACAAGCGGCAGCACAACGAGGACCGCACCAAGGAAATAAAGCAAAAAGTACAGTAGGAACACTGCTATTATCGTGGGCGTGATCTTGAACCCCGTCGCAATCGCTTCGCCGACAGTTGGCCGCGTGCGGCCCATTAGAGCGATCATTGCGCCATAGCCGGCGAACTGCACAATCGATCCCAGCACACCTGCTATGATGATCGGACCAATGTTGGCCTGTAATTGCGCCCACACCACTTCAGGATCACCGCCCGGTTCGCTAATAGCGGCCATATTGGGCATGAACAGATTGATCGCAATCGAGGGCAGCAGCAGGAACACCGCTGCAATAATCGCCAGCAATTGTACATTGTCCTTGATGAGCTCAACC
Organism: Pseudomonadota bacterium; assembly: GCA_039027675.1. Taxonomy (GTDB): domain Bacteria; phylum Pseudomonadota; class Alphaproteobacteria; order Sphingomonadales; family Sphingomonadaceae; genus Erythrobacter. Next base: position 20,408 of record JBCCJS010000017.1, read on the forward strand.
GCGCGCTCCCACGCAGCGTTCATATCGAAGTTCATCTTTTGCCCCTATTCTCGCCAGACACGTCCCGGCGCGCTTTCGCGCCCATCACTTCTCAGCCACACGTTGCATTTGTGCTCTTGATATACACGATCAATGGCCCCACGCATGGGTGATGGCAAGCCATGCTTTTAATACTACCCCTGATCCTGCTCACCGGGATTGCGCTATCGAGTGGCGGCGCGATGAGGCTCTTGTGCCCTACACCGAAGCGCTGGCCGCGATGGAGGAGCGCAATACTGCGATCCACGCGGGCGCTGCGGCGGAACAAATCTGGCTGCTTGAGCACCCACCCGTTTACACCGCTGGCACGAGTGCGGACCCGGCGGAACTGGTCGATCCGCGCTTTGAGGTCGTAAAGGCCGGGCGCGGCGGGCGCTACACCTATCACGGGCCGGGGCAGCGCGTCGGTTACTTGATGCTCAACTTGGGTAAGCGCGGCAAGGATGTGCGCTGCTTCGTCCACTCGATAGAGGGCTGGGTGATCGCCACGCTTGCGGATTTCGGAGTTGAGGCTTGGGCGGTCGACGGCCGGGTGGGCATCTGGTGCGAAGATATTGACGGGCGCGAGGCGAAAATCGGCGCGATCGGCGTGCGGGTGCGGCGCTGGGTCTCGATGCATGGCGTCTCGGTCAATCTGGACCCGGACCTATCGCATTTCGGCGGCATCGTGCCGTGCGGGATCAAAGAGTTCGGCGTCACCAGCCTGGCGCGGCTCGGCAAAAGCGTGACATCCGCGCAATGGGATGAGGCTTTCATCGCCCGCGCACCGGGCTTTTTTGAAGCGCTCGACAAAACGGGGAGGGGCAAATGCGGCGTGTAATCGGATGTGCGCTGATCGGTGCTTTGGCAGGCACTCTGGCGGCGTGCTCGCAGGAGGCCGAGGTCCAGCAAGAGGCGCAAGCGGTCGAGCAGGGCGGCGAGGTCAAGGGTGAGGTTCTAGGCGGCTCGGTCAGCGATGCGATGATCCCGCTCGAAGCGCTCACATCCCAATCGCCATCTTTGGAGCGGACAACGACCACCACAGTGGAGACCACCACCGTCACGCAAAGCGAGGACGGGATCGAGACCACCGTGGAAACCACCACCAGCATCCAGAATGGGAGCCAGAGCTCAGATACGGTCGAAGCGCTGCCGCCGAGCCCGCCGGAACCCCCAGCTCCTGCGCAGGCTCCACCCGGCGGCTAACGCCTTATTCAGGGGTGATATGCGCGCGCGCAGGTCAGGCCGCGTTTGCCTGCTCCTCTTCGAGCGTCGGATAATCGATATACCCTTCCGCTGTCGGGAAGTACCAGCTTTTGGGCACGTCCTTGTTCCCATTGAAATGCGCGCCTGCCGCGATGCGCTTTTCAAGATCCGGGTTCGAGATGTACGGGCGGCCAAAGCTTACCGCTTCGCAGCGCCCGCTTGTCACATCCGCGTGGGCATCCTCAGCGCCATAGTCCGAATTGAGGATCAGCGGGCCTGTGTAGATGCCGCGGATCAGGGCGTCCTGCTGGGGCACATCGGTTGAGCCGAACGTGCCGTCAGGGCCGGGCTGGCGCAGCTCGAGGAAGGCAAGGCCCAGTTGTTCAATGACGCGGGTCGCCTCGCCAAAGATCGCCCCCGGATTGCTGTCATCGGCGCCTTGCGTCTCGCCATTGGGGGAGAGGCGAATGCCCACCCGGTCTGCACCCCAGACATCGATGAGCGCTTCCAGAACCTCGCGCATGAAGCGCACGCGGTTTTCGACAGGCCCGCCATAGTCATCGGTGCGCAGATTGGTCGTCTCGCGCAGGAATTGATCGATCAAATAGCCATTCGCGCCGTGCAGCTGAACCGCGTCAAACCCGGCGGCCTTCGCGTTTTCAGCCGCCTTGCGGTAATCGCCGATCGTGCGCTCGATATCCTCAAGCGTCATCTCGCGCGCTTGTTCGTAATCTTTGCGTCCTTCCGGCGTGTGCGCATGGCCCGGGGCGGTCGTGGCGCTGGCGGAGAAAGCCGGTTCACCATCGAGAAAGTAAGGGTGCACAAGCCGTCCCATATGCCACAGCTGCATCGCAATCAGGCCGCCTTTGGCATGGACCGCCTCGGTGATCGGCTTCCACGCTTCAACCTGTTCGTCCGACCAGATGCCCGGCGCGCTGGGCCAGCCGAGACCTTCGCGGCTGATCCCGGTCGCCTCAGTCAGGATAAGCCCTGCGCCCGCGCGCTGCTCGTAATATGTTTTCATCATGGCGTTGGGCGTGAACACCGGATCGGCCGCGCGGCCACGGGTGAGCGGGGCCATGAAAATGCGATTCTTCGCTTCAAGCGCGCCCATGGTGAGCGGCTGGAACAGAGCTTCGTGATGCATTGGGTGTCCTCTTCCTCGTTTCGACTTGGGATTGCACTTGGCGCGTTGGCGACTAGGGCGCAAGCATGGAAAAGCCTGCAAGCCCTCAAGCAAATCTTGGCCAGCGCCCATCGGCGCTGCGCGCTGGCCTATTGCTGGCGGCCTTGCTGGGCGGGAATGTCGCGCTCGCCATGGGGCCGTGGCTTGTTCGACTGACCGATACAGGGCCGGTGAGCGCGGCTTTCTGGCGCATGTTTCTGGCGCTGCCTTTCCTTGTCATATTCGCGCGTGTCGCAGGGCAAAAGCTGGGCGGCATGCCCCGGCGTTCGCTGGTGCTCGTTGGCATTGGAGCGGTTGCCTTCGCTGGCGATCTTGCGAGCTGGCATATCGGCATCGGCATGACACGGCTGGGCAATGCGACACTGTTCGGCAATGCAGGATCGGTCGTGCTGCTCTTTTGGGGCTTCATCATCGCGCGCACGATGCCCAGGGGCAAAGAGTGGATCGCCATCCTGCTGGCGCTGAGCGGCGCTGGCATATTGCTGGGGCGCAGCCTCGATATCTCGCCAATCACCTTTGCCGGAGATCTATTCTGCATCACCGCCGGGCTGCTCTACGCGGTGTACCTGTTAACGCTGCAAGGCGAGAGGAGCCGGTTCGGATCGTGGAGCCTGCTGGTCTGGGTCAGCGTCTTTGCATGCCCCGTGCTGCTTGCGATAGCGCTGATGCTAGGAGAGCCGGTCTGGCCAACCGACTGGACCCCGGTGGTGATCCTGTTCGTCTCAAGCCAGCTCGTTGGCCAAGGGCTGCTGGTCTATTCGCTGGGCCACTTCCCGCCATTGGTGATCGGCCTCGCGCTGCTGACCCAACCCGCAATTGCGGCGTTTGTCGGCTGGAGCGTCTTTGGCGAGGTGCTTAGCGCGCTCGATGTGGTGGGTACGGTGCTCTTGGGCTCAGCTTTGGTGGCGGCGCGGGTGGTGCAGCCGAAGGCTGGTCCAGCGATGGTCACTCAGAAAGGAATGTCGTCGTCTAAATCATCATAGGCCGTTGCTTTGGGCTGGCATGCTTCGAATTTTGCCTTCGTCCTATCATCGGCACGTAAGAGTTTCTCAATCTCGGCCGCTACGTCTTCTGCTCGCTTTGTTCCTCTGGAAATTGCTTGATGCTTTGAGGCAAAGCCGGTCGGATCTTCTCCCATCCGAAGTGCAATTACTTTTGTTTGGTTGCCAAAAGCGAAGCCAGTCTCTTGCTGGCACCAAAAGCTCTTTGAGTACCCCTTGGTATGGATCGAAACAAAAGCGTCCATCGAGTGCAGCGCTCTTTCAATTTGCACCTGCCAGTCCAGCGTCGGCTCGATGTTGTCATGAGCCACGAAACTGCTTACGTTGTAGGCCGAAAGCGCTTCTCGAAGGCGGTGGGCCCTATCCTTGTCTTCCGAGATATGGCTTATAAACACCCGAAACTTGTCTGTTTCACTCCACACTTTGGGAGGCTGAATGGAAGCTGAGATATGCCCAATTGCATCAAGGCCTAGGTCATCGACAATCTCGCCCAATACAGAAGGTTGGACCTCTCCAAGGTTGTAAGACATCATCTCGGAAACCGACTCATAATCGTCGGCATAGGTGTGGGGATTCTCACAAAACGCGCGAATGAAGGTCGTTGCCTCTCCCCAATTGTAGCGACTTTGGATCTCCCGAGAAATGAGCTGGATAGTGGTTAGGCGTTCGGAAACCTTCATCTTTGCACTTAGCTCCCCCTCAATCCGCGCTCGCCACCACTGCGCTCAGATCGCCCATGCCAACCGTGCCGCTGGCCATCTCCAGCATGCGGTCGAGGCTTCTTTTGGCCTTTAGGCGAATGTCCTCTTCGATCTCGATGCGCGGGCTCAGATCGCGCAGGGCGACGTAGAGCTTCTCCATCGTGTTCAGCGCCATGTAGGGGCAGATGTTGCAGTTGCAGTTCCCATCTGCACCCGGCGCGCCGATAAAGGTTTTCTCGGGCAGCGCCTTTTCCATCTGGTGCAAGATGTGCGGCTCGGTCGCAACGATCAGCGTGTCGCCTTCAAACTCCTTGGCGTAGGTCAGGATCGCGCTGGTTGAGCCGACGTGATCGGCATGGTCGATGATTGCCGGCGGGCATTCCGGGTGCGCGGCAACGGGGGCTGCGGGGTACTGCTCTTTCAGCTTCAAAAGCTCTGTCTCGCTGAAGGCTTCGTGGACGATGCACACGCCCGGCCACAACAGCATTTCGCGGTCAAACTTGCGGGAGAGCCAGCCGCCAAGGTGGCGATCCGGCCCAAAAATGATCTTTTGGTCTTTGGGGATTTGCTGGAGGATCGTCTCAGCGCTCGATGACGTCACGATGACGTCGCTGAGCGCTTTCACCTCGGTCGAGCAATTGATGTAGGTGAGCGCGATGTGATCGGGGTGCGCTTCGCGAAAGGCTTTGAACTTGTCGGGCGGGCAGCTGTCTTCAAGGCTGCACCCAGCGTCCATATCGGGCAGGATCACGGTCTTTTCAGGCGAGAGAATTTTGGCGGTGTCGGCCATGAACTTGACGCCGCAAAAGGCAATTACATCCGCGTCCGTATCGGCGGCCTTGCGGCTAAGTTCGAGGCTGTCGCCCACGAAATCGGCGATGTCCTGAATGTCGGGCGTCTGGTAGTAATGCGCGAGAATCACCGCATTGCGCTCTTTGCGCAAGGCATTAATCTCGTCGAGCAGCTCCTGCCCGCGCGGCGGCACGATTTCGAACTTCATACAGGATCCCTGCCTCTCAGCACCTAACTTTGTTACGCTTGATATAGTCATTGTTGCCCAGATTTCGAGCGGTTTTCGTGAGCGCAGCGTCCACTTGCTCCTAGAGCGCGCTCCAGACCTTGTCCTCTTGCGCGACAAGGCCTCGCCTTTCCAGATCGATGAGATGCGCGGTGACGCTGAGCTCGGCAGCGGGGATCAGGCGTTCATCCAGCCCCTTGTACATTTGCGGGATGAAATCGGCGACGGGGCGTGCCGCTTCGCCGAGCAGGCGGCGGATCTGGTTTTCGCGCTGGCGGCGATGGCCGATCATGCCGCGCACCAACTGCCTCGGCTTGGTGATCGCGGCGCCGTGCGCGGCGTGGTAGACCACATCCTCGCGCGCCATAAGCTTTTCGAGGCTCGCCATATAGTCGCCCATATCGCCATCGGGCGGGATAACGACGCTGGTGGACCAGCCCATGACATGATCGCCGGTGAACAGCGCCCCCGATTCCTCAAGCGCAAAGCACAGATGGTTGGAGGTGTGCCCCGGAGTGGCGACAGCGGTGAGCGTCCAGCCGGTCCCGCGCATCTGCTCGCCATCTTTGAGGACGCGGGTTGGCTCATACGTATTGTCAAAGGCTTCATCGGCGCGCGGGTGATCGCTGCTGAGCACCAGCGGAGCGCAGCCAATGATCGGCGCGCCCGTCTCCTCAGCCAGAGGCGCAGCGGCAGGCGAGTGGTCGCGGTGTGTGTGCGTACACATGATCGCGGTGACGGTCCGCTGACCGACGGCGGCAAGGATCGCCCCAATGTGCGCAGGATCATTGGGCCCCGGATCGATCACCGCGCAATCGGGCCCTTCCTCTGGCCCCACCACATAGGTCTGCGTGCCGGTATAGGTGTAGGGCGAGGGATTGGGCGCCAGCACACGCGCCACCAGCGGCTCAAGCTGTTCAGAGGCCCCGGTAGGCCAGGGTTCGGGGGGTAGTCCTGCCATAGTGGTTGCATATGGAGAAAGGGATGGCAGAAGTCACGTTTGATTGCGGCTCGCTACCGCTCGCGCCGTGACCACCCACGCCCTCCACCCTTCCACCCGGAGCCTACCGGGATACAATCCGGGTGGAAGGGTGGAGGGCGCGGGCGGCCACGGCACATGGAGAGAAAAATGTCCGATTACATCCTCGTCCTTGATGAAGGCACCACCTCAACGCGTGCCATGCTGTTTGCGAGCGATGGGGTGTTCGTGGCGAGCGCGCAGGAAGAGCTGACCCAGCACTATCCCAAGGCCGGCTGGGTAGAGCATGACGCGGCTGAAATCTGGGAGAAGACCCTTGGATGCGCGCTTGAGGTCATCCCCAAGGCGGGCGGCGCGGCGGCGATTGCGGCGATCGGCATCACCAATCAGCGCGAGACCGTGGTCGCCTGGGACCGCGAGACGGGCGAGCCGCTGACCCGCGCGATTGTCTGGCAGGACCGCCGAACCGAACCCTTTTGCGCTGAGCTACGCGAGGCGGGGCATGAGGCGGCGGTGCAGGCTAAAACCGGGCTGCTGCTCGATCCCTATTTCTCCGGCACCAAGATGCGCTGGATGCTCGACAATGTCTCTGAGGTTAAGGCCGCAAGCGAAGCAGGCACGCTCGCCTTTGGCACGATCGAAAGCTGGCTGGTCTACAAGCTTACGGGCGGGCCAAAAGAAGGCAGCGCGCACATCACTGATGCGAGCAATGCCAGCCGTACGCTGCTCATGAGGCTTGATGATGCGCACTTCAGCGAGGAATTGTGCGCGCTGTTCGGCGTGCCCATCGCCGCATTGCCGAGCGTTACCGACATGTCCGGCCCTCTAGCTGAAACCGACGCGTCGCATTTCGGGCGGGCGATCCCGATCACTGGGCTTGTCGGCGATCAGCAGGCGGCGACGATCGGTCAGGCCTGCCTTGAGCCGGGCGAGACGAAGGCGACCTATGGCACCGGCGCGTTTGTGCTCACCAATCAGGGCGCTACTCCGCCACGCTCGCAGCACCGGTTGCTGGGAACGGTGCTGACGCAAATCGCGGGCGAGCGGACCTATGCCATCGAAGGATCGGTGTTCGTCGCGGGCAGCCTTGTCCAGTGGCTGCGCGATTCGCTCGGCATTTTCGATGTGGCGAGCCAGACAGAGGAGCTTGCGCGTTCCATCCCCGATAGCGGGGGCGTTACCATTGTGCCTGCGCTTTCAGGGCTGGGCGCACCGCACTGGAAGGCTGATGCGCGCGGCGTGATCAGCGGGCTTTCCTTTGCGAGCGGGAAGGCGGAATTGGCGCGCGCTGCCTTGGAAGCGATGGCGCACCAGACGCATGATCTGGCCGAAGCCTTCGCTGCCGATGGCACGCGCTGGGAGACCCTGCGCATTGATGGCGGCATGGCGGCAAACAACTGGATGGCGCAGGATCTGGCCAACATGCTGGGCGTGCCGGTTGAGCGGCCTGCCTTTGTCGAGACGACGGCTTTGGGCGCAGCCATGCTGGCGGCGGCTGGGGCGGGGCTCTACGATGATCTGGGAAGTGCGGCGGCGACAATGCGCGGCCAGCTCAAACGGTTTGAGCCCGACATGGATGATGCAACGCGCGAGGAGCGGCTGTTGCGGTGGAAGAGAGCGCTTAGCGCCGCGTAATCGCCAGAATGAGAGCGCCCTGAGGGCCTACGGGCCTTAGGTCCTATGAACCCGTGGTTCTACGGGCCTTTGGCCCCGCCTAGCTCGCGACCGATGCGGTCCTGAAAGGCGCGCGCGGGTGATGCGCCCATATCGAAGTTCTGCCGCCATGCGGTGTCGAGCCGGGCAATGCGGCGGTGCAGGCGCTCGGTCTCTGCAATCAGCGCGCGCGTTTCCGGCTCCAGCCGGGCGAGCTGTTCGTGATCCGCCTTACGGTCAGCGGGCAGCACGCCATGGACGCGCACCTGCTTGGCGCTGAGTTCGCCGGAAAAGAATGCGCGCTGATTAAGGAGCCACGCCAGCACATGCATCATACGGGTCGTGGTCTTCAATCCCTCAGTTGAGAGGGCAAGGCGCATCAGTGCACTTTCGGTGGAAGTAAGGCTCTCTTCAGGGTCCACTTCGGGCGCGAACGTACCGTGCGCGAACACCGAACGCACCTCGTCAGCCAAGACTAGCGCCTCGGCGTAAAGCGCCTCGATTATGGGCTGGGAGAGGGACGTTGTGCGGTTCATCATGAATTGGGACTTTGATCTTTAGCAGGTTGTCTGCCGATTCGCTGGAGCGAGCGCGCCGAGCCGTGCGCTAGGTACGACGCATCAGATGGCGCTAGGCTGTACGAGCGCTGTGCGCCAGCCGAGTATGGTTACTATCCCATTGAAATTGGCCGAGCGTACCTCGCTGGGACAGATCGACAGCCGCCAGCAGCTCAGGCAATAATATCGGGTAGCAGCGTGTCCTCAATCAGCGCGATCTGGTCTTTGAGGCGCAGCTTGCGCTTCTTGAGGCGCGCGATCTGAAGCTGGTCGGTAAAGCCCTTTTCCTGCCCCGCCAGGCTCAGCGCCGCGATGGCAGCATCAAGGTCCCGGTGCTCCGAGCGCAGGAGTTCCAGACGTTTTTGCAGCTCTGCTTCGTTCATGTCTGCCTGTCGTTCAAGTCGCACCCCTGTCAGGGCCGATGCGGTGGGCGCTAAAGGGGTGGCGCGATGCCTAACCGATTTCGCGCGCGATGCCAGCTTCAATTCCCGGCTTCGCTTTCCAGTCTCAATTCATCGCAGCTGGGACCGGGGGTATCCCTCTAAGCAATAGTCCCGCTTTGCAAGCGAGCCTCATGTGTGTTTCATAGCGTTTGCGGCCCGGCCGCGTCTTGTGCCGAGTCGCTCCACGGGGGCAGCCCCCCGCTTGTACAGGAGAACGAATATGGCATTACCCGAAGGCGGTTCGTCGATATCCATGGCAGCCGCATCTCACGTCCATGCCCTCCAGTCCAAACATGCCGGCCTTGAAGCCCAGCTTCGTGAAGAAATGGCCCGGCCTTCGCCCGATGCGGCGACCATCCAATATCTCAAGAAACGAAAGCTTGCTCTCAAGGAAGAGATCGCGCGCCACTGAAACTGGCGCGCGGGTGCTATTCGAAAGGTTCGGCAAGGTGGCATGGGCGGGGTCATATTGGTCTCATCCACGCTCTGTCCGATCCGCACCTCACTTTGATTTATCGCCGTGATGCGCGTAGGCGCTAAGTCCTCATGAGCGCCGCTGCATCCGCCCGTCAGATCCTCACCCGCCTGCACGAGGTCATGGCCTCGCGCCTCCACGCGCAGGCCAAGCTGGATCGCGTGGTCGAGATTATCGGCGAAAGCCTGACGAGCGAGGTCTGCTCGATCTATCTGCTGCGCGAAAGAATGCTCGAACTCTTCGCCACGCGCGGCCTCAACAAGACAGCCGTCCACGTTACCCGCATGGCCATCGGCGAAGGGCTTACAGGCACCATCGCCGACAATGTCGAGACCCTGAACCTCGCCGAAGCGCGCGCGCATCCTGACTTTCAGTACCGCGCGGAAACGGGTGAAGAAAAGTTCCACTCCTTTGCCGGTGTGCCGATCGTCTATCGCGAGCGGGCTGTGGGCGTGTTGTGCGTCCAGCATGTCGAGCCGCGCCGCTACGAAGATATCGAGATCGAAGCGCTGCAGACGACCGCTATGGTCCTGTCTGAACTCATCACCAATGCCGAACTGGTGGATGAGGAAGAAGCGCGCGGCCTCACCGAGGAGCAGACGGGGCCGCAATCGATCACCGGGCTCACGCTGGTCAAGGGGCTGGGCGCAGGCCAAGTAGTCTATCATCAGCCCCGCGTTCAGATCACCCAGGTCATGGCCGATGATATCGAGGCTGAGCGCCAGCGCGTCTACCGCGCCTTCGACAAAATGCGCGAGCAGATCGATGATCTGGCGAACCAGGCCGAATTTCGCGGCAAGGCAGGCAAGGGGGGCGAGCATGAAGAGGTGCTCGAGACCTACAAGATGTTCGCTTATGATGAGGGCTGGTCGCGGCGCATAAACGAAGCGATTGATTCAGGCCTCACCGCCGAGGCCGCGATTGAGCGCGTCCAGCAGCACACGCGCATGCGCATGCGCGAGATTGACGATGCGTTGCTGGCAGACCGGATGCACGATCTCGAAGATCTGGCGAACCGGCTCTTGCGCATCGTTTCCGGGCAGCTTGGCACTGCGGCGGCGCAGAGCCTGCCCAAGGATACGATCCTCATCGCGCGCAATCTGGGCCCGGCGGAATTGCTTGAATATGACAAGCGTCGGCTCAAAGGCGTGATCCTTGAGGAAGGCTCGCTCACCGCGCATGTCGTGATCGTTGCGCGCGCCATGGGCGTGCCCGTGTTGGGCCGGGCGAACCACGGCAAAGGAGGCTTGCGAACCAGCGTACGCGATGGCGATGAAATCCTGCTCGACGCCTCGGCCGGAACCGCCACCGTTCGCCCGAGTGCGCAAGTCGCCGATGCGTTCGCTGCGCGCTTTGCCAAATCCAGGGAACGCCAGGCCGCCTATGCCGAGCTGCGTGATGTCGAGCCCTTCACCCGCGATGGCACCCGCATTCAGGTAATGATGAACGCAGGGCTTCGCGACGATATGAGCACGCTCGCCATGACGGGGGCAGACGGGGTGGGGCTGTTTCGCACCGAGTTCCAGTTCCTCGTCTCCGCCACTCTGCCTCAGCGTGAGCGTCAGACCCGACTCTATCGCGACGTGCTGGATGCAGCGGGCGACAAGCCGGTGATCTTTCGCACGGTCGATATTGGCGGGGACAAGAGCGTGCCCTACCTCGCTTCGGACATGGCGGAAGGGGATGAGAACCCGGCCATGGGTTGGCGCGCCTTGCGCCTAGCGCTCGAACGCGGCGGGTTGATGAAAGCGCAGGCGCGCGCGTTGCTCGAAGCGGCAGGCGGGCGCTCGCTTTACGTGATGTTTCCGATGGTGTCCGAGCCATGGGAATTTGACGCAGCCAAGGCTGTGTTTGACGAACAGCTCGCTTTCCTGCGCTCCAAGAAGAAACTCAGCCCTGAGGCGATCCATTACGGCGCAATGCTCGAAGTGCCCGCTTTGGCTGAAGTGCTCGATCTGATGCTGCCCAAATTGAGCTTTCTGTCGGTCGGCACCAATGATCTGACGCAGTTCCTGTTCGCAGCGGACCGTGCCAACTCCAAGCTTGCGCAGCGCTACGACTGGCTCAGCCCTTCGATCATCCGCTTTCTGCGCCGCGTGGTGCAGGGTTCTGTCGGGAGCGGTGTCGATGTTGGCGTGTGCGGCGAGATGGGCGGGCGGCGGCTTGAGGCGCTGGCGCTCTTGGGCATCGGGTTCCGCCGCTTGTCGATCACGCCTGCCGCCGTTGGCCCGATCAAGGAATTGGTGCGCCGCGTTGACCTTGGCGAATTGAGCGGGGCTATGGCGGGCTGGCTCAGCGATCCGGTGGTGGACCTTCGCGCCGCGCTCACCGCCTGGGCGAATGAACGCGGGATCGAGGTCGACTAAGCGCCAAGTCTACTCTCGGAGCGGATAAAACGGGCGCTAGGCAGGACAAGGCGCTAAATCGGTCCGATCATCGCCGCATTCGGGCAGTTGAGCGGCAAAAACACGCACGAAACAATCGAAAGCTTGACACATAGTGACAGGACCGATTGGGTGCGTACAACAATAAAAACACGTAATTTTGCGCAGATACGGCCCGGGTCATGGAAACCGAACAGGACATTACGCCCGAAGACGGGCCACACGAAAGCGTCTCCCCTGCCACTGCGGGTGATCTTCTGCTCGCCGCGCGCGAGGACCGTCGTCTGTCGCTTGATCATGTTGCGGCTGAAACCCGCATCCCTGTGCGCCATCTGGAAACGCTTGAAGTGGGCGATTACGAGGCACTGCCATCGCGCACTTACGCGATTGGTTTTGCCCGCAATTACGCGCGCGCGGTTGGCCTTGATGAGACGCTGATCACCGATCTGGTGCGCCAGGAACTCGGCGATGCCGGCACACGCTACGCCTCAATGGGGCAGGGGATGGAGCCGGGCGATCCGGCCAAGCTGCCATCGCAAGGGCTCGCCTGGTTTGGGGGTTTGGCCGCGCTGATCCTGGCGTTTGGTGTTGTCGCCTTTGCCAGCAGCTATTTTGGCGCAGGCGATGGGCCGGGCTCGCTCTTGGCTCTAGGCGAAGCGGATGGCGCGAGCGATTTGCCGGACATTGTCAACGAGGCCACTCCTCTGCCGCCCGCACCAAGCGCTGGTGGGCAGGTGGTGTTCACCGCGCTCGAAGACGGAGTGTGGGTGCGCTTTTACGAGGAAGGCGGTGATCGCCTGTTCGAAGCGCAGATGGCCAGCGGGGACACGTTCGAACTGCCCTCATCGGCGAGCGAGCCGCGCATCAACACGGGGCGGCCCGATGCCTTTGCAATCACGATTGACGGGCGCGAAGTGCCCAAGCTCTCCGAAGAGCCGGTGACGATGGGCGACACGCCGATATCGGCTGCCGCGCTGTTGGCCCGCCCGCGCACCTGAAGCCTGATCGGGGCTCGCGCCCTCCTTCGATCCGCCGTATCAGACGCGCTTTCCCACCATTTTCGTGCGGTTCCGGGGTCGACTTGGAGGGCTTCACTCGCCACAGATTCGGACACGGTTCAGGCGCCACTGCGTAACGTGCGCGCCTTGCTATAAGCCGCCCGAAAGAGAAAGCGATCGACCATGGCCAAACCTCTCGCCCGTATTCTTGCCCCGCATTCGCTGTTTGCGGCGCCTGCCCTTGCGCTGGCGGTGCTGACAATCGGCCTGACCCTGACGCCCGCGCCCGCCTTCGCTCAGGAAGAAATTTCCGAGGCGCGCCTCAGAAAGATCGAAGCGGAAATCCGCGCGCTTCAGCGCAAGGTCTTTCCCGGCGGGGATGAGCGTTTCTTCGAAGCGCAGATCCAGTCGGTTGATCCCGACACCGCAGCGCGCGCCTCTTCCGGCCCGTCCACCACAGCGGTGACCGACATCCTCGCCCGGCTCGATGCGATGGAGCTGCAATTGCAAAGCCTGACCGCCATCAGCGAGGAAAATGCGAACACGATCAGCCTTCTGTCCGCGCGTGTGGATGAGCTTGAAGCAAACCGCGCGCTCGCCCTGCCGCTTGAGAGCAGCGTCGCAGGTGAGGGCGATGCGGCAGAAACCGTTGAGGCGGCACCGGAAGAGACCGAAGAAGCAGACCGAGCGATGACCTCGAACCTGGAGGCAATGCGCGCTGCTCCGGCCGAAAATCTGCCGCAAGCCGCTACCGCCGCCACTACCGCCGGCACCAGCGCTGCCCCTGGCCCCACGCCCGAGCGCCTTGCCGCCGTGCAGGAAATCACCAAGCCGCAAACCGACGATGCAGCGGATGACGAATATTCCTACGGATATCGCTTGTGGAATGCAGGCTTCTATCCTGAAGCGCGCCAGCAACTCTCGAAATACGTCGAAACCTACCCCGATCACTGGCGCGCGACCTATGGCCGCAACCTGCTTGGCCGCGCCTATCTCGATGATGGCAAACCAGAAGACGCGGCGCGCTGGTTCCTCAAGAACTATCAGGAAGATCGTACCGCCTCGCGCGCGCCTGACAGCCTGCTATACCTTGCAGAAAGCATGATCGCATTGGACGATACCCGCCGCGCTTGCATTGCGCTTGCTGAATTTGCCGAGACCTATCCGGCGGTGGCGACCGGGCGCTTGCTTGAAAAGTATCAGGCCAACCGGTCCAAGGTCACCTGCGGCAGCTGAGCTCGGCGCGCAGAGGCTAGCGCTGGGGGATGGGGGAGCCCGTTATGGAACACGCGAGCCTGATCGATGCGGTAAGCCCGGAGGATTTTGGGCGCTTCGATGATGCGCTGGACTATCTGTGGCCCGCTGAGCACCGCTTTGATCCCGAAACTGGCGAGCCTGCGCGGCTCGGCCTTGCGGTATCAGGCGGGCCGGATTCGCTGGCGCTCCTGCTGCTGGCCGCGGCGAGCCAGCCCGGCGCTATCGCGGTTGCCAGCGTCGATCATGGCCTGAGGCCCGAGGCAGCCGAAGAGGTCGCGCTCGTGCGGGATGTCTGCGCTGAGCTGGGCGTTCCCTTCACCGCGCTTGAGGTGAATCTTGCCCACGGCAATCTCCAGGCCCGCGCGCGTGAGGCGCGGTATGAGGCGCTCATCGCGTGGGTGCGCGCAGAGGGTCTGGGCGCGCTCGCTACCGCGCATCACGCAGACGATCAGGCCGAGACCCTGCTGATGCGGCTTGCGCGCGGGAGCGGCCTATCTGGGCTTGCCGGGGTGCGCGCCTATCAGCCTTACGAAGCGGACGGGCACGAACATCCGATCCCGCTGCTGCGCCCGCTGCTCTCCTGGCGCAAGGCCGAGCTTGAGGCGATTGTGGCCGATGCCGGGATCATCCCGGCGCGCGATCCCTCCAACAAAGAGACCCGGTTTGACCGGGTGCGCGTGCGCGATCACCTGGCAGCGAATGAATGGCTCGACCCGCATACCCTCGCGATCAGCGCCGAGCATCTCGCTGAGGCGTGGCGTGCGATTGAGTGGTATGCCGAGCTTGACTGGGAGGAGATGGTCGCACGCGAGGAAGACGGTGTCAGCCTGCGCTACACCGCCAATGTCCCGCGAATTATCCAGATCGAGACTGTGCGCCGCATCGTGAGCGAGCTTGGCGGCGTGGTGACACGCGGCGAAGCGGGCCGCGCGGCAGACCGCCTATGGCGAGGCGAAAACGCGTCGCTGGGAGGGGTATTGGGCGTGGCAAGCGTTGAAAAAATCGCCCCCGTCGGTGTCGAGATGCGCGTCTGGCGCTTCTCACCCGAGCCGCCGCGAAGGATGCATTGATTGAGTTAGCGATCACCCACCCCACCTCCCCGCCCGTCCACCACAGCCTAGTGGCACCATTAGTGGACGGGCGGGGAGGAGGGGTGGGCGATCGCCATCGTGCGCATGCACGACCGCATGAGATGTGAGCCCCCGCGTAGGCGGGGGCCTCTTGCAAGAGAGCGCCTAGCTTCAAGAGGTCCCCGCCTTCGCGGCGACTCACCGCCTACTCAACTCAACTTATCGCCGATCGTCATCATCTGGCCGCGCGTTATCACCACCTTGTCGCCGCGCCTAGCGGCTGCGAACAGCTTTTCGGCAAACTTATCGGGCACGCCGATGCAGCCGTGGCTGGCATAGCCGTTGATCACGGGTGAGCCGTGGATTGCAATCCCGCTCCACGTCAGTCGCAGCGTCCATGGCATGGGCGCGTTGTTGTATTTTTCCGAGATATTGTCCTTTTCCTTGGTCAGGATCGGGAATGTGCCGAGCGGTGTCGGGTGCTTCTTGGTGCCGAGCAGCGCCACGGCGGTGCCAATCTCGTGCCCGTCGCGAAAGGCGCTGATAACGCGCGCTTCGAGGTCCACGGTCACCACCAGCTTGCCCTTGGCGGGAGCCGCGCTCTCATCCCAGTACCAGTCGCCATAGCGGAACGGGCCTTCGGGGATGGTGAGGATGCTCTTCAGGGTGAAGGGATCGGAGGAGACCGATGGCGGCCCTGCGGGAGCTTGGGCCACTTGCGGAGTGGTTGGCGCGACCGGATCGGGCGCGGGGAGGTCTTGCACCACCGGCTCGGAGATCATGCGTACGGCTGGGCCGCGCACAGGTGCGGCGCTGTCCGCCGGCGGCAGTTCGGGCATGGACACATCGGCCGCGTTCGAGGCCTCTCCCGTATCAGGATCAATCGCGCGGATCGCTTCGTCCGCCTCCTGAGCGATCTGCTGCGCGGCCTCGGCAGCTTCCTTGGCTTGGCCCGCCGCCGCTTGATCAGCGGCCAGCGTCGAAGTGCCTCCAAGCGAGGCGAGGCCGAGCGTTGCGGCAAAGCGAAGAGCGGAAAGAACGTGCATCATGGGAACTCATATGCCGCGTTATGCGCGCAAGAGCCAGCCACTTGCACCCTGCCTGTCCCTTGCAGGGACGGCGCGGGGGCATTCCTTAATACGCACTTTAAAAGCAATTTCAGGGACTTGAGCCTGAAGAACTCTGTCGCGCCCGGCTAAAGCCAGTGTCAGGCCGCAATAGCTTGTCCCGCTCCAAGTGCCTCATCGCGCCCTTCAGACGGCCCGGCACAGCGCGCAACATAAACCACGCTCGACACAAATTCCATCGGGCCAAAGCTGGTGAGGAAGCTCACATCGCCCGCATCGCGCCCGACCCCGATGATCGCGGCATGCTTGAGATCGGCCATTCCGGTCGCATCCACCATGTGCCAGCGCCCCTCATACGGGCGCAGCGGATCGGCTAGAAAGACCTCCGCGACCGCGTGAAAATCCTGCGGCGTCACGCCCGGCGCGTAGCAGGCAACATAGCGCGCGGGGATGGCTGAGGCGCGCGCCAGCGTCACGAAGAGATGCGCGAAATCGCGGCAGATGCCTTCGCCCGAATGGAAGGTGTCGCTCGCCGTCGTTCCCGGCCCACTCGCGCCCGGAACATAGGCCACATGGCTCGCCACCCAGTCGCGGATCGCAGCCACGCGCGCGCCGCCCACGGGAATGTGGCCAAACTGCGCATCGGTGAAATCGACGAATTGCGCGGCGTGGCAATAGCGCGAATCGAGCAGAAACTTGACCGCCGAGCCCGGCAGGCGGGGCGGCGCGACCGGGGCGAGAGCGTCGAGCAACACAAGATCACGCGCAATGTCGAGCTCAGCCTCATAGTGCACTTCAACGCGTCCGCCTGCATGGATCCAGATCCGCTCGCCAATATCGTCCTCAGCAGGCACGCGGCTCATCGTCTCATGGCCGACGATCTGCGTGCTTGCTTCGATCACGCGCTGCTCGGGCGTGGCGGCAGCCTCAAACTGGAGAAGGGCGTCGGCGTCATGCTCGAGATCAAAGGTGAAGGTGGAGGATACTTTGAGGTTCATCGCTTCACCAACGCGTGAGCGGCGATGGGTTCCGGCGGGTCGCGAAAGAAATCGGATGGGAGGCGAAGAGCGAGGGTGATCACGATTTTCCTACACGGCTTAGGACTGGTAAAGACACTCGCATGCCCGCGTTTCAACGCCTTGACCGTCACCCTAGGGATTTCGCCTTTTTTGAGCTTGAGAGCGTGGTTTGGAGGAGGCGTATTTTCGATTTTTGGACTGTGTAACCTGTGTCTCCTACACGGGGCTTTCTATGGGGCCTTCCACGGGGTCCGCTGGGGCGCGAATCAGGCGGGTGCGATGACGCCGAACAGGTCATGAGCGTCCGCGTCTTCCACGGTGACTTGGGCGATGTCGCCGGGGTTGAGGCTCTCAGGCACGTTGCGCAGGTATACCGCGCCGTCGATCTCGGGCGCGTCAGCCTGGGTGCGGCCATTGGCGCCGATATCGCCGTCTTCATCGGGTTCGCCCACCTCGTCGATGATGACGGGCAGGGTCTTGCCGATCTTGGCGGCAAGCTTGGCGGCGCTGATCCGCTCGGTAACTTCCATGAGGCGCGCGTACCGCTCTTCCTTGAGCGCTTGGGGCACCGGATCGGGCAGAACGTTGGCCCTCGCGCCTTCGACGGGTTCGAAGCGGAAGGCACCGACGCGGTCCAGTTGCGCTTCCTCTAGCCAGTCGAGGAGGTATTCAAAGTTCTCCTCTCGCTCTCCGGGGAAGCCGACGACGAAGGAGGAACGGATGGCGATCTCGGGGCAGATGTCGCGCCAGGCCTTGAGGCGTTCGAGCACCTTGGCCTCATTCGCGGGGCGGCGCATGAGCTTCAGAACGTGCGGGCTCGCATGCTGGAAGGGGATGTCGAGATACGGCGTGAGCAGCCCCTCGGCCATCAACGGGATCACCTTGTCGACATGGGGGTAGGGGTAGACATAGTGCAGGCGGACCCAGGGCGGGGTGCCTTCGGGGGTGGTGATTTGGCCCAGCTCGCGCGCAAGGTCGGTCATGTGCGCCCGAACCTCGCGGCCCTTCCACTGGCGCGGATCATGCCGCGTGTCGACGCCATAGGCCGACGTGTCCTGGCTGATCACCAAGAGCTCACGTGTGCCGGCGGCAACCAGCTTCTCCGCCTCGCGCAGGACCGCGTCTATCCGGCGGCTCGCCAGCTTCCCGCGCAGCTGCGGGATGATGCAGAAGGCGCAGGAATGGTTGCAGCCCTCCGAGATCTTGAGATAGCTGTAATGGCGCGGGGTGAGCTTGATGTCAGCGTTAGAGGGCTGGGGGATCAGGTCGACAAACGGTCCTTGGCTAGGCGGCGCGTGTTCGTGCACCGCATCGACCACTTGCTCGTACTGATGCGCGCCGGTGACGGCGAGGACTTGCGGATGCGCGGCGCGGATCGCGTCGGCCTCATCGCCCATGCACCCTGTCACGATAACCCGCCCATTCTCGGAAATAGCCTCGCCAATTGCGGCAAGGCTCTCTTCTTTGGCGCTGTCGAGGAAGCCGCACGTATTGACCAGCACCACATCAGCGCCCTGGTAATCCGGGCTCATCGCATAGCCATCGGCGCGCAGTCGCGTGAGGATGCGCTCGCTATCGACCAGCGCCTTGGGGCAGCCGAGCGAGACCATTCCGACGCGCTTGGCATCTGGGAGAGTGGTGGTTGCGGTGTTCATGATCGGCAGGCCCGTTACACGTTCTGTTTGCTCAATTCCAGAGCTTCGCGCTTTCCTAAGCCCAGCGCTCGCGGTACCAACGCACGAAAGTTGAAGAGGGGATCAATCATGAATGATTTTGCACTTTTGCCCGTGCTGGCGGGGGCAGCGGCGTTCTTCGTGGTCGGCATGATCTGGTATGGCGGGCTGTTCGGCAAAGCCTGGCAGAAGGCCGCTGGCATGAGCGATGAGCAGGTCCAATCGGGCAATATGGCGCTGATCTTTGGCCTGTGCTTTGTGTGCGAGATCGTGATTGGCGCAGTGCTGTGGCATCTGCTCGCGCGGGTGAATCCAGCGCCGCACGTGGTGATGATGATGGCGACAGGCTTTGCCGGTGGGATCATGATCCCGGCGATGGTGATCAACTATCTGTTCCAGCGTAAGCCGCTGGCGCTCTACCTTATTGACGGCGGGCACTTCCTGTTCGGGATGGCGGCGATGGGCGGTGTGTTCGTGGCGTTTCGTCTATGATGAGTGCGGGTGGCCTGGGCCTTACAAAGAATCGCCGTTGCCATTGCCATTGGAGGGGACGATTTCGACCACGATGTCGCCCTTCTGGAGAACCTGGCATTCTTCCTCCCAAAAGCCGATCGCCCGGCCATTGCGGTAAATGCGAAGGCCGCGCCCGCCTGTGGTAAGCTCACCGATGGAGAGGCCCGCCTCGCTCGCTTCGATTTCGCGTTCGACCAGCTGGACCCGGCCCGAGACCGACGCAAGGTCAGCAAGGTAGTCCGCGATATGCGCCCCGCGCGCCGACCCTGCGAGCAGCAGGCCGGTAAAGCGCACAGGGTTGATCACATTGTTCGCGCCCGCTTGCCGCGCAAGGCGCTCATTGTCGTCAGCGCGCACGACCACGCTGATCGGGACCTTGGGCGCCAGATGCCGCACGGTCAGCACAATGAGAACGGAGGTGTCATCACGCCCCGCCGACACAAGCACAGAGGACGCGGTCTCGATCCGCACTGCCTTGAGGATATCGTCGCGCGTGGCATCGCCCGCCAGCACAACGACGCCCATCTTCTCGGCCTGTTTCAGACGCTCCTCGCTGGGGTCGACGACGACGATCTTGCTCGCATCGCTGCCGCGCTCGATCAGCTCCTCGACGCTCTGCGAGCCGGAGACGCCAAAGCCAAGGACGACGACGTGATCGGTGAGTTTCTCCTGGATGCGCGCCATGCGCCACTTCTCCCAGCTTCGCTTGATGATGAAATTATACGCGGTGCCCACGAAAATGAAGAACACCGCAAATCGAATAGGCGTGACGATCACCGCTTCCTTGAAGCGCGCGGCCTCGGTCACCGGAGTGATGTCGCCGAACCCGGTCGTGGTGATCGAGATCATGGTGAAATAGAACAGGTCAAGCAGGCTGACATGCCCATCGACGCTATCCCGAAGGCCGTCGCTGTCGAGCCAGTGGATGAATACGACAACGCCAATGAGCAGGAACGCCGCACCCAGACGAAGTCCCAGATCAGCGTACCACGGCAGATTGACGGCGCGCCGCAAGGGCTTGAACTTGCGCGCGAGCTTGGTGGTTTGTTTAATCGGGTTCGTCATGGGCGGATCAGGCTGGCGGCTAGCTCTCGTACCGCGCGGCAAAATCGGCGAGCGAGGAATGGTGCGTCAGGTCAAGCTGGAGCGGGGTTACCGCAATGTAGCCTTCATCGATCGCTTCAAGGTCTGTCCCGTGATCCAGCGTGTGCTCGATGGCGTGGAGGCCGAACCAGAAATAGCGGTGGCCGCGCGGGTCCTTGCCTTCGACGATGCTGCCGCGCGAATAATCGTGGAAGCCTTGTCGCACCACGCGCGTGCCCTTCACCTCATCAGCGGGGCAGGGCGGGAAGTTGATGTTGACGAGCGTCCGTTCATCGAACGGCGCATCGAGCAGCGGCTGGATCGCCTTGGTCCCCCACTTGGCGGCTGCATCGAACAGGTCCGCATCGCCGCCCCCATCGATATTGCGGCGGGTATTGCCGGGGCCATAGACCTGGCTCAGAGCAATCGAGCGGATGCCGGCAAGCGCGCCTTCGATCGCGGCGGACACTGTGCCCGAATAGGTGATGTCATCGCCAAGGTTCGCGCCGCGATTGACACCTGAAAGGATGAGATCGGGCGGGCTTTCCAGCACTTCGCGCAGCGCCATCATCACGCTGTCGGTTGGCGTGCCGGTGACAGCGAAGCGCCGCTCGGCAAACTTCTGCAAGCGCACCGGGCGATTGAGCGTTAGCGAGTGGCCCGCACCCGATTGCTCTTCGGACGGAGCGCACACCCAGATGTCATCCGAAAACTGGGCTGCGATCTCTTCGAGCACAGCAAGGCCGGGCGCGTGGTAGCTATCATCATTGGTGATGAGAATACGCATAATCGTGGCTTACCCCTCAGGCTCAAGCTTGGTGACACCGCCCATATAGGGATGCAGCGCTTCAGGCACCAAGACACTCCCGTCGGCTTGCTGATAATTCTCAAGGATCGCGACCAGAGTGCGCCCCACAGCAAGGCCCGAGCCGTTGAGAGTGTGGACGAATTCGGTGCGCTTTGTTTCGCCCGCAACGCGATAGCGCGTGTTCATCCGCCGCGCCTGGAAGTCACCGGTGTTCGAGCACGAGCTGATCTCGCGATAGACGTTCTGGCCGGGCAGCCAGACTTCCAGATCGTAGGTCTTTCTGGCTCCAAAGCCCATGTCGCCGGTGCATAGCAGCATGGTGCGATAGGGCAGGCCGAGCGCTTCAAGTACGCCTTGAGCGGCCCTCGTCATGCGCTCAATCTCGGCCTCGCTGTCTTCGGGGCGGACAACGCTGACCAGCTCGCACTTGGTGAACTGGTGCTGGCGGATGAAGCCGCGGGTGTCGCGTCCGGCAGAGCCCGCTTCGGAACGAAAGCAATCGGTGAGCGCGGTCATGCGCAGCGGCAGATCCGCCTCGTCGAGCAGCTCGCCCATTACGCTCGCGGTGAGGGAGACCTCGGCGGTGGGGATGAGCCAGCGGCGGTTCTGATCGTCAGTGCCGAACTCTCGCTTAAAGTAGTCGATCACATTTTCGACTTCGGATGGCATGTCAGAATACTTGTCAGGATTATCCTTGGCCATTCGCTCAAAATTTTTCCGAAGCGAAGCGTAAAAATCCTCTTGGCTTTCTCTAAGGCTTGTCCGGAAGCTATCCTCCGCAAACTTGGGCAGCTTGTCGGTGCCGTACATGGCCTCGTCCTTGACGAGCAGGGGGGGGGCGCATTCGGTGTAGCCGTTGGCGCTAACCTGATGATCGAGCATGAACTGGCCAAGCGCGCGGTGGAGGCGCGCCATGGGCCCGCGCAGAAAGGTAAAGCGTGCGCCCGACATGCGGGCTGCGGTTTCGAACTCCATGCCCAAAGCAGGCGCGAAATCGGCGTGTTCCTTGGGCTCGAAATCGAAGCTTGGGATGTCGCCCCAGCGGCCCACTTCGACATTGTCGCCTTCGTCGGCACCCTCAGGCACGTCGTCGAAGGGGATGTTCGGGATTACCGCAAGCGCATCTTTCAAACGCTCACCCAGCGCGCGCTCTTGCTCTTCCATCTCGGGCATGGTGCGCTTCAATTCAGCGACTTCGGCCTTGAGCGCTTCGGCGGTTTGCGTGTCACCTTGCCCCATCGCCTTGCCGATTGCCTTGGAAGCCTCGTTACGGCGCGATTGTGCCTCTTGCAGCTTGGTGGTGAGCGCGCGGCGCTCTTCGTCAAGCGCGACAATCTGGCGCGCGGCAGGCTCTGCACCGCGCCGCGCAAGGCCAGCGTCAAACGCTTCGGGATTATCCCGGATCAGGCGGATATCGTGCATGGCCGCGCCTATGCCCGCTTGGGGGAGGGAAAGGAAGGGCCAATCGGGCGTCTCAAAAGGGTGGGGCGGCGCATGCCCCCCCGCACGCGCCGCCCCTTGGAGAGCCGGTTGAAGACCCGGTGGGTCAGAAGTTGACTTGCGCCGTCACAAAGAAGCGCCGTGGATCACCGTAAAAGCCCGTCAGCGTACCTTCGAGGCCGAGCGTCGGAGTGAACGGCGTGCCCGGAGGCGTGCCGCCCGCGACGAAGTTGTAGCCCGCCACGATATACTCGACATCGAACAGGTTCTTCACGTGACCGCCAATGCTGAAGCGGTCATCATCGGTGGTGTAGACGATGCTGAAGTCAACAAGCTCAAACGCGTCCTGATCGAGGAACGGGTTGGGTGCCTCAAATTGGCTCGCATCCGAACGGAAGGATACAAGGCCGATGAAGTCAACAACGCCGTCAGCCGCCGGAACGCCGAGATTAAAGCCCATATGCCCGGTGATGTCGGGCGTGTTCTGGAACACACGCTGATCGGCAACGTCTTCGCCAAAAGCATCGATGAACTCATTGAAGCCTGCATCGAGAACACCAAGCGACCAGTTGACGCTGAAGCGGCTGCCTTGGCCAAGGAAGTCCTTGCCCACAAGCGCGTTGCCTTCGAATTCGAAGCCGTTGACGTCCGCGCTCGCCGCGTTGGACGTGATGCCGGTGAAGGTGTCGTTGATCCCATCGCCGGTTGTATCAACGCCAACCGATCCGGGGATTTGGACGTTGTCATACTGGCCAAGGAAGCCCGCAATGGCGATGTTCAAGCGATTGTCGAGCAGCGATGCCTTCCAGCCCAGCTCGAAGCTGTCGACCGTTTCTGGCTCGAACCGCAGGAACTGGAACTGATCGTCAAAGTCGATGTCGCCATCGCCATCGAGATCGGGCGCTGCAGACGTTTGCCCGCGCGGGTCAAACCCGCCGCCCTTGAAGCCCTGGCTGTAGGTGAAATAGACGTTGTGGTCAGGCGTCGGCTGCCAGCTGATCGAGGCGCGAGGGTTGAAGTCTTCGAAGGTATCGCTGCCTTCAAAGTCACTCGTCGTCGCAATCGCGACAGCCGGGCTGTCCGGGATGAACAGGTCCGAAAAACCGCCGATAAAGGTGGTGCGCAGCACCCGGCTCTCGCGTTTGTCATTGGTGTAGCGACCGCCGAGCGACACGCTCAGAGTGCCCGTCAGATCGTAGGTAAAGTCACCAAAGATCGACCAGGTTTCAGTGTTTACATCGCCCAGGGTCTGCGCGTTGAGACCAGGCAGACTGATGAGGTTGCCGGTGTTTTCGAGCAGCACATCGAACGCGGTGAAAGCGTTGGCGTTCAGGTAGTAGGCGCCGAACACACCCGACAAACGATCACCTTCATAAAGAAGCTGCAATTCCTGGCTGAACTGATCGTTCTCATAGATGGCGGGCACGTCGAGGTCGCCCGAAGGCAGGCTGTCAAAGTCAATCGGCGTCGTTGACTGGTCTTCGCGATAGCCGGTGATCGATTTCAAAGTGATCGTATCGCTCACTTCAACCGCGATGTTGAGCGCGCCGCCAAAGGCTTCGACTTCCTGATCAACAACATTGAGCCCGGCGCGTGTGTCAAACACGTCATCAAGCACAGGCGCTCCGCTGAACTGCCCGGGGATCAACCGGTGACCTTGGCGCGCTTCGGAATTGTCTTTCACATAGTCGCCTGAAAGGCGCGCGAAAACAGGGCCGTTGTCAAATTCAATCGTGCCGCGCGCGGCCCAGATATCCTTGTTGTAGTTTTCGGCCCCCAGCGTCAGGTTTTCACCAAATCCACCGCGCGAAAGCCGCGCTCCGCTAGCACCGATCTTGAGATTTTCCGACACCGGTGTGGAGGCGGTGACGATAAGGTCGGCCTGATCGAACGAGCCATAAGTGCCGCGCACGCTCATGCTGGTATCATCGGGAAGCGATGCGGTCACATATTTGATTGCGCCCCCGATCGTGTTGCGGCCATAGAGCGTGCCCTGCGGCCCGCGCAGAACCTCGATGCGCTCGACGTTGTAGATGTCGAGCACGGCGGCTTGCGGTCGGTTTAAATACACATCGTCGATGTAGAGACCAACGCCCGCTTCGAAGCCGGCGACCGGGTCCTGCTGACCAACGCCGCGGATGAAGGCGGTGAGCGTGGTGTTGGTGCCGCGGCTCACTTCGAGTGTAATGTTGGGAACCTGTTGGCCCACTTGCGTCAGATGCTGAATGCCCTGCTTGATCAGCGTTTCGCCCGAAAGCGCGGTGACCGAGAGCGGCACATCGATGATTGATTCCTCGCGGCGACGCGCGGTGACGATGATGCGGTTGTCGTCCTCTGCCTCGTCGATGCTGGCTTGAGCAGTGCCCTGTTCGCTGCTCGGCGCGTCTTGAGCGGCCACTGGCGCAGCCAATCCAGCCAGACCAGCGCAGCCCGTTAGCAGGAGCGCGCGGCTCGTGAAAATCCGTTTCATTTTCTCTCCCCTTTTGCCGTCGAATATCGCGGCTGACATGGTTTTATTGAAAGTTGAACCAACTTTCAAGTTTAGTCTTGTGAAAATCTTCTCCGCCGCGTACCCGGGATAAGGGAGAGGGATGACACATGGCGCAAAAGGTCACCAGAGAGACAAAAGTCGAAGCTTCCAGCGCAGGCCGTACCGCCCCTTTGGCACCGGCTGACAGCAAGGTGCCGCGCACAGAGCGTGGGCGCCGTACCTTGCGCAAACTGCTCGATGCCTCAGCGATCGAGTTCGGGGAGAAGGGCTTTCACGAAGCGTCTGTGAGCTCGATTACGCGGCGTGCGGGTGTCGCTTTGGGAAGTTTCTATACCTATTTCGACAGCAAGGATGGGCTCTTCCGGGCGCTGGTCCTCGACATGAGCGAGAACGTGCGAACGAGCGCGCGCGCCGCAATCTCTGAGGATATGGACGCATTGGCAACAGAGCGCGCTGCGTTACAAGCATTCCTAGACTTCGCCTCCGAGCACAAGGAAGTCTACCGCATCATCGATGAAGCGGAATTCGTCGACCCGGCAAGCTATCGAGGCCACTACGAGACAATCGCCGCGCGCATCGGGCAACGCCTTCGCAAGGGGGCCGAGGCCGGTGAAATGCGCGAGGATTTGGGCGAGGTAGAGGCCTGGGCGGTGATGGGGATGAACGTGTTTATCGGCCTTCGCTTTGCCATCTGGGCGAGCGAAACCGACACGCTCAGTCACGAAGACATTGCGCGCCAGGTCAATCGCTTGCTCGAGGAAGGCGTCGTCCGGCCCGCACCCGAATGAGGTGCCGAACAAATCGCCTCTACTAGGTCGTCGGTAGGCCCAGTTTCACCTTACTTGCCGCACCCAGCAATTGCCCCTGTTCCACTTCGAGAGCTGCGGGACGCTCGGCTGAGGGATAGGCCTCTCCCAGCAATCCAAGCGCTGCCTTGATATCGCTGTGCAGGCCAGAATTGTAGGTCTCGATCGACGCGCCGCTGCGCTCGAAAACGGCTGAGGCGGCTTTGTAGAAGCCATATCCATCGAGGTAAGGCGGATAGATGTCTGTGCCAGCGGCTTGGCCATACATGGTTGTTGCGCGGTCGATCTGATCAGAGACAATTCCGGCGGCTACGGCTCCTGCGCTGGCGTCTCCCGCCGGCCCCTTGGCGCCGGCTTCTTTAAGCCGCGTCAAGATCGCCTGGTATGCGCTTTCGACCCCTTGGGTGTTATCGGGCTCAAGCGCGGCTGCTGAGGCGGCGTTCATTTCAGCGGTGAAATCCTCAACGCCTAGTTCATCGAACACAGGGGCCATGTCGGCGAGAACTTCAGAGACGGGGTGACCAAACATCTCGGCCGCTTCATCGGATTTGCCAGCATTGTAGGCATCGCGCGCAGCGACTGCGTGGGCTTCGACAATGGCAAGGGCGGCGCCATAGATGACCGGATCGCTGACCGCCTCGGCGACAGAAACGCCGCCTTCGCCGCCTTCACCTTCGCCGCCTTCACCTTCGCCGCCTTCACCTTCGCCGCCTTCACCTTCGCCACCTTCACCTTCGCCGCGTTCACCTTCACCACCTTCGCCTGCGAGGGATGCTTCCGCGCTGGCCTCATCGCCCTCGCTGCTGTCGCTATTTTCGCCAGCGCAGCCTGCAAGGCCTGCTCCCACAAGCGCGGTGGCAACGCCCAGACCGGTCCAGACTTTCAATGTCGATCGCATGGGTTTTCCTTTTTGCTGAAATTTGGCTCTGTTATATCGCTCAATCGAGCAACTGCAAATCGTTATCAATAAATTATTGGCTCGCTACAAGGCTTCATTTCAGTCGAGCTTTCGCACATCCGCCGCAGGCGTCCCCAGCGGGCTCAGCGGACGTGGCACCAGATCAGGGACCGGCTCTTGCGCGATGCGCTGTTTGAGCAGGCCGATGGCGGCTTCCAACTGCGCATCGCGGCCCTGATAGGTCGCATAGGGACCGTTCTCGACCTCGTAATCGGGGCCAACGCCATAGCCTTCAACGATCCAATTGCCGTTGATGTCGTACTGCGCATACTCGGCGATCCGCACCCCGCCATTGTCGATCACGCGGTTGCGATCTGATAGCCAGATGCCTGCGCCCGCCGTGCGTTTGCCGACGAGCGGCCCGATGCCGAGCGACTTGATCCCGCCCGCAAAAGTCTCTCCGTCAGAATAGGTGCGTTCATCGATGAGCACCGCGACATGCCCTCGATAGGCGTTCTGCATATTGGTGTACTCAACGCCCGAGCCATCGGGCTTGCCCCAGAAGGCCCAGGGACGGCGCAGCAATTGAGCGATCAGGATGCTGTCGATATTGCCGCCTGAATTGTTGCGGACGTCGATGATGATCCCGTCCTTGTCCATCTGGGCAAAGAAGTCGCGCGCGAAAGTGGCGATATCGCCCCCGCCCATGGCGCGCAGCTTGAGGTAGCCGATCTCGCCGCCTGAAAGCTCAGCGGTGGCCGCTTTGCGCCCTTCGGTGAAGTCATAATACTCAGCCCGTGCGCGCCCGCGCCCGTTCATTGGTTCGACGATCTCCGAAAGGGCCGTGCCAGAGCGGGTGAGATCGAGCCGCACCTGCTGGCCAGCCTTCGAAGCGAGCGCCATGCGCAGATCAGCGATTGAGGCGATAGCGCGGCCATCGACCTTGGTGATCACATCGCCTTCGCGCACATCGATACCCGGACGGCGCAGAGGTGGCTGGAGGCTCACAAGGTCAGCTTCGCCGCGGTAGATGCTATCGATCCGCAGCCCGCCTTGAACCGGCGAATAAGTGGCGCCCAGAAAGGCGAGCTGGCTATTCTCGCCGTCTTCGGGCAAGTCGCCGCCGCGCACCTGGCTGTGGAGGATGCCAAGCTGAGAAGCCATCAGCCCCATGATGGTGCCGAGCTCAGCGCGCGCGCCGATCCGGCTGACGAGCGGCTGGTGCTGATCGCGCACCGCCTCCCAATCCACGCCGCGAAGCGCAGGATCATAGGCAAAATCGCGGTGCATGCGCCAGGCATCGAGGAACATCTGCTCCCACTCTTTGCGCGGATCGATGGTGATGCGCCAGTCACCCAGACGCACCAGCTTACCATCAAGTTCGCCAGGCATCTTGGGGCCTGCAGGCACGAGCGCGAAGCGGAAGTTCCCGCCTTCACCCTGCACTACCATGATGGTCTTGCGGTCGGCAGACATGGAAAGGCCGAGCGCCTCTTTGGCGAAGGTCTCAACCTCGGGATCGTTCTTGTCGATCTTGATCGAGACCCAGGCGTCGTCCATCCGGGTGTAGAGAAAGCCTTTGGACGCCAACAGTTGGCCGCCTGCGCCGGGCTTCACCGGCAGCTTGTAAAGCCGATCCGACAGGCCTGCGAGCGTGATGTTGGCCTTGGCCTTGTCATCATCCTTGTCCTCGCTCTCGTCCTCATCCTTGTCAGATCCACCTTTTTCCTCGTCGTCCTTGGCGCCTGTCAGTTCATTATCGGGCGTGAAGGGGAAGGCGGCTTCGGGATCGAGCTGGAGCGCGTGCAATTCGCCGCGATTGGGGAAAGAGACACCCATATTGCGATCGCCCCAGGGGCTGCCTGGCTCAGGCGAGAAATTGCGGGCCGAGATGAAATAGAGCCACGCGCCATCCTCGGAAAACGCGGGCTCGCTATCGCTAAACTTGCCTGACGTCGCCTGGACCCGCTCTCCGGTGGCGAGATTCTGGACAAACAGATTGCTGACATTGGCGAAGTTTTCAGCGCCGGTTTCCGAATATGCGATGAAGTCTCCGTCTGGTGAGAAGACCGGGAAGCCAAACGCATTGTCATCGCCGGTCGTGTTCTGTGAGAGTAGCGTCACCGCGCCTGTTGCAATGTCGATCTTTTGCAAGCGCGCCAGCTTGTCCCACACCACCAGCGTCTTGGCGTCGGGCGAGACTGTAAAGGACCAGATATGCGCGTCATAGCCCTTTGTGATCGCCTCGGGCTCCCCCGAGCCATCGGCAGCGAATTTGACGATATCGCGCGCATCGCCTTGATCGAGGATCATGAAGACATGCTCGCCCTTGGGCCCCATCACCGCTTCGCGCGCGCGGGCCCCTTCTGGAATGGCAAGCTCAACCCGGCGCCGCTCCAGCGGGGCCGCCAGCGCCACCTCGCCGCGCGCGGTGACGGTGATGCTCTTGCCCGAAGGCGCAATGCGAGCTGCATCGATATTGGCAAGCGGCTTTTCCAGCGTGCGCGGGCGGGTCTGCTCGCGGTCGGTGATGAGATTGATGGAGAGCGTCTCCAAAGCGCCCGAAGCAATGGTGAAGACGTGCAGGTCTGCGCCGTTTTGCAGGAAGATTTCCCCGCCATCGATCTCGGCTTGCAGGACGGGGAAGTCGAACTCGCCCGATACCTTGGTGGCTGTGCCGCCGCTCTCCGGCACCGACCAGATCGCGTCCGCACCGCTCTTGTCGGAGATAAAATAGATGCGTCCTGCATGCGCCATCGGATTGCGGATCGGCGCGCCGAAATCGGCGAGCAATTGCATGGCTTCCTCGGTGGAGCCCGCCTGCCAGCTCCACAATTGCGCCATACCGCCTCCACGATAGAGCACAGCGTTGTCGCGGGCGCGCGCATAAAGCCCCCGGCGTGAGAAAAACAGGGTCGAGCCGTCCTGCGAATAGGTCGCCGCATTGGCGCGCCACAGCGGAATGGGCGTTCCTTCGCCGCCTGTGGGTGAAATTGTGTAAAGCACCTCTCCCTGCCCGCCACCGGTGAGGCGCGAGGAGAAGATGACCTTGCCATCGGGCGTCCAGCCCACGGTGGTTAACCCTCCGCCTTCATAGGTCAAACGTGTGGGCGCGCCGCCCGCGACCGGCATTACGTAAATGTCATCGCCGCTGTCATAGCTCGCATTGAAGGCCACCATGGTCCCATCGGGCGAGATCTTGGCGAAGCGCTCTTCCTGTTCGTGATTGGTCAACCGGATCGCCGTGCCGCCATCGCGCCCGGTGCGCCACAGATCGCCTTCGCTGGCAAAGACAAGCGTGTCGCTGCGCGCTGTGGGGTGCTGGTAAAAGCCTTCCTCTGCCAGAGCGGGACCAGCGGTGCTGGCGAGAAGCAGTGCTGCGAGCGAGAGCGTACGCTTAGAGAAGAGTTTCACTGGATTATCCTTGATTGAGATGGGTGTGAAAGAAGAGACGCCGGAAGCGCGCTCAGTCGTCGGTGTCGGTCCGATACTTCTCGAACCAGGCGAGCGTGTAATCGGTCTTAGCGTTAAGGCGCGATGGACGCGAGGCGATGCCGTGATTGGACCCGGGGATGCGCACCATAACGCTGGGCACGCGGCGCAATTGCAGCGCCTGATAGAATTGCTCGGTCTCCGAAATGGGCGTGCGGTAATCAACCTCGCCCGTGATCAGCATGGTGGGCGTCGTGACATTGCCAACAAGGCTAAGCGGCGAGCGCTTCCAGTAATGCTCCAGATGTTCCCATGGGGGACCGGGAAACTGGTTCTGGATCTGGCCGATATAGCTGTCCGCTGTCAGCACCTTGGAGACCCAGTTGATCACCGGCTTGGCGGACATGGCAGCGTTGAACCGATCTGTGAGGCCAATGGCGTAGGCCGTCGCAATCCCTCCGGCTGAGCCGCCCGCAATGAAGAGATTTTCCTCATCCGCAAAGCCATTTGCGATTGCCCAGTCGACCGCGGACATGTGGTCTGCAAAGTCATCGGGGCTTGAGTATTTATACTTCAAAAGGTTCGCGAATTCGCTGCCATAGCCGATTGAGCCGCGATGGTTGTCGTAGATGACGACATAGCCTGCTGCCGCCATGCGTTGCAGTTCCGCTGAAAAATGCGGGCCATAGGCGAGGTGCGGGCCGCCATGGATTTCGAGGATGAGCGGGTAGCGCTTGCCTTCCTCATAGCCAGGCGGGGTGATCATCCAGCCCTGAATTTCGCGCCCGTCGAGCGAGGAGGCATAGGTGAAGCTGCGCAGTTCCCCCAGATCGCGATGCGCCAGCAGGTCTTCGTTGAGGCTTGTAAGGCGCACCTCGCGATTGCCAACTCTTGCGTACAAGTCAGCAGGCCGAGTCGCGCTGCCCTTGGTGTAAACGAGCCCACCGGCTGTGTTGGCGTTGAAGGTACCGCTCACATAGGGACGCCCGATCGTGGTGCCGCCAATCCCTTTGACCAGCACGCGCGGGCTGCCAGAAAGAGAAACGCTGCCGATCTGGTTTTCGCCGCGGTTCTGGAAGGTGAAGGTCAGCTCGTTGTTCGACACCCATTGCGCATTGCCTGTGCGCCGGTCGAGGCTTTCGGTCAGATTGCGCTGCCCCGTGCCATCGGACCTCATGACAAAGACGTTGGTGGGCACGAACGGCTCACGCGCATTGCTGGTTGAGAGGAAGGCGATGGTCTTGCCATCGGGCGAGACAGTTGGGTCACTTTCAACCCCGGGGCGATCGGTCAGTTGGAGCAGTTCGCGCGAGGCGATATTGACCGCGAAAATATCCGCCTCACGCGATTGCAACTCCCAGCCCGGATTGCGGTTAGCCGAGAAGAGGATCTGAGCGCCGTCAGGGGTAAAGGACAATGCACCACCATGATTGAAATCGCCGCTTGTCAGCTGGCGCGCGGTGCCGCCTTCAGCTGGCATCACGAAGACGTGATTGTAGGCAAGATCAAGAAAGCCCGATCCATTAGTGCGATAACGCGCGCGGTCGATCACCACGGGGTCATCCGCCCACTTCGCACCCTTGGGCTTGTTACGCGATTTGACGAGCTTCTTCGCCTTTTGCGGCACCGACATGGTGAAGGCGATGTGCTCACCGTCAGGCGCCCATGTGAGGTTGAACGGCGTTTCCTCAAAGGTGCCGAGCAAGGCCTGCCGACCTGACTTCAGGTAATGCACAAACACTTGCACCTTGCTGCCTTTGACAGTGGTGAAGGCAATGCGCGTTCCATCGGGCGACCAGCGTGCAGATCGGTAAGAGCGCTCATCGGCAAGTAGCGGCTCATGACCCGAGCCATCAAGGTTCACGATCCAAACATGGCTACGGGTTCGATCGGTCTGGATATCGTTGAAGCGGCGCAAGTAGATTGCCTGGCTTCCATGGGGAGAGACTTGCGGATCGTCGGCCCACTCCAGCTCGAACACATCTTCGGCGGTAAACAGTTGCGGCTCGTTTTCAGCCTGGGCTCCGCTTGCAAGACCCGCCAAAAGGCAGGCCAAGACCATCCGTATTTTCATCTATCGCCCCATGCTTGAATTTGCTGCGCAACCGATGCGCAATATTGCAAGGCTTGGCAACCGATGAAGTTCCAGCGCGGCGGCCGGTCTATGGGATCAGGTCACGACTCGCCTAAGCATTTCCAGAGCGTCTCGTTGCGCGAGACCCTGCTCGATTAGTCGAGCGGTTTTGATGCAACGCGCTTTAGTTCAACTCCATTATGGTTCGCGCACCTGTTTCAGGTATCGTAGGACGCCATGTGGAAGCTGAAGGCCTCAACGTCCATTTGCGCAGGGTTGGTGCGCCACATGTCTTCAAGAGCCGCCGCCTGCTGGATCATGAGGCTCAAGCATCGTTCCTCACGAGTCTCGCCCTGCTCCACGAAAGGCTCTTTGAATTCGATCGTGACCCGGCCGTTTTCATGGAGCCAATGCTCTGCCGGTATGACAATCGAATTGGTCT
This sequence comes from Pseudomonadota bacterium, assembly GCA_039027675.1. Taxonomy (GTDB): domain Bacteria; phylum Pseudomonadota; class Alphaproteobacteria; order Sphingomonadales; family Sphingomonadaceae; genus Erythrobacter. Next base: position 53,100 of record JBCCJS010000017.1, read on the forward strand.
CCAATGCCAGCTCGGCAATCCCGGGGCGAATGGTGCGTTTTCTACCCAGAATGGGGGCCTTGATCCCGCCAATGCCATCGAAGTAATCCATCAAGATCAACGTCGTCCCGCCCTCGCGCAGGACGCTGTGAGCCTTATGTATCTGTGCCACCCGAGTTCCGGGGACAGTTTTGCCGGCGGTTGCCCCGCTCGCATAGGCAAGATCGCCAAGACCTAAGAAGGCGGCGCGGTCAGCACGTAGATTGCCGACAACGACAAAGGGCGCCTCCCGGATTTCGGGCACCAGTTTGTATAATCCCTTTGCGGTGGAGTGGACGATCGAGAGGATGACGCCCTGTCCCCTGGCGCGCGCCTGAGCAATACGCTCGGCTCCCTTTACCGTGACGTATTGCTCGAAATTGTGAGGGTCCATCAGGCAGAGTTCGCGCCAACCTGACCAGATGAAGGCTTTGGCATAGTCACGCCGCAGGGCATCGGGATATTCGAGATCCTGCTCGGCGATGAACTGCTCCAGGTGGTTGTTGTAAGGGCGAGACAGCCTTTTGACGACGCTTTGTGAAGCAAGAACGCGGTCCAGAATGCGCGTTCCAATACCGTAGTGTAGTTTTAGGGAGCCAATACTAGGGCCCATATCCCTGATCCGAAATCCCAGGCGCTGTCTAAAGGTCTTGCCTCGCAGTGTCTGGCGCACTTTCACAGGCGCGCGCTCAGCGGGTTCGGCAAGCGGCGCGGTTTGCTCGGTTGCCATGAGGATGTTGAGAAGCGTGCTGATGGTCGGCTGCGAATAGAATTCTTCGACAAGAAGGGACTGCTCCGTGAGCTCTTCGATTTCAAGCAGGAAGTTCGTCATGCTGAGCGAGTCCACGCCCAGCGTGAACAGATCCTCTTCATCGCTGAAATCGTCGACGCCCGCGCGCGCCAGAACCAGCTGGGTCAGCCAATCATGCAACAGCCCGCGATCCTCCACGCCCGGAAATCCGCCCCGGCACAATTCAGGTGCGCTGAAGTTTGCAGCTTCGTATTCGAACACTGTCGCGAGCTCTCTGGAGCGGTAAAGTTCACCAGCATCGCTGCGTCTGATCTTACCGCTGGTTGTGCGCGGAAGGGCATTTTTCTTCACCAGAACAAGCGCTTGCGCCATAAGCCCCAGGCGCTGTCCCAGGCGCTTGGAGAAGCCGGAGACGATCTCAAGAGCGTCTGTGCGATAGTTGAACTTGGGAGCAACTTCCGCAAGCAAACCTACGGCTTCGCCATCTCGGCCTCTGAAGGGAATTGCAACGACACGGCTCTCGCGAACCAGAGGCGACACGTCCTCGGCCAGGATCTCGATATCGCGGGCGAAATAGTTTTGCCCGCGCACGATGATCACGTCTTTCATCCGTCCCGTGATGAACAGATTTCCATCGTGCAGGAAGCCCAGATCACCGGTGCGCACATAGGTCTTGCCTGAGCCATCCCCTTCGATTGTTTGATCGAAGACTTCGGCTGTTGCCGCCGGGCCATCCCAGTACCCCTTGGCGACGTGTGCGCCGGTTACCCAGATTTCCCCGATCCTGTCCGCCGCGCAGCGCATTCTGGTTTCGGGATCGACGATGGCGATCTCGCAATCGAGCATTCCCCGTCCGTTGTTCGCAATCCGCTGTGACCGGCTTTCATCATCACATCGCGCAATCATGCCCTTCGCTAGAGCCTCTCGATCGACATCCAGATACCTTGAGCTATCGCTCGTTGGATGGCTCACCATGACAGTGCATTCGGCAAGGCCGTAATGTGGGATCACCGTGCCAGCGGCCAGACCGTGCGCAGCGTAAGCATCTTCAAACGCCTCAACCCCCTCCCAATCCACAGGCTCTGAGGAATTCACGAGGCAGCGCATTGAGGACAGATCAAGCTCGCCAGGCTTCACCGTGTCAGCCAAGCGGGCGCACAGCGCGATCGCGAAGTGCGGAACGGCGCTGAACGTTGCCTTGGTCTTCGAGATCAGGCGGAGCCAGCTAATCGGTCGCCTGACAAACGAATTGGCGCTCGCCAGATGCAGCTCAGCCCCGGCATGCATCGCCAGGTAAAAGCATCCGATCAAACCCATATCATGAAAATGCGGCACCCAGCTTGCAACGATCCGGATGTCCGCAGCCCGGCCTTCGATCATCATGCGAACATTGGCGTTGAGATTGCCATGCGTGACGATCACACCTTTGGGCGTGCCGACCGAGCCTGATGTGTACTGAATGAAGGCGACATCTTCGTCTGAAGAAGGATGAGGCTGAGCCATACTATCGTCGGGAAACGCAAGAAGGCTCTCATAACCCGTAACAGGAACATTTAGGGCAATCTCGCGGAGGGCGGGCAGAGTTTCGTTGAGGGCAAGAATGCCCGCGCAGTCGCTATCGTTGAGAATGCCGACAAGCCGCTCTTTGTCACCCGATCCGCTGGGCAAAGGGACCGGCACAGGGATAAGTCCTGCATAATTGCAGGCAAGCTGGCACAGATGGAATTCGAGCCCCTGCGGGAAGACCAGCAGCACCCGGTCAGTAACAGAGCAAATGCGTAGCAGGGCAGTGGCGAGCTGTGCGGTCCGCTCCCAGAGCTGCGACCAGGTGAGGGTCGCTGGCTGGGCGTCGCTGGTCTTGTGAAACGCAAGCGCCAATTCATCGGGCTTGTCACGTGCGCGGCGCTTGAGATCATCAATTATCATGAGGTCAAAGCGGCTGAACCGAGTTCAAAAAGAAAGAAGCGCAGAAGGCTGACCTCTGCGCTTACTTTGTTGTGTCATGCCAGCATATCGAAAGCCAGCATCGTAGACGAAAGGCCAATGCCTCTCGGCAATTCTACGACGATGCCGGCGTCTCGTCGGTCTTAGCCGTACCGTCCTGAATCTCGTCACCGCCCGTCTGGGTGAGATCACCAACGGCGAAGTCTTCAATCGAAGGCGTGCTCCAGCTTTTTTTCACGCTCGACCTTTGAACCGGGTTCATCAAATCGTCCTCCAAACTCGTTAAGGCGGCATAACCAAACGCCTCGCGCAATGCAAATGTCTTCTTGCAGTTGCGAAGAGCCGTTTGGCGCGCACCGCCATAAGCGTCACCCAGACGCATCACCCATTGCGGCCGAACGTCTGTGCATCCGTCATTTGAAGCAGCGCGTGCGAACGACTTACCCGAAAAGTGTAACTATTGTGTTTCACCTAGCGTGAGTCGCCCGACACTCGACATAAGGCTCAGCACCGCCGAATTTGGCTTCGAAGGGTTTGGCGGATCATCATCAATTGGGTCCTAGCTCGACGTATTCGTTCCAGACTGCTCGATCGCGAAAGCCGCTACTGATCCCGCCAGTGGGAGAAGGACCGTGTAGTCGACGAGCAAGTCAACGTCAGTTGTGCCTCCAGCTTGCTCAAAATTGGCTAGGGCGGTTTCCATCTTCTCCTCATCAATCAGCCCTTGCATGCTCGGTAAGGTCCTGGCTGTTTCGAAATCCTTCGCCATTCGATCAATGTCGGGGGCAAGGCGACTGTGCCAGTCAGCAGACTGAATGCCGTTGCCCAATTGCTGTTCAGCCATCAGGGAAGGCACGCGTCCCTGCAAGAGGCGGGTCATCAAGAACCGGCCACGCCCCGAGCGGCGAAACTGCGAAAGCGGAACGCCAAACCGCCACTCAAGCAAGCGACGGTCATAAAAGGGCGTGCGCACTTCATGTCCAAACAAGGCCGGTGCTGCTGCCAATGCGTTGGCGTTGACCGGGCCATCGTAATTCTCGATGAGGGTCACACTCTGATCGCTTGCACTTTTGTCCGCTCGAATACCCCATTCAAAACCAAGGGTCTGGCAACGCTCGAAAATTCGACGCTCTTCGAAAACAGCTTGTGTTGCTGCGCTGCGCTTCATCATTGTGTGTCTGAGCGTATCGCCAGGGTTTCTGCCCTGTCTGACTGCTTTGACAGTGTTCGACGGCAGAATGTCGATTAAGAATCTGCGCCATTCCTTGTTCGGGTGCTTGGCTGAGTAGATCTCGCGCAAAAGAGCGCTCCAGTGACCGGTCCGGAAGAGTTCGTGAAGAACGCCGGCTCCATCGGTTGAGAGGCTGTTATTGCCGCCATCACCCGTCAGCATAACCTTCACTGCGCCTTCTCGGGCCTTGTAGCCTGTTTCCATCGCCACGGTGAGGTTCAGCGCGTTGCGAGCCACGCTCTCGGCAGCAAGAAAATACTCACGCTTGTGCTCGTATACGCTGGGCCGATCGCGGCCGATCAGGTTGATATCGACGTTGGGGTACATCTCCGCAAGTGCATAGGCAGCTGGCGATTCATCAAAGCACCACCCCTGAGGCGGGACCTGCGAAAACGCCTCACCGGGAACCCATGTATACGTCGAAAGCCGCTCGCCTTTTTGTGCAAGATCCCGTGCCGCCATGGCCGCAACGAACGAGGAATCCATCCCCGCGCTGAGGTGTGAGCCGATTTTGCCCGGCGATCGCATGCAGGCTTTGAGCACCGTGCCAAACAGTTCATTGGCAGCTTCGACATAGTCTTCATCGCGTTTCAGGCGCACCGGGCTGATGTGGTCGCGCATGGCGTAGTACTTGGAATGCTGTTCGCGCTGCGCTGAAATGCGGCTTACTGTCGCCGGAGCAACGCAGCGGATATTGCGGTAATAGCTGCGGGTGAGATCGATATCGATCTGTGTCAGCACATCGGCGAGACGATCTTGGTCCAATTCTCTGGGAACATCGCCCATCGCGTGAATGCCCTTGGGCATCGAGGCAACAACAAGTCGTTTGTCGGTTAAATGGTAGTGTAGGGGCCGCCTGCCAAGATGGTCGCGAAGCAGGCTAGTCTCTCGAGTTTCGCGGTCCCAGATGATCGCGGCAAATTCGCCAACCCAGCGATTGAGGCCTTCTGCGCCCCATTTTTCCCAAGCGGCCAGCGCAAGAGAAGCATCACTCATCTTCGCAAGTTTCGCCGCTTCAATCGCCAGCGCCGATGCAAGGTCCTCGCGGTTGTCGATCCGGCCATCGAAGACGAACAGGTGCCGCCCGCTGCTCGAGGTCAGTGGCTGTGCGTCCTGTCTGGCCTCAGACGTGTTGGTGAAGTGGGTGTAGACAAGGCCGCATTGTCCGTCCGCCTTTATGGCGCGGCGCTCGGGACCATAGATCGCAAGCGAGCGCGACATGCGCTCAAGATCATCGCGCTCCACAGGGCGCCCATCGCGATAGAAGATCGCTCCAATTCCGCTCACGCTTTCATCCCGGGCTCGTTTTCGCGCATGACATAGCCTAGCTCGCGGCGATTAATTGCAGGGGATATGGAATAAAGAAGACCGGCGCCCAAGATCAATCCGCCAGAGAGATCACTTGCTTGTCAGCAAGAGTATCCAGCGCCGCACGCACATCATCCTCAAGCACGTCGCGCGCCACCTCATATTCCTCGAGCAGAGACGCGATCAGATCAGCAAACGTGATGGGTTGCTTGGTGCGTTCCCAGATCGCCGTCGCCGTCGCATCGAACGTTACGTAACGACCGGTCTCGACCACGAGGAGCGCAGCATTTCCGTCGGGCAGGGTACTGGAAAGGACGCGCGGATTTCGCTTCACCAACACTTGTTCGATCCCTTATGTGCCCCTGAGCGCCGGGAGGTAGGGCACTCTTTCTCGATTCGCAACTTATGGTCCTGTACCCATTCTCGTGTAGTGAATGCGCGGTCACCGGTTTGAGTTTTGGGGGGCAGCTTTCGGGGTGAAGGTCTTAGTCTGATATGTTCTATTTTCGCGCTTACGGACAGGTCGTGGAGTCCGAAATGGCGCTCCCCGAATTTGAGCCCCTCGATACAGAAGACTGCAATGGCGCAATCGAACCAGGCTTGCGGATTAAACTCTGCTCGCTTCCCCCAGTGCCGATCGATGAGCGTAATACCGAAGGCTTCCGGGTGCGCGATGGCGTGATCGACTTTGAAGTCCCCGGCATTGTGCGCATTCGAGTGGCAAGCCGCGATTGCATCGAGGTCGACCTGCTGGACGCCGAGCGTCAGCGAGAGGCGCGGCTTTATGTGACGGGTTCTGGCTTCGGGATCTGGGTGTTCGCAACAGGGCGCATCCCTTTCCATTGTGGCCTCGTGACCCGGGATGGGCTTGGCTTTGCCATTACGGGACCAAGCGGTGCGGGAAAGTCGACGCTAACCACAGCGCTGGTGAAGCGCGGATTTGGCTTTATGAGCGATGACGTGGTCGTGCTTGATCCTGTTCAGGATGAGAAGGGCGGTGTCTCGGTTGCTATCACCCCCTCATTTCCCCGGATAAAGTTGTGGCAGGATGCGGCCGATCACTTCGCCATTGATACTGGCGGTCTCGACCGTCTGCACAAGGATATGGACAAGTTCCATGTTCCCTTTGAGCAGGATCAGGTGGTCGGACGGGCCACGCTTGCTGGGGTTATCCGCCTGCGGTTTGACGACAGTGTTGAGGCTCCATCATGCAGCGCAACACCGCTCCCAGAAGCACTGCGCGAATTGCGATCAAATATTTACCGGCCCAGCCTCGTCACTGAACTAGGCCTTGAAGAAACCGCATTCTCGCTGATGTCTGCGATCTTGCAAACTGCCCCCGTTCTGGATCTGGCGCGTCCGCGTGATCTCGATCGGTTGGAGGACACTCTGGAGGCGTTCGTTAGCGCCCTTGAGGGTCTCGGTGGACCGGGTTGATCTGATCCGAAAACCAAAGGCCGCGCCTCTTAGCGAGACGCGGCCTGCGGCAGTAAGCGAGCCAGATTTAAAAACGGCACCTTAGCTTAGCCGCCCTTGCGCGCTGTGCCTTCGTTAATCAGAGCGACCGCCTTTTCGCTCGCGCTTTGTGCGTCTGTTTCGCCGTTTTTGATAGCGTCCGCCATCTGGAGTAATTCGCCAGCAATCGTGGTCCCTACGTCGGCCTGTTGAGCAATTTTGATCCCGCCATTTGCCTCGGCAACCGCATCCCACTTATCGCGAATGGCCGCCCAGTAATCGCGCGTTTTTTCCCAATAGCTGTCAGCAGCAGCGACGTTGTAGCCATCATAACGTAAATAGGTATTGAGCACCGATTCCTGCACTACCGGGATTAACTCGCCCGAGCCGCCTTCGGCCGTCATCATCTTGAGATTGTCCTGCCAGTGGATCCAGCCTTTGGGGCCGATTTGGTGACGGTTGATGCCAAAATAGCGATCATAAATTGGCTCGCGGATAGCGTCGCGGCGCGCCAGCGGGCGGGTTGTCTTGTTCGACGTCCAGGTCTGGATGCCATCGACTTCATCCCATATCCCGATGCCTGCGTAACGCGGACTGTCATCGACCTGATAGACGGTCTGCGACCATGCGCCCTTGCGCATTTCAGGCGTCACCACGGTCAATTCCCAGCTGTCGCCGCCGGAAAAGGTTAGAAGCGTCTCTGGCTCGTACTCCCAGTCCTGCCTCCAGTGTTTAACGACGTAGGGTGTGCCATTAATATCAACCACGAGCAGGTGCTGGAGCACGATTTTTGTGCCGGTGTCTTCCGCGACGCGAACCGATTCGTAGCCGCCCGAAATCTTGGATTCGACCGGCTTGTAACCCTCCATCCACGCAGTCGTTTCTTTCATATCGAATGTAACAGCGTGGTTTCCAGCCATCGAAAGGATGATTGCGCGCTCCGCTTCAAATTCGGCCTTTTCGCCTTCAGCGCTGGCCATTTTCTCCATGTGGCCATCAGCCCATGCGGGCGCTGGCGCTGTGGCAAAAACCGCGATGGCAAGGCTGCTCGCGATAAATGACTTTCTAAGGTTCAGCATCATCAGAGTGTCCGTGTTTTAAGGTTGCTGTTGCGAATTAAATACAACAAGGCGCCGAGCTTTAAAACCCTTTCAACCACGTCAGGGTCGTGGTTTGTTTGTCTCAGGGCTGGCTGGCGCAGGCATTGACCCTTTGAACCTCGCTATCTCCCAGATTGCCGATGATCTAATTGTGCCTTTGCGCAAGATCAGCGCGACCGGGTCTTATCCAGCTCTTCCTCAATGCTGCGCGAGAGCGCTTCCATTCTGACCTCAGCGCTCTCGAAACGATCATCGAAGGACGCGCCCGGTGCCTCTCCCAGTGCGACCCGAAGCACAAACGCAGTGGCCAGCAAACCCAGGACGATTGCGGGCCGCATCAGTAATCCTTGCGGTAGCGCAGGTTGACATTGGTGCCACCTGCACCGCCCGCCTGGCTCAGGACGGAGAGGGCCCTGCTAAGGCTGATCTCGAGTTGGGTCGCTGTAAACCCGCGCGCATCGGTAATGACTTCAACGTAGATATCATCGGAGATGTACTGCCCGGCAGCGAGCGCTGTTCCCTGCCCGCTCTCCTCGTCCGCAGCCAGCAGGCGCAAGCGATCAAGACCCGCCGCTGAGCGCAGTGAGCCAATCGGATTGAGGCCGCCACCAGAGCCGCTCAATGTGTTGAGTGATTGGGCGAGTTGCACCGCTTCGAGCGCGGAAAGGTTGGCGATGGAGTTGCCAAAAAGTATGCGCGCCAATATCTCGTCCTGCGGCAGGCCCGGCGTGCTGCTGAACTCAAACTCGGGCGAGAAGGCGCTGCCCTCTACATCAATTGTAACCGCAACCTCGCGGATTTGCTCGCTGGCGCTGATCGAGATTCTGGGATCAAAGGTTTCGCGGCCTAAAAACCGGATCTGACCGCGTTCAATGTCAAACGCGCGCCCGGCAAAGTCGAGCGTCCCGCGCACAAGGTCAACTTCCCCGCCGAGCCGCGGCGCAGCGCTTGTTCCGGTAACCCGCAAGTCGGCTGCCCATTCGCTTTGCAAGCCCAAACCGGCCACAAACACTTCGTTTTTCGCCTTAAGCCTCAGGTCGAGACGAAGATCTTCAAGGCCCGGCTCGGTATTTTGGGCGAATGTGGCCTTGGCCGGATCTTGCGGGGCCTCACCTTCCTTTGCGAACCGGACGCCTTCAAGCTCGGGCACTTCGAGCGCCGCCGCGTTGCGCAGCAGATAGCGGGTTTCAGGCAGCGTGAGAGTGCCAGCCAAAAGCCCGCGTTCACCGGCGACTTTGGTGATGGTAAGTTTTGCGGTGGCCCTTGCGCCGAGTTCGCGGCCGCTCGCTAGCCTTGCATTGTCGAGAGCAACGTCGATGGCCATCGGAAAGCCCTGGTCTGCCGCAAGGCTAATTGTACCCTGGGCAGACACACTCCCCGGGCCTGCCTTCGCTTCGAGCTGTTCGATAATCAGTTCATCGCCATCGAAGCGTCCTTTTGCGTTGAGCCCGGTCAGGCGAGTGCCATAGGTTAGATTGTCATAGCTCAGGTCGCGTGCGCGAATAATGCCGTTGAGGCTCGGCTGCACGAGGCTGCCAGAGAAATCCGCTGCAATTCCAAGTGCTCCGTCTACCTCCTGACCCACAAGACCGGCAAGCGAGAACACGCTCCCAGCTGACCCGGTGTACCGAACGCCGCCGCTTAGTGGCGCTTCGAGCAACGCCTCGACCCAGTCGTCATCCTGCACAAGAAGGGGCGAGAGATCGGTGTGGATCCGCCCCAACACGTCGCCACCTTGCCTGATTATGGCGCGCCCGACAGCCTCGCTTTCGTTGACTCGTCCGGCGAAGCGCACGTCGAGCGGCTCGCTTACGGTTAGGGCAGTGGAACGCGAGAACTGAGCGACTCTGATATCGGCTTGCGCTACGGGCATGGCTGCGGGGTCGTCCTGGCGGAAATCGATGCTGCCGGTGGCTTTGCCAGTGATACCGAGCGCCGGGTTAAAGCGATTAAGGATCGCAAGGTCCAATGTGTCGATGCGGCTTTTCACTTCGAGCGAAGGGCCAAAGCGGCCCGAAAGCCGCACTTTGCCTTTGCCCACGGCAAAGCGGGTTGGCAGCAACTCGTAATGATCACCCGTGGACTGCGAGGCTGGAATAATGCGCGCAGGCGCTTCGCTGCGAATGGCGATCCCGCGCAGCGTCCCGTCGATGGCAGCTCGCCACATATCCGGTTTGAGCTCCGCATTCGCTGCAAGACGGAAAGGCACCGTGTTCTCACCGGTCGCCAAAATTTTTGCTGTGCCTTGCCCGTCCACGAGATCGATAACGGCCCGCGCAGTATCGATTTGGGTGCCGAAATACCGTGAGCGTGCGATCTCGATATCGGCGTTGATTTCGGGCTGCTCCTTGAAAGTTGCGCTCGCTTTGGCACGGCCGCTCCCGATCCTCAGCCCTGCCGCGCCCGGCAGCATCATGTTGCGGGCCTGAGCGGTGATCCGCGCGATCTGAACGTCGTCTTCGCTCGCCAGTTGGACCTGCGCGTTGAGCCCCCTGCCTTGCGCGTCCAGATCGCCTGCAAAAGTCCCCGCTTGGGTCTGCGTGATGCGACCTGATAGGCTGATGCCGCCAAGTTCACCTGATGCGACTTCGAACGTGGTTGGGCCTTGGGAGAAATCGGCAAGCACTGTTCCGGAAAAGGCGCCGAAATCGCTCATGCCTTCGGTCTCAATTCGATAGAGCTGATCCTCACCGCGCACCGTCGCCGTCACATTTGCAAGGCCAACACCCAGATCAGGGCTGGGGGCGTCAATCACAGCGACGGGGTTTGAAAGGGTCCCGGTGAGTTGCAGCGCCAATGGGCCATAGTCGTTCGATTGCCCTTGGGCTGCGATGTCGAATTCCCCGTTTACACCGTAGGTGCCGCCCCCCTCGCTGACCTCCAAGAGGGGTGAGAAAAGCCGCATATTGCTGAGGCGCGTGATGCCATCGCGCTGATATTCGACATCGCTCGAGATTGCGGTTTCGCCGCCAAGAAGCGATTGCAGGCCATCGTTGGCAATCTTAGTAGATCGCGCTTGAATCGTGCCTTCGAGGGCAACCCCTGTACGCGTCTCGATATCAAATTTGGCACTGCTGGCGGCGTCAAACAGGCCGACGCTTTGAAGCTCATAATTGCCCAGTCTCCCTTCAATCAAGCCGCCATAACGGCCTGCTTGCGCGTCTGCGACAAGCGTAATCCCGGCATCCAGCCTCGGCGATTGCAGGCGCAGGTTGTCTGAGAGGATACGCGGCCATTCGATCAGGATATCACCGGTCAATCGGACGTTTTGCAGCTGCCCTCCCGTAGCCAGATCAAGACCCACCACCCGATCAGCCAACGCGTTCAGCGCGAGCCGCATCTCCGCAAGATCAAGGGGCGTCTCACCCGAGGTTGAAAACCCTTCGAGGCCATAGTCTGCATAAGCCAGTCGCCGGGCTCGAAAGTCGTAGGCGATGTTGGGACGGGAGAGCTCACCGTCCAGAACAATGGTGCCCTCAAGATCTGTGCCGGAAACTTGGGAGGTAAGCTTTGCGCGCCCGCCTATGGACACCTGCGCCTTCAGACCATCGAAGCGGTTTTCCGAAAACGCCACATTGCCAGCGGCTTCAAAGCGGATGGCCTTGCCCACAAGCCGTGCATCGATCCGCGTGGAAGCATCACCCAATTCCAGCTCGGCTTCAAGCTCACTCGATCCTTCGAGCACGTTCCCGAGGCTATCGGGGGCAAGGCCCGCAAGCTGTGTTTCGCCACTCGCTCGAAAGATGCCATTGCCTGCAGTCAAAGCCAGATCAGCCAGTGGCTGTTCCAACCAATTGGCCGTCAGGTGACCATTCCAATCCGCCCAGGTGCCTTGTCCTTTAAGCTTTGCCTCAAATGGGCCCTCAAACCCCGCCATAGCCGCAATGACGCCATTAGCGGGGGCCTGGAGATCGAGGTCAAGGTCGAGTCTGTTCTCTTCAGGCACAGCAGCGAGAACCAATCGCACCACATCGCCTGAGGCTGCGCCGGGCTCGACCGCTACGCTTTCAGCGTTGATCGTAATCTCAGCGCGGCGGTCCTCGATCCTTACGCCTCCCGCTACGCTCGCGATCTGTTTGCTCCCTGCGACGCGCTCTTCGATCACGATCTGCTTTATGGAAAGCTCTTCAAGAACAATCGCGTAATCGGGCAAGAGCGGCTCATCGCTCGGCGCGGTTTCAGGGAATTCGGGCACCCGGCTGAGGGTGGCGGTCTCTATCCCCACGCTGCGAATATCGACATGGCCAACCAGAATGGCGAAGGGGCTCCAGTCCACGTTCGTCTCTGGGATGTTGGCAAATACTCCTTGCGGATCAGACAGAGTGATCTCGCGCACCGTCATCGCGCTGTAGAGCGAGCCATCGATGGATCCTATGCCGATGCGCAGCCCATTCTCAAATTCGAGACCTTCAATCTGACCCTTGACCCAGTCGCGCCCGGAAGCGGTGTTGATAGCAACGAGGCCAATCCCTGCCAGAATCGCTGACACAAGGAGAAGGCCCAGAAAGGTGATGGAAAGACGCTTGACCCACACCATTAGAACGCCTGCCCGATCGACACATAGACGTTGATCCGGCTCTCGCCTTCGCGGCGGTTGACCGGCGTGCCGACATCGACGCGGATGGGCCCGAAACTGGTATAGACGCGCGCTCCCATGCCCACGCCAAAGCGAATGTCTTCAAATGTGGGGAGCGTGCTGGTGTATACCTGCCCGGCGTCCACGAATGCGACGACCCCATAGTCGCCGAAGCGATAGCGCGCCTCAGCCGATGCCTCGACAACACTGCGCCCTCCGATCGGCTCTAGAGTGAAGGGATCGTCCGTTTCGTCGGGGTCGTTGGGGTTAAAATTGTCGTTTGGCGCGATGGCTCGCGGTCCCAGCTGCTGAAAGCCGAAGCCGCGCACCGAGCCGCCACCGCCCGCGTCGAATCGGCGCGAGGGGGCAATATCAGCGCCATCAGCGCCTTGCAGGGTACCAAACCGCGCGCGCCCTGCGAGCACAACTGTGTCACTTGCAGGCACGTAACCTGTCGCATCCAACACGACGCGCGCATAGGGAGTAAAGCCGCCCTCAATCGATCCCTCCGGCTGGACAAGTCCTTCAAGCCGGAAGCCACGTGTTGGGTTGAGCAGATCATCGGATGTGTCGTAGCCCAGCTGGGCGAATACCGTGCCGATCAGGTAGGTCTGATCGACAAAATCTCTGGCCAGAGGATCGAAAGAGCTTTCAACGCTGGCGAGCGCTTCAGCTCCGAAAGCGTAGGTTACACGCTTCTGCCAGATCGGGGTTGAGACATAGGAATAGGTCGCGCCCACGCGGCCCGTGACCGCTTCGAATGCGTCGAAGTTTGACCGCAGCGCGCTTACGCCCAGATCAAACGTATGGTCGCGCGCACCGGAATTGGCGCGGCGAAAGGCGAGGGTGGCTCCCTGCTCGAGTGTGCCAGCAATCAAGGATGCGGTCAGCGCGCCTTCAGGGGGGAACAGATTGCGATGCGCCCAGCTCGCTTCGAGGCGCGCACCTTGACCAGTGCCATACCCCAAAGAGCCAGCGAGGGTGCGCGGTGGGCCAGCTGTCTGGTCCACCTGGATCGTGACATATTGCGTACCGTCATCGGCGTTTTCACCGGTTGCCTGAGGCTCGACACTAAAGGAGCGAAGCAGGCCGGTGGCCGCTAGCGCGCGGCGCAGATCGTTGAGATCGCGACTGTCAAACAGATCACCGCGAGTGAACCGCGCGATGTCAGCGATATGCTCAGCGTCGAATACCGCCCCCTCGCTCGTTGCAAACCCGCCGATCCGCGCGCGAGGACCGGTATCAACAAGGAGCGTGTAGACGCTGCCTTCCGTCTCGGCGTTCAGGGCAATGTCGCGTGGGCCAACTTTCGCAAAAGGATAGCCGTTCTCAGGCAAGGCCTTGGTGATCAAAGCTTCGTTAAGTTGGATTGCCGAAGCGGTAACGGGGTCACCGGGCGCAAGAGTGATCGCGCCCGCAATCAGATCGTCGGGGATCGTTGGCTCAGCCTCGATGATGATCCGCGACACGGTGAAACGCGGCCCTGGCTCGACGGCAAGGCTGGCGATGGCTGCCACCTCGTCGCCTTGTGGCGTCGGAGCAAGGCGACCTTCGATTTCAGCCAGATACCACCCTTCGGCACGCAAGATGCGGGTGAGCAAGGCCTTGTCATCGGCAAGGCGCGCGGTGAGCATCGCAGTGTTGGCCGCTTTACCACCACCCTGTTCGAGCGCTGACAAAGCTTCAAACTGGTCTTCCAAACCAATGCTGGTTTGCGCGTCCGCTGCTATCAGTCCGGTCACTTCCCAGCGATAGCGCAGTTGCGTTTCCTCGGTGTCATCTGTTGGTGCAGTCTGCGTGAAATCGAGCGGCGGTGCCTCGAATTCCTCGAGCGGGGACAAAGGCTGGGCAAGCTCGGGATCTGTGAAGCGCGTTATCCCGGGCGCTTCTTCGCGTGGCGGCACGTCTTCAGTTGCTTGGTTTGCTTGTGTCTCGCTTGGCTCGTCGGGGTCTAAAGGGGCTGCTTTTGTCTCTTCCTCAAAGCGCTTCTCGAACGCCTCGATGGGCTCCAGCGCTTCGTCCAGTTCAGCGTCGTCATCAGAAAGCTTGGGCAATGAGGATTGGAAGGTCTCATCACTTACAATAACCTCTTCGAGAGGTGGCTCCCCCTGCGGGCTGGGATTGTCGTCAGTTTTGCTGTTTTGACGCGCCGGCTGGACTGGGTCTGAGTTCCGCTGCGCGAAGGCAGTTTGCCCATGGAAGGCGAGCGCCAACAGCGCCAAAACCGCAAGGCCGCGCATCAATTGAGCTTTGAGCCGAATGTGGAACGCATTAACAGACATGGGCTGATTGAGCCGGTCCGTAGACTCAGGTCATGGCACTTTAAAGCCCAATCCCGATAGTATGAGAGTGCTAAGCGCCAACATCATGGCAACCCGCTGCCATAAAGAATCAGGCGCGTGTCTGTCCGTCTCCCAGAACCATGTACTTGAAGCTGGTCAGCTGTTCGAGGCCGACAGGGCCGCGTGCATGCATTTTGCCTGTGGCAATGCCGATTTCCGCGCCCATGCCAAATTCGCCTCCATCGGCGAATTGGGTCGAGGCGTTGTGCATGACGATCGCGCTGTCGATTTCGGTCATGAAACGGCGGGCAACTTCGATGTTTTCGGTCAGGATCGCGTCGGTGTGGCCCGAGCTGTGCTGAGCGACCCAGGCGATCGCTTCGTCCGCGCCGCCGATCACCTTGATCGAGAGAACCGCGTCGAGAAATTCAGTGTCGAAGTCTTGTGCGCTAGCGGGCTTGATCCGCGCATCGATGGCGACAGCCGCCGCGTCCCCCAGCAGTTCGCAATCGGGCATGGCGTCGGCGATCAGGGGCAGGGCCTTTGACGCTACCCCTGCGTCGATCACCAGGCTTTCCGCAGCGCCGCAAATGCCGGTTCGCCGCAGCTTGGCGTTGCGAATGACGGGGACAGCCGCATCAAGGTCTGCTTCTTCGTGCACATAGATATGGCAATTGCCATCAAGGTGCAGAAGTGTCGGCACCTTGGCATTGTCGCGCACCAGTGCAGTGAGGCCACGCCCGCCGCGCGGAATGACAAGGTCGATATGGTCAACCGCGCCCAGCATTTCAACTACTGCTTCGCGCGCAGTCGTCTGCACTGTTTGGACCGCGTGCCTAGGCAGTCCCGCCGCCTCGAGCCCTGCCTGAATGCACTCGACAATCACCCGGGTTGAATGCCGGCTTTCCGAACCGCCTCGCAGGATCACCGCATTGCCCGATTTGAGGCACAGGGCGCTCGCGTCCGAGCCCACATTAGGGCGCGATTCGTAGATCATGCCGATCACGCCAATTGGTACCGCAACCCGCTCGATCTGAAGCCCGTTGGGCCGTTCAAAAGTCGCCAGACTTCGCCCGACCGGATCAGGCAAAACAGCGATCTCTTCGAGTGCTCTGGCCATGCCCTCAACACGCTCTTCATCCAGCGCAAGACGATCAATGAAGCTTGCAGGCTTTGTCTCGCGCACGCCGTCAACGTCGTGGGTGTTGGCAGCGATCAGAGCCGTGCTCGATGCACGAAGGGC
>JBCCJS010000018.1:0-63766 GCA_039027675.1 Pseudomonadota bacterium
AAAAGCGCGAAAGGAGGTGATCCGATGTCTCATGGTTCAGTAGCGAGGTCGGTGAAGATCCCTACGGAGCATATTCGGTAACTCTCCTTGCCGAGTGAGGCTTCGTGAGCGGCACTTCCGGCCGCTGACCATGCAAAGGGCAGTTCCAGCTATGGGCCTGGAACTGCCCTTTACATTTTGTGGCTTGGGGATGGCCGACGGCGGGATTCGCTGAGGCGAAGCAGTCCCTCATTCAAGACAGTAGGTACTGTCAGCCTCTACACTGATCCGAAATGTCTCTAATTGGGATGGGAAGCGGAAGGTTTGGTTTTTGAATTGGGACAGAAATAGAGGACGCTTTCACGCCAAGGCTCTAATGACTGCTCACGACCCAGTTCCAGACGAAGGGTGCATGGCGATTTTACCCGGCACCTAGTCGATCGCAACGGCTGAAGCTTGCTCGCAACGTTGGGCGATCTCATCCAATTGTTGCGCAAGCACAGACGCTACGTCTTCACCATAGTTGTTGGCCAAGTCGACAAGTGAAACGCCAAAGGGTCGGTAAATACCTGCCATATCCTTGAAGACCTTAGGCCGAAGCTTGACGAGCAATGATCGTCGATCCGTCGGATGAGCTATGCGTTCAACAAAACCTCGAGCTTCCAGCCTATCCAATAGCGTGGTCACGCTTCCGCGCGTTAGGCCTAGCGCTTGGGCTAAGTCACTGGGAGCTTTGGGTCCCGCCTCGAGAAGGTTGATGCAGCGTAGGTCGTTTCTGCTGACATCAATTGCCCTCGCCGCTGTCTCGTCAAGCTGATCGATTGCCGCGTGAAGCCTGCGGCAGGCGGTTACGAGACCGAAATCATCGAATGGCGCACCTAGATTGCTCTCATCGTCAAGTGATCTCATACGACGACTTTGCCTCAGATAATGCGTGTTGACAAGTGGTTTGATGTTCAAATAGTATGATGATCGATCAAGGGAGTCGTTATGCTCATTTTTAGCCTCGTTGTCGGCGCTATCGTTGGACTTCTCATCGCCGTTTTTTGCACACCGCGCGTCGTGGAGTACGTCGAAGCAATCGATATCGAGGCAAACGCTTCAAAGGTCTATGATGCGATCCGATATCAGCGAGACCTCATGCAATGGTCCGCATGGCCAAGCGAAACCGGATCAGAATGCAAGGTGGCGGGAGATGATGGCGAAGTTGGTGCGCAGACTGTGTTCTTCGATAAGAAGGGCAACCGTTTCGGGCACCAGAGCGTGACTAACCTTTCGCCTATACGAGAGGTCTCCTTCGCACTCGAAAGCAAAGGACCTCCTCATGTGCCCACACTTTCATTCTATCTCATTGAGATGGACGAAGACATAACGCGCGTACTACTGTCATTCCGCAACGATGTTACTCCGCCGTTCCACTTGATTCAGCGACTGATCGGAATCACCCGGTGGACACGGGAAATGCAATGTAAGGACCTCGACGGTTTGAAACGCTTCCTTGAAAAGAGCGAAAACTATATCGGGGAGCCTCTCGCAAAGGCCGCCTAATTGTCAGCAATCTACCCATACGAATTCGAAGCTCCGATTGAGCGGTTTGGCGTCGGAGTAAAGCGCGTCATCTGGTACAACGTGTTGATGCTGCCTGATGACTTGCGGTCAGAACTGCCTTTCGATCAGTATCCACGCCTTCGTGTCGAAGGGGAAATTGCCGACGTTCCCATCGCTAACGCTTTCATGCCGACAGGGGACGGGCGCAATTACGTGATCGTTGCGCCAAATGTGCTCCAAGAAGCGGATGTTGGGCTCGGCGACATAGTCCAGATGCGCTTCAAGATTGCTGACCAAGATCATGTCGATGTACCCGAAGCTCTCGGCCGAGCGATTAAAAAAGACACTGACGCACTAGTTGCTTGGGGCAACACTACGCCTGGTAAGAAACGTATGCTGGCCCAGCATGTGCTCTCGGCGAAGACGGACAAAACCCGATTGAAGCGAGTGCAAGAAGCGATTGATGCTCTGCTAAACCATGGAGCTGACCTTCGCGCTTGGCGAGCGGAGAAGAGCTAAAGCACTTTTTGGTAGTTTCCGCTTTCACCCTTGTTTACGACATAACGAGCCTGCGCAAACTGCGTCCGCTTTTGGCGATCAAGATGCCCGGTGTTTATGACCGGGATTATGGCTCGAAACAGGAATAGCGGCTTTTTAAAATCGCGCGTCGCAAAGCCGGCGGTCCGTAATCACTCCCAAACAATCATTTTCCTACATACGCCTACTTCGCTAAACCTGAGTGTAGAGAATGACCGCAAGGCTCGTCGGATCTCGCGAAAAGCTGGCGGGCGGGCGCCCAGTCCTGCGCTTTTTCGGACGAAGGTCTGGCGCATTTTTTGAAAAAAGCTCGGCCCGATAGAAAATACACGTTTTCGACTTTTGGACTGTGTAACATGTGTCTCCAACAAGCGCGCAGATCGCTCCTCGCAACAGCGCGTCGAAGCGGGCCAAAAATGGCACAAACACACCAAGCGAGGAGGTCGTTCGGATGAGCGCACACGAAACAGATATTGCCCCTCGCGCCGTGTCGCATTACGCGGGCTCGTAATGCAGTTTGAGCGCATCCCCCACCCCTCGCCCACGCCCGAGGCTGTGCGTATCGACGCGATCAAGGACCCGGGCTTTGGCACCACCTTCACCGATCACATGGTCACCCTCGACTATGATGAGGCGAAAGGCGGGTGGCATTCGGCTATCATCGGCCCGCGTTCGCCGATCAGCCTCGATCCGGCGGCGAGCGTGCTCCACTACGCGCAAGAGATCTTTGAAGGAATGAAGGCTTTCGCCCATGCTGATGGCGGGTTGGCGCTGTTCCGGCCTGAGGCCAATGCGAGCCGTTTCAACGCCAGCGCCCGACGCATGGCGATGCCCGAAGTGCCCGAAGAGCTGTTCCTCGACGCTGTGCGTGAAGCGGTGCAGGCCGACGCGAATTGGATGCCCGACATTGCAGGCGGCTCGATCTATATCCGCCCCTTCATGTTCGCCTACGAAGCGTTTCTGGGCGTGCGGCCAGCCAAACAGTACAAGTTCATGGTGATCTGCAACGCAGCGGGCTCCTACTTCAAGGGCGGGGTCAATCCGGTGAAGATATGGGTCGCGCAAGGCTATGTGCGCGCCGCCCCCGGCGGTACGGGCGCTGCCAAGACCGGCGGCAATTACGCAGCCAGCCTCGTTCCCCAAGCCCAGGCGATTGAGAACGGGTGCGATCAGGTGGTTTTCCTCGATGCGATTGAGAACAAGTGGGTCGAAGAGCTGGGCGGCATGAACCTGTTCTTCGTGCGCCGCGATGGCAGCGTGGTCACTCCGCCGCTGACGGGCACGATCCTGCCGGGCATCACGCGCGACAGCCTCATCACGCTGCTGCGCGAGGAGGGGCTAACCTTGCGCGAAGAGCCCTATTCGATCGATCAATGGCGCGCTGAAGCGGAAAGCGGCGAGCTGCTTGAAACAATGGCGTGCGGCACAGCGGCGGTGGTGACGCCGGTGGGCACAGTCGCATCGCCCGATGGTGAGTTTCAGATCGGTGCAGGCGGCATTGGTCAGCTGACAACGAAAGTGCGGGAAAAGCTGGTTGGCATTCAGCGTGGGAAGGTCGAAGATACGCATGGCTGGATCACGCGGGTGTGACCATGAGGGGCGCCCGTCGAGGCGCGCAAACGTGGTAAATCCTTAACCAGACTTGCGCTAATAAAGTGCCATGAGCGAGCTCAAACCTCATTTCACGATCCTGATCGACGAGCGCCGGCGCGAGGTGCACTTTGCCGCGTCCGGGTTCTGGTCACCGGATCACATGGCGCGCTTCCAAGCGGCGTTGCTTGAGAAATCGAAGCCGCTCTACAGCAAGGGCATCGCGTTCAATGTGCTGGGCGACCTCAGCGGCCTTGCGGTGCAGGACCGAATGATGGCGGACGCGATGAAGTTCATGCTGCAAGAATCCACCAAGCTGGGCATGCGCAAACTCGCAATGGTGATCACCGCGCCGCTGGTGAAGATGCAGTACGCTCGCCTTGCTGAGGGTGCCAACACCGAAATCTTCACCAATCGCGGCGATGCGGTGGCATGGCTACGCTCTCAAGGCACCTGATAGCATAACGTGTGTAGGGCAGGGCCACGGGTTTATCCTTAGAAAGATGCTAACCTTTTCGCAGTATTCCGTAGCGTCATGTCTGACCTTGCTCCCAGAATAGCGGCGTCTCACGACCTTGAGCGTGGCCTCGTCAAGTTCGCCGCTAGCGGGCTGTTTGGCGAGGAGCAGGTAAAGGGCGGCGCGGCCAAGATTGGCGCTGCGGCAGCTCCGTTCATCGCTGCAGAAAAGCCGTTCTCGATTCTCGCGGATTACTCAGACGCCATTGTGCAACCGCAAGCATCAGCCGTATCGATCCGCGAAAGCTTCGCTACGGCTAAAAAGCTGGGCCTCCAGCGCATTGCGGTACTCAACGCGCCAATGCTGGTGCAGCTGCAGTACAAGCGGCTTGCGGACATGGTCGAGATTGAGTTCTTCGAGACCAAAGTTGATGCGATGGGCTGGCTGCGAGAGGTTCAGGCCCCAGCTTCATCTGGAGCTTGATCCTCCTGGCCTCAAGGTGCCAGCGCGCTGCGAAACGCGTCGATGAGCCAGCTCGCGGCTGGTCCCAGCCTAGTATCACGTCGCCATAACGCTCTCAGCGTGTAGGGGGCCCCAGGCTTTTCGGGCAGATCAAGCTCAACCAACCGGCCATTGGCGAGATCGCCGGCGACCATTTCGCGCGGCATATTGCCCCAGCCAAGCCCCTGTTTGAGCAGCGAATGCTTGGCCCCCAGATCGCCCAGACGCCAGGTGAGCGGGCTCAGGACGGAAAACTCGCGCCCCTGTGTGAGGTCAGATCGATCAGCGAGTACCAACTGCAGATGCTCGCGCGATTGGCCAGGCTCGACCCTCCCCTCCCCCGCTGCACGCGCAAGCGAATGATCGGGTGAGGCCACCGGGATCAGATCCACTTCGCCCAGCGCCTGGCGCTCAAGTGAAGGATGATTGGCAATCACCGGACCACCGATTGCAAGCTCGACTCTTTGTTCAAGCAGGCATTGCGCCACCGCGCCCAGACCTTCGATATTGAGCGTCAGAGCCACGGTGGGGAACATGCGGCGAAACTCACGCAGGGTCTGCGCGGTAACCTCACCGGGCACCATCACGTCGACCACCAGACTAAGGCTCATTTCAAGCCCGGCATGCAGGCTCTTGGTCTTTGCGAGGAGCGCGTCGACGCTGTCCGCAACCACGCGCACCTCAGCGAGCAGGCCCTCGCCCGCTTCGGTCAGAACGGGTTTGCGTGATCCCTCGCGCTCAAACAGGGTCACTGCAAGCTGCGCCTCAAGCTGCGCAATGCCATAGCTGATCGCTGAGACCGCGCGCCCCATAGCCCGCGCTGCGCCGCCAAAGCTGCCTTCTTCGACGACGGCCAGAAATATGCGCAATTGATCAAGAGACGGATCACCAAGCTTCATTCCCGTATATTCAGATAATTTGAACATCTCTTCAAGTTTTATCTTACTTATCCATCCATGCGACTTGGCCTATCTATCCCCTCAACAGAGCGAGACACGCTCCACATACAAGGAGATACGCCATGATCGAACTTCGTCCTTTCAATAGCCTTGGTTCAGCCAATCACGGCTGGCTTGATGCCCATCACCACTTCTCGTTTGCTGGCTACCATGATCCTGCTCGCGTGCAGTGGGGCCCGATCCGGGTGTGGAATGATGACACCATCGCACCGGGCACCGGCTTTCCAACTCACCCGCACCAGGACATGGAGATTATCACCTATGTTCGCAAAGGCGCGATCACGCACCGCGACAACCAGGGCAATGAAGGCCGCACCGAAGCAGGTGATGTCCAGGTCATGAGCGCTGGTACCGGAATTGCTCACTCGGAATACAATCTGGAGGAAAGCAATACGCAAATCTTTCAGATATGGATCATTCCGAGCGAACGTGGCGGTGCCCCGTCATGGGGTGCGCGCGCCTTTCCAAAGGGTGAGCGTTCCGGCCAGTTTGTGACGCTGGCGAGTGGCTTTGTGCCCAGCGGGGTCAACGACAATGAAGGTCCGCTACCGATCCGCACCGATGCCAAGGTATTGGGCGCCACCTTCAAGGCCGGCGAAAGCGTGACCTACGATATCGCCAGCGAGCGGCGGCATCTCTACCTCGTCCCTGCCACCGGCAAGGTCCAGATCAAGGACGTGGTCGCCGAAGCGCGTGACGGTGTCGCCATCACCCTGATGGAGGAAATCACCATAACTGCGCTTGAAGACAGCGAAGTTGTCCTAGTGGACGCAGCCTGATCCGCCCTGATTTCCTCGGCGAGCCAGCCGACCCCTTCCCCCGCTCGGCTCGCTCATCCCCTACTCTAAATCCCATAACCTCGTTTCCAAGGAGAATTCCCATGTCAAACATCCTCTACATCACTGCCAGCATTCGCGGTGATGAAAGCGTCTCAAACCAGATTGGCCAGGCACTGCTTGGCAGCATCAAGGGCGATGGCGACACCGTGACGGTGCGCGATCTATCCAAGAACGACATCCCGTTTGTTGATGCTGCCCGCTTTGAAGCGAACCTTACTCCCGAGGCTAACCGCACACCCGAGCAAGCCGAACTCGCAGCGATCTCAGATACATTAATCGACGAACTGATGGCCGCCGACACGATCGTCTTTGCAACCCCGGTCTACAATTTCGGCGTCCCGGCTGTCGTCAAGGCGTGGGCTGATCTCGTCGCGCGTGCTGGCACCACCTTCAAATACACCGAAAACGGCCCGGTGGGTTTGCTTGAGGACAGGAAAGTCTACCTCGCCGCAGCTTCGGGTGGCACGCCGATTGGCGCCAACTTTGACTTCATGTCGAGCTGGCTCAAATTCTTCCTCGGCTTTCTCGGCATCAGCGACATCGAAGTGATCGCCGCCGACGGCATCATGGGTGCCGATGGCGAAGCCAAGATCGCCGCCGCCATCGAAAAAGCTTCAGCGCGCGCCGCCTGAACCTGTCCCCACTACCTTCATCTCATCCAAGGAGAATTGCCATGAACACCTTTGCCCAAGACGCCGCCACTATCCCAGCTCCTTCAGCAACGATAAGGGACTCCGTCGCGCTTGGCGGGCGCCTGCTGCTCGCTGCGATCTTCATCCTTTCCGGTATCAGCAAGCTTGGCGCTGCTGAGGGCACAATCGGCTATATCGCCGGCGCCGGTCTGCCTTTTGCCGAACCCATCTACTACGCCGTCGTCGCGCTTGAGATTGTAGGCGGCATCATGCTCGTCGCTGGCTTCAAGGCCCGTGCGGTTGCGGTGGCGCTTGGCGTCTTTTCGATCGCGGCGGCTTTAACCTTTCACTCCGATTTCGCGGACCAGAACCAAATGATCCACTTCCTCAAGAACCTCGCTCTGGCAGGCGGGATGCTGCAAGTGGCTGCGTTTGGCCCAGGCCGTCTGGCGCTTGGGCGCGAATAAGCTTCATTTCACAAGCTGCCCCTCATACCCCCGAGGGTCGCAGGAGAGGGCCGGGTTCGTCGTAAAGGCGGGCCCGGCTCTCTTTCTTGGGTCCTCCTTTATTCAGCCGGATTGGCACTCTTTTGCGAGAGCGGGTCTGAGGTGTCGAACACCAAGGCCGCCTCGGCCTGCTTGGCGTAGTATTCCGGGCGGCGTGGAAACTTGACGGTCAGAAGCAGAGCAAGGCCCACAGTTAGCCCCGTGCCAGTGACAAAGAACATGCCCGGTAGACCGCCGAGGAATGCTTCCCGCGAGAGCAGGAATGCGCCAAAGGAAATGCCGAAATTGCTGATCGCCATATAGATCGTGAACTGCGTCGCGGCGACCTTGGCATCGCACAGCCTCATGCTGATCGGCAGCAGCGCCACCGTGACGAGCATGTCGATGGAGACCCAGGCCATCACGAACGTCATGAAAACAGCCGAATCCTTCCACAAAGGCACGCCAACGCCCATGGAGACGCACAGGGTGACGCCGGCCACGAGCCACATGATCCCAATGCGCTTGGCCCCGAACCGGTCTCCCAGCCATCCGCCCAGCGTCATACACAAGATGCCAGCGACGAGCCCTGCCGTGGCGGTTAGGGAAGAGATTTCCGACACGTCCCAGCCGGTATAATTGGCCCCGATCAGCGGGGTCATCCCGGTCAAGGTGCCATAGAGGACCCCGCGCCCGAATAGCACCGGCAACCACAACAGGCTTACCCCTTTGGTGAGCGCGGCAAAGGTGGCCTTCAAGAGCGGCCACCACGCTTCGAGCTGGATCGAGAGGTTACGCTCATGCGCGGCGCCTGCACTCCACGGCAGGCTGCGTTCGCCCTCTCGCTCACGAAAAGCCGCGATATAGACGCACAGCACAAGTATAATCGCGGCGACGGCCAGGAACGCTGCCGGGGCGCCGAAATCCTCGATCACGAAGCCGCAAATCGCGGTTGCGGTCGCAATCCCGATCGATTGCCCGCCGAACATCATGCCCGATCCGCGCGCGCGCTCATCCTCGCTCATGATATCGACCGCGAGGCCATCGACACCCACGTCCTGAAAGGTCGTCGCCATGTTTACTGTAAAGCCCAGCGCGCCCAGCACCGCGACATCGCCAACGCCCGGATTGATGAGCGCTGCCACAATCAGCGAGCCGATCATGACACCTTGCGCCCCCAGGATCCACGCCCGGCGACGGCCCATGGGAAGGAAAGTGTAACGGTCCATGATGAACCCGTTCACCAACTTCAAAGACCACGGCAACGCGGTGAGCGCACCAACACTGCCAACATCTGCCGGGCTTGCACCATTCACGGCCATCCATGCAGGGATCGCGAACCAGAACAAGCCGATAGGCATTCCCTGCCCGACATAAAGAATGAAGAGAGTGAACAATCGCAAAGGCTGCGAGCGTTCCAGAACCAATCCGCCAACAGGCGCTGCTGAAGCCATAAGTTTTCCCCAAAGAACCCAGCGCAAGCGCCATGGCGCGACCCTCTGTGAGCAAGCTTAGAGATTACTACGCAATTGGCAAATTTGAGGTTCAACCGAATGCCGTGACGGCGCTGCTCATTAAAACTTGTTAATTTGTAAAACGACCACAATTGCGACACCTTTTGATTGTTCTTCTTCCCGTGGGATCAATAACACTGATTGATTAGGGGTGCGATTATGATTGACATAAAACTTGATATTGCTGGGTTCTATTTTCGTTATGAAACGAAGATCGAAGAAGGCTCGACTGTCAAACAACTTATGCAAAAGGTCAAAGAAGAGACACACACTGTCGGGTTTCAAGGCGCCAAGCTCGACTTTGAATCGGAATGCATCACAATCAACGAAATGCCCAAGGAATTCCTTGACGCCATTACCATCGAACATACTGACACCTCAGCCCGGTCAGGCCAGAAATACGGCCCCGGCAACAACGATGTTCGCCTGTATCCTGGGGGGATTTATTCTGCTGCAGATGAGGCAGGTGATTTTGCTATTCCTAGTGACAATACACAGCCTTTCGTTGCGACGGATCGTAACAAGACCGGTCTCCTAGCTTGGCAATACTATGTCTACGACGCCAAGGGAGTGGACGTTAGCAGAGCGCCTACAACAAGCGCGACTCGCAGGGTAATTCCCTATTCCAAAACAATAACCCGTGACGCTGAGGCCATTGTCGGTCTGCAGCATGACGACACAGTGGTTTGGCGCCTCATAATGGTCCGAACGCGTCCTAATGGGCTGCTTCCACCCAAGATGATCCATGTCTGTGATGACACTGCCGACGCGTTGCCTATGAACTGACGGGCATCGACGCTCAATAACTCAGACGCCGGATCGCTGGAACGCGGTCCGGCTTTTCGTTTCCCGTGCCGGCTCAATCCAGCGGCGGAAGGCTCTCGCGCAGACCCTCCAGCCAAACATCGGCCACCGCGTCCGACGGCGCACGCCAGTCGCCGCGTGGGCTCAAGGCGCCCATCGAGGAGACTTTAGGGCCATTGGGCAGCGCGCTGCGCTTGAACTGGGAGAAAGCAAAGAAGCGCTGCGCAAACTTCTCCAGCCAGCTTGCGATGGTGGCAAGATCGTACTGGTTCTTGCGATGCTCAGGAAAGCCTGCGGGCCAGCGCCCTGCCTCCGCGTCCTTCCACGCATGCCATGCGAGGAACGCGATCTTGCCCGGTCGCTGGCCGGTGCGGATCGTGTGGTGGAGGAAGAAATCATTGAGCTCATAGGGGCCGATATGCCCCTCGGTGTCCTGGATCGCGCCGTCTTCCCCCGCTGGCACCAGTTCGGGCGAGATCACCGTGTCATAGACGCTTATCAGGATCGCGCCGCATTCGGGGCTGAATTGCTCGGTCTCTACCGTCCAGCGGATGAGATAGCGGATCAGCGTCTTGGGAACCCCGGAATTAACGCCGTAATGGCTCATGTGATCGCCCACGCCATAGGTGCACCACCCCAAGGCCAATTCGGAGAGATCGCCGGTCCCAACGACAAAACCACCATGCTGGCCGGCCAACCGGAACAGATAATCGGTGCGCAGCCCGGCCTGCACATTCTCGAACGTTACATCATAAACCGGCTCGCCTTTGCTGAAGGGGTGGCCCATGTCTTCGAGCATCCGCGTGGCGGCGGGCTTGATGTCGATTTCCTCCGCCGTGACGCCAAAGGCTTCCATCAGCTTCCAGGCGTTGGACTTGGTCCCTTCCGAGGTTGCAAAGCCGGGCATGGTGTAACCGCGAATGGTGCTGCGCGGCAGCCCAAGCCGATCACACGCCTTGGCCGCAACGATCAGCGCGTGAGTGCTGTCGAGGCCACCAGAAATACCGATGATGAGCGATTTCGCCCCGCTCGACTGCATCCGCCGCATGAGCGCATCGACCTGAATGTTGAAGGCTTCATAGCAATCCTCGTCCAGCGTTTTCAGATCGTTGGGGACGAATGGGAAGCGGCGAATGGGTCGCATCAGGCCGATGTCACCCGCTTCGTAAGCGTGCTCGAAAACGACGCGCCGGAAACTATCCTCAGGCCTGCCATGCGCTTCGGCCGCATCGTTGAAAGTGCCGTTGCGCATCCGCTCAAGCGCGATGCGATCGGTGTCGATGTCCGTGATGCACAGCTCAGGGTCAAGATCGAACCGCTCGCTTTCAGCCAACAGCCCGCCAAGCTCGTAAATTACGCCCTGCCCGTCCCACGAAAGATCCGTCGTGCTCTCGCCATGCCCGCTCGCTGAATAGACATACGCGCACATCGCGCGCGACGAGCTGGAACGGCAGTGCAAGTGGCGGTCTTCAGCGCGGCCAATCGTGACAGGCGATGCAGAGAGGTTGCACAGGATCAGCGCGCCCGCGAGTGCGGCCAGATTGCCCGGAGGATTGGGCGCCCAGAAATCCTCGCAAATTTCAACGCCGAAGGTGAAACCTGGCAGATTGGACGCCGCAAAGACGAGATCGGTACCAAACAGCACTTCCTCGCCGGCCACGGCGATCCACAAATCCTGGCAATCGCGGCCATGCGCGAAATAGCGCTTCTCATAGAACTCACGATAATTGGGCAAGTAACTCTTGGGGATCACGCCCAGGAGCTCGCCGCCTGCGATTACGAGAGCGCAATTGTAGATCTTGCCATTGCGTCTGAGCGGCGCGCCGATCACCAGAACCGGCGTCAGGTCTGCGCTTGCCTCAACCACTTCGGCCACCGCGCGTTCGACCCGGTCCAGCAAAGCGGCCTGCAAATGCAGATCGTCAATCGCATAGGATGACAAAGTCAGCTCAGGATAGACCACCAGATCAACGTGGCATTCGTGTGCACGCTTTGCTTCGCTGATCACGCCAGCGGTGTTGTACGCAACATCAGCGGTGCGCGAGCATGGCGTCGAAGTTGCCACACGCACAAAGCCTTGATTGTGCATGTCGAAGAAGCTGTGGTTCGTATCGGCCATGGCCTTGGATCGCTCCCGTATCGCATCTGGCGCTTGCCCTAGCCGCTAACCCGTTGCGAGGGAAGATAAGCGACAAGCTGCGCTTTCAGGCCTAGCAGTGATTGCTTCCAAACGGCGCGATGCGTCCCATTGCGCTTGTCTACGCAAAAGCCCATTTGTGTGCCCGTCAGGCGCAACGAAAACCCCTCCAAATGGAGATAAAATATGGCCGATCCCACTTATACACCGCCCGAAATCTGGACCTATGATACTGAGTCCGGAGGCAATTTCGCTGCGATCAACCGCCCATTTGCGGGCGCGCGCGAAGAGAAGGCCCTGCCTGAAGGCGACAATCCGTTTCAACTTCACAGCCTTGCAACACCCAACGGCGTCAAGGCGACGATCATGTTCGAAGAGCTGCTGGAGCTGGGCCACAAAAGCGCCGAATACGACGCGTTCACTGTTAACATCGGCGAGGGCACGCAATTCAGCAGCGGCTTTGTCGAGATCAACCCCAACTCCAAGATCCCGGCCATGATCGATAAAAGCGGCGACACACCGTTCCGCGTGTTCGAATCGGGCGCAATTCTGGTGCACCTTGCTGAAAAATTCGGCGAATTCCTTCCCACCGATCCCGCCGCAAAAGCAGAGGTTCTGAGCTGGGTCTTCTTTCAGGTCGGCACTGGGCCGTTCATTGGCGGCGGCTTTGGGCACTTCTACAATTACGCGCCTGAAAAGTATGAATACGCGATCAATCGCTACTCAATGGAGACCAAACGTATCTTTGACGTGGTAGACAAGCAGCTCGCCAAGACACAGTATCTGGCGGGCAATGAGTACACGATCGCTGATATCGCCAATTGGCCGTGGCTGGCACCGTTCGTCGCGGGCATGATCTACGGTGAAGCGAAGAAGTTCCTTTCGATCCACGAATACGAGAATGTCGGACGCTGGGCGCGTGAGATTGCCAAACGCCCTGCCGTTCAACGCGGACGGATCGTCAACAAGGCGTGGGGTGATGAGAACTCGCGACTTCTCACCCGCACCTCAGCTGCTGACTTTGAAGGCAAGAAACTCGATTGGTCCTTCTAAGCCCCGCGCTTTGTGTGAATGCGCATTGTGTGAATACGCTTTGAATGAATACCGGGGGCAGGTAAGGGATAAAACCCGCGTCTGCCCTCTTCACATCCGCGCCAAGCGCGTTATAGAGCGCCCCTTCCTGCTGGGGTGTAGCCAAGTGGTAAGGCAGCGGTTTTTGGTACCGCCATTCGCAGGTTCGATCCCTGCCACCCCAGCCAACCGCACAGCGGTGTTTTTCGGCCAATTTATCTCCAGTTGAATTGCTCGTGAATTGGGCCATTATCCTTAATGGGAGGATGTAATGGGCAAATATTCAAGTCGAACACGCTTGACGGTAGCGTGGGCGGTTTTGATGGGGCTGGCTGGTCCACTCGCTGCCCAGCAAGAACCGCCGGTCAAAATGTCCAAAAGTGGCATCTGTCACGACCGGAACAGCCCGTATTATTCTCGAACAAAAAACTTCCGGCCTTTCAAGACAATGCAAGCTTGTCTGGATGCGGGTGGGCGACGCCCCAAGAAGTAAGCCTAAGCCAAGAATAGTTCCGCAAGCGCCACACCCGATAGCCACGCCCCCTCGGCGCGTGGGCTGTGGAGGTAGTCTCCGGCGACCCCGATCTGTGACGTTTCATCAAAGCGTGCGGGCTCTCCCTTCAAGCTTCTGGGCTGCGCATAAAGCCAGCGGTGAGCGGCAAGGTGACCCGGCTCCACGGGGGCGAGACCGGCTTGGGTAAAGAAGTCCGCCAGAAGGACATCGGCGGCCTCCTCCTTGGGCAAATCGATCACCTCCCGGCTGCGCGCAGGCGAGGCGTGCAGCACCCAGGTCTCTGCCCCGGTGCGCTGCGGTTTTGCGCTGTTGCGCGCGGCCCAGGAGATCGGTGCGTCCGGATCGCGCAGTGTGTCAGCTTCTAAAGAAAGCGGTTCCTCAAACGCAGCCATCACAGCCCAGCACGGCTCAGAGACAACGCTCGCGGCAATCATAGCCAGATCGGGCGCCGCATCGCGAAGCAAATCGCGCGCCTGCTCAGCTGGGATCGCAACAAGGACCGTATCGGCGGTGAAACTCGCTTCGCCCGCATCTAAGTGCCAATAGTCGTCCTCGCGCTCCAGATGCTCGATCCGCGTGTTCCACAATACGCCGCCGACATCCTCAGCCATGGCCTTGATCGGGCCGTTCATGCCGGGCGTGCCGACAAAGGCCGCGTCTTCCTCTGACTTTGACGCCGCATCCCACCGCGCCACCGCGCCTTGCGCCTCCCACGCAGCGACCGCCGCCCGAAAGCCCGGATCGCGAGCTGTGAAATATTGCGCGCCGTGATCGAACCGCACGCTTTCGCCCGCAATCTCGACCCGGCGCGCAGCCATGCGCCCTCCGGGCCCGCGGCCCTTGTCGAAGACCTGAACCTTGCGCCCGGCGGCGGTCAGCGCGCTGGCGCAGGAAAGCCCCGCCATCCCGGCGCCGATAATGGCGATTTCACTGTGTGATGCGTCCATTCGAGCCTAACGCGCTCAGACTAATGCGGTTTCACGGCGCGCGGCGCAGCGGCTTGGCCTCAGCGAGAAGCAGCGAAAAACGCCCCTCACTATCGAGCCAGCGCGCCTGCGGCTCCCATCCCCCGGCGAGTAGCAACATGTAGGAGGTACGGCGGCTGAACTTGTGACTGTTCTCAGTGTGAAGGCTCTCGCCCTTGGCCATGGCAAAACCCTTACCCGCGACCGAAAAGACAATCGCGCGGGTTGCCACAAGATGCATCTCCATACGCGCGTGCTCATCGTTCCATCGCGCCTCATGGACGAGCGCATTGAGCGGGATATCGCCCTTCAACTGCCGGTTGATCCGGCGAATGAGATTGCGATTGAATTCAGCCGTTATACCAGCGGCGTCATCATAGGCGGCGACGAGCACGTCCTCATCCTTGATCAGGTCCATCCCGATAAGCAGCTTTGAGCCAACGCCCAGCGTTGCGCGCATGGTGCGCAGCAGATCAACCGCGCTGGGAGCAACCATATTGCCAATCGTCGAGCCGGGGAAAAAGCCAAGCTTGGGCAGCCCCTCCACCGCTTTGGGCAGCTCAACCCGGCGCATGAAGTCAGCCTCAACCGGATGGACTGGAAGGCCCGGAAACTTGGCGCTCAACTCATTGGCCGACGCGCGCAGGAAATCGCCAGCAATATCGAGCGGAACGTACGCCGCCGGATCAATCGCATCGAGCAGCAGCGGCGTTTTCAGCGATGAACCCGAACCAAATTCGACAACCGCCCTGCCTACTCCAATCAGCTTGGCAAATTCGCGCCCGCGGCTTTTGAGGATCTCGGTCTCAGCGCGCGTGGGATAGTATTCGGGCAGCTGCGTGATATCCTCGAATAATTGCGAGCCTGTATCATCATAGAGCCAGCGCGCTGGGATTGCCTTTTGCTCTTGCGCAAGACCATCAAGCACATCTTTGCGAAAGGCGGTATCGACCCCGTCTGCATCGCGTTCAACCAGTTGAAGTGTATGATTGTGCGGCATGGCTCGCTTTCTGTCTTACAGGTCCTTTGCAAGGCGCAGGCCGGTGAATTGCCAACGCTGATGCGGGTAGAAGAAATTGCGATAGGAGGCGCGCGAATGGCCGCGCACGGTGGCACAGCTGGCACCCTTGAGGACGCTCTGGCCGCTCATGAACTTGCCATTGTATTCGCCCACCGCGCCCTCGGCTGCGCGGAAACGCGGATAAGGCAAATAGGCTGAAGCGGTGAATTGCCAGACATCGCCGAACAGTTCGGTCCCTCCAACCGGCGCCGGAGGAGCCGCGTTGTCGAGCTGCCGGCCCGCACCAGGATCAAAGGCAGGCGGGGAGCCAACAACATTCTGGCCGCGCGCGATGGCTTCCCACTCGAACTCGGTCGGCAAACGCGCAGCCGCCCAACTGGCAAAGGCGTCCGCTTCGTATTGGGAGATGTGCGTTACGGGCGCATTGGGATCGCGGGGGCGCCATCCGGTGTGGGTGAAGTGTTCATCCTCACGCCAATAAAGCGGGGCCGTAACTGCTTCGGTTTGGACCCACGCCCAGCCATCGGCGAGCCAAAGCGAGGCGGTCTGATAGCCACCATCCGCGATGAAAGCGTCCCACTCACCATTGGTCACCAAGCGATCGGCCAGAGCAAACGGCTCTAGTAAAACGCGGTGGCGCGGCCCCTCATTGTCGAAAGCAAAGCCGCTCAAGGGCGAGCGGGTGTCATGGCCGATGAGCGCCACGCCGCCCGGATGCGAATGCCAGCCCATTTCTTGCGCCGTGGCGGCAGCTTGCGGCTCGTCCGCCCACATCGCGGGGCCCAGCGGGTTCTGGAACAGCGCGTGCTTGATGTCGGTGAGCAGCAATTCGATATGCTGCTGCTCATGCGCGATGCCCAGCGCGATAAGGCTGGAAAGCGCAGGGTCCTCCAAAAGCGCCGCCATCGCTTCATCCACATGCGCCCGCCATTCAAGAATTTCAGCCAGGCTGGGGCGCGACAGCCTACCGCGCGCCGCGCGCGCATGGCGTGCACCTTCGGCTTCGTAATAGGAATTGAACAGGAAGGGATAGGACGCGTCAAAACGCTCATAGCCCGGCGTGTGATCGCGCAGGAGAAACGTCTCCCAGAACCAAGTGGTGTGCGCCAGATGCCACTTTGCAGGCGAGGCATCCTCCATCGACTGGATCGTAGCGTCTGCTTCGCTCAGCGGCTCGACTAGCGCCACACTCAGGGCCCGCGTCGACGCGAAACGGGCCATTAAGCTATCCGGATCAGTCGGATAGGGTTGCGCTTTGCTGTGCGGCATGCCCCGCTCTCCACTCGACCTGTCAATCAGACTTGTCAGTCAACATGGCGCATCAGCATGACAAAGGAAAGGCGTTCCCAAGCTTTATTAGAAGTTTGAGCAAGGCGCTCGGTGTGTTCAGGCGGCCAGCTTCACCAGATTGCGACCACCTTCTTTGGCCGCATAAAGAGCGCTGTCTGCGCGGGAAAACAGGAGAAGTGATGTATCCGAAGGGCCAAGCTGTGCGAGACCTACGCTGATTGTTACCCCCGGCACTGCGCCCACAGCGCTCCCATAAGAGACGGCTTCGCGAAGGCGTTCGGCTGCCTGTTGGGCCTGCAACTGGTTCATGCGGGGGGCGATCCAGACAAATTCCTCACCGCCCACGCGGCCAACCAGATCCATCTCTCGCGCTTGCAAAATTGCAACCTCGGCCACAGTCTTGAGAACCTTGTCGCCCTCCACATGCCCGTAAGTGTCGTTCACACGCTTGAAGCGATCGATATCAAACACGATCAGGACGAGCGGATAATCCTCGCGCCTTGCATCGAGGATCATGTGGTCAAGCTGGGCCATGACACGACGCCGGTTGGCAAGCCCTGTTAGCGCATCGGTTTCTGCCAGTTCGCGCGCTCGCTTGGCCTCTTGCTCGGCCTCACGCCGCGAATTTTCAAGCTGGCGCTCGCGGTTGACCTCGTCGGTCACGTCGCGCACCACGGCGATCACGCGGGCCACCACACCCGCTTCGCCGAGCAGATTGCAGGCCTGCACGCTGATCGACCGGGGAACGCCATCATAGCCATGAATATCATAGCGCAAGGTGAAAGGCGCGCGCTCGGTTGCACGTCTTGATACGTCGCCCACTAGATTGATATCGTTGGCGAACAGCAGCGTCTCTGCATCGCCTGCGACAAAATCATCGTGATGATCGACGCCGAAGAGCTGCCGCATTCCTTCTGACCATTGCTGAGTGCCCGATGACGGATTGTATTGCCAAATGCCCAGATCCGCGATGCTCTCTGCCATGCGCACAGTTCGCAAGAGTTCATTCATGCTGCGAGCACGGCGCCGCGCTATCCGGGCAAGCTGGCGATTTTCAGATCGCGTAGTGATGACGCTCCAAAGCGATCCCATCGCCACCAATGCAAGTGCAGCCGTAACGATCATCAGCAGGTCGCCGCCAATCGCGGGCGCGGCTGTCTCGATCACGCGCTGCGTGCCCTCTCTGTCTGCTGTGCCAGCAGAGAGACCAAGGGCGTTAAAGGCTCCCACAAAGACAAGCTCGACTGGTATCGCCATAGCGAGGCAATATCGGCAAAGCCTCTCACAGTGGCGGAACGCGCCCTAGGGTTCTTTACTTAAAGTAGCGGGAAACCCGTTGGCCTTGCGCTTGCTCAGGCGGCGTCTGCGTGCCGCTCCGTCGCCGCATCGTTCAGCATTTCAGCCAGCAAAAAGGCCAGTTCAAGCGACTGTTCAGCGTTGAGCCGCGGGTCGCAATGGGTGTGATACCGATCGCCCAGCGCTGCATCCGTGATCGCAACTGCCCCACCGACACATTCCGTCACATCCTGACCAGTCATCTCGATGTGAATACCGCCCGGATGGGTGCCTTCAGCGCGGTGAACCGCGAAGAAGCCCTTCACCTCCGTAAGGATGCGATCAAATGGACGCGTCTTATAGCCGCTTTCTGACTTTACGACATTGCCGTGCATTGGATCGCAGCTCCAGACAACCGGATGCCCCTCACGCTTGACGGCGCGCACAAGCTTGGGGAGGCCTTCTTCCACCTTGTCGTGGCCATAACGGCTGATGAGTGTAATCCGCCCCGGCTCGCGCGCGGGGTTGAGATCGTCGAGCAGCCGCAGCAGGGCGTCAGGCTCAAGACTGGGGCCGCACTTCATGCCCAGTGGATTGCCGATACCGCGCGCAAACTCGACATGCGCGCTGCCATCAAACCGGGTGCGATCGCCGATCCACAGCATATGCGCGCTGGTGGCGTACCAATCGCCCGTGAGCGAATCCTGACGGGTCAGCGCCTGCTCGTAAGGCAAGAGCAGCCCTTCATGGCTGGTGTAGAAGCTGGTGCCCTGCAATTGCGGCACGGTGGCCGGGTCGATGCCGCATGCTTCCATAAAATCGAGCGCTTCGCCGATCCGGTCCGCTGTTTGGGCAAACTTGTCGGTCCACGGCGTGCGGCCCATAAAATCGAGCGTCCACTGATGCACCTGGCGAAGGTTCGCATAGCCCCCGCCAGCAAAGGCGCGCAGCAGGTTGAGCGTAGCCGCAGCCTGCGAATAAGCGCGCACCATGCGGCCCGGATCATTGCGCCGCTGGGCAGGATCAAACTCGATGCCGTTGATATTGTCGCCGAAATAGCTCGGCAAAGTTAGGTCACCCTTCGTTTCGGTCGGCGAAGAACGCGGCTTGGCAAACTGGCCCGCCATGCGCCCGACCTTCACAACCGGACACTTGCTGGCGAATGTCATCACCACCGCCATCTGCAACAGCACGCGGAAGGTGTCACGGATGTTGTTGGGATGAAACTCGGCAAAGCTTTCCGCGCAGTCGCCGCCCTGGAGAAGAAATGCGCGGCCCTCAGCTACGTCCGCGAGATCACGTTTCAGCGCGCGCGCTTCACCGGCAAAGACAAGCGGCGGATAGGCTGCCAGTGTCTCCTCTGCATCCGCCAGTTCGGCTGCATCTTCGTAATGCGGCAGGTGCTTCGCTTCAAAGCGAGTCCAGCTATCCGGAGTCCAGTTGCGAGCCATGGTTCGTTTCGTTCTTCATCGAGTTTCAAAAAGGAGCCGTGCACATAGCACAGGTACAGTCCTAAGCGGAGGGGCCGCTACACGCGCCCGGTTCGATTTGTAAAGCCACAAGTGACCTTAAGACAATTATGTTTCACCCTCAGAGTGCTCGAAAGGGGCTCTTTGGCGACCCCCCATTCATCGTGAAGATACGCCAGGCCCTTGTACAGGTCCAATGGTGCCGGCCTGGCTCTTGGGAGCGGGCGGTGCCAAAGGCGCGATTTCGGCTAGCGTTTGCCCTTCGGGAATAACTGCGAGGCGAAGCGGAGACCTTTGCGTAAAATAACGCTCTGCCAGAAACTGCATGATGCGAGGGTCGGTGCGCGAATAGTCACCCAGAAGATAGCGCAGCATCTCGACGCGCTGGGGATCAAAGCTCGCGCCTTCCAGATTGTAAAGCCAGAACATGTTTCCCGTCGATGCGCGGCGGATTAACTGCGAAAGCGGACCAGTGACGCGCTCGATTTCATCATCAGTGGGCGGATTGCTCGCAAGATCGCGCGCAATGCGATCGGCTTCAGCAAAGAAGAGCGGCAAAATTTCCGGCTCGATCTGGGCAATGGCAGTGATCGTGCCCCCGCCTTGAATATCGCTTGGCCACTTGGAAAAGACCTGCGGCGAATAGGCCGCGCCCGCTTCTTCGCGCAGGGCATCGAGTAAGCGATTGTTGAAGATCTGCGTCAAGATTTCGATCTGGCGCGATTCGCGAATGCTGGCGATGCCGCCGCCGCTCTCCCACGCGACGACCGCAGCGGCCTGATTGGCGTCCCCGCGATGCTCCAGCACAGTTGGTAAAGGCGCCGCCTCGGGGAAGTCCGGCACGCGCAGCGCAACATCGAGCGGGATCGGATCGCGCGGCGGCAGCGCACCAAAGGTCTCAGTCAGCTTGGTGACGATCGCTTCTTTGTCGAATTCACCGAATACCAGCACTTCGACAGGACCCTGCCGCAAAAGCGGTTCCCAGACTTCGCGAAAGCCTTCGGGAGTGACGCGTTCGAGTTCTTGGGGATCAGGTGTTGCAAAGCGTGGATCCCTGTCAGTCACCAGATATTGCAGATCACGGTTGATCACCCCGCCAGGGCTCGTCGCGTAAGTGCTGTAGGCGAGGCCAGCCGCGGCTTTTGCGCGGATCACCGGATCTGCGTCCCAGCGCGGCATGCCAAGCTTGGCTGCAAACAGATAGAGCTGATCCTCGACATCGCTCGACCGGGTCTGCGCAGTAAAAGTAAAAACCGCATCATCAATCCCGAACGAAAAGCCAAGCTTGCGGCCCGTGGCAAGACGATCGAGCTCGTTCTGGCCAAGCTCGCCAAGCCCTGATCCAACCAGCGCAGACTGGCCGATCGATGCGTAAACGGCGCTCTCTTCGTCGAAGGTGCGATAGCCTGAACCGAATCGAACCTTCACAGTGACCCGGCCCGGCTCGGCATCGTTGGCCCAGAGAAGCGCGCGCACCCCATTGGAAAAATTGACCAGTTCTACCTCAAGGATACCCAGCGGTTCCCGGCTCGCGATCTCGCCTGAAGGACCAATCGGTGGAAGCTCGTCAAAGGTGATGGACTGCGCCGCCAGCCGCGCGCTGCTGTCGACGTCCACCTCACTCGCCAAAGCAAGCCGAAGGGTCTCAACATCAGCCTCACCCTCCTTGGGAGTGACATAGACCGATCGGACAACATCGCCTTTGAACAGAGCCTTGGTGCGCGCCAATACCTCTTGCGGCGTCAAACGCGGCTTTATCCCGGCAAATACATCGCGCACAACCTTGGGCGCGGCCACGGTTTCACGAATGTCGACTGCATTGACGATATTGTCCGCCAGCGTGGATCCGGCCTGAACGCTTTCCTGCTCCACCTGGTTTTCGAAGACGACCGCGTATTCAGCGGCTTCGCGATCGATCTCTTCTTGTGTTGG
Source organism: Pseudomonadota bacterium (assembly GCA_039027675.1). Classification (GTDB taxonomy): domain Bacteria; phylum Pseudomonadota; class Alphaproteobacteria; order Sphingomonadales; family Sphingomonadaceae; genus Erythrobacter. The sequence continues at coordinate 21,520 of JBCCJS010000018.1, forward strand.
CGGATTGGTGATCGCATCGGCAATCACGCTGCGCACATCGGCAAGCGCGGCCTGCCAGTCGTCCGTAAGCGGTGTAAATGTGACGATGGTCGCATCGGTTGAGCGCGAGATATCATCCTGCGAGACCTGGGCAAAAAGGAAGCTGCCACCGCCGCGTGCGCGCGCTTCGAGACGGCGATTGATGATTGCCTGGCTGAGAGCATCGAGCAGCAGGCCTTCATTATATACAATCGTATCGTCCACCTGCCGCCAGGGCCGCATGATAGCGTAGCTGAGGTTGCGCGGCAGGTCCTCTTCAACAGCTACTCCCAGCTCTCCGATGGACCATCCTGTGCCAGCCGCAGCAATCGTGCCTTCGGGCGGCACCGGGTCGCCAAAATCGGGCGGCACCGCCGCTTCGCCGCGACCTTCCCAATCGCCGAACCATTCCTCGACCAGCCCTGCAAGCACCATCGGATCAGCATCACCAGCGACCACGACAACGGCGTTTTCGGGTCGATACCAGCGGCGATGAAATTCCTCGAGCTGCGCGCCAGTGGCCGCCTCGAGCGTTTCGACCGTTCCAATCGGATTGCGCGTTGCGAGCCGCTGTCCAGCAAAGAAGGTACGCCGTGTGAAGGTGGCTACACGTTCCGACGCACCGCCCCGCTCACGCTTCTCTGCAAGCACAATGGGGAGTTCGGCCTTCACATTGGCATCGTTTAGAACCGGTTCGCGGATCATGCCCGAGAGGTACTTGAAGCTCTCTACGAGCTTGGCGCGATCCGCATTAGGAAGGTCGAGCTTATAGGCGGTGTGCGTCGGGCTGGTCTCGGCATTAGCGTCACTACCGAAGGTGGCGCCAAGCCGCTGCCAGGCGGCGATCGCCTCGGCCTGGCCCAGGTACTTACTCTCACGGAACAGCAAGTGCTCGAGAAGGTGGGCATAGCCTTGCTCAAAGTCGCGCTCATGGAGGGAGCCTGCATCAATGCGCACCCGGATCGAAACCTGGCCCGGGGGCACACCGTTCCTGCGCACCGCATATCGCAGACCGTTATCCATTTCGCCAAAAAGCCATTCGCGATCAACCGGGACATCGCTGCCACGATAGAGCCAAGGCATCTCATCGCCCGTTTGCAGTGCCTTTGGCTCGGGCACGGGAATTTCGACCGGCGCTTCAACGGCGGGCGCAGAGGTCTCCTGAGCGATCGCAGCACCGGCAAGGACGAAGGGCGTATATGCAAGGGAAAGGGCACTGGCGGCCCGCAAGAAGAATGTCATAGGCTGTTGGTATAGAGCGCGCAGTTCTGAAGGGATAGTGAATGCGTCAGATAATGTGATTGCTTGCCCTTCATCAGCGGCATTCCTATATTTCCGACATGTTTATTGAAACCGAGACAACGCCGAACCCCTCCAGCCTCAAGTTCCTTCCGGGGCGCGATGTAATGGCTTCGGGAACGCGTGAATTCGCCTCACCCGAAGCCGCTGAAGCAAGCCCCCTGGCGCAAGCGATCTTTGATACGGGCGAAGCGGTCAACGTGTTTTTCGGCTCAGACTTCGTGACAGTGACGGCTGCGCCGGGAGCAGACTGGAGCGCGCTGAAGCCCGAGGTCACCGCGATCCTACTCGATCATTTCGTGTCCGAAGCACCGCTCTTCACAGGTGGCAGCGCCGATGGAATTTTGGTGCCTGCCGATGATGCCGAGATGGTGGTCGAGGATCGCGAAGAAGATGCGGAAATCATTGCCAACATTAACGAGCTCCTTGAGACGCGCGTCCGTCCGGCCGTGGCTGGCGATGGCGGCGATATCGCCTATCGCGGCTTTCAGGACGGGGTCGTCTATCTGACTCTGCAAGGCGCGTGCGCCGGTTGCCCATCTAGCACTGCGACTTTGAAGCAGGGGATTGAAGGCCTCCTGAAGCACTACGTGCCCGAAGTGCTCGAAGTGCGCGCAGCCTAATCGCCCCTCCACCCCAAGGACCGACATGACCAAGCAATTTCACGACACCGTCCTCTCGGACGCCGCTGTTGCGCAGCTATTCAACGAAGCGCGCACCTATAATGGCTGGCTCGACAAGCCAGTTACACCTGAGCAATTGCACGCGATCTGGAACTTGGCGAAAATGGCGCCGACCTCAGCCAACATGCAGCCGGCGCGGATTGTTTGGGTGACCTCGGCTGAGCAGAAAACAAAGCTCGCTGAGTGCGCCATGGAAGGCAATCGCGACAAAATCCTTGCCGCGCCAGTGACAGCCGTGATCGGATACGACATTGACTTTCACGAAGAGCTGCCGTGGCTCTTCCCGCACACGGATGCCAAAAGCTGGTTCGATGGCGACGAAAAAGGGCGCGAGGAAGGCGCATTTCGCAATTCCTCGCTGCAAGGCGCTTACATCATGCTCGCTGCGCGCGCGCTGGGGCTGGACTGCGGGCCAATGTCGGGCTTTGACGCCGCGGCTGTAAACGCAGCCTTCTTCGCCGATGCACCGCGCCACCGGGTCAATTTTCTATGCTCTATCGGCTATGGCGACCCGGCCAGCATCTTTGATCGCTCACCGCGCCCCGATTTTGAGACCTTCAACACCATCGTGTAACTTGCCCAAGCGCCGCGCCTAAGGCAGGGCGCTCAGTATGCGTATTCTCGCGATAGAGACCGCCGCTGAGGCCTGTTCGGTCGCCCTGTTTGAGGACGGCGCGATGTTAGAGCATGATCACCGCGTCCTTGGCCGGGGGCATGCAGAGCAACTCATCCCGATGATTGCGCAACTTCCAAATAAGGGCCGCGCTGATCGGATCCTGGTTTCGCTTGGGCCCGGTAGTTTCACCGGTGTGCGTGTGGGGCTGGCCGCAGCACGCGCCCTCGGGATTGCCTGGGGTGCTAAGGTGCTGGGCTATCCAACCTTGCGTCTCATTCAGATCATGGCCGCGCGCCAAGCCTCAGGCTTCATCACCGTATGTATGAATGGCGGCCATGGCGAATGGTTTGTCCAGAGCTTTGCCGACACAGGAGAGGCGCAAGGGAAACCCCGCTCATTGACGCCCGCCGAGGTCAGGCTTGCTGGCGTCCATTCGGTGATTGCCGGAAACCGGGCGTGCGAGTGCGGCGCCTTATTCGAGGAACAACGCAATGAAATAGACATGCTTCCCGACGCTCGCTTTGCACACCTGCTGGCCGATACTCATCTCACCAACGCCCTGCGGCCCATCTACGGCCGCGCGCCTGATGCTACCCCACAAAACCCGGTGCCCGCCTCATGAGCCGCGCCCGCACGACAGACCAACCCAGCGCGGCCTGCGCTGAAGCGATCATGCGCGTCATGAACGGAGCTTTCGATCCCACGTTTGGAGAGGCCTGGAACCAGCGTCAGGTCAGCGATGCTCTGGTCCTTCCTAGCACGCACGCCCTTCTGATTGATGGGAATGGAAATGCGCTTGAGGAGGGAGGTAAGGACGTTGTTGGCTTCGTGCTCTCTCGCCACGCTGCAGATGAAGAGGAACTTCTTCTCATTGCAGTTTTGCCGCAATACCGCGGGCAAGGGCTTGGGCATGCGCTGATTGACCGATTGCTTGAGGAGGCGGCAATCCGAGGAGTGACGCGGGTCTTCCTCGAAATGCGGCGCGGCAACCCGGCAACCCACCTTTACCAGAAGGTCGGATTTGAACCGATCGGCGAGAGGCCGAACTATTACATGATGCAGGACGGTACTCGTATCGACGCCATTACTTTTGCGCGTTCTCTCTAAAGCTCATCACACATCTTCGATATAACGGATTATTCGACGGTAAAATCCTGCCCTACTTGCATTATCCGCTGCACTGATTTTATACGCCAAGAGCTGCCAATTAAAAGCGGCAATAAAACAGAAAAAACGAGGGACTCATGCAAGAAATGGAAACTGAACTGAAGGAAACGCTTATAACTCTGACAAGCGACATTGTTGCAGCGCATGTCAGCAATAATGACGTCGCAGTGGACGATGTGCCGAGCCTGATCACTAACGTTTTTGGTGCGCTGTCAGGTCTTGGCGAAGAGGCCGAAGCGGTCGAAGAACGCCCGGAACCGGCTGTCTCGGTGCGTGCCTCGGTTAAGCCCGACTACATTGTCTGCCTGGAAGACGGCAAGAAGCTCAAGATGCTCAAGCGTTACTTGCGCACAAATTATGAGATGACGCCGGAAGAATATCGTGCGCGGTGGAACCTGCCTTCAGACTATCCGATGGTTGCCCCCAACTACGCCGAGAAGCGCCGCGATCTTGCCAAGAAAATCGGTCTTGGCCGCAAGCCTGGGACCGGACGCAAGCGCCGTCAGGCCGCCTAAGTCAAACGACGCACTCGGGTCGCGCCTTGTGCAAAATACCGCCGCCTTGCCGAACGCGAGGCGGCGGCTGTTCTTTTATGCAACGATGCGGGGGCTTAACCATTCAAAAAGCCACTTATCCCCTGCCCGCTTGAGCAAGTTGCATGGTCTTTGTAAGGACCAAGCGAGACATACTAATCGGGTATCAATCCGGGCGTACGTGCGCCAAAAAGACACGTTGTGCCCAAATGGTCCCATGAAGCAGGGGAGCTATCCTTGACGCAGAAAATCGATCTTGAGCAATTGTGCGCTGAAAAGGGCCTTCGCATAACCGAACAACGCCGAGTGATAGCGAGAGTTCTGTCCGAAAGCGAAGACCACCCTGATGTTGAGCTTCTCCACAGCCGAGCGTCAGCGATTGACCCCAAGATTTCGATTGCAACCGTCTATCGCACCGTCCGGCTATTCGAAGAAGCGGGCATTCTTGACCGCCATGACTTTGGCGATGGCCGCTCGCGTTACGAACCCGTGCCTGAGGCCCATCACGATCACCTGATTGATGTTGAAACCGGCAAAGTGGTAGAATTTGTCGACCCTGAGGTCGAAGCATTGCAACGTGAAATCGCAGAAAGGCTTGGCTACCGCCTGGTAGATCACCGGATGGAGCTATACGGCGTGCGCATTTCGCGCGAAGACTGAATTGAGCCGGCGGGGGAATTATGACCGACGTTGATAGCAAGGCCTGGGACCAACGCGTCGCGGCGGCGCGCGGTGAAGAAACACGGATCTCCGCGCTCGGTTGGACGCGCATCATTGTGCGTTCACTTGGTATGATCGGCCTGCTGATCGTCTTCGTCCCGCTCCACTATCTGTTCCGCAACCTTGCCTATGGCTCGCCTTTTCCCATGCTATTCCTGCGCTACGCCGGGCGCATTTGCGGTGCGCGGGTGGAAACGCGCGGCACGCATCTCAAACGCGATGTTTTCTATGTCGCAAACCATGTGTCGTGGATCGATATTCTCGCACTCGCGGGCGCAAGCGGCACCGCATTTGTCGCCAAGGCGGAGCTTGAGCAATCGCCGATCGTTGGCTGGCTGGCCTCATTGAACCGCACCGTGTTTGTAAAGCGTGAGCATCGCCTCGGTGTTGCTGAACAGATCAACGCCTTGAAAGAAGCGCTGGCAGATAACTGGTCCGTCACGGTTTTTCCTGAGGGGACAACCACTGATGGGCAGTCGCTGCTTCCCTTCAAAACCAGCATGCTCTCCGTGCTCGAACCCCCTCCGCCCGGCGTGCTTGTTCAGCCGGTTCTGCTGGATTACGGACCAGTTGCAGAGTGGATCGGCTGGGTTGGGGATGAAGGCGGGCTCAACAACGCAAAGCGGCTGCTGTCGCGGCGCGGCTCGTTCAAGATGACGGTGCACTTCCTAGAGCCGTTTAGCCCCGCAGACTTTCGCGGGCGCAAGGCAATCAGCGCGGAAGCACGCCGGCGCATTGAAGAGGCCTTGTGCGAGGCTCTGGGCAAACCTCTGCGCGAATTCAGCCACTCAGTGCCGCCTGTGCGATACGAAGCGCCTGAGACGAAGATCCCGGTGGACGCACCCTGAAGCGTTCAGGCGTACTGGCATGATCGAAAGTTAGAGAGCGGCACGCACCAGCCAGTCATGAAACAGCCGCACGGGCCGCATCTCCAGCGCGGTGGGCTTGCACACGAACCAGTAGCTGTACGGGCTCTCAACCTCGAGCGCGCCAAGATTGGTTAGCCGGTTGTCCGCAGCACGGCGCAGGTGATCATCATGCATGATCGCAATGCCAAGACCCTGCGCCGCAGCCTCCAGCATGAGTTGGCCTGAATCGTAGTGATCGATCGCGGCGGGTTCCATATCCTCGAGGCGATAGGCCTGCTTCCATGCACGGAAGCTCTCAGGTAATTCGTTGTGGATCAAAAAGGTCTGTTTGGCGAGGCTTTCGGCCTCTACCTCAGTCCCCACTGCTTGCGCGACATCCTTTGAGCAGATCGCGTGGACGAGGTTGTGATCAAGGCGAACCGCATGCAAATTGGTATCGGGACCGCGCGACAGGATGATCGCTGCATCTAGTGTGTCGCCAACGCGATCCTCAAGGTGCGGTGCAGTGTCGATGTCGATGTGCAACAGCGGGTGGCGCTTGCGCAGTTCCCCCAGGCGAGGAAACAGACGCTGGCTGCCAAACATCGGCAAGACACCCAATCGCAGCCGCAGCAGCGAGACGTTGTCCGACTGGCTTTCTACCGCGCGGGCGAGCGATTCCAGATGCGGGTTCACCGCCTCATAAAAGGCCTGGCCTTCATCGGTGAGTTGCATGGATTGGCGCGCGCGGGTGAAAAGCTTTTTGCCCACGAACTCTTCGAGGTTCGTGATCCGGCGCGACAAAGCTGAAGGGCTGAGCCCGATTTCCTCGGCGGCGGCGCGCGCAGAGCCCAAACGGACGGTGCGCATGAATGCCTCAAGAGCGCGCAGCGGCGGCAAACGGCGTGACGGCATGATCTCTCCTGTTGTCGTAGGAGATACGCTTGGCTCGCGATTTGGATGCAAAAAATCGAATAATTAGGTACGAAATCCCAATCTACATGAGATTATTGCATGTCGCTCGCAACTTGCGAACCGGTCGGCCGGTGCAGGCGAAGCCGTTTGACGTGGGTTTCATCACCCTCTGTCACTTCAATCCGCCAGCCGCTGGGATGTTCCACAATAGCACCCACCTGCGGCACTGCCTCAGCCAGGACAAAGGCCAACCCTCCAAGCGTATCGACCGCTTCCTCAACCTCAGCCAGCCGCGGATCGACAATTTCAGCCACGTCATCAAGCTCAGCGCGGGCGTCGCAATCCCACATGCCCTCGCCGATCGGTACAATCAGTTCCTCAGGCGTGTCATCGTGTTCATCTTCAATCTCGCCAACGATTTCCTCAACCAGATCCTCGATGGTGATGATCCCATCCGTGCCTGAAAACTCATCGAGCACGATCGCGAGATGAACCCGCCGAGCCCGCATATCCGCTAGCACATCAAGCGCCCCACGCACCTGTGGCACGTAAAGGGGCTGGCGCATCAAAGTGGTCCAGTCGCGAGGTGGAGCCTTGCCGCCCGTAAGGTAGGGAAAAACGTCCTTGATGTGGATCATGCCGATCACCTGATCGAGTGTGTCGCGATAGACTGGCATGCGTGAATGGCCATGCTCTGAGAAGGTCGCCACCAGCTCGGCCCATTCGATCTTGGCGTCAACCGCGATGATCTCACCGCGCGGCACCGCCACGTCGTCGGCATCGTGCTCGGAAAAGTGCAGAAGGTTGCGCAGCATCTGCCGCTCAACCGGGAGCAGGTCTCCGCTTGCGCTGGCGCTGTCATCGGGCGCCGCATCACCGTTCTCGCCCTCATGCTCGTCAATCGCCTCTTCGAGCTGCGCGCGCAGCGAGCGATCGCCGTCTGAGGCACCTACTATCTTTCTGAACAGGGACAGAAGCCCCTTGCTACTCTCCGCGTCTCCCGCGGGACCTTGAGAATCGGGCATGGCCCTGTTTGGCTACTCCTTAAAGTTCGCGATCATCATATGGGTCGCCAATCCCCATTTTGGCAAGTGCGGCAATTTCCAGAGCCTCCATCGCCTCGGCTTCCTCATCGCTGTGGACGTGATTATAGCCGGCCAGATGCAGCAGGCCGTGAATAATCAAGTGCGCAGCGTGTTGGTCAAGCGCGATGCCCTTCTCTTGCGCCTCGCGCACGCAGGTCTGATGTGCGAGCGCAAGATCGCCCAGCATGGCGGGGGGGCCTTCGGGTGCCAGATCAAGCAGCTCCTGGCGCGCAACCATAGGAAAGCTCAGCACATTGGTGGGTTTGTCACGCTCTCTCCACTGGCGGTTAAGCGCATGAACGGTGTCGTCATCGGTGAACAAGACGCTAGCCACCAGCCGGTAGCGGGCAAGCTCGGGCGCGACTAGGCTAGCGACCTCAGCGCACCTTTCCACCAACGCAATCGCCTCACTGGTTTCCGGCCATGGCTTTTCAAAGGCGACTTCAAGCTCCATCGCTGGCTTCCTTACCGAAAGCTGACGGCGCGTCCAACCAGCCGTTCATCTTTGAAGTATCATATATGAACACATGCAGTGATTCGGTGGGAATTGCCAAACCCCTCGCGTCATGCCAGCTAAGTATTGCAAGTCTAATCTCTCTTACGGCAATTTTGACAGGGGTTTTACAATGAAGGGACAAGTACTGGGCTTTGACGGTTCGAAGGGCGCGATCACCGGAGAAGATGGCAATCGCTATTCCTTCGAACTCGCCGAATGGAAAGGCGACAAAGTCCCTCAAGCGCGAGACAGTGTTGATTTCGTGGCGGCAGACGGGGTGGCCACTGAGATCTACAAGACCGCTGGCTCGTTTACCGCACCTTCGCTCGAAGGGGTAGGAGACACCTTGTCGGGCGTGGGCGCTTCGCTTTCAGGTGTGGCTGAGAAAGTCGACTTTAACGCGGGTAAGCTTGAGTACATTCGCACTCGTCCCAAGTTCATCTTTATCGGACTTGCGATCTTCTCATTCTTCTTTCTGAACCTCGTTGTCTTCGTGCGCAATGGCTATTCCGCCTTCACACTCCCCGGAAACCTTGACGATGCTGCAGCCCTGGTCGGCTTGTTTGGGCGCGGCGGTGACTTCAGCATCACCTCGAGCGCGGCAACTTTGCTTTGGGCGATCCCAGTCGCTGGCGGCTTCGCGATCTTCCGCGAGGTGACAGGCAAGAAAAGCCGGATAGCCGAACTAGTGACCGCATTCGCCTGCCTGTTCAGTTTCATCGTCTATGCGATGGTGATCGCCTCGTTTGAGAACCTCAACACCGGCTATCAGAACTTTGCAGACGCCATCAAACTGGGTTTTGGCGGCTATATCTTCATTCTTTGCGGGATCGGCCTGCTTTTGACGACCTTTGGTATCATCAAGACGGTTCCGGGATGGCCTGCACCGGCAGCCAAAAACGCAGAGTAATGGGAATGTGACCTCAGCGCCCCGTCCACACACGGCGGGGCGTTCTGGCGTCAGCCCTCGCCCTCATAGGCCTCGACAATGCGCCCCACGATCGGGTGGCGGACCACATCGGCGGCGGTGAAGCGGATCGTTCCGAAGCCCTCAACGCCTTCGAGCTTTTCAACAGCATCGGCAAGCCCGCTCATTCGGGTGCCGCCCGGAATATCGACCTGAAGCGGGTCTCCGCACACCACCATCCGGCTGCTCTGACCAAAGCGGGTGAGAAACATCTTCATCTGCTCACGCGTGGTGTTTTGCGCTTCGTCGAGGATCACAAACGCGTCCGCCAGGGTACGCCCGCGCATGAAGGCAATCGGCGCGATCTCGATCTCGCCGCTGTCGATCCTGCGCTGGACTTGCTCTGGTGGCATGCAATCATTGAGCGCATCGTAGAGCGGGCGCAGATAGGGATCGACTTTCTCCTTCTCGGTACCCGGCAGAAAGCCAAGCTTTTCCCCCGCTTCCACCGCAGGGCGAGAGAGGATCAGGCGCTGCACAGACCCGCTGATCAGCTGGCTGACCGCCTGCGCCACCGCGATATAGGTCTTACCCGTACCCGCGGGGCCGAGCGAAAAGACAATATCGTCGCGCACCAGCGCGCGCATATAGTCGATCTGCGTCGCCGAACGCGGCACGATCGTCTTCTTGCGCGTGCGGATCATGATTGGCGGTTCACCGGTATCCTTGCGCACAATGCCTTCGAGCGTCGGCTCGTTGGACATGGCTATCAGCGACTCGATAGCGCCTGAGTCCAGATCCTGCCCCTGTGCGAGGCGATCATACATGGTGTTGAGCGTATCGCGCGCTCGCGCCACAGCGTCCTCTGCGCCTTCGATAAGGATCTTGTCACCGCGCGCATGGATGAACACGCCGAGTCGGTTTTCAAGCTGCACGAGATTGGCGTCAAACTGACCAAACAGACTGCCGAGCAGCGATTGGTTCTCGAAGGTAACCTCGGCGCGTGCCTTGGTGTCTTCGTTGGCGTTGATGGCCTGCGGCACACCCCTGTCATTGGGGGCCGGGTCAATCTTTCGTGTCGGTCTGCGGCCCATGATTTCCTTTGCGGCTACCAGTTTTCCTACGAGTCGGGAGCCTAAGCGCTGCGAACCGCAAAGCAAGCGGGAGAGGCCCGCGCGGCGGTGGAAAGTCATAGGATTGAAATCTGGTCGCGAGCCCATAAGGTGGGACCATGACCTACAAGAACACCCGCCGTTTCGCCCTTTTTGCCGCGCTTGGCGCGCTTGCCGCCTGTGAAAAGAACACGCCGGAAGACTCGGTCCAAACAACTCCGCCCGGCGGGAGCGATAGCGCTCAAACCCAAGTATCGCCCGCCGCTCAGGCCCCATCTGAGGCCACAATCGACGCCGCCTTGGAAGGGTATTCCGATTTCGGCGAGGTCAACTACGAGACCGGCGCCTTCGATCTTGACGCAGACGGCGTGGCAGAGCGGTTCTTTTATTTGACCGGTGTTGGTGTGTGCGGAAGCGGGGGCTGCCCACTCATCGTGCTGCGGGAAACCGACGCGGGCCCGGTTAAGCTGGGGAAATTGACGGTCTCGCGGCTGCCTGTTGGCGTGTTCTCAACTCAAAGCGAAGGTCTGCGCGATCTCGCGGTCACAATCGGTGGCGGCGGCCTGGAATACGCGGTCGCCAAATTGCCCTTTGATGGGTCCGCCTACGCCTCGAATCCCACGGTCGCGCCAGCCGCGCCCAGCAAAGAGCCGTTCGAAACCGTGATTGCGATGCCCAAACTCGACTGAGTACGCCTTATCCAGTCTCGATTTGCAACAAGGCGCCCCGGATTGAGTTTGGTCCCGCTTCGACGAGCTTGACTTCAACCATATCGCCAATCTGGGCTTCACCTTCGAACCAGACGCTGGTGAGCCACGGCGATTTGCCGAGCCATTGGCCTTCGAGCTTGCCTTTGCGTTCCACTAGAATCTTGCAGGTTTTGCCTTCGCTCGCCTTGTTGAACGCCGCCTGATCGCGGTTGAGGCGCGCTTGCAGGCGAAAGAGGCGGTCTTTCATTACCTCTTCGGGGATTTGATTATCCATAGTCGCAGCCGGAGTGCCGGGACGCGGGGAATATTTGAAGCTGAACGCTTGGCTGTAGCGCACTTCGTCAATTAGGCTCAGCGTGTCTTCAAACTCTGCCTCGGTCTCGCCAGGGAAGCCGACGATAAAGTCGCCTGACAGCGCAATGTCAGGGCGAACGGCGCGGAAACGCTCCAGCAGTTTCAGATAGCTCTCTGCAGTATGCGCGCGATTCATGGCTTTGAGCACGCGGTCATTCCCAGATTGCACGGGAAGATGGAGGTACGGCATCAGCTTGTCGCACGTGCCATGCGCCTCAATCAGAGCATCATCCATGTCGTTGGGGTGGCTGGTGCTGTAGCGAATGCGCTCCAAACCATCGATCTCAGCGATCTTGTGAATGAGCTCGCCTAATCCGGCGCGCGCGCCCTTTGCGTCTTCGCCGCTCCAAGCGTTGACGTTCTGGCCCAGCAGAGTGATTTCGCGCGCGCCAGCCTCAACCAGTTTATGCACTTCATCTACCAGATCGCTATAAGGCCGTGATATTTCTGCTCCGCGTGTGTACGGAACAACGCAATAAGTACAGAACTTGTCGCATCCTTCCTGCACGGTCAGAAAGGCGGTCGGCGAGCGACGCTTGCGCTTTGGCAGGCTATCAAACTTCGCGATCGCGGGCATGTCCGTATCGGTCGCGCGCTGGCCCTTTGCCGCCTTATCCAGCATGTCGGGAAGGCGGTGATAGGCTTGCGGGCCCACCACCATCGAGACGCTCGGAGCGCGCTCCATGATCTCCTCACCCTCGGCCTGTGCAACGCAGCCCGCGACCGCGATCATGGGCTTGGAGCCGTCTGCTTTCTTCAGCCGGCCTATATCCGAATACACCTTTTCCGCCGCCTTCTCGCGAATGTGGCATGTGTTGAGCACGACCAGATCGGCTTCCTCACCTTCGGGAGCGGGCGTGATGCCCTTCTCAGCGAGAAGTTCGCCCATGCGCTCGCCATCATAGACGTTCATCTGGCAGCCGAAGCTTTTAACGCGATAGGTCTTAGGGGGTGTTTGCGATTTCATGATTGGACGCGCGTTTAACGTCTGGTTGCCAAAGGTTCAATCACTCAGGGAGCGATTAGCCGCCTGACCGGCTTGACTCTTAAATCTACATATGTAGAGATTGGGAGAATGAAGCGTATCAGACCCCCTTCCCGCCAAACTTTGGCTGCGCTCGAATTTCTAGCGCAGAGCCCCGACCAGTGGCGGTATGGGCTTGAGATTGCCAAGGCCACAGGGCTCAAATCAGGCTCGCTCTACCCACTGCTCAAGCGCTGTGATGAGCGCAATCTGGTCGAATCGCAATGGCTTGAGCCCAGCGAACAAGGGCGCCCACCCCGGCACGCTTATCGTATCACCCCGCAGGGACAGACCGAGCTCAAACTCGGGCGCTCTCGCGCCGCGGCTCAGTCCGCGCCACACCCACTAAAGGAGAAACCGGCATGAGTGGTCTTAATCGCGTAACGCGCACGCTGCTGCGCCTTGCTGACTGGATCGCGGGACCCCTGCAATCCGAATGGACCGCCGCCATGGCCGCCGAGACCGATGCAGCGGGCGCGCAAGGCATTGGATGGGCGATCGGCTGTGTCGGCGCTGCGTTTACAATGCGGGTGCGCGCCGATTGGCTGCGTATATTGCTGCTCGCACTTCTTCCCGTTGGTGCGAGTCTGACGGAACACATACTCTTCTTCCCAGCCGCGTTGGCGCACCGGGCCGATTGGATCGGTGTCTGGGCAATTGTTGCCCTCCCTGTCATCCCGACGCTGGCGATGATCTTTTTCGCCGGATGGTCGAGCGCCCGCGGGTCCTTCCCGTTTGTCCTCGCGCTTTATTTGCTCTTCATGCTCGAAGCGTTCCCTTTGTTCGTGTTCTTCGTCCTCACTGGGTCTGATGTTCCCATCTCGGCCTTTTTCCAGCCCGACGCGACACATTGGTTGCTGCCCGCCTATTTCGGGATTGCGCTTAGCCTCTCAGTCTATCTCGCCACTTTGACAGCGGGCTTTGCCTTTGGTCGGCGGAGGCGCACCTGAGCGGCATGACACGCGCAAGCTCATAGCCAAAAGCAGCGCTCGCACTTGGCAGCGCATGGCGATAGAAGCGTCACCGATCATGGCGTTCCTTCCCATCCCAAGCTCCCTTGCCCGTCCTTTTGCAAGGGCTGACAATGCCGCGCTTGATGCGCTGTTTTACGACGTCGACGCTCTGAACCGCGATGAAAAGGAGCAATTACGGCGCTCGGACAAGGTTGAGGGGATGATTCTGGAGGTTGGCCCGTCATGGGTGCCATCCCTGCGGGTGTGGGACCGGCTGGCTAAATGTGAGGGGCTGAGGCCCCGCTACTGCGCGATCACAATCGCTGGCGTAGGCAGTTCAGCGGTAGGAGCCGCAGCGCTCGCGCGCAATGTCGCGGATGCTTTGCGCGGGCCGGTGCTGGCGGTGGTCTCAGGCCATGGCATGAGCGATCTTGCGAGCGAGGCGATGGGAGGGTTCTTCCTGTTTGGCGGGCTCAACGCGATGCGCCACAGCGTCAATTCGTTTGACCGATCGGTTGATGCGATGCGCGCAATGAACCCGTGGCTCCCCACACCGAAAGGGCCATCGGTGGACCCGGGCCAAGGCTTTCAACTGGCGAGGTTCAGCGAGGATGTGAAAGCGCTCACTAAACTCTTGGCGGGCGAGGCTAAGACCGATTGGCTGGTGGGCCACTCCAAGGGCAATCTGGTGATTTCCGAAGCGCTCTATGCCCTGCGATCAAACCACGCAGAACGCTTCGAAGAGGTTGCCAAAAGCGTGCCCATCATCACCTTCGGCGCGCGCATCGCGATGCCGAACGAGATTGAGCGGGTGATCGACGTGATGGGCGATCTCGACAGCTTTGGAGCACTCAATTCACGGCCCGACATTCCGGTGGATGTGAACGTGCCGAACGCCTGGCACCACACCAATACGCGGCTGCCCTATCATATGCCGGTGACGAAGGTGCTGGAAGGAATCGCGGCTAAGAGCGCTTAAGAACGTCCTCGCTCACCGTTGTAAATACGGAGCTCGCTTCAGACCCGCTCCACCAAGACATGACCTCAAAAGCTCTATCCTTCGACGCCTTTGCTCTGTTCTTTTTCAACCACAACTTTCGCCTATCCCTGAACTCGCGCTTGTTGGCCTGAACTTTCAGTCGCTTACCGAGCGGCTGATCAAGACACTTACGCCAGCGATTGACCCTGTCCAAATCGCTGATCAGTGCATTTTCCTCAAGCGCCGCTTGTTCCTCGCCCAAAGTCTCGTACCGTCCGAGCGAAGCCGAAGCCTTTCTCCTACTGGATCGGTGCGCTCGTGCTTTATTCTGAGGAATAGAGATGCGAGCGCCTTTGTCGCTCTCACCGTAGCAATTGCGCTGGTCCTTTGCGTAGGACAGCGCCTTCTTCTCCTGCGGTGAGCGGCGACGTTTTAGTGGCATCAGGCCACCGTCGCCTTAACAATCTTGCCCGGGCGGGCGGGCGGCTCACCCTTTGGTAGCGCGTGGACGTGTTCCATGCCGCTCTCGACCACGCCCCATACGGTGTATTGCTTGTCGAGGAAGCGCGCATCGTCGATGCAGATGAAGAATTGCGAGTTGGCGCTGTCCGGGTTCGCTGCGCGAGCCATTGAGCACACGCCTTCGACGTGCGGTTCGTCGTTGAACTCGGCCTTGAGATCGGGCTTGTCAGAGCCGCCCATGCCGGTGCCGGTCGGATCGCCGCCCTGCGCCATGAAGCCGTCGATCACGCGGTGGAAAACAACGCCATCGTAAAAGCCCTCGCTCGCCAGCTCGGTGATGCGCTCGACGTGGCCGGGCGCCAAGTCCGGGCGCAGTTTGATGACAACATCGCCGCTATCGAGCGTAAGGGTAAGTGTTTCGGCCATTTCAATACATCTCCAAATTCTCTCAATCCGCTCGCCCTGAGCTTGTCGAGGGGCCGTCTTTCACTTCCTGCACTGGGCCAGGCGAAAAGAAGAACGGTGCTTCGACAAGCTCAGCACGAGCGGGGTTTGTGTTTGGGTGCTCAATAGCACGCGATGCGACGCTGTCACCCGCTTGCTTTTCACAGCCCCCCGCCTAAAGCCTTTGCCCCATGGCGCAGGACCCCATCCTTGATGAAGACCTGGTGGAGCTGGACGTGCTCGATGATGGCGCGCGACCCGACGATCGCATCGATGACGAACGTCATGATGAGGAAAACCGCTTAAAGCCGCGCTACATCGGGAAGGTGCGCGAGGCCCTTGATGCAAGGGACAAAAGTGCGCTTTACGACCTTGTGGAGCCGCTCCACCCCGCTGACGTTGCTGACTTGCTCGAAATTTTCGACAAGGACGATCGCGCAAATCTCGCAGCCTCGATCACGGACCTGATGAGCTCGGACGTGGTCGCGGAACTCAATGATCACGTGCGCGAAGACATGATGGAGGGGCTCGAACCCGGCGACGTCGCCGCCATCACCGAACAGCTGGAGACCGACGACGCAGTCCAACTGCTCGAAGACCTCTCCGAAGATGACCAGAAGGCGATCATCGCCGAGCTTGAGCCGGAGACGCAAGCCGCGGTCAATTCAGCGCTTGCCTATCCTGAGGAGACCGCCGGGCGCCTCATGAACCGCCATGTCATGGCAGCGCCAGAGCACATGACCGTGGGCGACCTTATCGATTACCTGCGCAATCAAGGCGATTTTGAGCACGATTTCTTCGAGGTGTTTGTGGTCGATGCCGCCTTCCACCCGGTTGGCACCTGCGCTTTGAACTGGATTTTGACCACACCGCGCTCGGTTAAGCTCACCGATGTCATGAAGCGCGACCAGACGCTGATCCCGGCGCAGATGGATCAGGAAGAGGTCGCGCTGATGTTCCAGAAATACGCTCTGATCTCGGCAGCTGTGGTGGATGAGAGCGGGCGGCTCGTGGGGCAGATGACGGTCGATGATATCGTCCACATCATCTCCGAGGAAGCGGGCGAGGATGCG
This sequence comes from Pseudomonadota bacterium, assembly GCA_039027675.1. Lineage (GTDB taxonomy): Bacteria > Pseudomonadota > Alphaproteobacteria > Sphingomonadales > Sphingomonadaceae > Erythrobacter. Next base: position 37,918 of record JBCCJS010000018.1, read on the forward strand.
CTGCTGCTCTCAGGCGCGGGCGATGGCGACATCAATGAACCCATCCGTGAGGCTTACTCCAGCCGCGTGCGCTGGCTCATTGCCAATCTTGGCACAGCAATCGTGGCGAGCGCTATAATTGCCTTTTTCGGGGCGGCGATTGAGGCATTGGTTGCGCTTGCCGTGCTCATGCCGATTGTCGCCAGCATTGGCGGGAATGCCGGCACGCAGACCATGGCAGTGGCTGTGCGCGCGATTGCGACCAATCAGCTGACCCGCGCCAACACCTGGAAGATCGTGTGGCGCGAACTGCGCGTCGCGATTCTGAATGGCGCAACCGTCGCAGTGCTGATCGGGATTGCGGCGGCTTTGCTCTATGGCCCGATGATGGGCGTTGTGATTGCGGTTGCCATGGTGATCAACATCGCGGTCTCTGGCCTAGCCGGGGTGCTGGTACCGGTCACCTTTGAGCGGCTGAAGCAGGACCCGGCTGTCGCATCCTCTGTGTTTGTCACAATGATCACCGATAGCATGGGCTTTTTTGCCTTCTTGGGCCTCGCGGTTGTGAGCGGATTGGTCACCATGTGACTTAGGGGGTTGAGGCGTGGGGCCCCCTCATCCTACCATTCCACCCATGCCTCTCCATCTTACGAAGATCGCGTTCGGCGCGCAGAGCTATGCCGATATCGAAAGCTGGTACCTTGCCCGTTCTGGGGGTCGCCGCAGACCGTACCTCACGACCAAGTACCGCCCGACAAAGTGGGAGGAGTGCATTGGCGGCTCGCTTTACTGGATCCACCAGCATTCCATCGTGGCGCGCTCGGTTATTACGGGGTTCACGCAAGAGGAAGACAGCGGGCGCTGGCGCATCGAGCTTGAGCCGGAATTGATCCGCGTGCACCCACGGCCCAAGCGCGCGCACCAAGGCTGGCGCTATCTCAAAGGCGAGCCCCCGCGCGATCTGGCACAGGGCGAGGACATTGGCGATGCGCTGCCGGGCAAGCTCGCGGCAAAGCTGGAGAAGCTGGGGTTGGTTTAAGCCGCGCCTAGATTTCATCGCTTTGTAAAAAATCTCGCCGAAAGGCGAGTAATGCGCACGTTGTTCTTTACCGCTCCCATCGCCCTGCTTCTGGCCAGCGCTGCGACGCCTCAAGCACCCACGCCCACCGCGCAAGCGCAGCAGGTGCCCGGCGATCGCAACGACGTCGCCTCGGTTGACACCGAAGACCCGGAAATGAACCGCGCCATCGCTGACGCCAAGCGCGCTTTGCCCGACTTTCTCGAAGTGCTCGAAAATCCGCCACAAGGGGCCTCGCGGGTCGGCTTCAAATTTCCGCTGGGCGGCTGGGAGCATATCTGGGTGGGCGACGTTCGCCGCGATGGCACATTCCTGACAGGACGGCTAAACAATGTGCCTATCCAGAAAGAGTTCTCGGAAGGCGATGCCGTTCGCGTTCCGCTCAGTGAGGTGTCCGATTGGGCCTGGATGGACACAGATGGCGAGATGCGGGGCCAGTTCACAACACGAGTGCTCTTGGATCGGCTAGACCCTGCGATAGCCAATGCTATCCGGCAGAATTTTGGCTGGGACAAATAGCGTCCAAAAAAGATCGCGGTGTCAGCCCGACTTGGGCGGCATAGGGATCAGCGCGGGCGTATTCGCCAGATACTCGCGGTAATCGGGATCATCGCCCCAGCGCTCCAGCCCCTGCTTCATCTGCAGATTGGTACCGCTTATTTTCGTCAGCAGGATAAAGACAAAGATCGGCGAGATTACGACGAGCCAAGACAGGCCCGTCAGGACCGGGATGGCCATGATCAAGATACCGGTCCACAAGGTGATCTCACCAAAGTAATTGGGGTGGCGCGACCACTTCCATAGGCCAACATTGATGAACTTGCCCTTGTTCGCCGGGTCTTTCTTAAAAGCGCTTTTCTGCGCATCGGCGACCGTTTCCCAGACAAAACCGAGGACCCAAACCGCAAGCCCAAGGAAAAAGACAATGCCAATCGGCACGCGGGTTTCGGCCAGAATGGCCACATGCGCTGCCGAAGCGGTCAGCACCACCCACAAACCCTGAAGCGTCCACGCAACGAGAAAACGCGCCGGGTTGACCTTGATCTTTTCAAAGCGCGAGTCCGTGCCGCCCATCGCGTGAATGCGGATAAACAGGAACGAGCCCAAACGCACGCACCACACGATTACCAGAGCCGCAATCACAAGGCTGCGCAGATCGATATTGCCGTGGTGACGATAGCTAATGAAGCACGCAACCAGCGTCACGGTGGCGTAGGTGATCGCACCAGTCGTATCGTAGAATGTATCTGACTTGGCGATGGCCGAGGGGATGAACACCAGCCAGTTGATCACCATCGCCAGAACAACGCACAGAAAATAGGCGGAATAGGAGCCCACAGTGATGCTTTCAGAGCCCGCCCCGATGCCGAACGCGAAGGCGATGGCGGTAACGATGATAAAGACGATGATGCTCTGCATGGTGCCCCTTAGTACGCGTTCACACCCTTACGCGGATGCGGCCTTCTCTGCCTGCTGGCGAGTCTTTTCAACCACACGACGCAGCGCGTTAACATACGTTTCCGGCGTTTGAGCGCCTGGGATCATGAATTTGCCGTCCACGATCATCGCTGGCACGCCGGTGATGTTAAAGTCCCAGGCTTGGCGTTCTTCGGCAATCACGCGCGCTTCGAGATCAGCATCATCGAGCGCCGCCTTGGCCGCCTCGCGATGGATGCCGACACCCGCTGCGATATCGAGCAGAGCTGCGCGGTCATTCAATGGTTGGCGGTGATTGAAGTGCGCCTTGAACAAAGCGAGCTTGAGCTGCGTCTGCACCTGCGGCCCGGCCTGTTCGAGCGCGAAGGTCAACAGCTTGTGGCAATCGCGCGTGTTCCACATGCGCTGCGGCGGGGCCTTACCCTCGCCCTCGTAGGATAGAGACACCCCCGCTTCGCGCGCGACCCCTTTCATCTGCGAACGCACTGCCGCGCCTTCTTCAGCAGAGCGGCCATATTTACGGCTCAAATGCTCTTCAAAGCCTTCGCCCTCGGGCATCATGTTGGGGTTGAGCTCAAACGAGCGCCAGCGCACTTCCGCTTCGATCTCGCCCTCAAGCACATCGAGTGCCTTGGTCAGCTGGCCGTATCCGATTGCGCACCACGGACACACAACGTCGGAATAGATGTCGATCGTCAATCGCTCGGTCATTGGTCCAGCCACCATGTGATGAGGTGATGAGCAATCGCAAAGGGCTGCGGGAAAATCAAAAGCTCGTTCCCGTCGCGCCCGGCGGCACGGGCATCTTCAAGCTCGGCTCTGGTAAACCAGCGCGCGTCATCAAGCTCGGTTTCGTCGATGGTCAGCTCGATGTTGTCCGCAACACTAGTGCAGCCAATCATGAGCTGGCTGGGAAACGGCCAGGGCTGGCTCGAGAGGTAGCGCACATCGCGGGCGCGCACACCAACCTCTTCCCACACCTCGCGCGCCACTGCTTCTTCGATGGTTTCGCCCGGCTCGACAAAGCCTGCAAGCGCTGAATACATACGCGGAGGGAAACGCGGCTGTCGGCCCAGCAAAAGCTTGTCCTCATGCTCCACCAGCATGATGGTAACCGGATCCGTACGAGGAAAATGCTGCGCGCTGCAATTGCCGCAATTTCTTTGCCAGCCGCCCTTTGCGATAGCCGTAGGCGCGCCGCAATTGGCGCAGAAGTGATGGCGCGCGTGCCAGTCTACCAGCGACTTTGCCGCGCCGTAGATCGCCAGCTCTTCAGGGCGTAGAAGCTGCATCACTTGCCAGGCGCGCGGCATGGCGGGGCCAGGCGCGCCCTGCGACGGCACAGGGGCGAAATGCGCCTTGTCATCGAGCATACCGAGGAAGACAAGTTCGGTCGTCTCAGCGACGTCGGCCAGAGTGCCCCAGATCAACCCGCCGGTCTCGTCAATCTCGGGCAGCAGGCCGTCAAGGTTCAGGACCCGTGCCCGCCAATTCTTCAGATTGCCAAGCGTGGCCTTGTCCACGCGAATATTGTCCGCACGATCAATCGGCGAGCCGGAGAAAGCAATCGGGGCCGAGGATGTGTCGAGCATCCTTGCGCTCATGCGCCCTTCATCGCTTTCAGATCCTTTTCCAGAGCAGCGAGATACTCGGCGCGGATCGGATAGGCGTCAGAGGGCATGTATTGCGTCCAAAGCGCAGTGCGCAGCCCCAGCTTGTAATCGACCGCACCAAGCGTCCCCGCTGCGCCGCCCCATCCGAACGAACTACCCAAGGATCGCCCGCCCGCACCGTGACCTTCGCCGTCGGCCCAGCTGCCCGTGGTATCGACCGTTCCCGGAATAAGGTTCGACGTGCCCACCCGAACCGCAAGTTCGCTCATCACGCGCTCATTGCCGAGCTTGCCATAGCCAAGGAGCATTCGAAGGAAACGATCATAATCCTTGGGGCTTGAGATTAGCCCGCCGCCACCCGAAGGGACCTTTGGCGGATCAAGATAGATTGAATTGGAACCCGGATCGAGCGGCAGCACCGAACCGCCGAGCACGCCGTAATTGTCAGCAAGGCGTCCCTTTTCGCTGTCAGGCACCGTCATAAACGTGCTCGTCATGCCCAGCGGATCAAACAGGCGCTGCTTCAGGAACGCCTCGAACTCCATGCCTGAGGCGACCTCAATCACGCGCCCGAGCAAATCAATAGAACATGAATAGCTCCATTTGGTTGCGGGCTGATACATCAGCGGCAATGTGGCAAGCCGATCCGCCCAGACTTTGAGCCCTGGCGCAGGCGTTGGATTTGGCACGCCCGGTATCGGAAACCGGCTCACCCGCCCGCCGACAATTCCGTTTTCGACATAAGCGTCGAGCAGCGGCCCCTTGCTGATGATAGTGTAGCCGAGCCCTGCGGTGTGGGTCAGCAGTTGGCGAATAGTGATCGGCCGTTCAGCAGGGACGGTGTTGTCTAGCGAACCTTCGGGATCGACCAGCACCTGCATGTCGCGAAACGCGGGCAGCACCTCGTGTACCGGCATATCGAGGCCAAGCTTGCCCTCATCAATCAGCATCATCGTCGCCATGCCCGTAATCGGCTTGGTCATTGAATAGATGCGGTAGAGAGTGTCCTCGTCAACTTCGTCCCCGCCTGCAAGGCTCATTTCGCCTCCGCCGACTGTGTGCGCGTGGTCCTCCTGGCCCCAGCCGAAGGTAAGGAACATGTTCGCAACCTTGCCTTCCGAGACGTATCTCTCGGCCATCGCCGCAACATTGGGCCATGCCTCGGCCACATCATGGGCCAGCAGTTCGCGCCCAAAGGGCAATCCCGAGAGCGCGGCGGCACCGGCGAGGTACGCGCTCGATCGGAACAGCGAGCGGCGCGAGATTTCAGGTGTGTGAGCGGCGGCGTCGAATGTACGGAATGCCATGAGCTTAGGGTTCTCCCAGGAGGTTTTGCCACGCTGTGTGGGGCAGATCGCGCATAGGGTCAACGCTGCGCTTGGCGTCAACTTGCGCTGAGCCTTTTCACCTTGTCAATTCGAGGTGTTATACCCATATAATACACATGCTCAATCTCCTCTCCTGGCTCTTCGGCCTTGTTTCGATTGTCTTCCTGATCCCTTCAATCGTCCCATTTCTGGGATGGACCAACTGGCTGGGTCTCCCGTTTGTGATCTTTGGGGTGATCTTGGGCGCGCTCTCCTCGCATGACAGTGGGCGCAATTTCTGCCTTGTCATGCTGATCGTGCTGGGCGTGCGCCTGTCGATCGGCGGCGGTTTCGTGTGACCTTTGTGCCAGCGCCAGGTGCGCGGCCTTTGCAAAGAGCGCCGGCAGCCCCGCCTTGTCCAAACCACTAAGCGGCCACCACATCCCTTCCCCTGGCGGTTCGTGATCGCTCGTCAGATAGCGCACACTTAAGGTGAGATGCGCATGAGTAAAGGTGTGTCGCACCGCGCCAAGGTCCGTCCACTCGCCCTTTACAGGTGGCTTACCACTGCCATCCTTGCGCGCGGTCCATTCATCATCGGGCAGCGCTCGCATCCCGCCGAGCATGCCGGTGCCTTCGCGCGTGATGAGCCAGACCTGCGGCTCTTGCCCGCCGTTGCGCCGTTCGATCCAGTACGCACAGCCCATGCGCTCAGGCTTGGCTTTCTTGGGCGGCTTGACCGGTAAGCGCTCAGGTTCGCCTCTAAGCCGCGCTTGGCAGGCTTCAGCAACGGGACACACTAAGCAGCGCGGCGATTTGCTGGTGCAGATTTGCGATCCCAGATCCATCATCGCCTGCGCAAAATCGCCTGCGCGGGTATCCGGGGTGATTGAATCTGCCTGCTCGCGGATCGCCTTGCGCGCGGCGGGCAAAGGCTCGGAAATATTCTCCAGACGCGCCACTACCCGCTCGACATTTGCATCGACCACCACCGCCCGGTCGCCAAAGGCAATCGCAGCAATGGCCGCCGCCGTGTAGGCGCCCAGCCCCGGCAATTCGCGCAATTCGGCTTCGGTTTCGGGAAAGCCGCCCCGTGCTGCAACCTCGCGCGCGCATTTGATGAGGTTGCGGGCACGCGAATAATAGCCAAGTCCGGCCCAGGCAGCCATGACTTCATCATCCGAAGCGCTCGCCAACGCCTCAACACTGGGCCAGATCCTCGTGAATTTCTCGAAATAGGGCCTCACCGCCGCGACCGTTGTCTGCTGCAGCATCACCTCAGACAGCCATACTCGGTAGGGGTAAGACGGATCGCTGGGCCGCTCGGCACCAGGCGGATTGCGCCACGGCAGAGCACGCGCATGGTCACCGTACCAGTGGAGCAGGATGTCAGAGATGCTGGCGGTCACGCAGCGGCTATGGCATGGCGCAAAGCGTCATGGGAAGCGACACCAAAAGAACCTCTGGAAAACCGCGAAAGCCCGCGCAAGCCTATCAGCGCCCGCGCGGGGGCGGAGCCAAGCCGATCGGCGAACTCATGCCCGAAATCGGGCGCACCGCGTTTCGCCGGTTCGGCTTTGTGCAAAGCTCGGTGGTTACGCGCTGGCCAGAGATCGTTGGTCCGCATCACGCCCGCGTCTGCGCGCCTGAGAGCATCCGCTTCCCGCCCGGCGAGAAATCAGAAGGCATTCTCCAACTCGTTGTCACGCCCGCACACGCGCCGCTGATCCAGCAGGTGACGCCGGAAATCATCGAGCGGGTGAACCGGTTTTTCGGCTATAACGCGGTGGCGCGCATAAAGCTGCGTCAAGGCGCGGTTAAGCCGCCAGAGGGCACTTCCGCGCCCAAACCACCTCCTTCCCTCAAACCCATTCCAATGGAACTGGGAGATAGTTTGCGCGACATTGGCGATCCCGAGCTTCGCACCGTGCTCGAATCGCTGGCCCGCAGCCTCGAAAGCAAAGACCCCGAACAGGACGAAAATTGACCGTGAAAGCCCCTCGCATTCTCACCTTAGCAGCCTCTTCTGTAGCCTTCGCGAGCGCCACGGCTCTGCCCGCCTCCGCCAGTGCACAGGGCCTGTCCAACCCTGAGAGCGACTTTGCCAAGGACATCCCCGCGCAAGGCTGGCAGACCAAGACCAAGCGTACGGATCGCGGCCACCTTATCGGCAATCCAGAGGCCGAAGCGCAGCTTATCGAGTTCATCAGCTACACCTGTTCGCACTGCGCCAATTTTGCCAAGCAGAGCGATGGAACGCTCGACCTCGCCGCAATCGGACCCGGCTTTGTATCGGTCGAAGTGCGGCCTGTGATCCGCAATTCGCTTGATCTGGTGGTCACCATGATGGCTCAGTGCGGAGAAGCAGACGGCTTTATTCGCCGACATCGCTCCTTCCTCTACACGCAAGACAAGTGGCTTCAAAAAGCGATCAACGCCCCGCAATCCCAGCGCGCCATCTGGGCCCGCGGCCATGTAGATGCACGCCTCAACGCCGCGCGCGCGCTCGACTTTGACGATCTCATGGTCTCCAAGGGGCTGAGCGTGCCGCAAATTAATGCATGCCTTGCAGACGATGCGGCAGCCCAAGCGATCATTGCGGCCGACAGCGAAGATCGCCGCGAGTTCGGGATTAAAGGCACGCCAACTTTTGCGCTCAACGGAAAGACCCTGGATAACGTCTCGGATTGGCCGTCGCTTGCCGCAGTGCTCCAGGCCGAGTTCCGCCCCAAGCCGCAAGAAAGCGTAACCGGCGGTTAGCAAGAGGGGCATGACGCCCACGGGCCGACGAAAATCGCCGCAAACTCAGTGTTTCTACACAGAACTGACACAATTTTGCACAAGCACGGCCCCTTCCCACTTTACGCGAGCTAGCATCGCTGCAAGTCTCGCCCTCAATCAAAGGATACATCCATGAATTCCGCCCTCCGTCCCTTTTCAGCCAGCCGGTTCCGTCTTGCTCTGGCTACTGCGCTGGCTGCCCCGCTTGCGCTGGCAGGGTGCAATGGGGAAGAAGACGTCGAAGGGGGCGTGAGCGGTGAACCCATTGACGCCATTGAAGCGCCCGCCGGCAGGACCTGGCTTGAAACAACGGCGGTAAGCGAAGATGGCCTTGGGTACATCGTCGGCAACCCAGATGCGCCCTTGAAGCTAATCGAGTATGCCTCGCACACTTGCGGAGCCTGCGCGAACTTCTCCGCGACCGGCAAGGCCCCTTTGAAAGAATACATTTCCACCGGCGTTGTCAGCTTTGAACAGCGCGAGGTTTTCCTCAACACTTTCGACGTCGTCATCGCCTCTCTCACCCAGTGCGGACCAAGCGAGCGTATGCAGGCGCTCTCGGACGAGGTGTGGCAAAATCTGCCGACAGTTATGCAGGGAATTCAGGGCGCTCAGGGTATGGAGGCTGCAAGCCAACTTCCGCTCGATGAGCGGTTCGTACAGATCGGCGAGGTCACCGGCCTTGTTGACTTCTTCGCCGCGCGCGGTCTCTCCGCCGACCAAGCCCGCACATGTCTCGCCGATGCGGACACAATCGATGCGCTGGTCAAGGGATCGAGCGAAATCGCGGAAGAAGTCGGCGTTGCGGGCACGCCCACCTTTACCCTGAACGGCAGCAAGGTCGATGCAATCTCGTGGGGGCAGCTTGAACCCATCCTCCAGCGCGCCGGTGCGCGCGACAGCGGCGAGTAACGCGTACCCCTAGCCTATGCAGATAAGCCGGCTCAAACTCAGTGGTTTCAAGAGCTTTGTCGAGCCGGCAGAGCTGCGTATTGAGCCGGGTTTGACCGGCGTCGTTGGCCCCAATGGCTGTGGCAAATCCAACCTTCTGGAAGCCATTCGCTGGGTCATGGGCGAGACATCGGCGAAATCCATGCGCTCAGGCGGGATGGAGGACGTAATCTTCGCCGGCACGTCAACACGCCCCGAACGCGCCTTTGCCGAAGTGGTGCTACACGCCGAAGATGACGTGGGCGAGGAGCTTGTGGTCACTCGGCGGATTGAGCGGGGCGCTGGCTCAGCCTACCGGGTGAACGGCACCGATGTGCGCGCTAAGGATGTCGCGCTCACCTTCGCCGATGCGGCAACAGGGGCGCACTCACCGGCGCTGGTGAGCCAAGGCAAGATCGCGCAGGTGATCGCCGCAAAGCCCGCGCAGCGCCGGCAGATGCTCGAAGAGGCGGCAGGGATTGCCGGGCTTCACGTGCGCCGCAAGGATGCCGAGAGCAAACTGCGCTCAACCGAGGCGAACCTCGCGCGGCTGGAAGACCTGATGGCGGGGCTCGATTCGCAGATCGCGTCATTGCGCCGTCAGGCCAAGCAGGCCGAGCGCTATTCCAAGCTCACAGACCAGATCAATACCGCCGAGGCGCGGCTCTTGTTTGCACGCTGGCGCGAGGCTGCGCGCGCCGCCAACGAAGCGCGCGCGGCCGCTGAAAACGCGGACGCCGCAGTCGCCAGAGCAAACAAAGAGGCGCAAGCCGCCCAGCGCGCGCAGGCCGAGGTGGCAAAAGACCTTGCCGCTGCGCGCGATGAGCTCGCCGATCGCCGAGATGATGCCAGCGCGCACGGCCACCGCATGACGGCTCTGTCCGAAAAGCTCGAGGCTGCCGAAGCGCGACTTGCAGATCTAACCCGCCAGCGCGAAAGGCTCGAACAGGACCGCGTTGCGGCAGACAGGATGACGGGTGATGCGGTAGAAGCTTTGGCAAACCTGCAAACGGCACTGGAAGAAAGCCGTAAGACCTTGGCTGAGGCCGAAGCCCAGCGCCCCGCGATAGCTGCGCGAACTGAAGACGCCGAACGCGCCAGCCGCGCCGCCGAACTCGCGCTCGCCAAGGCGACAGCGGACCAGGCGGGAGTGGAAGCAGAATGGCGCGTCGCCGAAGCCGCAATTGCGCAGGCGCGCAGCCGTCTCGATCGGCTCACTCGCGATGAAGAACGCATCACCGCCGCACGCGCCGAACTCGAAGGCGGCGAAGACGCTGAGGCGAGCGTTATCGCCGCGCGCGAAGCTGCTGATAAAGCGGCCAGCGAAGTCACGCGGCTGCGCGCACGGCTGGATACAGATCAAGCGCGTAAGGCAGATCTACAGACGGCGCGCGATGAAGCCGCTGCCGAGCTTGCTACGGCCCGCGCGGAACTGGCCGGGATTGAGCGCGAGCACACAGCGCTTGTACGCGACCGCGATGCGCGCCTCAAACGCGCCAAGACCCGCGAAGGTCTGCCCGCAGCGCTTGACACAGTCCGCGTCTCACCGGGCTACGAACGCGCGCTGGCCGCGGTGCTGGGACGCGATGCCAAATCGCCGATAGGTGCGCCGCCTCAGGCCAGCGATGGCCGGTTCTGGACCGGTCGCGCCGCGCCCGATCCCGTCTCCGACAGCCTGCTCGCTCACATAACCGATTGTCCGGAAGAGCTGCGAGCACGTCTTGCACTCGTCCATTGCATCGAGGAAGATGATGGCCGCGATCTGGCGCCGGGCGAATGGCTCGTTACCCGTGACGGACATTTGCGGCGTTGGGACGGCTTTATCGCGCGCGGTGAAGGCTCTGCTGAAGCGGCTCGGCTCGAAGCGGATAACCGCCTCGCTCAGCTTGAGACACAATTGCCCGATTTGCGCAGGGCAGCTCAAAGCGCTGAAGCATCCGAAGCCGCAGCGCGTGAGGAACTGAGCGCGCTGCAACGCGATCTGGTCGCGCAGGATCGGGCGCTTGCGGGCGCGATCGAAACCGAGCGGCAGGCGCTGCGTCAACTCGATGCCGCCGAAGCTACAAAAGAACGCATCGCTGCCCGGCTCAGGGAATTGCAGGAGGCTGCGAGCGAGCTGTCCGAGCAGTTCACCTCGGCGCGCGCTGAGCTTGCCCGGGCTGAGGAGGAGCGTGCAGCGCTCCCTGCGCCCGATGCTGGCCGGGCGACGCTGGAGGCAGCGCAGGCCAAGAACGAAGCCGCGCGCGCTGCGGTTCAGGCAGGCCTTGCAGAGCTCGCTGCGCATGATCAGTCGCTGGCGGTCGCACGCGAACGCCTGGCTGCACAACAGGCCGATTACGCGAGTTGGCAGGCGCGCTCCAGCGAAGCAGAGCAGCGGGTCGCGCAGGCTGGACGAAGGCTTGAGGAAATTGAGGAAGAGCGCGCGATCATCGCCGCCAAACCCGCCGCGCTGATGGCGGAGATAGAACAGGGCGATGCCGTGCGCCATCGGCTGGGCGAAGAGCTGGCGCATACGCAGAGCGAGCTTGAGGCATGTGAGGCTAGCTCGCAAGCGGCAAATGAAGCCCTGACGAACAGCAATGAAGCGCTCGCCGTCGCGCGCGAGGGCCGCGCCACGCTCGCCGCGCGCGCGGAAAGTCAGGAAGCGCGCCGCAGCGAAATGGCACGCATTTCGGGCGAGCGGTTCCAATGCCCCCCACCGCTGCTCGCCGAACGGTTCGATTTCGACGAAGAGGCAATCACCCACGCACAGGCTGAGAGCGAAGAGCTCGACCGCCTCACCGCCAGCCGTGAGCGCATTGGGCCTGTAAACCTCGTCGCCGCCGAGGAACTGGCGCGCGTTGAAGAAGAGCACGGCAGCAACGCCTCTGAACAGGCGGAGCTGACCGAGGCCGTCTCGCGCCTGCGCGGCTCAATCGGCAATCTAAACCGCGAAGGCCGCGAGCGTCTGCGCACCGCGTTTGAGGAAGTGAACACGCACTTCCAGGAATTGTACCCACGCCTGTTTCAGGGCGGCCAAGCGCATCTGGCGCTGATTGACAGCGATGATCCTCTGGAAGCGGGCCTTGAGATCTTTGCCCAGCCGCCGGGCAAGCGCTTGCAGTCGCTCTCGCTGCTATCAGGCGGGGAACAGGCGTTGACGGCGACCGCGCTGATATTCGCACTCTTCCTCACCAACCCGGCCCCGATCTGTGTGCTCGACGAGGTCGATGCGCCGCTTGATGACGCCAATGTTGAACGCTTTTGCGACCTACTCGATTCCATGGTTCGCACAACCAAGACCCGCTATCTGATCGTCACCCACAACGCCGTCACGATGAGCCGGATGCACCGGTTATTCGGAGTGACGATGGCGGAAAAAGGCGTATCGCGCCTGGTCAGCGTGGATCTGGGCGAAGCGGAACTGATGGCGGCGGAATAGGCCTGTGGAAGCCCCTGCGGCTCAGGACGACATCTACGATCCGGCCTATGTCCGCGACGTCTTCGATAAATGTTCGGACCGGTACATCGCGTTCAGCACCGTTTGCTCGCTGGGGTTCACGGAAATCTGGCGTCGACAATGCGTCGAGGCGCTGGGCACATTGCCAATGGGCGCGGTGGGTTATGACCTGATGGCCGGCACGGGCGAGGTCTGGCCCCACCTTCTGAAGTGCAATCCCGACATCGGCTCGATCATCGCGGTCGACATCTCAAGCGGCATGCACACCCGCGCGATGGAGCGCCTCCACGGCATGCGCGGCCACAAGATCGACTTTATCCAGGACAATGTCCTTGAAAGCGATCTGCCGCCAGACAGCGCGGACTTCGTGATCTCCACCTTCGGGCTCAAGACATTCAATCCAGACCAGCACCAAGAGCTGGCAGAGCTAACGCAGCGCGTTCTAAAGCCCGGCGGTCGGTTTGCGTTTATCGAGGCCTCCGATCCCAAGGGTTGGCTGCTGCGCCCGCTCTATCTGTTCCACCTGAAGCAAGTGCTGCCAATGGTGGAGCGCACGCTCCTTCAAGGCGCGCAGGACTTCTCGATGATCGGCGCTTACTCGACCAATTTCGGCAATGCGCAAGGATTTGCGGCTAGGCTGAATGAACAGGGCCTTGAGAGCAATTACCGCCGGTATTTCTTCGGCTGTGCCAGCGGTGTGTGCGGGTCCAAGCTGGAATAAAGGTGATGGCTCCGGCGGTTCAGGCCTCGAGCGCGGCGGCAAGTCGTTTGCGGATAGTCTTGAGCTGAGACACGGCCTCAGCAGCGGCCTTCGCCCTGGCGAGCGCCTGCGGCGCGGCATCATCTGCCACCGGGGCGCGTAGATCAGAGCGCCGGTCGCCTTTGCGACGGTCGCCTGCACGCCTATCAAGATTTGATTTACCCGTAGTACGCAGGACTGCCTCAGCGCCTTTGAGTGTGTAGCCCTCTTCGTTGACCAGCCGATTGATCTGCTCAACCATCAAGACATCCTCAGGGCGATAATAGCGCCGGCCCCCGCTGCGTTTTAGGGGCTTGAGCAGAGCAAATTGCTGCTCCCAGTATCGCAGCACATGAGGCTTGATATTGAGCGCCTCGCTCACCTCGCCGATCGTGCGCAGAGCGTTTTCGTCCTTGCCATCTTCGAATTCAGCCATGGTGCAACGCCGCTGGTCGTTGGTAGTGGCGCCCGATCACTCGCCTTTCGCGATCCGCTCTTTCAAGAGCTGGCTGGCGCGAAAGGTCATTACCCTGCGCGGGGTGATGGGAACTTCAATTCCTGTTTTTGGATTTCGCCCGATGCGCTCATTCTTGTCACGTAAAACAAAGCTGCCGAAACCGGAAACCTTCACGTTCTCACCGTTAGCGAGCGCCTCGCACATGTGATCAAGGATCGATTCCACGAGTTCGAGCGATTCGGCCCTGCTCAGACCCATCTTACGATTAACAGTCTCAGCCAAATCGGCCCGTGTTAAAGTGCCAATTGAACGCATTGCGTGCGGTCCTTTCTCTTTGGCGCGACCCAAGAGCTTGCGAAAGATACAACTTTCAAACGTTTCTCGCAACGTGGCACTCACAGGAGCCGAGTGCTTGTGAACAAGTGCGCTTACGAGGCGATCGGGCGCTTACATGCGGATGAGGCTTGCTCCCCAGGTGAAGCCGCCGCCCATGGCCTCAAACATGACGAGATCGCCCTCAACGATCCGCCCATCACGCCGCGCTACATCGAGCGCAAGCGGCACTGAAGCGGCTGAGGTATTGGCGTGCCGGTCGACTGTAACGATCACTTTTTCAGCCGGAATACCGAGCTTTTTGGCGGTCGCATCAAGGATGCGCTGGTTTGCCTGATGGGGCACGACCCAGTCGATCTCGCCCATTGAAATCTCAGCATCTTCAAGGACTTCGCCCAGAACCTGTGCCAGATTGACGACCGCATGGCGAAACACTTCGCGTCCCTTCATGCGCAGATGGCCGACCGTTTGCGTCGTCGAGGGCCCGCCATCGACATAGAGCAGATCGTGCTGCGCTCCATCGGCGTGAAGTCTGGTTGCGATGATGCCAGCTTGGCCCTGCGATTTGTCCAACTGGCCTGGCGCCTCAAGCACAACAGCGCCCGCCCCATCGCCAAACAAGACGCAAGTTGTACGGTCTTCCCAGTCAAGAATGCGGCTGAAGGTTTCTGCTCCGATCACCAGAGCACGCTTGGCCGCGCCAGTGCGAAGCAGCGAATCGGCGGTTGCGAGCGCGTATAAGAATCCAGAACAGACCGCCGCGACATCAAACGCGATACCGCCATTGCAGCCCAGCGCGTTCTGAACCTTTGTCGCCGTCGCTGGAAAAGTATTGTCGGGCGTCGCCGTGGCGATGATAATGAGATCGATGTCAGCGGGCTCAAGCCCGGCATCAGCCAAAGCTGCGCGTGCCGCGTTGGTAGCCAATGTTGCGGTGGTTTCGCCTTCCCCGGCAATGTGGCGCTGCCGGATACCAGTGCGCGCGATGATCCATTCATCGGAGGTGTCGACATGCTCGGCGAGTTGATCGTTGGTCACCACTGTTTCGGGCAAGCAGGAACCCGAGCCCACAATGCGTGCGCCAAGAGGTTTGGAGGTCACGCGGTCTGCTCTTGGCCCGGCTTCGGACCCGGCACCTCATCCGGTGTCTGGACCTCATCGGAACTGGTGGCAGCGCCCTCGCCCCAATCGCTTCCAAGCCGGCCAAGGTCATGCGCGATACGCTCAGTGAGCTTGTTGGTCAGCAGGCTTGCCGTGACCGCCACAGCGTTCGCCACGCCTATGGCCGTTGCGCTGCCATGGCTTTTGACGATCACGCCGTTGAGGCCAAGAAAGACCGCGCCGTTGTGATTGTTCGGATCCAGATTGTGTCGCAGCAATTCAGTCGCCGGGCGCGATACCAGAAAGCCAAACTTAGAGCGCAACGAGCTGGTGAAAGCCTGCTTCAACAGGTCAGTCACAAATCGAGCAGAGCCTTCGATGGCTTTCAATGCGATATTGCCCGAAAAACCGTCCGTCACCACAACATGGGTTTCGCCGCGGTTGATCTTGTCGGCTTCGACAAAGCCACAAAACTCAAGCGGGAGGCCGCCGGTCTCATCTTCAGCCGCGCTCTGGAGCCGGGCGGCGGCGTCGCGCAAGGCATCTGTGCCCTTAATGTCTTCGGTCCCGATATTGAGCAGCCGGACATGCGGGCGCTCGAAACCGAAGAGGATGCGCGAATAGGCCGCGCCCATAACAGCAAACTGCACAAGATTGCGCGCATCCGCATCGGTGTTGGCACCCAGATCGAGCATTATGACATCGTGCTCTTCAAGCGTGGGCAACAGCGCAGCGAGAGCCGGGCGATCAATGCCGGGCATGGTTCGCAGAGCAAGCTTGCTCATCGCCATCAATGCGCCGGTATTGCCCGCGCTAACCGCTGCTCCGGCATCACCCGTTTTCACCGCATTGACAGCAAGACCCATCGAGGTCGTCTTGGCGCGGCGGATAGCTTTGCTCGGCTGTTCATCGCCCGCAATTACATCGTCACAGTGAAGGATTTCTGCCGCGCCACGCAGCCCCGGGTGGTTGTCCAGCGCGAGCTTGATCCGCGCTTCATCGCCCACCAACAGAAACTTGAACTCGTCATGATCACGGCGCGCAAGCGCGGCCCCTTCGACCATGACGCGCACGCCCTCGTCGCCACCCATCGCATCAACAGCGATACGCGGGAGGTTCATGCGTCAGGTCCTTTCTCGATTAGCGGTTTGACGGCCAGCCGCCGCCTTTGCCGATCAGCACGGGCCTACCGTTGTAATAACCGCAATGGTGACAAACATTATGCGGGCGCTTCAATTCGCCGCAGGTTGGGCACTCATGAAAGGGCTCAGCTTTCAGCGAATCATGCGAACGGCGATTGCCGCGGCGATGGGGCGAAACTTTTCTCTTAGGGACTGCCATGGCTTAGCCATTTCCTCAAAAATGCGTGTGTTTGCGCGGTTTAGCGCTGATTGTTGGTGTCGCCCATAAGGAGCCGGCGGCGACGGCGCAAGCTTGGCTTGCCCAGCAGTCCGGCCCGGGGTTGACGGAAAGAAGCGCGCTATAGCGAAATTCGGCGCCAGCGCAAGTATTGTGCGCGCGGCACAGTCAGCATCGGTTAAAAGGGCAGCCGCAAGCGCAACTGCGCGTCCGCAGGCCTATATTGGTCGGAGTACATTCAGCAAGGAGTTCGCCCGAATGGGCAAACAAAGTCAAGAAAGCGCGTAGTCGCTCACAAACGCGTTAGTCTTGCGTTCCTGACCAAAAGTGCTGGTGGGCCCGTGGCCGGGAATGAAGGTAATGTCCTCACCCAGAGGCCAAAGGCGCTGCGTGATGCTATCGATCAGGTCCTGGTGGTTGCCGCGCGGAAAGTCCGTACGCCCGATCGAGCCTTGGAACAGCACATCGCCGACAATCGCAAAGCGGCTGGGCTCGTGGAAGAAGACAACGTGGCCCGGCGTGTGGCCGGGACAATGGATCACATCTAGCGTGAGTTCGCCAACCGTCACCGTGTCGCCATGCTCCAGCCAGCGCGTGGGGTTGAAGCTCGCGGCCTCCATCCCGAAACGCGCGCCGTCGCTATCCAATTGCTCAATCCAGAACAGGTCGTCCTTGTGCGGCCCCTCGATGGGCAGACCGAGCTCATCGGCCAGCATACCAGCCTGCCCGCAATGATCGAGATGGCCATGCGTGATAAGGATCTTCTCCAGCGTCACGCCCGCCTTCTCGACACCCGCCTTGAGCTTATCGAGATCACCGCCCGGATCGATGAGAGCAGCTCTGCCTGTGGCGGTGCACCAGATGAGCGAGCAGTTCTGTTGCAAGGGCGTCACTGGCAGGATCGCGGCGCGCATGGGGGGAAGAGGTTTGTCGGTCATGCCTACGATTTGCGGTCTGAGGTCACAAAGCGCAATACTGATTTTCTATCGCACTTTGAGGACGGGCTCAGGCCAAGGTCCAACCGAGAGACTGATTTTCTGTGGCTCGGTGGGCGAGAACGAAGTCTCACCGGTAAGCTTCAGCCTTAGAGCAGCGGCGGCTTCCTCTAGGCTCGAGAAGACTCCGGAGGGCGGGTAGTCATTCCTCCAGTATCCGTCGTGCTCGCCATCGGGTTCAACGAAGGTCTCTGAAACGAATTGCCACAACTCATCAGGCCGAACACAAAGCCTGCCCCTCTTTCCACTGGCAGTGATTAAGTGGGTCGCGATGACTTTCATGTGCAAGTTTCTAAATCCGCCCGCCCTTCCACACAACTCGGCCGATGATCTCCAGCTCCCTCGCCTCTACGCTGACGGGTGGGTAGGCAAGGTTTTGGCTTAGCAGTGAGAACCGGCCTGCCCCGGCGCTCGCGACTCGCTTCACCATTAGGCTATCGCCAAGGCGCACGACATGCACGCCGTCGCGAAAGGCGCGCGGGGATCGGTCGATGAGGATTTCATCGCCATTGTTGAGCAGTGGCTCCATGGAATCGCCCTCCACTGTAATCGCCGACAGTTCAGCGCCCTCCAACCCCTGTTCAGCCAACCAGCGGCGCGAAAATTTGAAGGCGTCGAACGCGCTCTCTGCATCGGGGAGCGATCCGGGGCCCGCCGATGCGCCAATCGCCAAGCGCGGCACGTCGATATAGTCCGCGAACGGCTTGAGCGAGGGTGAGGCCGGCTGAGGTTTGTAGGAATTTTCCCTAACACCATCCTCTGATTCGCGTAGCTCATTCTCATCTACGCCAAAATACTGCGCCAGCATCCGCCGATCGCCCTCCTCCAGCTTTCTGGGCGAGCCTTTTCGAATGAATTGCTGCAGATAGCTCGGGTTGCGCCCCAGCATTTCGGACAGGCTGGAGAGGCTGATACCGCGCATCTGCGACAAGCTCAGGAGGCGCACACGCGGGCCATCGGGAGGGGATTGGGTCTGTTTGCTCATGAATTTCTCCTACACGAAGGATTTTTCCTAGACAAGTAGGAAATCGCATGGAACATTTGAAGAACACGAGGTGATTCGCAGGAACGGATCACTCGGTGAGCCGACACGAATGCCGTCACCAAAGCACCAAGAGGGGATCCAGGGATGCTGATCCGGAAAGTCGAATACTTCCTTCGCGAACACGAAATGCCAGCCACAAAGTTCGGGCGCCTCGCCGCGCGTGATCCGCGCTTTGTGCTGGATCTGCGCATGGGCCGCATTCCGCGCCCCGCAACCGAAGCGCGCATCGTGCGCTGGATGGCTGATTACCAAGCCGCTCCCAAACCCGCCCACACCGAGATGAGAGGAATGGCTTATGTTTGAAGCAAGCCTGCTGGAGACCAAATCCGCCGACACCCCGCTGAGCGCGCCTTCAGGCAGCACAGCCACCACCCCCGCCAAAAGCCCGGACACTGGCCCTCGCCCCACGCGCTACCGTCCGCGCCGAACGATCAGCGATCGCCTGCGCGATGCTCTGTTGACCCTGGCTGAGGGCCGCGCCGATTTGGTGAAACATGAGGAAACCGCCTGGTCCTCGATCACCTTTACAGGAACACGGCACGAAGTGGTGCTCGACTTTCAGGGCCACGAAGCGGTCGAAGTGGGCGAAGAGTTCATCGCCGAGCTACCCGAGCACGAATTTCAAATTCCCGGCCAGCTGGTCGCCGATGCGAGCGTGCGCGAGGTCGACCACCGTTTTGGCATCGAAGAGCGGCTGACCGTCACATGCGTGCTGTTGCTGCTGGAGGAGAGCTGAGGCTCTCCTTCACGCCGCACCCTAGCTCTTGATCACGATCATCTTCTCGATGGTCATGTCATGCATGGTGTAGGGTATCCCCCCCACGCCGTGGCCCGACGTCCTGAGCCCCGCAAACGGCATCCAGTCCGTGCGGAAGGCGGTGTGGTCGTTCACCATCACAGCTGCGGCGTTGATATTGTGATAGGTGTGCATCGCAGCGCTCAGATCGTTGGTGAAGATCGCCGCCTGGAAGGAGACATCGAGCGAGTTGGCCTGCGCGATCGCGGCGTCGACATGCGTGTAGGAATAGAGGCAAACGACCGGACCAAACACCTCGTTGGTCGAGATCGTCGCATCGGGGGGCGGGTCAAGCAACAATGTGGGCGCGTAGGTCGTGTCCGACAGCTTCTCACCACCGCAAAGGACCTTGGCCCCGCCTTCGACCGCCTCGGCAACACATTGCGCGACCCGGTCGCATTCCTTGGGGCGGATGAGCGGTCCGCATTCAGTGTCTTCGTGGATCGCATTGCCGACCTTGAGGGCTTTCACAGCCTCGGTCATACGAGCGGCCAGATCGTCAATGATCGAGGAATGCGCAAACACACGCTGGACCGAAACGCAGACTTGGCCTGAATGGTAGAAGCCGCCTTTCACAAGGGCAGGCACAGCGGCGTCCAGTTCGGCGGTTGCATCCACAATCACCGGGGCCACCCCGCCATGCTCGAGCGCGCAGCGCGTGCCCGGCGCCAATTGCGAGCGCAGCGACCAGCCAACGGCGGCTGACCCGATAAAGCTGAAGAAGGCAACGCGCGGATCGGCGACCATCTTGGAAGACACATCGCGCGGCGTCAGAACCGCCATCGCCCATTCCTTGGGCAGCCCCGCCTCATGCAGGATATCCACGAACTCGAAGCAGGATAGCGGCGTGTCGCCCGCCGGCTTCACGATCACCGGGCACCCGGTTGCAACAGCAGGTGCGACCTGGTGGACGATGAGATTGAGCGGGTGGTTGAACGCCGAGACCGCGACGACCGGCCCAATCGGCTCGCGCGTGGTCCAGGCGGTGCGACCATCGCCGGCCGCCGTCAGCCCCATGGGGATCTCGGTCCCGCGCAGATTGCCCAATTCCTCAATGCACAGCTCCATGCCATTAATCGCCCGCGCCACTTCGACCCGTGCATCGATCAGCGGTTTGCCGCCTTCATTCGCGACCTGGAAGGCCAAGTGCTCAAAGCGATCCTGCATGATCTCAGCAGCGCGCTTGAGGATGGCTGCGCGCTCATGCGGCTTCATCCAGGCGCTGCGATCTTCGGACAGCTCCTTGGCCCGCGAAAGGAACGCGTCGACAGCCTTCCAATCGCTCATGGGAACGCTGCCGATGACCGATAGATCAAACGAATTGACGACTTGATGCATGTCGATGTCCTTTCAGACCGGATGCTTAGAGCTCAGCGCTCAGCTTCTTGATGTCGTGATTGAGGATCTGGTCGTTCTCGGTGTAGTCGACCGGACAATCGATGAGGTGTACACCCGGCGTATCGCGGCAATGGGCGAGGAGTTCAGCGAGGTGCTCAGAGCTTTCCACCCGGTGCCCTGTCGCGCCGTAGCTCTGAGCGTAAGCGACAAAATCGGGGTTTCCATAGGTTAGCCCGAAATCGGCAAAGCCCATATTCGCCTGCTTCCAGCGGATCATGCCATAGGCATCATCGCGCAGGATCAGCACGGTGAGATTGAGGCCGAGGCGCACCGCGGTCTCCATCTCCTGGCTGTTCATCATGAAGCCGCCATCGCCGCAGATCGCCATCACCTTGCGCTCCGGGTACAGCATGGCGCTCATCATCGCGCTCGGCAGCCCCGCGCCCATCGAGGCGAGCGCATTGTCGAGCAGCACTGTATTGGGATAGTAAGCGGTGTAGCCGCGCGCAAACCAGATCTTGTAGACCCCGTTATCAAGGCAGATGATGCCATCATCAGGCATGCAATCGCGCACCTGCTGGACGAGATGTGGTGGGAAGATCGGGAAGCGTGCATCAGCGGCCAGCGGCTTTGTATGCGCGACTTCGGCCGCGCGATACGATAGCATCTGGTCGAAGTTCCAGCCCAGGTTCGGGCTGATATCTTCCTTCATCTGCCAGATCGCGTTGCCGATATCGCCGATTATTTCGATCTGCGGGAAGTAGACGGGGTCCACCTCGGCTGTCTTGGTTGAGACGTGGATCACAGTGACGCCGTTATCCTTCATGAAAAAGGGCGGTTTTTCGATAACGTCATGGCCGACATTGATGATGCAATCTGCCGCTTCGACAGCGCGGTGTACGAAGTCACCCGCCGAAAGCGCCGCGCAGCCAAGGAATTTGGGGTGGCGTTCATCGATCACGCCTTTGCCCATCTGCGTCGTCAGGAAGGGAATGCCGGTATACTCGATGAAGTGCAAAAGCGCGCGGCCCGATAGTTTGCGGTTGGCACCCGCGCCGATGACGAGGATCGGGTTCTTGGCCGCCTCGATAGCCTTGACCGCAGCGCGAACCGCTTTTTCCTCAGCCGAGGGACGGCGCGCTACGCTTTTTGGCAGCGGCTTGAAGTCTTCGGTTGGCTCTTCAGCAATATCTTCGGGCAGCTCGATCAGGGTAGCGCCGGGCTTTCCCTCTTCCGCCAGGCGATAGGCCTCGCGCACGCGGCTGGGAATATTGTCGCCCGCTGCAATCTGGATCGAGTACTTGGTGACAGGCTCCATCAGCGAGACGATATCGACGATCTGGAAGCGGCCCTGCTTCGATTTCTTGATCGGTTTTTGCCCGGTGATCATCAGCACCGGCATGCCGCCAAGCTGAGCGTAGGCAGCGCTGGTCACAAAGTTGGTCGCGCCCGGCCCCAAAGTGGCCAGGCACACACCGGTCTTGCCCGTATGGCGGCCATAGGTCGCGGCCATAAAGCCTGCGCCTTGTTCGTGGCGAGTGAGGATGAGCTTGATTTTGTCCGACTTACCCAGCGAATCGAGGAGATCGAGGTTCTCTTCGCCGGGCACACCAAAGATGTATTCGCACCCCTCTGCTTCCAGACAGTCGATAAAGACGTCGGATGCTTTTTTGGTCTCGCTCATTGCTCATTCCCCCCACATTCAAATTCGCCGACTGGCGGGCGCCAGGCTGTTCCGTGACTCGGTGCTCCGCCTCATGTGCACAGTGGTTATCCCCATTGTGTAACTTCGGTGTGATGCCTCTCACGAATGGCGGTGTATTGCAAAAATCCGCCAATTCGAAGCGATGCTCTCAATAACCACGCCGAGGATCAAAGATCGGGGCCACAGGCTCGCCGCGCCGATATTTTGCGAGATTATCGAGGAAGCGCGCGGCGCTGCGGATAAACATCTTGTCCTGCGCGCGGCCAGAGAGGTGCATGGTGACATGCGCGTTATCGGGACCCCAGAGCGGGTTATCAGCCGGAAGCGGCTCAGGCGTCGTCACATCAAGGAAAGCACCGCCGATCGACTTGGCCTCCAGAGCGGCGATTAGAGCCGGCTGGTCAATCACCGCCCCGCGCGCAATGTTGACGAGCACCGCGTCCGATTTCATCGCTGCCAGCTCCTCAGAGCCGATCATGTTGTCGGTTTCGGGCGTAGCGGGCACGGCAAGGATCACCCAGTCAAACTCGCCCAGCCGCGCGCGCCATTCATCGGGTGTCAACACGCCCTCTCCCCCAGTCTCATCGGGTGTTCGCCGCACCACGGTGACATTGACGTTAAAGGCTTCGAGCCGCGGTTTGATCAGCATGCCAATCGCGCCATAGCCCAAAAGCAGCGCCTTTGAGCCATAAAGCTCGCGCTTGCCGGGCGAGTCCATCAGCCACTCACGTCGCTCCTGTGCGCGCACGACATCGCGGTAGCCCTTCGCCATGGTGAGCATCCCCATCACGACATACTCGGCAATGGTGATCGCGTTGATCCCCGCCCCGTTGGTGATGGTGACCCCGCGTTCGATCAGCACGTCCATGTCGAGAAAGTCGAGCCCGGCATAGATCGAGTTGAGCCATTTGAGCTTCTTCGCGGCGATCAGCGTCTCGGCCATCACTTCTTTTTCGTTCATGTCGAACCAGCCGATTTCCGCCTCGGCGACAGCGTCCAGCGCCTCTTCCTTGGTCATGAACCAGCGCACGTCAAGATCGCCAGGAAGTTGGGGTTCGAGAAGCGGTCGGATGAGGCCAGAAATGGCAAGCGTGGTCACGCGATTGGCTTTCCGTCAGAACCAGGGGCGCTCGTTCAGGACGTAGCGTTCCTCGAAATCTTCTTCGCTCGTGACGAGATAGATGATGAATTCAATGAACGCGATGATGCTGACAATCATCAGGGGGATGATCCCGATGATGATGATGCTCGTCAAAACCCCGCCCAGAAACATTGCAAGCATAATGACGCCTGCCTGCGTGTAACCGAGATAAAATTTGTGCGCGCCAAATGGGCCGAGCACAAAGGCCAGCACCGCCGCAACCCACTTGTCCTTTCGCCCGGCGCCTGCATCAGGGCCAAGCGTGTAGACCTGCAGCGCGGCCCCATCTGATGCCTCAAAATCAACCTTGCGCCCGCGCTTGGGCATGTCGTCCTGGCGCCATTCGGACACGTCGAACCCATAACGAGTGCCGTCGTCTCCCGAAATGATACCCTTTCCCTTCTGAAGGTCGAAATCCATGATCTGGCCGCGCATTGATAATCCCCTGATGTCTTGGATGGCTTGGCGAACACAATGGCGCAGGCGGGATGATTGTAAAGGCCCAGATCGTGCGGCTGATGAACTTGCGTTATTGCGCGGTGAGCTTCCACTCCCAACCGAGCAGGTCGCCGTCCATCACTTCGACGCCCTTGGCCGCAAGTTCATCGCGGATCACATCGGAGGTGGCGAAGTCCTTCTCAGCGCGCGCGGCGTTGCGGCGGGAGAGCGCGTCCTCGATTTCCGCCTCAGTGATCTCGGCTGATTTGGGCCGGATACGCAAGTCTTCGCGAGTGAGTTCAAACAGACCAAGGCCAAGACCGGCATCCATCGCTTCGACCACAGCGCGCTTGATCCCTGCGTCCACTTTCTTGACGGCCAAAGCGTCTTCCAAAGCGGTGAGCGCAATCGGGGTGTTCAAATCCTCCGCCATCGCCTCTTCGAACTTGGCAAGCGGAGCGGCAAACTTGGGGTGCTCGGCGACCGGGCTTGGCTCGGCCTCGGCAAGGCGCGCGGCGGCCATCACCATGCGTTTAAGCCGCGTCAGCGCCGCCTCTAGCCCCTCCCAGCTGAACTCCAGCTCGCTCCGGTAATGCGCCTGCAAGCACATCAAGCGATAGGCGAGCGGGTGAAAGCCCTTCTCGACCAGCAGCGGCACGCGCAGGAATTCGCCGGACGACTTCGACATCTTACCCGAGCGTTCGACCAGAAAGTTGTTGTGCATCCAGATGTTCGCGCCCGAATTGACCGGATTGTCGAGGCCGCCCCCGCTCATCTCGCCGCAGCAAGACCCGCAATTGGCCTGTGCAAAAGCCTGGTTCTGCGCGATCTCATTGGGGTGGTGGATCTCACGATGGTCAATTCCGCCGGTATGAATGTCGAAGGGAAAGCCCAGGAGCTTTTGGCCCATGACCGAGCATTCGAGGTGCCACCCAGGCGCGCCCGGCCCCCAAGGGCTGTCCCATTCCATCTGGCGCTTTTCGCCCGGCGGGGTCTTGCGCCACAGCGCAAAGTCAGCCGCGTTGCGCTTGCCTTCGACCGTGCCGATACGGCTCTCGCCGTCTTCCTCGGTCACCGCGCGCGCCAGACGGCCGTAATCCTCGATCGTCGAGACGTCGAAATAGAGGCCGCTGTCGATCTCATAAACATGCTTGTCCGCGATCGATTCCACGAATTCGATCATATCGGGCACGTAGTCGGTCGCGATCGACCAGTGCGCGGGCTGGCGGATGTTGAGCGCCTTTACATCGTCCCAATAGGCCTCGGTATAGTGCTTGGCGATGTCCCAGATGGATTGCGCTTTTTCCGCCGCCATTTTCTCCATCTTGTCCTCGCCCTCATCCGCGTCATCGGTAAGGTGGCCGACATCGGTGATGTTGATGACATGGGTAAGCTTGAGCCCATGCGCGCTCAGCGTGCGGCCCAGAATGTCGGCGAACACATAGGCGCGCATATTGCCGATATGCGGGTAATTGTAGACGGTGGGCCCGCATGTATAGACCCGCGCCTCGCCTTCATGGACGGGCTGGAAGACTTCCAACTGGCGGGTCAACGAATTGAACAGGTGCAATTCGTGAGATGGTGTATCATCGGTCATGGTTATGGTTATGGTGCGCTTTGCCACGCTGGGCGCACGCGTCAACGAAAACCGCGATTACTCAAAGCCGAGGAATGTGACCTGCTCGCCAAGCGGCACGCGCTCGCGCTCGAAATTGTTCACCGGTGCTTGCGCGTCGCGATAGCCGATCGCCATGCCGCAAAAGAACATGGTGCGCTCGTGATCGAGGCCCAGGTGATCGCGGATGACATTGGCGTAGAACGCCATGAATTCCTGGAAG
>JBCCJS010000019.1:0-61898 GCA_039027675.1 Pseudomonadota bacterium
CGCGCTTATAGCGAGGCGCATAGAATATCTCCGATTACAGGTTTGGTACTTATACGCTCGCCGCAGCGCGCGGTTTCTTCTTCTTGCGCATGCGCGGCAGCAGAAAGAGATAAATCCCGGTCCCCCACATCGCGACGAGCAGCACTCCCGTTGGCAGGAATATGTAGAGCTTCACGGCGTCTGAAAAGAACGAGCCGTCATGAATGCTCTCGATGACGTCGGAACGGCGATAGGCGACCTTCAGAACTTCAGCCGTCTTGGTGTCGACCTGCACTTCCCAACCCGAATTGGCGCGCAATTTGGCCATGCCCTTGTCGACGCGCAGATCGATCCGGTCGATGTCAGACCATTCGTTGATACCGGCCTCCGGATGCTGACGCGCGGCGGCGAGCATCTCATTGAACGAGGCTTCGGGCAATTGCGCTTCGACCACGCCGCGCTGTGTGCCCGGCTGGATCCACTCAATCTCTTTCTTGAGCATCAGGAACCCGCCGGCGACAAACATGACGCCGGCGGGCAGGAATACGGCAAGCGACAGCCAGTAATGAACCTGGCGCCAGAACTTCTTCCAGTTCACTTCATCGCGCTCATTGCACCTCGGGGATCACACCGCCCGGCACGTAAGGTGCGCCCAGTCCGATCAGTTCCGCCTCAAAGGCCGGAATGGTCGACTGTGTCAGCCCGACGAGCCGGTTCTTGACCGCATCGTAATCGGCCTTGGCGTAAGCGAGCTGATCACGTTGCGTTTGCGTTGGCCCATAGGTCGATCCGTAAAGCGAGCCCATCGCCCGGCCCAGCCGGCTGCGTACGGTGGGCTGCGTGCGCTCAAAGATCGCGTTGCGCGCCGGATTGCCGTTGAGAAGCTCATCGAGCGCGTTCACTTCAGCCCGGATCTGGTCGAGCCGCCCATCGAGCGTCGCCGGATCGCCGCGCGGCGCGCTGCGTGCAGCTACAGCGAGCAGCTTCACCTTTTGCTGCGCTTCGCGAAGCTTGAAGCCCAAGGCGGTGACCGAGCGATCGAAGACCGCGATGTCTTCGGCAAAGGCCTCGGCATCGGGCTGACGCGGCAAAGCGCTGTCGGTCCGCAGGGGCTCCACGGTGAAGGGCATGGGCGCCACAAGCTGCGTGGTGACACCGCGCACACGCTTGGTCAGATCGACCGTGTACTCACCCGGTGCCGCCAGGAAGCCCGAAGGCGAGCGGCCATTGCCACGCGGGGGCCGCGCCACGTCGAGCGGCGGGTAGCGCAGGTTCCAGTTGACGCGGTGGAAGCCCTTCCTCGCCGGTCCCTTGAGGCGGCGCACGACATTGCCATCGCTATCACGCACGGTGAGCCAGATCGTGGGTTTCTCTTCCTGCAATTCTGCGGTCAGCGATTCAAAGCTCGGGAACGGGGTGTCCGCCCCGTCCTTGATCAGCGGCTTCTCACGCTCCTTGCGCGCCTGCGTCAAAGACTGGATGTCATCGGCGAGGTAGTAGGTGAAATTCGCGCCAAAGGGCGGGTTGGGGGCGCGGAAATAGCCATCGCCCTGACTGCCGCCGGGTGAGAAAGCGAGCGGGTGCTGCTCAAGATACCAAAGCGCATTTCGCCCGGGAAACAGCAGCGCTTCCTGATTAAGGCTCGCCTCGCTCAAAGTGCGCAGCGGTGAGATGTCATCGACGATGAAGAAGCCGCGGCCAAAGCTTGCCGCCACCAGATCGTCCTCGCGCCGCTGAATAGTCACATCGCGGAACGAGATTGTCGGCGCCTTGCCCGACAGCTTGACCCACTTCGATCCGCCATCAAGCGTGAAATAGAGGCCAAATTCGGTCGCGGTGAAGAGCAGGTTCGGGTTCACATGATCCTGCACAAGACGCCACATCAGGTGCTTGTCAGGAATGTCGCCGGTGATGCTCGTCCAGGTGCGGCCGCGATTGGTGCTTTTCAAAAGATAGGGCGAATAGTCGCCATATTTGTGGTTATCGAGCGCGACATAGACCGTGTTCACATCGTGCAGATCAGCGCGAATATCGTTCACAAAAGCCGTGTCCGGAACGCCGGGCAGCGTGCCCACTTCGATCCGCCGCCAGTTTGCACCACCATCCTCTGACACCTGAATCAGGCCATCATCGGTGCCGACATAAAGCAGGTTCTCATCAAACGGCGATTCCCCGATCGAGGTGATCGTGTTGTACTGGCTCATCGCATAGATGTCCCAGCCCGCTTCCCAGCTCCACTGACGCCCCTGCACCGGCAGGCGCATGCGGTTCTCATTGCGCGACAGGTCACCCGAAATTGCCGTCCACGTGTCGCCGCGATTGTCCGAGCGCCACAGCTTTTGCGAGGCAAAATAGATCCGCTTGGGATCGTGCTGGCTGACCCAGATCGGCGAATCCCAATTAAAGCGCGGAATGTCATCACCCGGTGCAGGCTGGGGCTGAATGCGCACGAACTCGCCGGTAATTCGGTCCACGCGTGCAAGGTTCCCCTGCTGCGATTGAGCATATATAATGTTGGGATTACCCGGCTCGGTCGCCGACTGGTGGCCATCGCCGCCTAGCGTTACGAACCAGTCATCGTTGCGAATGCCGTGGCGGTTATCAGTGCGCGAGGGGCCGCCTTGCGAGTTGTTGTCCTGCGTCCCACCATAGACGTTGTAGAACGGCTCAGCATCGTCGACCGCGACCTTGTAGAACTGCGTGATCGGCAGGTTGTCAATGAAGCGCCAAGTCTTTGTGTGGTCATAGCTTTCATAGATGCCGCCGTCAGAACCGAACAGGATGTAATCGGGATCATCCGGGCGGAACGCGATGGCGTGATCGTCGACGTGCTTGGTCGAGTTGTTGAGGCTCGTCCAATTCTTGCCGCCATCATTGGAAATCTGCGTCGTGTTCGAGACGAGATAGATGCGGTCAAAGTAATGCGGGCTCGCATAGAGCTCTTGGTAGTAGTGCGGGCCGGTGCCTTTGCCGGTTTCATCTGACATCTTGGTCCAGCTTGCGCCGCGATTGTCCGAGCGCCACACGCCGCCCTTGCGAAGGTCCAATTCGATCGCAGCGTAGACAACGTCCGGGTTCATTGGCGAGATCGCGAGACCGGTCTTGCCCTTATTGCCGCCCGGAAGGCCGGTCTTGAGCTCGTCCCAGGTCTCGCCGCCGTCTTCCGACTTGTAGAGCCCGCTTTCCGGGCCTCCGCCGACGTAAGCGGCGACCGTGCGATGGTGCTGCCACATGGCGACGTAGAGCCGATCCGGATTGCGCGGATCAATCAACATGTCGGTCGCGCCGGTATATTCGCCCTTGGCCAGCACATTTTCCCAGGTCTTGCCGCCATCGGTCGTCTTGAAGACACCGCGCTCACCGCCCGGCGACCAAAGCGGGCCCTGGCTCGCAACCCAGATCGTGTTCGGGTCTTCGGGGTGGACGATGATCTTGGAAATATGCTCGGACTTTTTGAGGCCGAGGTTTTTCCAGGTCTTACCGCCATCGTTCGAGCGGTAGATGCCATCGCCAAAGCCGATGTGACGCCCGCCATTGTTCTCGCCCGTGCCGACATAAACGCGCGATGGGTCCGAAGGATCAAGTGCGACCGTGCCGATCGAATAGGCGCCCTGCCCCTCGAACAAAGAGGTCCAGGTCGTGCCCGCATTCTCAGTCTTCCAGACGCCGCCCGAGCCGACCGCGACATACCAAGTGGCCGGATCGTCCTGCACAATCGCGATATCGGCGATGCGGCCCGACATAAAGGCAGGGCCGATATTGCGCAGTTCGAAGGCCTTGAACGTACCGCTGGAAAGCGCGGGCTTGTCCTCCTTACCATCCTCATCGTCTTGCGCGATCGCCGCATTGCCCAAACCAAGGGCGACAACGCACCCGACGAGGATTTTCAGAATTCGCATATTAGCCCCTAACGCTTCCCTGTTTCGGCACTCTGCTAGCACACAGCACCCCATGTAAAGCCAGCGTAACATGCGCCGCTCGTCGATCAAGGTATGTCGTTCGTCGACTGGCAAGGACGAGTAACGCGCTCACTCGCCTTGGTCAGGTGCGATGCCACGCTTGGTGGTGAGATAGGTCGCAAAGCTCGCGAGCCAGTGGCTGCCAGAATAATGCTCATCCGAAACAGCAGCGATGCCCGTTTCCTTATGCACATTGGCCGCGGCCAGCAGCGCTTCGATGCGCGCATCGCCTTCGGGCAGAGCGCTTGCAATCCCCTCCAGCGCCCAGGCCCGGCTGAGATTGACGCCATCGAGATGCACCAGCTTGCCGTCCGAGGCATCGCGTACAATGCCCGGTTCCAGCCAATCGGCACTGCCATCGGCGGGGATTTGCGGCAGGAAGGCATCGAGCCAGCCTGCAAATTCCTGGCGGTCCATCACCCGGCGCATCAGGTCTGCCTCCATCAGGCAGGGTGAGAGGAAGTCTTCACCCGACGGCTCATAGGCAAGCGGGCAATTCACGTCCTCGCGGTGGAAAGCCAAGGTCTTTTCAATGAGCGCGGCTTCAAGTTCGGAATTCCCCACTATGCGCGCGTAATCGAGCATCAAGCCGAAGGCGAAGGCAGTTTGGTTGTGCGTGCCAAGACGCACCGGATAAGCGAGCTTGGGCAGCCAATCCATGATCTGGACCACAATCGCATCTTCAAGCGGGCGCAGCGTCTCGCGCCACTCGGTGAGCTGCGGGTCCTCGCTCTCTTCCAGCTCGGCGACCAGTTGCAGGTACCAGGCGATGCCATAGGGCCGCTCAAAACTGCCGCGCCCTTCGGCGATGTAATAAGCGAGCTCTCCGCTGAGGTTTGCCTCGGTGAAGCTCGTCGCAAGCTTGGCGCGGATTTCATCCTCGTAAACGCCGCCGGGCTGGGTTGTGAGGATGCGGGTAAGCAGCCAGTGGCCGTGTACGGAGGAGTGCCAGTCAAAACAGCCGTAGAACGCGGGCGTCAGCTCGCTCGGCGGCTTTGCATCACCTTCGGATTGCATCACATGGCTGATCTTGTTGGGATATTCGCGGTGCACGCAATCGAGTGCAAGGATCGCAAAACGGTCTTCGGTGGTGACGGGTTCGGGGCGGTCCACATCAGGCTCCTTATTCGGCGCGCAGGCGGTGATGAGCAGCGCCAGACACCCCGCAACACTCGCGCCGCGCAAACCTGTCCTCACTCCTCTATCCCCTGAAACACAAATTTCTGTACGCGGCGCCCGGTGTTGACCTCGCTTGCATAGACATTGCCCTGGCTGTCGACATCGAGGCTGTGGAGCCAGATGAACTGCCCGGCATAGCGTCCGTTCTTGCCGAACCAGGCAATCACCTCGTGGGTTTCGCGCAGGAGCACCCAGATGCGCCCGTTCATCATATCGGCGACGTAGACATACATGCCATCGGGGCTGAAGCCGACATCGGTAACGGTGCGCGTGCCGCCGGTTTTGGCCGCGATGGGGACGTTTTGGAGGAACTCGACGCCCTCTTCAGTCTCACGAAATACCTGCAGGCGGTTGTTGCGCCGATCGCAGACATAAACGGTGTTTTCCGGCCCGCGCACGACGCAATGGACGATATCGCCAAAGGCTTTGCTTTCGGGCTGCGCGCCGCCATCAGCGTTGCTGGAGGCCTGACTGGGATCGAACACGATATCGCGCGCGGCGTTTTCCGCATTCGCACCGTAAGCGCCCCACAACCGGCGGTATTCGAGGTTCTCACCGTAAAACTCGACGATGCGCCGATTGGTATAGCCATCTGCGACCAGCACGGTCTTCCCGTCGAACGCAACATCCGCGGGATTGCCGAGATATTCCTTCGAATAATTGCCCTCAGTCACCTGCCGCTTGCCGATCTGGCGGATGAACTCGCCGTCAGCGGTGAAGTTCAAGACGGCGTGATCGCCCGGCCCGTTGCCACCGAACCAGACCGTCATCGCATCATCAACAAAGATGCCATGAATGTTGCGCGGCCATTGCTCATCGCCCGTTTCGACAGCGCGCCGCCCCCGCCCTTCGAGCGTACTCTCACCCGGAGCGAGCTCAGGCCCGCCCCAGCCGCGCATGACATTGCCTGCTGTATCGAACTGAATGATGTGGGGAGGCGCGTTGCAGCACGCCTCGGTCGTCGGCGGATTGGCATCGCGGCCGATATCGCTGAAGCCCAGCGCGTTGGGACGGTTGGCGATCCAGACATTATCATCCTTGTCGATCGCCAATCCGGATACTTGGCCAAGGATCATGTTCTCAGGCAGGCGCGGCCAGGCAGCATCGACCTTGAAGGTGGGGATCGGCACGCCGTCGTTGACCCGCCCGCTGGTTACTTCGACCAGCGCCGGGGATGGAGTGTCAGACTGAGCATCGGCCCCCGATGTCGCCACACTTATGCCCGCCACCAAAGCCGCAATGGCTGCCAGACCTGCGCCCAAAACTCTCCCGCGCATCTGCTCTCTCCCTTATCGTTTACGCTTTGAGAGTGCCGATAACCTCCGGAAGGGCTTTCGCATAGCGTTCAACGTCGGCGATCATGCCGGTGCTCACCCGCGAATATTGCGTCCACTTGCCATAAGCGCCGCGGATGGAGATGCCGCGCTCCTTCATCCCGGCCTGCACAGCATCGGCATCGGGCACTTCGACATAGACGAAATTGGTCTGCGAAGGCAGCGCAGAGAGGCCCGATTTGCTAACCGCATCCATGATCATCTCGCGCCCTTCGAGCACCATCGCGCGCGACTTTTCGAGAAAGGCGAAATCGTCATAGCACCCAAGCGCCGCTGCAACGCCGCCCAGATTGCCGCCAAAGCTCATCATATGGCTGCGGATCCGCTCGGCATTGGCCTCGCTCGTGATCGCGTAGCCCACGCGCAGCCCAGCCATGCCGTAAATCTTGGAGAAGGTGCGGCACACAATCACATCCTGGCCCGCGCGCACGAGGTCAATCATCGTGTTGTCATCGGGCGTATCGGTGAGCTCGTTATACGCTTCATCGACCAGCAAAGTGGCCTTGGAGGCTGTCTTGGAGGCAAAGGCGCGCAGGTCGGCTGCGGGGATGAGCACACCGGTGGGGTTGTTGGGGTTGCAGATCTGGATCAGCGAGACCTCATCGGTTAGCGCAGCTTCAAGGCCAGCGAGGTCAACGCCCATATCGCTGGCGAGCGGTACGCGGATCGATTTAACGCCCTGACGCTCGCCATATTTGACCGTGGTATCCCAGAACAGGTCCGGGCACAGGATCGCGCGCCCTTCCGGCCCACGCCCCCAGGCGAGCGAGATCGCGCACAGGATTTCGGTCGAGCCGCTGCCGACAACGACCTGCTTCATATCGACATTGTGCCGCTCAGCGATCATTTCATGAAGACGCATCAGCGCGCGGTCGGTGTAGTAGCAGCCCATCTTGGCGTTCTCGGCAATCGCCTTGATCGCAGAGGGCGCGGGGCCATAGGGGTTTTCGTTGCGGCTAAGAAGTGCCTGACCGTTGACCGGGCCAAAATCGCTTTGCGGAGCAGCAGCCGTGCTCATGGCCGATGCGGTGTTCAGTGGCAGCGCGCCCAATCCGGTGGCAAGCCCGGCTCCGGCGAGGAAGTTGCGACGGTTGGTAGGCATGAAAACGCTCCTTTTGCTTAGCTAAGACTTTTCCCGATCATGGTGACGCCGACAAGGATGAGATACGCGCCAAAGACCCGGCGCAAGATCTCGGGCGGCATTTTGTGCGCAGCGGCAACGCCCAGCGGCGCGAAAATAACAGAGGTGATGATGATCGCGGCTGCGGCTGGCACATTGACATAGCCAAGCGAGCCCCACGGCAGGCCCGCCTCGCCAAGCCCGATAAAGATGAAGCCGATCGTCGCTGGAATAGCGATGATGGCCCCCATCCCAGAGGCGGTGCCAATGGCGCGGTGGATGGGCGATCCGCACACCGTCATGGTCAGCGTTGTGATCGTCCCACCGCCAATACCCAGCAGGGCCGAGAACGCGCCAAGCCCTCCTGCCATCCCAGCGCGCGGGAAACCGGTTGGCATTCCTGCAAAAACCGGTTCACCTAAGCGCGCGGGCAACAGGAAATAGACCGCAAAAGCCATAACGCCCACTCCGAAAATGAGAGCAAGCTGGCCGCCGGAGACCCAATCGGCGATCACGGTTCCCAAGGCTGTGCCAAGTACCACCCAGAGAGCCCAGCTTTTGAGAACCTCGAAATCGACCGCATCGCGCTTGGCGTGGCTTTGCGTCGCGCGGATCGAGGTGAATATGATGGTTGCGAGCGAGGTGCCCACCGCGACATGCGCTGCCATGTCGTCATCGAGACCCAGAATGGGAAACAGGATCACGAGCGCAGGCACAACCACGAAGCCGCCGCCGATGCCAAACAGGCCGCCCGCGAACCCGGCGGCTGCGCCTGCTGCCAGCAAAAGCGGCAAGGCAAAGGTGAGGTATGAAATATCGCCCACCGTGTAACAATAGACGCGAAACCGGATTCGCCAAGCGCTTTGTTGCAGTGCAATAATATGACCCTGGCAGGCGCGCGCATTTTCGCGTTGCAATAGAGCGCCCCCGCCCCTCTAAGTGCCAGCCATGATACGCGCCGCTCTGCATCACCTTACCCACTACCGCTATTCGCACCCAATCACGGTCGCCCCGCAAGTGATCCGCCTGCGCCCGGCCATGCATACGCGCACCGCGGTTCCCAACTATTCGCTCAAGATCGAGCCGGAAAACCACTTTATCAACTGGCAGCAGGACCCGCACGGCAATTGGCAAGCGCGCGTTGTGTTCCCCGAGAAGGTGCGCGAGTTCAAGATTGAGGTGGACCTGATCGCCGACATGGCGGTGATCAACCCGTTTGATTTCTTCGTTGAAGACTACGCCGAGACCGTCCCCTTCCAATATGACGAGACGCTCAAGGACGATCTCGTCGCCTATTTTGACACCGAGCCGCAGGGCCCGCTGTTCGAGGCGATGGTCGAACGCTTTGCCAGCCATGAGGCCCGCACGATTGACTTCCTAGTCGAGGTCAACCGCGCGGTGAACGAGGCGGTCGATTACGTCATCCGGATGGAACAGGGCACGCAAGGCCCTGAGCAAACGCTGGAGATCGGGCGCGGATCATGCCGCGACAGCGCGTGGCTGCTGGTGCAATTGCTGCGGCGGCTGGGTTTTGCGGCGCGCTTTGTTTCGGGCTATTCGATCCAGCTTGTCGCCGATGTTGAGCCGGTTGAGGGCCCCAAGGGCGTCACGCAGGACGTGGTGGACCTCCATGCCTGGGCTGAGGCTTACGTGCCGGGCGCTGGCTGGGTGGCGATGGATGCGACCTCGGGCATGTTTGCGGGCGAAGGGCATATCCCGCTGGCCGCAACCCCGCACTATCGGTCCGCCGCTCCCATTGAAGGCATGGCCGAGCCCGCTGAGGTCGATTTCAACTTTGCCATGTCGGTTGACCGGGTGAAGGAAGCGGTGCGCATCACCAAGCCCTTCACCGATGATCGCTGGCACGCGCTGCTCGATCTGGGCAAGCGCGTAGATGAGGATTTGGGCGCGCAAGACGTGCGCCTCACCATGGGCGGGGAGCCGACCTTTGTGGCCGAGGACGGCGGCGAGGCGCCCGAATGGAACGGTGAGGCGGTTGGCCCAACCAAGGCCGGATACGCGGACAAGCTGATCCGCAAGCTGAAGGCGATCTACGCGCCGGGCGGGCTGCTCCACCACGGACAGGGCAAGTGGTATCCGGGCGAGAGCCTGCCGCGCTGGGGCTTCTCGCTCTATTGGCGCAAGGATGGCAAACCCTTGTGGAATAATCCCGATCTGATCGCGAGCGATCCGAGTGAGGACGGCGAACCAAGCGTCCACGCCGAGCACGCCGACGCCTTCCTGAAGGCTGCCGCACGCTCGCTGGGCGTGGGCGATGATTTCGTCCAGCCGGTCTATGAAGACCCCGAAAAATGGATCGAGCGCGAGGGCGAATTGCCCGTCAATGTAAGCCCGCTCGACCCTAAGATCGAAGACCCCGAAGAACGCCAGCGCATCGTCGAGACTTTCGGCCGAGGACTGACAACGCCGGTGGGCTACGTGCTGCCGATCCAGCGCCATAATCCATCGCAGCTCCAACAGACCCAGCAAGCGCGCGAGCCGGGCCGGTGGAAGAGCGAACAATGGCGGCTGCGTCGCGGTGCGCTGTTCGCGGTGCCCGGAGATAGCGCGCTTGGCTACCGCCTGCCGCTGGGCTCGCTTCCTCATGTCTCTGAAAGCAACTATCCCTATATCCACCCGCGCGTCGAAACCGACCCGCAAGCCCCGCTCGCCGACTTTCGCGATCAGCGCGCGGCGCGCGGGCAGCAGAACAGGGAAGAGATATCGCCCCCAGAAACAAAGCCGAAGCCTGAGAAACAGCAGGCCCATCGCAAGGTCGAAACCGCTGGCTCGTCTGCGCAGGAACGCGTCGAGCAGGAGATTATCGAAGGCGCGGTGCGCACCGCTCTCACGGTCGAGCCCAAGGGCAGCTATCTCTCGATCTTCGTGCCGCCGGTGGAAAGCATGGAGGATTTCCTCGAACTCATCGCCGAGATCGAAGCGACCGCTGAAAAGCTTCAAACTCCGGTGCGGATCGAGGGCTACCTCCCCCCGCCCGACCCGCGCATCAACCTCCTCAAGGTGACGCCCGATCCCGGCGTTGTCGAAGTGAATATCCATCCCACCGCAACCTTTGAAGAGATGGTGGACGTTACCACCCAGCTCTACGATGCCGCGCGCGAAGTGGGGCTGACGGCGGACAAATTCATGGTCGATGGCCGCTCGGTCGGCACAGGCGGCGGCAACCACATGGTGATGGGCGGCGCGAGCTTCACCGAGAGCGCCTTCATCCGTCGGCCCGACCTGTTGAAGAGCTTTGTGCTTTATTGGCAGCGTCACCCATCGCTCAGCTACCTGTTCTCCGGCCTGTTCATTGGTCCGACCAGCCAGGCACCCCGTATCGACGAAGCGCGCCATGACAGCCTCTATGAGCTTGAAGTGGCTCTGGGTCAGGTACCGGGACCAAACGATCCGGTGCCCTTCCCCTGGGTTGTGGACCTGTTGTTTCGCAACATGCTCGTCGATGTCACCGGCAACACGCACCGCACCGAGATTTGCATCGACAAGCTCTATTCACCCGATGGCCCGACCGGGCGGCTTGGCCTGATTGAGTTTCGCGGGTTCGAGATGCCGCCCGATGCGAAGATGAGTGTTGCCGCTCAGCTCCTCTTAAGGGCGCTTGTGGCGTGGTTCTGGCGCGAGCCGCAGGATGGCAATCTGGTGCGTTGGGGGACGAGCCTGCACGACAAATTCCTGCTGCCGCATTTCTGCTGGAATGACTTTCTTGAAGTCCTCGCTGACCTGCGCCGCGCGGGCTATGATTTTGATCCCAACTGGTTTGAAGCCCAGCGCCAGTTCCGCTTTCCGGTCCATGGCAGCGCGCAGGCAGGCGGGGTTGAGCTTGAGATTTCCCACGCGCTCGAACCCTGGAACGTGCTGGGTGAGACCGGCGCGATTGGCGGCACGGTGCGCTATGTCGACAGCTCGACCGAGCGATTGCAGGTTCGCGCCAAGGGCCTGACACCGGGGCGCCATGTGATCGGCTGCAATGGACGCCGCGTGCCGATGACGCCAACCGGGCAGCCCGGCGAAGCGGTTGGCGGGGTGCGGTACAAGGCGTGGGCTCCGGCCTCGTGCCTGCACCCGCTGTTAAAGGCCGATCCGCCGCTCACCTTCGATGTCTACGACAGCTGGAACAACCGCTCTCTGGGCGGCTGCGTCTACCATGTCGCGCATCCGGGCGGGCGTTCCTTCGATGATGTGCCGATTAACAATTTCGAAGCGGAATCGCGGCGCAGGGCGCGCTTTCAAGATCACGGCCACTCACCCGGCACCGTCACCATCCCTTCGGGCGAGGATCATGGCGAGTTCCCGCTAACCCTCGATTTGCGTCGACCTGCGCGCGCAGTGTAAGCACGCCGTGCATGACAGAGCAGGGCGACACTCCTTTTGTGGGCAGCGGTGAGGCGGATCTCTTCGGGCCAGACCCGGAGACCGACAGCCTTGCCTATTACGCGCCGCAAGCGCCATCGGCTGACATCTACGCCAGCTCGCGGCTCGATATTCGCAAGGCCTGGCACGATCTCGCCAAGGGGTTTGCGGGCCAATGCCATGGCAATCTGCAATTGCTGCAGGATTATCTTGATCGCCATGTCGAGGATCTGGGCCTTGCCTTTCGCATCACCGGCGATGAGCAGGAACGCCCCTGGCCATTGGGCCCGATGCCGATCCTTATCGCGGCCGATGAGTGGGAAAAGGTCACCGATGGGCTGATCCAGCGGGCCGAACTGCTCGAGCAGGTGATTGCTGACCTTTACGGCGAACAATCGCTGGTGAAGGACGGCCACCTGCCCGCCGCGATTGTTTCGGGCAGCAATGATTTTGCCCGGCGTATGGTGGGGATCAAGCCAGCGGGCGGTCACTTCCTCAACACCTATGCGGTCGATCTGGCGCGCGGGCCGTCAGGCGAGTGGCGGGTGCTCGCAGACCGGGCGCGCTTTCCGATCGGGATCGGCTACGCGATCGAAAACCGGCAAGCGCTGGCCCGCGCCACGGGCGGCCTGCTCGCGTCTGTCGGGACGCGCCCGCATTCGGGCTTTTTCAACGCGCTGCGCCGAGGTTTTGCGGAGCAGTGTCAGCGCGATGACCCACGCATTGCGCTGCTGACGCCGGGGCGCTTCAACCAATCCTACCCCGAGCAGGCCAATCTGGCGCGCCAGCTTGGCTTCTCGCTGGTCGAGGGACGCGACCTCACTGTGCGCGATGGCCGCTTGTTCGCGCGCACGATTGCGGGGCTGAAGCGCATTGACGCTCTGTGGCGCTGGATCACTACGCGCGACCTTGATCCGATGAACTTTGATGCGCGCTCGCAAATTGGCGTGCCCAACCTCGTCGCAGCGCTCTCGCAGGGGCTTGTCGTCACCAACTGGCCTGGCTCCGGCGTTGTCGAAAGCCGCGCCATGCCCGCCTTCCTGCCGCGCCTTGCACGCTCGGTTCTGGGCGAGCTGCTGAGCTTGCCCAACGCGGCCACCTGGTGGTGCGGCGGCGCGACGGAACGCGAATTCGTGCTCTCCAATCTCGATGATCTGGTGGTGAGTTCGGCTTTCCGAAGGCCAATCACCGGCTTGCCCGATGGCCACACTCGGCCCGGCGCCAGCTTTTCGCCTGAGGAGCGCGCCGAGTTAGAACGTGGGATACGCATGCGCCCGATGGACTACACCGCGCAGGAAATCGTCCACCTCTCAACCACGCCCGCACTCGCCAATGGCCGCTTCGAAGCGCGCGGCTTCACCATGCGCGCTTATCTTGCACGCGATGAGAACGGTGACTGGGTGCCCTTGCAAGGCGGCTTTGGCCGTGTCTCGGAGCAAGGCGATCTGCGCACCAGTCTGATGGGTCTGGGCGATATCTCAACCGATGTCTGCATTATCGAGCCGCAGCGCCCTTCCGCGCCTGAAGCCGTGCTTAAGACAACCCCGCGCGAGATTCGCCGCGAACAGGGCCTCTTGCCCAGTCAGGCGGCGGACAATCTGTTCTGGCTTGGACGCTATGGCGAACGCGCGCAGCAAACCGCGCGGATTGTGCGGGTGCTTGTCGATCAGATCGCCCTCTCGGGTCAAACGGGGTCTGGACAAGCGGGCGATACGTCGAGCACAGCGAGCCGCCTTGCCAAGCTCCTGTTCAACCTCGGCGCGATTGCGCGGCCTTCGAAGGATGCGTCCTATGCTGAGATTGCAGGCCTTGCGCTTGGGAATGGTCGGCAATTCGGATCGGTCCGCAGCCTGATCCAGCGCGAGCAGCAAATCGCGCTGATCTTGCGCGACCGGCTTTCGCGCGACAGTTGGCGCGCCGTGCAGCGCGACATGCCCGGCTTCACCCCCGGCGACGTGGAATCCATGGCGCTTGCCTGCGACCGGCTGATCGAGCGCCACGCGACTTTGTCATGGCTACTTTCGGACGGGATGAGCCGCGGGCCGGAATGGCAGTTTCTCAATATGGGCATGAGCATTGAGCGCGCCTCAATGATCCTGCAGGCTGCCCAAGCGATCATCCCCGGCAGCGCGAGCGCCGATGATCTGAGCGCTTTGCTAGAGCTGGTGGACTGCCAGTCGCTCTATCGCAGCCGTTACCTCTCCATGCCCTATATCGCACGGGTCTATGACATGGTGCTGCTAGAGCCCGCACAGCCGCGCGGCCTTTCGTTCCAGATCAGCAAGATTGACAAGCACCTTACCGCAATACCCCCCTTGCGCACCGATGGGATGCCCGAAGAACCTCTGCGCGCCGTGGGCAAGCTTCGCTCCAAGATCGAAGGTATCGAGGCAACCCTGATCGGACCGATGACAATCGAAGACCTGCGCAAGGATCTCGCGGACCTCTCCGAGGCCATCAGCGAGCGGTATTTCCTCCAGGCCGACCG
This sequence comes from Pseudomonadota bacterium, assembly GCA_039027675.1. Lineage (GTDB taxonomy): Bacteria > Pseudomonadota > Alphaproteobacteria > Sphingomonadales > Sphingomonadaceae > Erythrobacter. Next base: position 14,431 of record JBCCJS010000019.1, read on the forward strand.
ATCCGACGAAGTGCGCACCAAGAGGCTGTTTTGATGCGGTACACTGTGCGCCATGTGAGCAAGCTTGGCTACGCCACGCCGGTTGCGCGGGCGCGTTTGAACCTGCGCTTGAAACCGCGATTGCGCGCGGGGCAGACGTTGGTGCGCGAGGCGTTACGCCTGTCGCCCGAGCCTGGCACGCGCGAAGATCAATTCGGACCCTATTGGGTCAAAACGACGCAGGTTGGCTTTCATGAGCCGCTCAAGAAGCTCGAAGTTACGAGCGAATTCGTGATCGACATCGAGCCGCCGCAGACACCGCAAAGCGGCCCCTCAATCGCGACTGTTCAGGCTGAAGCTTTGGCGGTGGCGGATCTGTCCGACCTTGCGCCCGCGCCTTACCTGTTCGCCTCGCGCATCACCAGGATGAGCGCTCCCATCACCGATTGGGCGAGCCCGTTTTTGCCGCGCGGCGGCGACATCATCGCCTCGGTCAGCGCGCTGATGGATGCGATCCACAAAGCGTTCACCTATGCGCCGGGGGCAACCGACAGCAGGACCCCGCCTGAAGAGGCTTTCGAAGCGCGCAGCGGTGTTTGCCAGGACTTCACGCATATCATGATCATGGCCCTGCGCGCGCACAGCATCCCGGCCGCCTATGTCAGCGGGTACATCCTCACGCGCCCGCCGCCTGGCAAGGCAAAGCTTGTGCGAGCAGACGCGATGCATGCATGGGTTGATGTGTGGTGCGGGCAGGCGCTTGGCTGGGTGGGCTTTGACCCGACCAACAATTGCCTGGTAGGCGAGGATCACATCGCGATCGGAATGGGGCGCGATTATGCAGACATCTCACCGATCGACGGCACATTCATCGGCAGCGCGCCGCAATCAATGTCGAGCGCGGTGGATGTAGAGCGGACCAGTTAGGGCCCATGCCTCGAAGTGGGCGGCTATTGCAGCAAGTCCGCGCTCTATCTGGGCTCTGCTTGCGCGCAAATGGGTGAGGTTTTGTTCTCAATCGATCACCACCAAGGGAAGGTTCCGCTACAGCGACCCTCGCAGAAGTGCCGGGGCACTTTGAGAAGGGAGCCGAGGCGCTGATCCCTGAGCTGTGCATGTATTACTACAAAGCGCGCATTTACTCGTTCAAGCTCGGACGGTTCATGCACACCGATCCCATTGGATATGAAGACCAGCTCAACCGCTGCGCTTATGTCGGAAATGATCCGATTAATCTGATTGACCCCACCGGCCTACAGGCGAATGCGACAACAAGCTGTGACAACGACAGCTGCACGGTTACGATGGAAAACACGCATGTGGGGACTGTCATCGTTGCAGAGACTGCCGCAGCGGTTTGAAATGCAGGCGTCGCGGTATACAATGCTGTCACTGGTTCAAACTCGGACTCCCGTGATCGGAGCGTGCCAGTACCAGTCACACAGACTGATGTAGAAAAGCGGCATGAGGGCGTAACCGTCTACAGAGTCTTGGGCGGCGGCGCTGGACCGAACGGACGTTATTGGACCCCCATCGACCCACGCAGCCTTCCTGATGTGCGCGACAACCTAGGTTTACCTCATGTAAACACAGCGGAAAATCTGATAACAGGGAGGCTTGTTGATACAACTGGCATAGTTGTAAAACCTACCGATCCGCTAGATGGAAACCGTGGAGGGGCACCTGAAATTTTTATCCCAAATCCGACGTAGCAGATACAGGTATTAGATCAGGAACCATTCGATGAGCGAAAATAAGGAAAACTTAAGTGGCATGACTGTCAACGAACGTTTAGGCGTTTGCGGTCTATTTGAGGCTTATGACGAAGCGGTCAATAATCGCGATCGATCTCACTTGGCTGAGATTTTGCGCCAGATAGAGGTTGACGAGCCCTCAATCGCTCTGACGCTTGCCAAGCAAATTGGCTGATGCTTCACGTTGTTTTCGTCTTACGATGAACTTGTCGCGAGTGCTCGAAAGCTTGCGAGCATTTACCTCGTCCAAGGCTCAATAGGTGTTGTGCCTATCTAACGCGCTTCCAGTTTTTGCGACAAAGAGAAACCCGACGTAGCTCAATGGGTTCCGCTATTCAGCGGCCCTCCAGCGTGACCCACCCACCCCATCTTTTAACGACTCAAGCGCCCCTGGAACGAGGTTAGCGGTCCAGTCCCGCTTAGAAGCATACCCTATGCGGCAGAGCCGCCATTTTTGAGGCTAAGCCTCAGAAAACAAAGGGCGCAGTTTTTACGAATCGGCGATAATTCGCTGTTTTGCACGTCCCAGCTGCTTGCTGTGCACGTCCCAGAAATCACTCAATTCCGAGCGATGGGACGTCTTTCTTCACAGAAGGACAGGGCGCATGAAACGGCAACCAACCTCAACCATCCGCGCGCATCTCGACGGCCATTTCGTTCGGCATAAACTGCCACGCGCCGGAAGGGAATACGCGATCCACGACACGACCCTTCCGGGCTTCGGAATTCGTGTCCGCGCATCCGGCAAAGCGTACAGGACAGTGCGCTATCGTCATCGCGGAAAGGATCGCCGCGTGACGCTTGGGATCACCACCGAAATCGACGCAAATGCTGCCCGCGCGCAAGCGAAAAAGCTCCTCGCAAAAGTGGCGTTGGACGGACTTCCGCAGCCGCAAAAAGCGAAGCCAAAATCACCGACCATGGATGAGTTTGTTGACGCCCGGTGGAAGGAGATTGCGCGAGGGTGGAAGCAGTCGACCGAGCGTCGAAGTTGGAGCGATTGGAAGGTGCAACTTCAACCTGTTTTCGGGCACCAAATGGTGACCGAAATCACGCGTGGAGATGTCGTGCGCTGGCGTGACGTTTGCGCTGTTGGGAAGGAGCAGAGATTCAATCGATCCGTGCCCGTTTTGGCGTCTTTGCTCAAGTATGCTGAGGCGCTGAAACTGCGACCCAAAGGGTCCAATCCATGCAGGGGCATTGCGCGCTATAAGCAGCGCCTCAAGGAACGCTATCTCACCCCGGCGGAGTTCCGCCGGCTTGGCCTTGAGTTGAACGCGGAAGAGCGGGATCGACCGGCGGAAGTGGCGATCGTTCGGCTTCTGCTTTTAACCGGCGCGCGGGTCAGCGAAATCCGTGATCTTAAATGGGCGTGGGTGCAGCCGCCGCGCCTTTTGCTTCCGGATAGCAAGACCGGACCGAAGGCGATCTACCTCAATTCGCAGGCAACGGCGATCTTGGAGAAAGTGCCGCGTCAGAAGGGTTGCCCATTTGTCTTTCCCAATCCGACACGAGAACAGCCGCTAACGCTCGATCCGTGGTGGCCGCGCTTTCGGCGCCAATGCGCGATGCCCGACGTTCGGCTTCATGATTTGCGCCACACTTTTGCCTCGGTTGCGATCCAGCAGAATGTACCTCTGTCGACCATAGGTAAGCTGCTTGGTCACGTTTTGCCCGAGACCACAGCGCGCTATGCGCACCTTGCTGACGAACACGTGTCTGAAGCTGCGCAACGTGTCTCCGGTTCGCTGGCCAATGCGATTGGAGTGAATCGATGAACAGTCGGATGCTGACCGATATCGTCCATGCGGGTCTCGCTGACTTTGGTCTGGGCACCGATATCGCCGCCAAACCCAAAGGCCGAGCGCGCGAGACCGAATGGCTGCCGAACGAGCCAGGTTTCGGGATCCGGCACTATCCGAATGGCCGAAGCGTTTTCATCGTTCAGGCGCGGATGGAGGGACGCAATCGGACTGTAACGATCGGCTCCGCAGCTGTGCTTTCACAGGCTCAGGCCGCGAAAGTGGCGCGCCTCGTTTTGGCGCATGCATGGGTGGGCGAGGACCCAGCAGCGACTAAGAAGCGCAAAAAGGCTGCCCCACTCTTCAAAGACTTTATGGAAGAGTTCTGGACCAAATGGTCGCCGCGCTGGAGCGCGAAAACGCAATCTATTAATGCGGGCCGCCGCAGGCTCTATCTTGACGGATCGTTTCGGGCCCTAGGCATCGACGAAATCGACGAAGCGCATGTGGCCGACTGGTTTGCGGCTGTGAATGAGGAGACGACACCGGGTGCGGCCAATATGGTCCACAGCCTTCTCAATCTCATGATGAACAAAGCCGAGGACTGGGGCTATCGGCGCGACCACACCAATCCATGCCGCGATGTGAAGCGCAACCGGCGCGGCGTCTGCGAGCGCTTTTTGAATGATGAGGAGTTGGAGCGCCTAGGTGGAGTCTTGCGGGAAGATCGCGCGGCGGAAGATATCGTGTCGAAGCTGACGGCGATCGCCGTCACGTTGCTTCTGCTGACAGGCTGCCGAAGAAGCGAAATCCTCAAGCTTCAATGGGGCGATGTCAGAGGGAACCGCATCAAGCTGCGACATGGCAAGACCGGGCCGCGAACCATCTGGCTCAGCCGAGAAGTCGTTGCGATAATCGCCACAATCCCCCGCCGCAACAATGTCGATTGGCTGTTTTGGAATCCCAAGTCTGGAAAGCCCATCTCGGATATCCAATGGCGCTGGACGCAAATACGCAAGCGGGCAGATTTGGAAGGCGTGCGCTTGCATGACCTGCGCCATACGTTCGCGAGCCACGCGGCGATGAGCAATGAGACGTTGCCAATGATCGGCAAGCTGCTCGGACACCGCGAAGTCAAATCGACGGCGCGCTACACGCATCTCGATGATAATCATGTCTTGCAATCGGTTGAAGAGATTGGCGCAGCGATTGGACGCATGATGCCTATGGGCAGGGACTGTATACCGTCGTTTGACGCCATACAGTTAGATGGGTATAGAACGTCATGAAGATCAGGAACGTGCGCCACAAGGGCCTTCGCCGTCTCATCGACGACGAAACCCCACGCGGGATCGATCAGGCGGTCGTTCCGAAACTGCGGCTGATGATCGCGTTCCTGCAAGACATGGAGGACGAAGAAGAGCTCCGCACCATTCCAAGCTGGAAGGCGCATTTGCTGAGCGGCGGCCGCAAAGGAACATGGAGCCTGTTCGTCACGAAGAATTGGCGGCTGACGTTCAAGATCGACCGCAATGAGATCGAGATCATCGACCTTGATTACGAAGACTATCATTAGGAGTTTGCCATGAGCGGAAAAGAAGGCATCCGCATGAAGAACCCGCCGCATCCGGGCGGGTTCGTGAAGCATGAAATCATAGAGCCCTACGGCCTGTCAGTGACAAAGGCCGCTGAGGTTCTGGGCGTCACCAGGGCGACGCTCTCGACGCTGCTCAACGAGCGCGCCAGCCTGTCGGCTGACATGGCCGTTCGGATCGAGAAGGCATTCGGTGTCTCGATGGCGACACTCATGCGGATGCAGAACAGCTACGACATCGCGCAGGCTCAGCGGAGGGCCGATGACATCGTGATCGCTCGCTTTGAGGGTGAGGTTGCCGAGAACAACTCAGCAGCCGCTTAGCGGCTTCTGTGCGCCCCAATCCAAGACGTAGCCATTCGATATATTAGTCCACGAAAGCGGACATCCCAAAAGGCCGCTCCTGCCATAGGGACTGACGATGACGCACTCACACTTTGACCCTGCTGCTCGTTAACGAGTGCTATCGAACTTTGACGCTAACCTCAGTTCTAAGCGGCCGTTCGATCCGAGACAAGTCGCAGCTTGACCTGACGATTGATCGCCACGTGCGAGGCCATGATCTCGTCAGGCTGAAAACCGGCGATTTGGTGACTGATTCACAGATTTGGATGCGAGCGACGATCACGCATCGCGAGAAAGGGCGAATCCTCTAGTGTTAGACTACAATTAATACGATTCCAATTCTGCCGTCCACCCTATAAATGAGGATTGATGATAAAAATAATTCTCATTCACAATGTAATTCAAAAATAATTGGAAAAATATTCAAATGAAAAAACGAACTTTAAATATTGTCTAGTGCATATTTGATATCGGAAAAAAGAGATCCAGGGCACTTCAATTCTGTTCCGAAAGGGACTTTTCATACTCTATCGGATCCATCGGAGCGTTTCTTTCCGAACTCTTCAATAAGGACGCGTCGCAAGACCTTGCCCACAGGCGACTTCGGAATCTCATCGACGAAGTAATAGTCGCGCGGCCTTTGATGCGACATAAGACCAAATTCGCGACAATGCGTATCGAGGTCGTGTGCGTAAAGCGCCTCTCCTTTGACCGCTGCGGCCACGACCTGCCCCCAGCGCTCATCCTCAAGGCCAAACACCACCGCTTCATTGACACCCTCGCACGAAATGAGACACGCTTCGACTTCGATTGGTGAGACGTTCTCTCCGCCGGTTATGATCAGATCGTCAACACGCCCGGTGAGCACAAGATCGCCGCTTGGTAAGAGTTTGGCAGCGTCGCCCGTCCAGTACCATCCGTTCCTAATCTTGGCCGAGTCGGCATCGGGGCGTTTCCAGTATCCGGTGAATGCATCATCAGCGCGCAGGGATACGATGATCTCGCCTTCTTCCTCCGGTCCCACAAAGTCGTCAGCGCTCTGTGCATTGATCGACACAAGCCGAACGCTTGTCAGCAATCCGGCTTTTCCAACCGATTGCGGTGTTATCTGCGCATTCGGATTGAAAGTGTGCGTGTAAATCTCGGTCGAACCAAGCTGATTGACGAAGATATCTGGCTCAAATTCACGAAACAGTCTCTTGGCGAGGGTGGGCGACATGGGGCCCCCAGCGCTTGTGAGCGAACGAACCGTCCTCACCGCGTCTTTCGAAAACGACGGCACATGGATCAAGTCGTGGTAGAGCGTTGGGACAAGGGAAAGGCTCGTTACGCCTTCCTTGGCTATCGTTGACAAGGCGGCTTCGGGATCAAACCGATTGAGGCAGTGGAATGACCCATCAAGCATTGCTGCCATGACAAGCGCCTTCACCCCCATCGTATGATAGATCGGCATGACACCGAGTATCGATTCGCCGCGGCGATATAGGTTCTGCGCAATATGGCCCAGCGCAGCCGCGCGTTCACTGGCTTGCGTGCGCGGTACGCCTTTCGGCCGACCCGTAGTGCCCGACGTGTACAGAACGATCGATGTATCCTGCGGCATCGCGCACGATCGGGGTTGGGCCGGGGGTGAATGGAATAGGTCTTGGAACGACATCCAGCCTGGGGGCGGATTTGGACCGGCGTCGATCCTCAGCGTCTCATGCGCGATATCTGCTAGCACGGCTGAGTGTGTAATGGAGGTATCAAACACCACAGCCGATGCCTCACAATCACAGATTAAGAAGGACAGATCGCCCTCGGTCGCGCGCCAGTTTAGGGGCGCAAATATGATACCTCCAATTTGGCAAGCCCAATAGAGTGTAGCGCAGTGCACTCCATTCTGGAGAACCGCAGCAACGGTGTGCCCGCGCTTAATGCCCGCCGCGTTGAGCCCCGAAAGAACCTGAAGGATCATCACGCTCCAGGCGCTGTAGGTGAGACGCTCCCCATAGGCGGTTAAGGCGACGGCGCTCGGGCTTCGTGCCGCGCTTGCAAGGAAGTTTGAGCCCAAGTCCATTTCCAAAACTCCTCCATTCGGCTAGCGAAAAAAAAGCGTGTTACGGCAAGAGTTCTTCGAGTAACAAGCGGTGTCGTCGCTTTCTGGTTTGGCCGCATTGCCTATCGACTTTTAGAATCATGTTTCATATGACGATTTTCGTTGCCCAGTGACAGGGTGGCCCTAGTTCATGAAAGGACCGCTGACGTGAAAGTCTTGATTAGCCCGGTGTCCCTAGAAGAGGCGATGCTCGTTGCCGATAACGGAGCGGATATCGTCGATATCAAGAACACAAACGAAGGATCACTTGGCGCTAACTTTCCGTGGGTGATCCATGAAGTCACAAGCACCTTGTTGGATCGGCAAGTCACCTTCAGCGCGACACTGGGCGATCTGGATTATAAGCCGGGAACGGCAGCTCTGGCGGCACTTGGTGCTGCATATTCTGGTGCAAAATACATCAAGGCCGGCGTGTACGGGGCCAAGACGGCGGCCGAGGCTGGCGAGGTAATGACGGCCGTCCAGCGCGCCTGCAAAGACTTTGATCCAGGGATTGTTGTCGTGACGGCTGGTTACGCGGATTACCGCCGCTTCGGCGGACTTGATCCGAGCGCTCTCGTCGAGGCCGCGATCATCTCGCAATCTGATGTTGTGATGGTGGATACCGCCATCAAGGATGGCGCCGACTTACTCGACAATATGTCGATCGAAGAAATTGCCGACTTCATCGATCTTGCTCACAAGAATGATCTTGTGGTTGCTGTGGCTGGTTCGGTGAAAGCGGAACATTTGTCCGAACTGGCCTCTGGCGGCGCAGACATTGTTGGCGTGCGCGGTGCGGTATGCGGGAAAGGAGACCGCACAACTGCGATTGAGGTTGAAGCGATTCGCGATTTCATAGCCCGCGTTCGCGCCATCGCTCCGCCTGCCTCAGATCCTGCCGAGCCTCGCATGGCTGCGGTCCCGCATATGTAGCGTGTCCGTCGATTGATTTGCACTCTCGAGCGCATGTGAGAACTTAAGCATGGCCATAGATGGACCCGTCCAAAAGCGCTTAGAGGAACTGCTAAGCGCGATTGAATTGGCAAGCCCGCAATCTGTGGCCAACTTCGTCGACCGCTGCTTCACACCTGAAAATAACGAGCGCCAGAAACTATCGAAACGCATCACAACCTTTATGGATTGGAAGACGCGCGGCGGCTTTGCGCAACTCAGCGTTTCCATCGTCGAACCCAATTACATCGAGGTGCTAGTCCAGCAACGTTATTCCGCGGAACGCTGGCGGCTTGGTGTTAAGATCGAAGAAGGTGAGCCTTATCGTATCGATGAGATCTTGCTGGGGCGCGCCCCGCTCGATCCCCAGTCCTCAGAAGAACCGGACGCCGCGCTCGCGCAAAGGGTTGTAGACGAGGCGGGCGCACTTTCAGAGCGCAATCTTTTCTCCGGTGTTGTGCTCGTGGCGCGGCATAGCAACATTCTGGCTGAGGGCGCGTTCGGTCTTGCCAATCGCGACTTTGGTATCCCCAACACAATGTCCACGCGATTTAACGTGGCGTCTCTCTCAAAACCCTGGACAGCGGTCGCGATCGCACAACTGGCTGAAGAGGGCGCGTTGGATTTTGAAGACACCGCTGGAAAATATGTCGAATACCCGGACGCGGCATCTGCTAAGGCCATTAAGATCAAGCATCTTCTTTCACACACGTCGGGATTGGGCACTTATTTCAACGAGAAATTTGCCCAAACGCCGCGACACTTTATCCGCTCCGTGGACGATTACCTTGGCCTTACCGCCGGCGAACCGCCGGTGTTTGAGGCGGGCGAGAAGTGGGACTATTCGAACACCGGAATGGTCTTGCTGGGCAAGATAATCGAGGAAATCACCGGTCGCAGCTATTTCGATCATATGCGAACAGCTGTGTTTGAGCCTGCGGGGATGGACACGGCTGAGTTCCTTTTTCTTGACCACGTCAACGACCAAGTGGCGATCGGATACACACGCGCTTGGGATTTGTCCGGGGAGATCTGGACGAACAATCTGTTTGAGAACTTTGTTGGCGGATGTCCGGCTGGCGGTGGTTATGGCACCGCCTTGGACATTCATCGCTTTGCTGAGGCTCTGAAAGCGGGAAAACTGGTCTCGAACGCAATGGTGGAGCTCTTGACCAACGCCAAACCGGATATCAATTCACCATTTTACGGGTACGGTTTCAGCGTCCACCCGGAACGGGCCTTGTTTGGCCATAGCGGGGGAATGGTTGGGTGCAGCGCCAATCTCGATATCATTCTTGATCCACCGGGATGGACCGTTATCATTTTGGCGAATGATCTTGGCATGAGGCCGGTGGCTCTCAAGGCGCGCCAGATACTTGGCGTGACGGTTCCTGAAGCGGATGAGGCGCGGGCCTATCTGCCGCGCGGAGGATTGTCCGCGCGATGACATCGCACGACGAAACATCAGCCATTCAAATCTCAGAACAAACCGGTGGTCAGGATGAAGGCGCGTCGCCTTTTGTGTTGCTCGAAGATCTGCTTTCGATCCCGGCAGTGCCAGGTCGTGAACGACTGATCCGCGAGGCAATAGAGCGGCGGTGCAAGAATAACGGGGGTTTTGACAGCGTTGAGACGGACCCGCTCGGATCGCTTTTGGTGCGACGCGCGCCCACGCGTCCCGGCGATGGCAAGCCGCTACGGGTGCTGTTCGCTGCGCATATGGACCAGATTGGCTTTCTTGTATCCCATATCGAGGAAGGCGGGTTCTTAAGGCTTCATCCCGTGGGCGCGTTCGATCCCAGGACGATGCTCGCGCGGTCGGTTCGTGTCGTGACTGAGAGCGGACCGTCTCTTTCTGGTGTCCTTTATGCTGAAGGACGACCGCTTCACACCGCACCGAACAAAGACCTTGAGACGGTGCCGGGACTCGAGACGTTTTTCGTTGATCTGTCGATGCCTGAAAGCGAAGTTCGGGATCAGGTGAAGCTTGGTGACATGGTCGTGTATGCGCCCAGCGTTCAGCGTGTCGGGGCTTCTATTGTGGCATCGGGGCTTGATGATCGCGCCGGGTGCTGGGCGATTTTGGTCGCGCTTGAACAAGCCACGGATCACAGCTGCGAGATCGTGGCGGCGTTCAGCGCACAAGAGGAGGTCGGATCGCGCGGCGCGGTCCCACTTGGATATGCTGTTGATGCCGATATCGCGATTGCCTGCGACACGACGGTGTGCAGCGCGTTGCCCGGAACTGCGCCGCAGCATCACGTTACCAAAGCCGGTGCCGGCGTCTCAATCCAGATCGCCGATGCCTCTACGATCTCTGATCACAGTTTGGTGAACAAGCTGGAGACGCTCGCGAAAGAGCGCAGCATTCCCTGTCAGCGCAGCCTTATGATGGGCGGCGGGCAGGATGGTGCGCGTCTGCAGGTGGCGCGGCGCGGCGTTCCGACGATCGTAATAAGCTGCCCAATCAAATATCTGCACACAGCTACGGAAATGGCGCACACGGTCGATCTGGAATCCTATCGCGATCTGTTGGCAGCGGCGATGGAAACACTATGATATGATCGGCGCGGCAGACCCTTTGGCGCTGACCAACAGCGCATTCGGAAACACACTTGAGCACGTGCAGGTCCAGACAGCGAGCTGGTGCAATCGGACCTGCGCCTTTTGTCCAAGCGGTACCTTCGATATCCCCAAGACGTTCATGGCCGACGAAGTTCTCGACCGGCTTTCTTCAGAATTGCGGCGCCTTGGCTTTGCCGGGCGGTTTTCGCCTTACCTCATGAATGAACCGTTGCTTGATAAACGCCTGCATGAGCGCCTTTCGCGCGTTCGCAGTGTTCTCGACAAGGCGACCTTCTTTATCAGCACAAACGCAGACGCGCTTTCCCTTGAGCTTGGCCTTTCCTTGTTTGATGCCGGGCTCGATCGGATGCTAGTGAACCTTTATGATGCCGACGGAGCGGCACGCGATCGGGCTGTTGGCGTGATCAGCGCGCTTGCCAAGGCAAAGCCAGATCTGCGGATCGTCAAGGACACCGCCTTTCCAGAACTCGTCGACACACCGGACATTACCGGTGAAAAGCTGATTGCGGTGTCAGACGCCTCGTCCTGGAAAGTGGATGAACTGACGAACCGTGCGGGCAATGTCGTGGACGCTGCTGTACCAGCCGAGCCCCTCAAGGCGTCCTGCTACCGTCCCTTTCGCCAAGTCTATGTACGCTACACGGGCGATGTGGTTCTGTGCTGCTGCGACTGGCGCGGCGAAGTTGTGTTTGGCAACGTCATGGAGGCGGATCTCGACGTTATTCTTGGTGGCCGTCTCGCGAATACCTATCGCGATCATCTAAGACGCAAGGACCGCAACCTGCCATTGTGTCGCAGCTGTGACTTTGATGGGCTGCTTTAGGCGCTTTTGTCCCTATGGCGGTCTGTGTAAGCGTCTTGATGCCGGTCTGGAACGAAGAGAAATTTCTTGGGGCGGCTCTAAACTCGCTTCTCAATCAGTCATTTAACGACTTTGAAATCATTCTTGTCGACGACGCCTCCGACGATAACACTCCGAGCTTGGTGGCATCCTATGCCAACAAGGACCCGAGGGTCCGGCCATTGCGAAACGCGCGCCGAATGGGTTTGACGAAGAGCCTGAACCGCGCTCTGAAGGAATCGCACGCGACTTTTATCGCGCGTCTCGATGGCGATGATATTGCCAGACCAGACCGGCTTGAGCGGCAAGTGAGGCACATGCAGCGCCACCCGTACGCCGTCTTGAGCGGAACCGGGGTAACGCTGATCGATGCGCAGGGGCGGCCAACGCGCGATTTTGCCGAGGGCCTTCAACCGCACGCGTTCCGGTTCACATCTTTGGCGCATTCTCCGATCGTCCACTCAACCGCGATGTTTCGGCGATCGGTTGCCTTGAGATTGGGTGGGTACGACGAAGACTTTGAGACAGCCCAAGACTATGACCTATGGTGTCGGATGCTTCACCATGGAGATGGCGTAGCGCTTGAAGGTGTTGGAGTCTTGCACCGTGTTCATGATCGTTCAGTATCGGCGAGGCACCTAGGCCAACAGCTCAAAGCCATTCAAAAGATAGCCTTTTCTAACGTGCAATCGCAGCCATATCTTGCCTGCGGCCCTGACAATCTGACGCTTTACAGGCGATTTCTTGCTTCTGTGCATAGCCAAGGCTCAAGAGAGCAAGAGTTTGAGAGGTTCCAAGACACACTCCTAGTGCTCGCTCGAGCCTTTTCGCGCCATCACGCGCTCAGTCCACAGCAACAGGCGGACATTGTCGCGATCGTGCAAAGCTGGTGCGCATGCCACAGCCCTGTGTAAGGCACTTGGGCTCAGGCTCAGCACGCGCGTCTGATGGGCAGCGCGGCGAATTTGGTGTAGGACGCATTGGCTCGGCTCAACCACTCTGGATGACAGCGCCAGTGCCATGAGAATGAGGTCTGCCCAGTTCACCCCGATCGTTGTGTGCGCTCCCGCTGCCGAGGCCAGCCAGTTGACGGCGATATTGCGAGAAAGGCTCTCAATACCTCCTGACCGGATCGCTGGACGGTTGGCCCCAAACACGCTCTTGGGCATCGGTTCAGACCCGAGCGTCTCAGCCGGTTTACCCACATTATCCATTTCCGAATGCCAAACCCTGGCGGCGCCCCGCGAAACGTCGATTGAGATTGTGGTGGCGGGTCCGCAACGCGATGACTGTGTTGCCTCGCTGCTAAAAGCGGGGATCGTGAATATCTTCGATGGAAATGGCCTGATGGAACGCTTCGCAGGCGACCGGCCGCTTAGCCTGGCGCTACCAGACCTGCATATCGGTCCCATCACCAACTACGATCTTCAACTCGGCGAAATGGAGGCCATGCGTATCCCGCCAAGTCCGTTTGCTGCGGACGAGTTTCCACCCCACGCGCTGTGTATTGTTAACAGCATGCCCAAGTCAGGTACGGTCTGGATGGCGGCTCTACTCGAAGAGGTTTTCTCGATCAAAGCGAGACATCAGATCCTGATTTCACATTGTGCCGATATAACCGCCGACTGGCGTAAACCAAATGTGGTGGGCGCAGTCGCCATGGTTCGCGACCTGCGCGATGTTGTGGTGTCATGGTTTCACCATCTGGCCCGCACCGATCTAGCCATGGGGCATTCGCGTCCCCGCTATCCAAGCGTGGAACGATTTTACAACGAGATGTTCCTTGGAACGATCAACGCGTCACCGCGATACTTCAGGGGCGCGCTTGAGAGTTGGCTGGACATGATCGCCTCCCACTACATTCCCATCGTACGCTATGAAGATCTTTGGCAAAATTCAGCGCTTGAGCTCGCGAGAGTTCTTGATGCCTGGCAGGTAACCGCCAAGGCCGATAGTCTGGAAGCTGCGATTGGGCGATGCGCCTTCGAGCGGATAGCCCAGCGGCCAAGAAAATCGGGCGACTATATCTCGGAAATGCTCAAGAGGGGACACTTGCGCCGCGGGGCACCGGGGGCATGGCAAGACGAGCTCCCAGCAGACATCGCCCAAGAGGTGGCTCGCCGTTTCGCCGGCTACCAATCGCGCCTTGGCTATTGAGCGTTCCCTAAGTGGGATCTTGCAGCCGTTGGCCAGCGGTCTGCAAGTATGGGCCGCTTCGCACGACGTCTCGCGTCTTTCCTTGACCGTTTTGGCCCGTTCCGGCGAGTTTTTCTCAACGCAGTTTCCAGCCGCAGCCTCCAGAGACAGCCTGTATCTCAGCGGTTCGCAATCCAAGGCGCCGACGGCTTTTATCATAGCCCAAACCTTGGCTAAACAGGGGATTGGGCTCGATCAACCGGTGGCGCAATGGTGGCCGCGCGCCGGAGAGCTTTTGCCTGCCAGCTTTGCGGAGACAACGGCGGCGCAGCTGCTTTCGCACCGCTCGCACGGCTTTGCTCTTGAACAGTTGCAATTGCGGCGGCCGGACCAGCGTCATCTGCCACTTGCTACGCCATTGAAACCAAAGGCGCTTGCGCCCTATCTTCGGTCATATCAAAAGGCGCCGCAAGGCGGCCCATGGCCGTTTGTTTACTCAGACATCTCTTACGCACTTCTGGCTCTGGCGATTGAAGAGAGCCTGGGGTTGTCTCTCGCCGAAGCTATGGCTGACTGTCTCGAGACGCGCGCCCGGCTGGAGATTTTTCTGGGGTTTTCCAATGTCCCTCAAGAGCGTCAACGCGACGTCGTTTCGGGAATTGCGAGTGTCAAAGGAAGAGAGCGCGTGGCGGCTCCATGTGATCTCGGCGCGCTCAACCCAGCTTTAGGCCTCGTCGCCAGCGCCCAAGGCCTTGCGCGCCTCTATGCTCATCTCATGGCCAACCAAGACTGGCTGAAGACGAGCTCTGCCTTTGCCCAAGTGATCTCGCCTTTGCGGGACCAGCACCGTTACAGCCTCGGCCTCACCCATTTCAACCAGGGCACCGGGAACTCGACGAGCTACGGGCATGTCGGGATCTACAACGGGTGCACAGGGGCTACAATCGTGTGCGGCCGATCAGGCCTTACCCTCTCGCTCCAACTCAATCGGATCAATCTCAGAACGCAGGAAGCAGAGACCTACAGAATGATCTATCCTGCACACTTCCTAATGGCGTTACGAAAAGCGATCAACGATCCTGATGCCTGCGCCAAAACGCTTACAGTCACTGATGAACTCCTAAAGAGTCTGGCATGAAGACACGTGGGTAAACCGGTGTCATTACGGATAGGAAGCGCATTCCACACTTGATCGATCAAGTGAAATCGGCTCTGCATATTGCTCATGATCTTGATCGACCCAGCCGCTTTGCAAAACAACCTTCTGGCAGGCACCATCTTGATGGTGATCGAACTGATCATCGTCTACATCTTGATCGGGTTTGCTCTCAGCTTCTATGAGAAACGTCGCGAAGATCGTATGTGGAACCTCGCGCGTAGGGATTTCGTCGCAAAGACCCTGTTTACACTGTCTCACGCGTCCTACACCGCCACCCATTTGAGCGAACAAACCGAAGAGCATAAGCACCTCAATCGCAAATTCGATTACATCGCTAGCTTGTTTGAAACACACAGCGAGAATCTCGAGCTACTCGCCATAAAGTATAATCCTGCACTGCCGCCTGACTGGTTGTATACAAGCGCACAAGTAACCGAGCGCATCAAGACTGCGCGCCATTGGCTTGCCGCCACCTTGGTTAATGTGGAGCGTTATTCGCAATTAGTAGGTGGTAATATGTCTTCGATGGACGGTGCAACACTTCGTCGTGAATACATTAAAGTCAGTGAAGACGAGGGAGCGCAATTTCTTACCCAAGGCGATGTTCTGGACAATCTGAAGGCTCAGATTTCTGAAGGCCTTTACGCGACATGCGAGGAGGTGATCCGAGCCATCGACACGATGTCGGCCTTTGCGGATGAAAGGTTCAAGGATTCCGATCTCGACGAGACGGATACAATTCAAGACTTGATGCGCCGAAAGAAGTTTGGTTGCCAAGGTATCAAGGCTTACATGGCAGAGCACACCGAGCGGTTGGAGGCGATTATGGCCGCGCTGGTAAGCGGAGAGTTTCACTTCGCGCAGCCCAAAGCGGCCTTTGCGTGATTGGAAGCATCTTTTCCAAAGCGCGGCTCGCTAAAGGTAGGCGCCGCCAGCCGTTCAGAATCTCAGCCTTCCATTGTCCACCCGAACTGTTCGGTCATGGAAACGAGCCAAGTTGGGTCGGTGGGCCACTGATACCAGTGTAAGTTTCGGCTGGATCTGCGGCAGATATGAGTACAGCTTTTCCTCCCACTCAGCGTCCAGGTTTGACGTAACTTCGTCAAGGAACAGGAAATCCGGGCGCTGAAGGAAAATCCGCGCCCACACTAATCGTTGCGCCTCACCCCCTGACAGTCTGCGGGCCCAATTATCTGACGTGCCGAGATGGTCTGAGAGATGATCTAGACCCACAAGAGCAAGCGTTTGCTGCAGTGTATCATCGGTAACGTGGCCAAGCGGCTGGTTTGGATAAACAAGCGCCTGCCTCAGCGTTCCCCTTGGGACATAACCCTTCTGCGGAGCGAAAATCACGCGCCCCTCACTAGGCCGCGTCAAGGTCCCACTCGCGTAGGGCCATATTCCGGCAAGGGTGCGCATCAAGGTGGATTTACCGCCTCCGGTCGCACCCGCAATCATCAGCGACGAGCCCGGATCGAGCTCTAGATTCACACAACGTAGCAAGCTTTGGCCGTCGGGAAGTGAGATCTCGACATCTCGTAGCGCGTAATGCGGACCCTCAGAATGTATGAGCAGGGAAGTCCTAAGCTGCTCGTGCGCATCGTCGACGGCCTTACGAAAGGAACTCAACCGCTGGACGACCGCGCTGTAGGAAGCGAGTTCGATATAATTGCTCACGAACCACGACATGTTCTCAACCACCCGATTGAGAGCGTTTGCGGTTTGAAAAACACCTCCCAATGGGATCGCGCCGGAAAAGTAAGCCGGGGCGGTGACTGCCAGTGGGAACACAAGATTTCCTTGCGCAGCGCTGGTGTAGAAGAAGGTGACGCGTTTGGTGACTGTCATCAGCGCACGAAAATTATCGGCCAATCTGTTGAAGAGTGAGCGAAGGACGGCCGCCTGGGTCTTCTCGCCTCGATGAAAGGCCACACTTTCGGAGCTTTCGCGCAACTGCATGAGTTCGAAGCGGTAATCCGCTTCACGGCGCTGTTGGATGAAGCTGAGTGGCACTAGTCTTCGTCCAATGACATGCGTAAAAATAGTGCTCAAGCCCGCATAGGCCAGAGCAATCCAGACTAACGATCCCGGCACCGTGACGCCCCAAAAAGAAACCTCCTGAGACAGCGCCCAAAGCAGCGCCAAAAAGCTAGCCATAGAAACGAACGTTTCGAGAAATCCGACACCGAAGGTCAGGGTTTGATCGACAAACAGGCGAACATCCTCCGCGATGCGTTGATCCGGATTGTCGACCGCCTCTTCGCCAAGCTGCATCGCGTAATACGCCTGATCGGACAGATATTGATCGGTCATCTGTGCCGTCAGCCAGGTTCGCCAGCGAATCTGCAGGGCCTGCTTGAGGTAAAGCGCGTAAGTCGTGCAGATCACATGCACGGCCAAAAGCGGAGCAAAACCAAAGACAAAACCCGCCTCGGGATCATCATACCAAGCGAACAGCAGCGCAAGAAAGGCACTCGCGTCGCGATTCTCGAGACTGTTGAACAAGCCCCTTTGCCAGTAGGTCGTGGCGACTGTGACTGCGACTAAGGTGAGCGTTAAGCCAATGATCGCTGACAGTAAAGCTAATGCGCGCCAGCGTTCCTCGCTTTGCCAGTAGGGATTCGACAGAACGAAAGCATCGCTAATCACTTGGCGCAGATTGACGCGTGGCTCGGGTCTCTGGTTTGGACCGCTCAAGGATCAACCCTCTCCATCATTTGCTTGTTTAAAGCCTATGATAACATCCCGTAACCGCGACAACCTCTTGCCCATCGGTCAAGTCGGGACGCTCGTGCCAGATCTGTGATCCGATCCCGATCACCAAGGTCCCTTCGGCAGAAGGGATTACGAGGCGTGGCTCCTCCTCGGGTCTCGGCCGCTCACGCGTGTAGATGTTCAGCCTTGGGGAGAGCGCATCCGTTTCGCATGGCGATCCGTCGACGACCTTGAGATAGGCGATAATCGTCACGTCGCATTCGTCCGCGGGCTCATCGCGATGAGCGCCAAGATGGTCGCCGGCTTTGTAGCGCGTGAGACACGAACGATCTGAGGTCAACGCGAATGACGCTCCAAAGAGCGACGCGAGTAGCTCAAGCAGTTCAGGCCTCTCAAAGTGCCTTTCAATTGTGGGCCCAAGTTCAGTAATGAAAGCTTGGTATTGAAGTTTGCCGCTTTCCAATTGCTGCGCGGGCTGAGCCGATCTCAACTGCGCTTGAGCGGCGTGCCGAAGCATTAGCAAGGCTGCCGGCTCGATCCCCGCGCGCGCTTCGCAAAAGCCAAAATGGTGTATCTGATCCGCCAGGCAATCCTGCTCAAACATCGCGTAACCCTCGTGCTTTGCGAAGGCCATGGCGTGATCACCTTTGGATGTTACGCTGAATATCGTCGAGCACCGTGTCCGCGAACGTTTGGACGTGAATCCGGCATTCGGGCGTTTCCGAGATATCAAAGCGCCCAGCGCGGCGAAATTTGATCAGATTATAGCCACCCGAGCAGACATCGAAATAGTCACATGATCCTGCACACGCTTTGTGGCTCGCATCAAAATCGGCGATGACGCGCTGTACCTTCTCGCTATAGGCTATTTCGTCGAGCGGGGTTTCGAGTAGGTTGCCAACGCAAAACCCCTTTCCATCGCCATACAAATCGCGAACGTCGCGGCTCTCGTCTTGAGTGAGCCCGGCGTACAAGGTGGTGGCGTCACCATTGGATTCCACGCTCAACGTCTTGAATGGCTGTGCCATAGCGTCCGCCGCGTAATCAGGGCGTGATACCTCGTCAATCAGGATGCGATTGTAGAAACTTGTGAAGTTCCGAATCTTTGGGATGCGCTCCCCCTTGGGCGAGGCGGCATAGGCCAAGAGGCGCTTCAGAAACTCCCCGTAGAGCTCGACATAAGCGGCTTCATCCTCCGAGCCTTCAAGAGAAAGGTCATCGTACAGATTATAGTGGAACTCTTTGATGTTATGATTGAACTTGGCAAAGTACTCAATGAACGCTTCAGGGTGCTTGAGCGTCTCTAACGACACAACCGATGTGACATCAAACGCAATTCCATGCTCACAAAACTTGCGCAGTCCGGCCTCCGTCTGCGCATGGGTTGCTCGCCCGTTCCAGTTTTTCCGGTGAGCGTCGTGCAATTCCTTCGGGCCATCACAGCTTACCCCAAGCGAAAAGGCGTCGCCCATTTCCTTTATGAAGGCGCACCATTCGTCGGTAACCAGGGTCGCGTTGGTTTGCATGTCGAACGTAACCTCGACGTCCGGGCCTAGGACATCGTCCCGGGCGGCGACCACTTCTTCGACACAAGCGCGGTAATAGTCAGGCTTTAAAACCATCGGCTCGCCCGCGTGCCAGCTAAATTGCACCTCATTCTCAATGAAGGAGCTTGCAAAGATATTTCGGGCGATCTTGCGAAGCTCTTCCGGTGCCATCTGATCGGTGCGCCGACGGCTATCCTCAGGAAGATAGCAATAGGAACAATTCAGATTACAGAACGGAGTCCCCTGAAGAACAACTAGAACTAGAGGCCCAAAGTTTGCGGGCGAATATGCGAGTTCAGATTTGGCCAGACCGACCGCTGCGCGTTTCAAGGCACAATTCCCCAACAGTGTTTGGGCTGGATCGACTCCACCCGCATACCAACGAAGCGCCCCAACGGATTGAAGCGCTTCACGGCAAGGGTTTGTCCTGTGTAAGAGCCTACGTGTGCGCTCAACGGCGCATCGCCGGACCCCACGCTGTGACACAAGTTGAGTGCATGGCGTTATGACCCGACTGTGTCAGGGCACCGTAATCATCGAGTTTGCCATCGGAGTAAGCCGCCTTTACCATGGCAAGACGACCAAGAACGGACTTAGGATTAATTGTGGTATCCATTTACTTTTCCCTTGCTGCATTATGCTTTCGTGCTGACCGATAACGAAGATACCAGATATTCTTGGGGAATCAATAGCAATGAGAGCCAATGTTCACCGCTCAGCGCCTCGAATATTCGATAAATGAGAAGGCATTGTAGCCGCTTTGATGGCATGTCATATTGGCGAATCTGTCGCCGATCCAATCTTAGACATATGAATGTCAAAGGTTCCCCGAGACCCTAGGTTATGTGGACAAAGTTTGACTGTATACTCGGTCGCTGGTTTAAAGCCCGCGTTTTGAGATAGTCTTGGGCGATCAGATCGGCGTTACAGACGAAAAATGGGAAGTGATCGGGCCGCTTCTGCCGCCTGAGCGAGGGTGCGGATGCCGCCCGGCGCAAGATAATCGTCCCTATTTTGAAGGCATAATGTAGATAGTGCGGACAGGAGCGCAGTAGCGACATCTGCCGGATGAGTATGGCAAGTGGAGCGGTGTCTTCCGGCGCTATCGAAGGTGGGTCACGACTGGCGTGTCCGATGCCATGCTCGAGACACTGTCCGAACTGGCAGGGCGCGATACCGCCGCCGACATGATCGACAGCACAGTGGTCAGGGCACATCATCGTGGCGTCGGCATAAAAAGGGGACTGAGCAAACCGAGGGCCTTGGCCGATCGCGCGGTGGCTTCGCCACCAAGCTCTACGCAAAATGCGATGCCAGAGGCCTCCCGCTCGGCTTCGTGCTGACGCCCGCCCTGATTTTTTGCCCCTGGTTCAGCAGGGCATGCAATAAACGAGATCGCATCCCTTTATGTTCACAAGGTTCTTTCCCATGTCGCGGGCAGCGTTTAGACACGTGACTTACTGGAGGGCATGGGCATCCCGGCTGATGGGACGATCGCCCCCAAACTGATGGTAGCGGCGGATCGGTTTTGTGATTTCTTCGCTACTCTGGCGAAGCGCGACCCCGATGGGCTCACCTTGCCTCTGCGCATCGGCGCGACGTTGGAAAGCGATGAATATTGTGCCTTTGGTCTTGCGTGGAAATCGACACCAAACTTGCGCGCCTCGTTTGTAAGATCGACCCGCTGCGGACATGTGCTCGGCAATGCTAAAGCCTTTAGCCTCTAAGAAGGCAATGGGGGCTGGTTCTTCAATCTCGACAAGGCGGGGAATGCGAGCGCTGGTATGCTCCTTTCAATTGAGGCCAACATGTCCGCCGTAGTGGCGATGTGCCTAGAGGTTGCATCTCAGCCATTGCAGTAGCTCGGTGTCTTCTTCAAGCATGTTGCGCGCGGTGACCACGCCGTCTATGCGACACGCCTTAAATGCCCAGTTCATTTCAACTCCGGGCGCGACGCATTGCTTGTTAGCGATGCAAACCTTGATATGCCCAACAAACTTGGTGATGAGACCATCGCTCAGGTCTTTGATCGGCATCTAGAAGCGGCTTGGAATGGTCAGTTGTTCGCGCCAGCTGGTTCAACCAGAATTTCTCTGAAGGCGCCTTTATCGATATGGGCCTCAAAGGAGCAATCACCCTGCCAGCTGCAACACGCCCGAGCCACTTGTTGATGTCGACGACATTGCCGATGTCGCCGTCGCGGCACTCAGCGAAGACGGCCACAATGCCGAGATTTGCGAAGTCACCGGCCCACGCTTGATGACCATGGCCGATATTGCGGCGAACCTCTCTGCTGCGACTGGGCGTGAAATCGCTTTTGTCAATGTGCCGCATGATGCTTTCATCGAAGAGCTCACCAAGTCTGGCGCGCCCAAAGATGCCGTATGGATGCTCGGCTACCTGTTCTCGACGGTCCTTGATGGCCGCACCGCGCACGTGCTTGCGCGGAAGAAGCACGGTGCACTGCATGTCAGAATTTGCGACATGCCAATGATCGAAAGCAATGGAGCAAGGGTTCGTATTGTCTTGGACAAAAGCTAGTGGGTTCGCCGTGCCAGCTCCCCAGCTTCGCAAATGACGATTCTTGATGCGAAGATCGATGCGGGCGGTCACTTCGAGCACCACGCTCCCCCCCCCCCCCCCCGGCCACTCACAATGGATCTACGTAGTCCATGGACGTAGCAGGATAGGTGCTGGAAGTGAGGGTGTCACTGTACCCGCGGCCGAAACTTTAGCAATCAAAGCGTCGGGTGGGGCATCGAAGCGAATCGTTCGGGCTAATGTCGATAGCCATGCCGTTTTAGTGACGGGTGAACCAAATGCCGAAACCTTCCTGCAGCAAGGCCCCTTTGTGATGAACACTGAGGACGAGATTGCAGAACTCGAAGAGGCCTGTCATTGTGGGTGCTTGGATAAATTTTATGACTAACTAGTGAACCGATGCGATGCTCAGCCTGGCGAATGGTCTTTGCAAAGTGTCAGCAATTAGGTCGTCAGCGGAACGCTGCCTAACTGGGCATCTGCAATATGGCAACGCCGGCCATAGAAGGATACTCGAAGGGGCGAAAAGGTGCCCTGGAGCGTCGGCAGAGTCAAAGGAATTGCGATGAACGAACAACCACGATCTCGGCATTTGAATCCACCGAAAACTCACCCCGGCTTTCCTTCGCTAACATTCCTGAAGCTGTTCAATTGAGGCCAGCAACGCGCGCTCGCGGCGGGCCGTGTTGGCAGCTTTGCTGCCTGCCCGCACCACCCTTGCGAGCGGCGTTTCCCTTGTCCGTTCCGGCCTTCGGTGCGATCCTCAATTGACATGCTTCTACTCGTTGTTCGCAAGCCGGAGATGGTCTTCGGTTTGAGAGCAAAAGGACATCGAAATGACCAACATCGCCATCCTCACAGGCCGCCTCGCACGCGATCCAGAAACCCGCGAAACCAGCAATGGAGTCGGGATCACAAACATCACGGTCGTCACAGATCGACCTGCCCGAAACAGCGACGGAAAAACGTTCAAAACCGAGGAAGGATTCACAGCCAAAGAAAGTGAATTTCATCGCGTGACTTGCTTCAATGGTTTGTCAAAAACCGTTGCCAAACACTGCGCAAAAGGTCAGCTCGTTTCGGTCCAGGGACGCATCCATTACACGCAGTGGGACGATCCTGATGGCGTTACTCGATACGGCACCGAAATCCTCGCCAACAAGATCGATTTCTTGACGCGCGCGAGCGGCAATTCGAGCGAATAAGCTCACTCGAAAGCCATGGACAATCGAGGCTCCGACGCAGCGCGCCGGGGTCTCTTTTTGATTCTTAAGTCGCCCCTTTTGTGAGCATAAAATGCCCCGCGTAATGTGCGGTTTCTTTGCGCGATTGAGCCCCTGCGAGCGCTTGCGAAATTGGCCAATCTGCATGCTGAGCACGTCCCAGCGACGGAAAAGTGCCGTTTTTCGAAGATGATTTCCGGCTATTATGAGACACACTCACGGCCGTCCGGCCCAGGTTCTCCAAAAATAGCGCACCGAATCAAGTTGATACGCTGATTGCTTGGGGCCTCAATGCGTAGTATTCAGTCCCTGCATGGCAAATACACCCTACACGGTGGGACCGTTTGGAGTTGAAACGAGATAGCTGAGTAAATCCAGAGGGTTGTGCGCGCAAAATCGGTGTTCGGATGCGTTGCAACGGGTTGCAACGAGGCATGGCTGATGCGGTTATGGCGTGATCTCAGTAGGTTGGCGTTGCAATGGGTTGCAACCGGTGGTGTCGTGGAAGGGCCGTTGCAACGCTGAAGCGCTGTTCTGATCTGATCGTATTTAGAACAGCCAAAAGGCTGTACCGAGAAGCTGCGGCACCCGTTTTCCTACACGCTGCCAATCCGCTACCCCTTCGCCCGTGCCGTTTGTGATTGTCTCTGACCTTGCTCCCGCCGACGGGCTTCTCTCGACCAAGTGGGAACGCGCTTTTGGCGCGGTGGGAGGGCTTTTGTCCACCGGTGGGTTTTCGTTCTTAGACACTGTAACCTGTGTCTCCTACACGCAGCGCGAAAAACACGCTCGGGGCGGCGCTGGCGATTGGCCCGCCATCGCCTTGAGACGCTCCCCATGGCGCTGAAGAGGGCGATTCGTGCGAGGCGCAAAACCCTCACCTCATCTTGCGCACATCGGTCAGAAGCGCGCACACAACGCTGCCTACGAAGTCCTCGCCCGAAAGGCCCTCAATCGCGTTCAGCGCCTCCACCATCTGGCGGCTGCTCAGCGATTGGGCTTCGGGCTGCCCGGCGCGCGCCTTTGCGCGGTGTAGGAAAATGGGGACCGCAGCGTTCGAAGAGGGGCTTTGGGTGAGTAGGATGATCGCGGCATTCAGCCCTGGTCCGCTCAGCCCTTCCCTGCTCTGCCTGGGGGAAAGGCCTCAGTTAAACCACAAAACGTATTCATCGCCCTCTTCAGCCTCGACGTTGACCGTCTTGTCGATCTGGATCGGACTGACGAGGCCATGCGGGTAAAGCGGACCAACAGCATCCGCCTGATGCGCATCAAGCAGGGCTGCAAGCTCAGCCACCTTCTCAGGCTCCAGGTTTGCCAGATTGTTCTGCTCGGTGGGATCGGTGGCCAAATCGAACAGCCACATCTTATCCTGGCGGCCATCGCGCTGAAGCTTCCAATCGCCCGCGCGCACCACCTGGTATTCGCCGGTCTGCCAATAGATCGCGTCATCGGGCCGCTCAATCTCGCCCTCCCCCAACGCAGCGGGCAAAATGTTGCGCCCATCAATCACCCGGTCTGTGGGGAGCGGCGCTCCGGCAGCGGCAGCAAGAGTGGGCAATAGATCGATATGCGCAACCGGCGCGTCGACCACAGTGCCAGGCGCAATTTTTGCAGGCCACTTCACAAACATCGGCACGCGAATGCCCCCTTCAAACAGAGTGATCTTCCACCCTCTGAACGGCTCGTTGACCTGCGGAATGCCAACATAGCCCGCGCCGCCATTGTCGCTGCTGAGGACAACGATGGTGTTGTCCGCTAGGCCCTCTTCCTCCAGCTTGTCGAGCACGCGGCCAACACTGCGATCCACCGCGTGGATCATGGCCGCATAGACCCGGTGGCGATGCGGCGTGATGTCGCCCACGGCTTCATAATCCTCCCTCGTCGCCTGAAGCGGCGTGTGCGGCGCCCAGTGCGCCAGATAGAGGAAAAACGGACGATTCTTGTTGGCCTCGATCACCTTGAGGCCCTCATCGGTCCACCAATCTGTCAGATATCCGCCCGGCTTGAACGGCTCGCCCCCATTGAAGGACGCAGCGTAAGAGAGCGCAGCCCAAAGGAACCTGTCAATCGGGTCAAAGTCGAGCTTGGCGTTCACGACGTTGGGATCATCTTCGGGCAGATAGAGCGCGCTTTGCATCAGCAGGCTTTCATCAAACCCTTGCGCGTTGGGCATGAAGTCCGGACGGCGGCCCAGATGCCATTTGCCGATGTGGACGGTATGATAGTCCTGCTGTTTGAGGAGTTCAGCGATCGTGACCTCTGAGCCCGGCAAGCCCTGATCGGGATAAGGCAGATCGTCCTCTGACTTGTCAGGGTTGGTCTCAGTGTAAGGCAGGAATGGCCTCTCGCTCGCATTCGCGATGGCTGCGACGACGCCGGTCATGCCATCGGGGGTTGGCGTGTATTCAAAGCCGGTGCGCGTGGGATAGCGCCCGGTCATCAGCATCGCGCGCGAGGGAGCGCAGGTACCGGTGCCCGAATAGGCTTGCGAGAAGATCGCGCCCCCAGCCGCCAACCGGTCGATATTGGGGGTAGGAATGCCGATCCCGCCGCCAAAGGTCGAGATATCGTTATAGCCAAGGTCATCGAGCAGGATGAAGACGATATTGGGCGCTCGCTCGGTAACCGGCGCGCTGGCCTCGCCTGGCCCCTGATCCCAGACGACAGGCTGGTTCGGGCCTGCTTCAATCCGGTTCTGGCGCGCTTTATTGAGGGCAAGCTCAGCGATGATATCACCCCGATTAAGCCAGCCCATCACGCCGAGCGCGACGAGCACCACCAACAAACCAAGCGCTAGTTTCTTGAACATGACATCCCCCCATTTTGCGATCGGGCGCGCTGACCATACCGGGGTGCTCGCCGGGATCGCCGCCCCATTCGTTTCTTAAAGCACAGTGCTAAGATAATCGCTTACCCGCTGCAATACGCGGCCGAGTAATCAAGTGTATCATGCGTCATGATCACATTGCTCTGGTACAATGAGCGGTTTGTTGTGACGCATGCTGTGCCTGTCAGATAACGATCCAAGGATCAAAGAGCACTCGATTGCGCCGGTATCGCACAAGACCTGCTATCCTTGGATATCCAAACCAGGGGGACCCGTGTCTATGGGATTGGCGGCCTTGCTGGGGGCGCTGTAATCACGCACTTCGACGGTAAAAACGACGTAAGGAGCGACGTGCGATGAAGAACGAGTCATCAAATACCAAGGAAAAAGCAATATGGTACGTCGCTCTTGGTTTAGCGGCGGTAGGCGAGTTTTTGGCCGTCGAATTCCTGTTGTAGTCACGCGTCAGCAAGTCTCCTTGGGGTTGCCCTTGGCGCACTTCAACTTTCGATCGCAGTAGAGCAAGGTTCCAAGTCTTAGATTCGGTTGAAACGTCAGGTTCTTTTGAGCGCTCCAAGACCCCTCAATCAGGCTCGCTCAGCGCAGCGCGGGCGCTGGCTCTCAGCCGGTTTGCTGCCGCTTTTCAGCATAGCCGCTTTATGCCTTCTTGCCTGGCTAACAGAGGTTGCAATGCGGCCCGATCCTGCCTTTTTCATTCCTGAGTTTGAGGAAATTCGTCCAAACCCGACAAACCGCCTGACGTATAATCCGGTTGAATACGACACCGAACAGAAAATCGGGCGCGAGGTTACGATCGCGTTTTCGATCCCCGAGCCAGTTTTACAAAGCGCTCTGAATGACGAGCCGGGCGCGATCCTTGTCGCATCGGCACGCCGCAATCTGATTGCGCGCCAATGCGGGCAAAAGTTGCAAGGTGGCCCCGGTGATTGGCGCGCTGAGCGGTTCAAATATTATGCCCCGCATTTGTTTCAGCTATCGGATGGTACATGCGAGGATCCCAGAGTTTTCCTCGATTTGGACGGCTGGAACGATAGAGCGGGGTTGCGAGCGGTCTATGTGGGGCCAGAAGAAGCGGTCCAAACCAGTTATCGGTTAAGGCGCTTCTTCGCCATTGATCTTGCCATGGTTGCAACTGGCGTCGCCGCGATTGCTTCCTTGTTGGCTTTGGCCGCAGCAGCCCTGGGACGCAATCGCTACCTCTACCTTTCATTCGCAATCATGATGGCAGCGTGGGCGCTCAGAAACGTCTATTATGTCGGCCCGCTATCCGAATGGTCCACATACGGCCTTGGCCTGTGGTTTTTTGCGACCACATTTGCCTTATTCATCGCGTCAGCTGTCTTCGTAAACCATTGGACTATCAAGAGCCCGTTTGTGGAGCGCTGGTTGGTCGCGCCCTTGCTGTGTTTCTTGGTTCTGTGCCTTGGTGTGTTTGCCGCGCAAGGATTTCCTCGCGCCGCTTGGCTTATCCCGGTCGCTTATGGCGCGGGGCTCGCCTCGATCTTGCTTATGTTCTCGCTCTTTGTGATGGGCGTGTATCGAGGGGTTGGTGCGCCGTGGTTTGAGAGCTTTTTGTTCATAACCGCAGGCAGCGGCGCGCTGCTCGACGTGGTTGGCAGTTCATTTCCGTTTGCAGCGCGAGACCTGTTTGGCAATGAAGGCCTGACCATTCCCTATGCTCCCAGTATGGCAATCCTTGCAGCTTTTGCGATTGTGATCTTTGTGGGAAGGCAGAACCGGCTGATCCAAGGCCAGCTTGAAGGCGCCAATGCGAGGCTGACCAAAACTCTGGCAGAGCGAGAGGCTGCGCTGGATACGATCTATCAAGAACGCGAACGCGACGCGCGTGAAGCCACTCTTTTACGCGAGCGGCAGCGGATCATGCAGGACATTCACGATGGCTTTGGTGGCCGCTTGCTGGCGTTGATGCTGCAGGCAGAAGACAAAAATCTTGATCCCAAGAACCTTCACGACAAGCTGAAAGATGGGATGCAGGACTTGCGTCTGATCGTGGACTCGATGGACACAGCAGACGGCGATCTTAGCCTTGCATTCGGAGCTTTGAGAGGGCGGCTTGAACCCGATCTCATGGCCGCCGGTATTGAGCTTGTGTGGCGGATCGATATTCCAGAGACCGATCTTGGTCTGGGATCGCGCGAAACGCTCTCCACATACCGGATTGTTCAAGAGGCGGTTGCCAACACGATCCGGCATTCTGGCGCAACCCAGATGATGATTTCTATCCGTTTCAAAGCGCCTGACCAATTGCAGATCAAGCTGCGTGATAATGGCTGTGGGCGCGATGCAGACCTGCGCGAGGAAGACTTTGGCCAAGGCCTTCGCAACATGCGCAACCGGGTTCGAGACCTTGGCGGTGTGATCGCGTTCCAAAATGGCGATCCGGGCTTTGCCGTCGAATTTCAGATCCCGGTCAGGCCGCTTTCCCTGCTTGATCAGTAGTGTGACCCGTCCGACTTTATCTCGTATCCTCGTTCAAGGAAATGATTCCATCCTGCACCGCTCGATACACCGCCTCACCTCGAGAGTTTACAGCCAGTTTGCGATAAATGGCTTTGACGTGATCGGCGACCGTATGCGGCGATATATCGCGTTGGCGGGCGACTTCTTTGTATGACCAACCGCGTGCAAGGTCTGAGAGGATTTCTCTCTCTCGCTCACTCAACTCGACCCGCTCAGCCTGAGTGATTTCGGGCGCCTTGCGCAACTTTTTGAGCAGATACCCAGCTACCGCTGCGCTAATGGGCGCGCCTCCATCAAGAACAGTTGAGATGGCGGTCATCATCTCGAAGTCGGAGCCACTTTTGAGGACATAGCCATCAGCCCCCGCCTCGACCGCTCGCATCACACTTTCGACATCGCCGAAGACGGTGATCACCATCGCCATCGCGCCGCCAGCAAGTCGCCAGCGGCGGATCAGATCCGATCCATCTCCATCGCCAAGCTTCAAGTCGGTCAGAAGCAGATCGAACTCATCGCGGCGCTGTTCAAGGAGGGCACACGCGCCGGTGTGGCTGCGCGCCGACGCTTGCAGGCGCAGGCGAGGATGCGCGTTGATGATCTCCTCGCATCGTGCAAAGGCATTGGGCTCATCTTCAACCAGCAACACCCTCGATTGCACTAGGCTTGTCCTTTCTCGCTCGATCGTGACTGCAACATGGGGCGCGGCACCCGAAGAGCTCTAGGTGCCAGATCCTAAAACGGTCTGCGCATCGTTTGAGCGTTAACGCAAGTTGCAAGAAAATGCCCGCCAATCTCAGCCATTGAGCTATCCGCGGCAGCGGCTCTGTCATCGGCGCTGGCCTCATCGTAGGCAGCGCGGCGTTCGCCTTGCGTGAAAGCGCCGGGGTTAAATGATGAGGTAATCCATAGATTCGCAGCACCCGGTGACATGTAGGCCAACCCTTTCGCTTCAGCCTCCTTGCGCATGCACTGGCAAACGCCGCCATCGCCATAGGGCATGTTCTTGCAGGCCTTATCAAGGTTTGCGAGCACTGTCCCATCGGCAGGCGGTACAGAGCTGGTCGGCGCGCCAGATGAGCCATCTAGCGAGAGCCGAGCCCCACCCAGATCGACCTTAAAGCAACCACGCGACATGGTTTTCTCAACATAAACCGGCTCTAGCCGCTCTTCATTACCAACCGTGCGCCACTGCTTGGAGTTTGCAAACTTCATGAAGATGCGAACGCAAAACTCCTGCTGGCCCGGATCGGAGATGTTGCGCGACCGAATGAAGCCTGCAAAATCCATGCAGCCATCCGTCTTTGCCCGATACTTGCTCTTGTCCCGGCCGCGCAGTTTGAAATCGCATTCAGCGTAATCGGAGGTGAGATCATAACGCTGCTGATCCCAGGATGCATTGTAGTTGTGGTTCACCGCCTTGATGCGAAAATCACTGAAACTGCTGCGCGAATTCTCGTTGGTCCATTCGAGCTCCGCGTAATACTTGCCGGTGTCACGCAGACTGTTGGCAACGCTGCCCAGCGAGCGATAGCTGCGTTGCTCTCCATTCTCATAAAAGCACCGCACAGCGATGGGCTCATCAGGTGCAAAGACCGTTTTCACCTTTTTGTATGCGTAGTGTGAAAAGTCGTTCTTGGGCATAACTTGGGTCGAGAAAATGCACTCCCCACGCACCGGACCAGAGACCGAGCGCATTCCATCCTGCGCATAAGTTGGAACGCCTAGCATCATAAGAAATGCGCCCAGCACACCGGAGGCGAAATTGATTTTTGTGACCATGTGTTTCCCTCAAAAACAATCTGCAAGCCCTCTGAAGACTACGCGCTCAAACAGCGCACTCTCAATCCCAAGGATAGGGGACCGATGTGGCCGAGCTTATCGAGGGAGCTTTGGCCGAGTGGCAAAACCTCATGGCCTGATCGGCGAAGCGAGAGGGCGCGCCTTACCAGGTGGAGACAAGTTCGCATTAGACTGACAGTACCTTTTAGCCGGGGCATTTGCGGACCAGCTTGGAGGCATTCGCGCCCGGCTTGAGGGCGGTCTTGGTCTCATCGGTAAAGGCAGTTTTCGCGCAACGCTGTCGGGGTTTTATGACGGCTTTGGAGCAGACGGGTACAGCAATGAGGGCGTGAGCCTCGGCATTTCATTTGGTTTCTAGATTGGGTCAAAACTGAGACTCGCTTGCCTCAACGCAAGTGTATTCCACCCTAGCGCAAGCCATAGTTTCATGGCTTGCGCCAGGGTTACAACCTCACATCATCACCCGTCTGATATCTGGTCCCAAGCAAGATCAAACCGCGCCAGATATTTTCGCAAGCGGTCCGCATCGTTGGTCGACTTGCGCAGCTTGCGAGAGTGCGCGAAGAGCGTTCGGCCCGCTTCGGAAAGGCTGCGATGCTGGCGGCAAGTGCTGATCACATAATCGAGTTGGACGAGATCGAAGGGATCGACGCTGGCCAATTGGTCAGGCGAGAGGACATCGCTGGCACCGCTCGCAGATACGTTCACCTCATCGGACCAAAGCGCCTTTAAGCGCTCCACTTCAAGCGCGACTGCTGAGCGATCGATCCGGCCGTTACCGCACAGGGTTGCCATGCGCGTGACACTGGCGGCAAGGTCACGAAAATTGCCCTGCCACGCCGCACCTGCGCTTTCGGCAAAGGTGAGATAAGCCTCGCGCGCTTCGGTGTTAAAGGTGACGCGATCGCCTTCGCGCTCGGCGAAACGTTCGAGTTCATAATCGAGGTTGGGCGCAATGTCCTCGCGCCGGTCAGCGAGGCCCGGCAGTTCAAATGTCCACAGGTTGAGCCTGGCAAACAGGTCTTCGCGAAAAGCCCCCTCGCGCACTTCGTGCATCAGGTTGCGGTTGGTCCCGGCGATCAGCTGGAAGTCACTTTGCACTTCCTGGTCAGCGCCCACAGGCAGGAAGCGGCCCTCCTCGATCGCGCGCAGGATCATGGCCTGTTCGTCGAGGCCCAGTTCGCCGATCTCGTCGAGAAACAGGACGCCTTTGTCCGCGCCTTTTAGCAGGCCTGCGCGCTCGTTAATGGCACCGGTGAACGCGCCTTTCTTGTGCCCGAACAGAGCTGACATCGCGCTGTCGCCCTTCAGGGTTGCGCAGTTCACCTCGACGAACGGTCCTTCGACCTGGTGGCGCAGTTTTTTCAAGTCATAGATCTTTCGCGCCAGCTGGCTTTTGCCTGCACCCGTGGGCCCCATCAGCAGGATCGGCGCGCGGCTGCGGATGGCGACTTGCTCGATCTCTTCGATCATGCGGTTGAAGTTGGGGTTTCGGGTCTCGATCCCGCTTTTCAGGAAGCTCGCGCTCTCGGCACTGGTCTCGGCAAAGCGGGTGGCGATGCTGTCATAGCGCGACAGGTCGAGGTCGATCGAGTTCCAGCGACCGATCGGTTGCGGCGCACCGCCCCTGGGCTGGGTTTGGAGCAGCTTGCCCGGCAGAAAGCGGGCCTCGGTCAGCAGGAACAAGCAAATCTGCGCGACGTGCGTGCCGGTGGTGATGTGGATGAGGTAATCGCTTGCGTCGGGGTCGAAGGGGAAGTCTTGGGCGAAATCGAGCAGCTTTGTGTAGACCTCCTCGAAGTCCCAGGGATCATCGAAGTTGATAATCTGCGGGCTGACTTCGGTTTCGGGCGAGACATCGCGAAGGTCGTCCAGCACGAAATCAGCCAGGCGCTGGTGCTGGTTGCCGTGAAGCAGGACAAAGCGATCCACCCGCAGATCTTCCTGCATGCAGATGCTGACGGTGGGCCGCCACTTGTTCCAGCGCGTAGGCCCGAATTTGGCGGCGTCGAGGGTCGAGCCGAGAAAGCCGATAACGGTGAGCGGTTTCATACTTTTTGTATAAATATAGATAAGATACGATACAACAGGATTGTATTCCGTAATTTCGGTAGGTCATAGGAAGACTATCATAGTCCTAATTAATCTCGTAAAATCAGTATACTGAGCAAAATTCGGACTCTTCAAACCACTTTTGGCACGCGCTCTGCGTTGTATCTGGCGTCGGGCAAGTCGAAATCCCGGCAACACAAGCAGCGGTGAAATGGGCGGTCGGAATGGGCCGACCGCCCAAAGCCGCCAAGAGATGCGAATTGGAGTTGGACTATGGCCAACAAAAACCTGTTTTCCTCGGCGCTTGCGAAATTCGCACCGCGCACGAATGCGACGAACTACGAAGGCGCTGTCGCATACGCTTATGAGCCCAAGGCCAAGCTTGCACAGCTTGCTGCAACCGGCACTTTTTCTGACAGCTTTTATTCGGACGCGGATACGCAGCTGGCTGATGTGCTGGCGACGGCGGCTAAGGTCGATCCTGTATGGGTCGCCAAGTGTGCGTTCTATGCTCGCCAGTCAGGCGCGATGAAGGATATGCCGGCTTTGCTGGCGGCTTACCTGACCCTGGCTGATCCTGACCTTGCTGTTCCGGTCTTCAAACGCGTGATCGACAACGGGCGTATGCTGCGCAACTTCGTGCAGATCATGCGTTCGGGTCAGGTTGGGCGTAGCTCGCTCGGCTCGCGTCCCAAGCGCCTTGTGCGCGAATGGCTGGAGCGGGCGTCGTACAAGCAGCTGATGCATGCCGCGACCGGCAACGACCCGAGCCTGGCGGATATCGTCAAGATGGTTCACCCCAAGCCGACTGATCCTGAGCGCCGCGCATTCTATGGCTGGCTGATTGGTAAGCCCTATGATGTGGATGCTCTGCCTGCTGACCTTGCTGCTTTCGAGGCGTGGAAGGCCGATAAGTCGCGTCCCTTGCCCGAGGTGCCGTTTGAATGGCTTACGTCGTTCCAGCTCACCAAAAAGCAATGGGCAAAGCTTGCGAAGCGCATGGGCTGGCAGGCTCTGCGCATGAACCTCAACACTCTGGCGCGTCACGGCGCGTTCGGGGTCAAAGGTGTGAGCGAGACGGTCGCAGGCCGTCTGGCTGATCCTGAGGCGATGGCGCGGGTGAAGCCTGCTCCCTACCAGTTGATGACCGCTCTGGCTCAGGTTGGAGAGGGCGTTCCACTGGAAGTTCAGGCGGCGCTTGAAAAGGCGCTGGAGGCTTCGGTTTCCAAAGTGCCCAAGCTCAAAGGCAATGTCGTGGTCTGCCCCGACGTGTCGGGTTCGATGCAGTCGCCAGCTACCGGCTACCGCAAGGGTGCAACTTCGGTCGTGCGCTGCATCGATGTCGCCGCTCTCGTGGCCGCAGCAGTGCTCCGAACCAACAACCAGGCACGCGTCCTGCCTTTCGCAGAGCGCGTCGTGGATGTGGAGCTCAAGCCCTATGACCGTCTCGCTGTGAATGCGGAAAAGATGGCATCGATCTGGGGTGGCGGGACGAAGGTCTCAGCGCCTCTGGCCAAGCTCAACGCAGAGCGTGCGCAGGTCGACACCGTTGTAATCGTCTCGGACAACCAGTCCTGGATCGACAACAACTATTACGGGCCGACCGCTGTGATGGACCAGTGGGAGACGCTGAAGCGCCGCAATCCGGCTGCCAAGCTGATCTGCATCGACATCCAGCCTTACGGCACGACGCAGGCGCCAGATTCAAAGGGGACCCGCAAGGACATCTTGAATGTCGGCGGGTTCACCGATGCGGTCTTCGGCGCAATGGCTCGCTTCGCCAATGGTGAAGCGAAAGATTGGACGCAGATCATTGATGAAGTTGAATTGTAAGGAAGGAATTGAAGAAGGTCACGGCGAATGCCGTGTAGGACTACATCCTGTTACGATGCTGGTCGCGGGTTCAAATCCCGCTCGCTGAGAAATCGGCGGTAGCTAAGTCTGGTAGAGCAGCGCCCCTTGTGGGCTATGTCTTGTCCAATCCTCGTCGCCGTGACCTTAATAATCGGAATATACAATTTGGAAAAAACCGGGGCGAATGCTGATGGGACTACATCTCCACTCTGAGGCCCGACGAGTAAAGCGCTCGGCGCGAAAGTGCTGAGAGATGCGGGTTCGAACCCCGCCGATTGGAACGTAGCTTAAGGGCCGCCGTCTCATCTCAACTGGTCGCCCCGGTTTTTTTCAAATCCACGGCGAATGCCGCGAAGGACTACATCGACTACGAATCGCCAGGTCGCGGGTTCGAATCCCGCCAGGCCCACCGATTATGGGCCTGTAGCTCAGTGGATAGAGCGGGAAACGTCTTTTGCACCGAACTCGTCGCCGTGGACGCTTTTTTTGGGTGCCCCAGGCAACGCAAACAAACAACGCTGGCGGATGCCGGTGGGACTACATCGGTAAGGCCGACAAGGCCGTGGTGGTTCGAATCCACCCCCGGAGCCATCCGGGCTGTCTCATCAACACTCGCCGCCGGCACTGGAACTTAAAAGCTGGCGAATGCCGGTGGGACTACATTGGATGAAGGTGGTTCGAAACCACCCCTGGGCTCGCTCAGGATGTCTCGCCAAAACCTCGTCGCCAGCACCCGAATGTGAACTAAGGAGGTCGCTATGTGTGACACGAAATATGAATACACCCATGTGGAAGGCGGCGCTCCGATTCTGTCCTGGACGCGCGGTGTTCCCGTTGACGAAAAGGCCAAAGAGCAAATGGCCAAGGCTGCGAAGATGCCGTTCATCTTCAAGCATGTGGCCGCCATGCCCGACGTTCACGTTGGGATTGGCGCGACCGTTGGCTCGGTCATCCCGACCAAGGGCGCGGTGATCCCCGCGGCCGTTGGCGTTGACATTGGCTGCGGCATGATGGCCGCGCGGACCTCGCTGATGGCGAGCGATCTGCCCGACAACCTTGCCGGCATCCGGTCAGCGATCGAAGCTGCCGTACCGCATGGCCGGTCGAACAATCGGGGCCGCCGTGACAAAGGCGCATGGGGTGAGCCCCCGGCGTCGGTGGTTGAGGTCTGGGCAACTCTCAAGGCGCGGTTCGAGGCGTTGTGCGCCAAGTATCCGCGGCTCGCGAACACCAACAACGTGATGCATCTCGGGACTTTGGGGACAGGCAACCATTTTGTGGAGGTCTGCCTCGACACCGAGCAGCGCGTGTGGGTGATGCTGCATTCCGGATCGCGGGGCGTTGGCAACGCGATTGGGCGGTTTTTTATCGAGCTTGCCAAGAAGGACATGCGGATCTGGCACATCAACCTGCCCGACGAAGACCTTGCCTATTTCCCAGAAGGGACCGAGCACTTTGACGACTATGTCGAAGCGGTCGGTTGGGCGCAGGACTTTGCGTTTCTCAACCGGCGGGTGATGATGACGCATACGCTCGATGCGGTGCGCTCGGTCATTGCCAAGCCGTTCGAGGCCGAATGCGAAGCGGTGAACTGCCATCACAACTATGTGACGCGCGAGAACCACTTTGGCGAAAACGTGCTGGTGACCCGCAAGGGCGCAGTGCGGGCAGCGAAAGGCACGCTCGGTATCATTCCCGGCTCGATGGGTGCAAAAAGCTTCATTGTGCGCGGCCTCGGCAATGCGGAGAGCTTTGAAAGCTGCTCGCATGGCGCAGGCCGGGTGATGAGCCGGACCCAGGCGAAGAAGCTGGTGTCGCTCGATGAGCACATCGCGGATACGGCCGGGGTTGAATGCCGGAAGGACGAGGGCGTGATCGATGAAACGCCTAAGGCCTACAAGCCGATCGAGAAGGTCATGGCTGCGCAGTCAGATCTTGTTGAAATCGTCCATACACTGAAGCAGGTGGTGTGCGTGAAGGGGTGATTTCCCTTTCATGGGCACCACCTGCCTCGCCTCTCCTTTGAAGAAGACAGATGATGACCCAAACAACACCTATCGACCCCCATGTACGGGCCGAGATCGAAAGCCGCCTTGGCGCCCTCGAAAGCGAAGAAGGCGTGCGCTATTTGATGGCAGTGGAGTCGGGCTCGCGGGCATGGGGCTTCCCGTCTCCTGACAGCGATTATGATGTCCGCTTTCTCTACGTCCGGCCAAGACGCGATTATCTGGCGCTAAGCCAGGCGCGCGATGTGATCGAACGACCGATAGTCGACGAGATCGACCTTAACGGCTGGGATATACGCAAGGCGCTCGGCCTGATGCTCAAGCACAATGCGGTTGTGTCCGAGTGGTTGGAAAGCCCGATCCGATACATCGCTGATGATCCAGTCGTGGCCGAAATGAAGGCCTTAGTGGATCACCATTTCAACCCACGCGGGTTTGCGCGTCATTATGCCAGTCTTGGTAGGGGCTCTGTCGCCCGCTGGTTTGAGAGTGACGATGAGATCCCCGTAAAGCGCTATTTCTATGCACTTCGACCCGCGCTTTCGATCCGTGCCTTGCGCACCAATCCGGCCGTGAGGCCACCGATGGAAATGCTCGCGCTTATGCGGGCGTGCGACCTTGAACCCTCTTTGGTCGAACAGGTCGACGAGCTGATTGCTCTCAAGGCCAAGACCAATGAGAAGGGCAATGCCGTGCGAATGCCCGAACTCGAACAATTGGTTCATGCCGAATTGGAACGCGCCGATGACGCGCCAGAGCGGCTTGATCCAGAGACATTCAAGCAGGAAGCGGAAGACCTCTTCCTTAGATTGGTAGACACAACATGATCACTATAGACGGTTCAGAAGGTGAAGGCGGAGGGCAGGTGCTGCGCTATTCAGCGGCCCTCTCGCTGATCACCGGCGAGCCCTTCACCATCACGAATATTCGCGGTGGACGCGATAGGCCGGGCATGATGCGCCAGCACGTCACCTCCATCGAGGCGGCGGCGGCGATTGGCGGTGCTGAGGTGAGTGGCCTTTCGGTGGGTTCGCGCGAAATCACCTTTCGCCCCGGGTCTGTAACGCCGGGCGAGTACCACTTTGCTGTCGGCACTGCGGGGGCAACGGGGCTCGTCCTTCAGGCGATCCTTGTGCCGCTCATGCTGGCCGATGGGCCAAGCCGAGTGGTCATCGAAGGGGGAACGCATGCCATGGCTGCGCCGCCCTTCGAGTTCATTGCAAAAACCCTGTTGCCGATCATCGCCAAGATGGGCCCTCAGGTGACAGCCACGCTTGAGCGGCACGGTTTCTACCCTCGCGGTGGAGGCCGGATCGTGGTTGAGGTTGAGCCTGCACCCTTGCGCCCCGTCGAGCTGATCGATCGCGGCAAGCCGGTTGCAAACTTGGCCGAGGCTTTGATCACAGGGATCCCATTTGACATTGCCGAGCGCGAGCTCAAAGCCATGCGTAGCGTCCTCACTGACTGGCCGGATGAAGCCTTTGCAGCTCGCCAGATTTCGGCAGAAGAGGGTCCGGGCAATGCGGTGCTGATCACCAGCGAGTTTGAACACGTAAGCGCGGTTATGTCCGGCTTTGGAAAGCTCGGCGTGCCCGCTGAGCGGATCGGCAAGACCACCGCCAAACGCATGGCAGGATACATTGCGAGCGGCGCTTTTGCGGGACCCTATCTGCAGGATCAGCTGCTCGTGCCGATGGCTCTGGCAAGGCATGGCGCGTTTACCAGCGTCAAAATCAGCCAGCATACCCGCACGGCAATTGACCTGATCGAGCGCTTCACGGGAACCTCGTTTGAGATCTCTTCTGCCAAGGACAAAGCGCATTTGATCCAGGTGATCGCTTAGGCCCAGCCGGAGGATCGCTTTCCCGACCGCACGCATTTGCGAGTGTAATGTCCGCAGTCCGTCGACTGCGGGCGGCTTGCTCATAGCCTGCTCACGGACTGGCGAAACCCTTTCGGATCATCCCGCACGACATTTCCCATAATTCGATAAAACAGAACGAATGCGCCGAAAATTTGAATTTTTCATATACGTCTCGGCTTGCTAGCCATCCGTGGAAAGCGACGCAGATCCCTCATATTTGACGCAAAGTCGAATTCTTGACGTCGATTAGGACCCCCGCCCTATGGACCAATTTCAGCCCTGTTCTGAGCAAGACAGCCTATCCGTTAGCGAGCCGGAAGGCGTCGATCAATCGGCCAGTCAAACACGATCGCATGCGTTCCACCCCAAGACTGACGGAAAGGCTCTCCTCTCCCTCGTTCGCAGTGGACTAACCTTTGCCCGTCCGGACGAAGGAGTACCCCGCGCATGGCGTGAGGCCATCGAACAGCTCACGCAAGAGCTTGAGATCGATGCGAGCTGGGTGGCGAACACCTCCTCCCCGGCGACACTCTTGCAAAGAGCGCGCCGCGCGGTTGGGGCTGACAGCGAAGTGCAAGCACCGGTCTTTGCCCCATGGCGTGTGATGTCACCGACCCTCTTCCAAAGCAGCCAACCCCGTGAAGCCGCGGCAGGGGCCAAGTGGGTGGCGAGTTATCTGTTCGATTTTGGTCCCGCTTGCTCGGCAAATGACGGATTGGTCGACATTGCGCTCATGTCGCCTGCGCTCGAGGTCTGCATTTCAGACGATGCCAATATCGGTGCGCTGCCGCGATTGAGCGTGCTTGCAGACATGATGCGCGCAGCCGCGTCAGAAGGGCGAAAGAACCTGGCTGTTGTCGTCCGGGAGGCAGCGCGCGCTACCCTTGCAACGCGCCTGCTTGGGTTTGACATGTCGCTCAACGCATTGTCGCTCGAAGTTGAGTTCATTTCGATCGAAGAGGCGGTCATGGACATTCAAAGCGGCGCCTTCGATTGGGACGCTATAATTGCGATGCCCGATCTTCGCGGAATTGTATTTGGAATGCTGGCGCAGAACGCCGGCGTTAGCGGCCCGTGGCCGATGCTGTGGTTCGGTCAAAGTCGCACCTTACGCCTCGTGACCCGCGAGAGCTTAACTGGCGCGAGCAAGTTCGACACTCTTGATGCGACTGTCCTCAGCCAGGCTCTTGCCCTCACCGCCAGAAATACAGGGCACCACTATGCCGCGCGGCGTTTCTATGAAAGCTGGGCAGCCATGCGCGAGCTCGGTATCGTTACTACAGGGCGCGGCTCGTCTCAGCCTTATGTGAACCAAATCGACGAAGCGGCGTTTATAGAACAAGCGATCCGTGCTCTCTCATCGCAGACGCGGCCTTTGCCATCCTGGAGGGGTCTTGCTTGCGAAGACGGCGAAGCGCGCAAGGCTGAGCGTCCCGTTCGTCTCAGCCTCGTCAATTGATCGAAACCGCGATCGAACGGCCGATAAAGGAATATTCTGAGTGCCAAGCCGAAAGATTGTTGCCGACGAACTGGCAAATGTGTTGCGGCAAATCTCGCATCCCGATCGCATTCGCATCATTTTCAAACTGCAGTCTGGCCCCCAAAACGTAAACGAATTGGCGCAAGCGCTTGATATCCCGTCCACCCGCGCCTCGCAGCATCTTTCAGTCTTGAGAGCAATCTCGCTGGTCGAAACCGAGAGCCACGGGCAAGCCCGCGTTTACAGGTTGGCGCAACCGGAACTGGCGCATTGGTTGATCGAAGGGATTGACTTCATCGCCCACCGCCTTGGCCGAGCCAGCGCGCAAGATATCGAACACGCCAAAGAACTGTGGCAGCAGGAAGCCGCCGCGACCGTTATCTGAGCGATAGTGCGATCACTCAGGCTGCGGACCGAGAGCTCAGGCTTTCAATCTTAGCGTTGGCTGCGTTACTTGAACGCCGCGAATAGCGCTCGACGAGATCACTCCACTCAACGATCATGCTGCCTCCTGTGCTGCGATGCTGGCTTTCCCAGGAAGACAGCATCTCAAGGCAGGCGTGATCGATATAATCGAGATGTTCTACGTGAACGTGCACCTCAGCGCCGCGAGGTGTGGCCTCCAGCGCGTTGCTGAGCTGCGGGATGGAGAAGAAGGTCGCAGAGCCCGTCATCCAGAAATCGACGCGGCCCGTCTCCTTATCATGCGTAGTGTCGATGGTGAGATGCGAGAAGGTGTAGACCAGCTTTAGCGTCGCCAGCACAAAGCCGATGATGACGCCTGTCAGAAGGTCGATCGCGACCACACCGATGAGCGTTGCGAAGTAGATCGCCAGCTCCTGCTTGCCGAACTCGGCAATCTTGCGAATTTGCGTGATGTTGACGAGCTTGTAGCCGGTATAGACCAGAATACCTGCCAGAACCGAGGTTGGGATGGCGTTCAGGATGAACGGAAACGCGGCGACAGCCAGCAGCAACCACACGCCGTGCAGGATTGCCGATGTGCGCGTGACTGCGCCCGCTTCGACATTGGCGGAAGAACGCACGATCACCCCGGTCATCGGCAGCGCGCCCACAGCGCCGCAGATCATGTTGCCGATGCCTTGCGCACGCAGTTCCTTGTCATAGTTGGTCCGCGCGCCAGTGTGCATCTTATCGACCGCGGTAGCACACAGCAGCGTTTCGGCGCTGGCCACAAAGGCGAAGACCAGACCAAGGCCGATAATGGACGGATCAAGAAAGCCACCCAGCGCTTCGCTGGTCGGGATGTTGAGCGCGGCGGTAAGGTCCGAAGGCAGCTCCACCAGTGTAATCGGAAGCGAAAAGGCGAGCGCGAACACGGTTCCTGCGATGAC
Organism: Pseudomonadota bacterium; assembly: GCA_039027675.1. Classification (GTDB taxonomy): domain Bacteria; phylum Pseudomonadota; class Alphaproteobacteria; order Sphingomonadales; family Sphingomonadaceae; genus Erythrobacter. The sequence goes on from JBCCJS010000019.1 coordinate 55,364, forward strand.
GCCGACCAGCGGCCCGGGCAAAAGCGCCAGCGCCTTGGGCTTGAACTTGTTCCACGCGACGATGCTGATGATCGTCACGACCCCGGCCATTGCGGCGAGATGGTGCACCGAACCGTCCATTGGGAACACCTTGAAAACCGCATCGGGAATAGCCGCGAGGTTGAGAAGCCCGCTCGCAAGCGGAGTATCGTCCAACATCACGTGGAATTGCGAGGCGAAGATCAGGACGCCAATCCCGGCCAGCATCCCGTGAATGACCGAAGGCGAAATCGCGCGGAACCATTGCCCGAATTTGAGCACGCCTGCGAGCAGTTGCGTGGCACCTGCGATCAAGCCCACAACGCCCAGCATAATGAGGCCGTGCTCACTGACCAGTTGGAACACCAGCACCGCCATGCCTGCAGCTGGGCCACTGACCTGCAAGGGGGAGCCCGCTATGGTCCCGACCACCAAGCCGCCCACAATTCCGGTGATCAAGCCCAGCGCCGGCGGCGCGCCTGATGCGATCGCAATGCCCATGCACAAAGGCAAAGCAACAAGGAACACCACAACCGATGCCATGACATCTTTAGTGCGGCTGTTTTGCGAAGGTGCGTCTATCGCAGATACTTGATTCATATCGGGGCTCCGGGGGAGGTTCGGCTGATGAATTTAAGGGCCAGGCACTAATGGGCGGGAGGCGACTTGGCCCTCATCCAGGGGACCGTCAGATTGGTTAGGGTTGATAGGGCAAGGACGAGTGATGCTGGACAATGCGCAGCGTGCCTTCCGCGTCCTTTTGATAGCCCCAGCTCTTGTCTACTTTAGTCACGCCGCCGTTTTTGTCGGTGCAGATCACCCAGCCCATCCACATGGCCACATCGCCAGCGATGAAGGTGGCTGAGGTTTCCGAGGTCACTTCGCGCCAGCCCTTGAGACCAAAGCCACTGTCGAGCGGATAGTTTTCATCGTGCCCGACAAAATAGGCAAGCGCGCCTTCTTTGGTTGGACGGAAGGTCTTTTCCCCGCTCGCGAGCGTCGGCTTGAACAGCACATCGCCCATATTGTAGCCATAAGCTGCGTCGAGCACGTCATTGGCGATTGCGCGGGCAGCCTCGATACCATCGGCGTCGTAGGCTTTCGAAATGGCAACCAGACCATCGCCCCACGCTTCGCGAGCCGCAGCGAGTTCGACCTTGGTAATGCGGCCTGTTTCGATGCGGCTATGTGATCCAGGACCGCTCAGAGCCTCGGGGGCCTCCCCGGTGCTGAACTGTTCGAACGTTTCCTGTTTTTGCGGGCTCAAGTCCTCTTTAAGCTTCATCGCGTCGCTTGCAGCTTTTACCATTTTACGATCCTTTCAACTGTTAAATTTGAACTAGTCTGCGCTCCACAGCGCACGCACGCGGTCGATATGCGCGCCGTCATCGAGCGGACTGCGAACTTCGAGAAACTCAAGCGCCTCAACGATCCATCCCGCGATGGCGGGGCGAGTGAGGCGGTAGAAATGGTTGCGGCCCTCGCGGCGCTCCTGAACGAGGCGGTGGGCCTTTAGCGATGCAAGGTGCTGGGACACGCGCGTCGCAGGCAGATCAAGCGCATGAGCAATATTGCTCACGTCCTTTTCGCCGGCACGAAGCTCCTCAATCAGGCGTAACCGATCAGGATGCGCAATTAATTTGAGCAGCTCAGCAAGCTCTTTTGAAACAATCAATCGACTCGGCATATCCCCTCCGTATCTGCATAGCTTTGCAGATATGAAGATGTAGGAATATAAGACTTTGGTCGAATGTCAATGCATGTAGACGTCCAAATCGACTGACGTTGATAGTCCTGAGCCGTCTGGAGCGAGGCCGAAAGCTCCATATTCAAGCCGCGCGGTTGGTGCCGAGATCATCGCTGGGTGCTGTCAGTCTAACGCGAAGCCGTATCTGAATGGCGGACGCCGCCTCGTCCCCTCCTTTTGGTCTGACCGCGCACTCACGACACCATACGAGACAGCGCGTCCTCGTGCTTATCCAGGTAGCGATGCTTGAGCGCGCCTATCACATGTGCTCCCAACACCAGATAAAGAAGGTAGGGCAAAATCACTTTATGCAGCAGCCCAAAGGGTAACCCGGCCTCCATGTTGGGGCCCACAAAAATCGGCACATCCCAAGCGAAGAAATGAGACAACTTTCCAGCAAAGCTCGACATCAAAAGACCCGTAATCGGAAAGGCGATCATGAAGAAATATAGCATCAGATGCGCGCCATGCGCGGAGCGCCGCTCCCACGTCGTCAGCGATGGATCAAGCTTTGGGCGAGGGGAAGCGAAGTTCCAAAGGATACGCCCCGCCACCAGACCCAGCACCACAAGGCCAAGCGTTTTGTGGACCACATAATAGCCGTTTCGGTACCACGCACCTTCCGGGATCATGCTTGTAAATATACCCATGGGTACGAGCGCCAGAAACAGAAGCGCAATAACCCAGTGCAGATAACGCGAAGCCTTGCCATAGCTCTTCTGCGCGTTGTGCAGCGCAATTATGCGCTCCTTGCCCACAGACGCCTGGCGCGTGGCTGAGTAGAGAAGAACAAGCCCCGCCACACCGGCTAGTGAGGCCTGCAGGCCGAGCACGGCTGGTTTTATATGATCGGTCGGCAAGTTAGCGGGGCGCGGAGACCCGAACACTCCAGAACCCAGCGCCCACAAGAACCACACCGAAACAGCAAAACACCCCGACGCGGCCAACGCCGTGCCAATCGCTCTTACATTGGGCTTGGCGGCATTAAGACCCAAAGCGGTCAGGATCGATGTGACCACCACCGCAAGCGCAATCCAGCTGTCCGCGTGGCCCGGCAGGCGCTCATCGTTCGTGCCAGCTTTTTCAGCATTCGCGATTTTCGCGAGTTCGTCCTGATTGACCATCACCTCCTGCGCAAGAATCGGCGCGGCCAGCGGCAGCGCAATCAGCGCCGCCATTACGATCCAGACTAGTGTCTTGCCCATCCTGCGTTCCTCTCCTGCTCTTGCTTGCCCGATGATTGGTATCATGTGTGTGTGGGCGTTTCAGCCGATGATCGCTTCGATCAGTTTTGGCCCCCTTATTGCGAGTGCTTGCTCAAGTTCGGTGTGAAGCTCCTCGGCGGTGTGCACCTTGACCGCCGGAACTCCCATCCCGGTGGAAATCGAGACCCAATCAAGCGCGGGATTGCCAAGATCAAGCAGCGAGAGCGCCTTAGGGCCTGGCGTTTCAACTCCAACACGCGCAAGCTCGATGTTGAGTATAGCGTAGCTGGAATTGTTGAGAATGACGGTGGTGATGTCGCATTTTTCGCGCGCCATCGTCCACAAAGCCTGCACCGTATACATCGCGGATCCATCAGCCTGGAGCGCCAGGACTTTGCGATCCGGACAGGCAATCGACGCGCCGAGAGCCAGAGGCAAGCCTTGCCCAATCGAACCGCCAGTCAGCATCATCCAGTCATGCTTTGGAGCGCCCTGCGTCATCGGGAAAAAAGCCAGCCCGGCGGTCGCGGCTTCGTCCGATACAATCGCGTTTTCCGGAATAAGGTTAGCGATGACCGTGCCTGCCGATTGCGGGGTTAGCGGGCCTGAGAGCACCTCCGGCACCCCGGCGGACTGAACAAGCGCGGGCTCACTCGGGGCCTCAAGCGAACCGGCGATACGCTCCAACGCGTCCAGGGCATCGATCTTTTCCGCGGCAAGATTAACGAGGTCAGCCTGCTCCGGTGAAAGCCAACTGGGCTTGCCAGGATAGGCGAAAAACGAGACCGGCGGCTTTGCGCCCACGCAAACGATAGCACTTGTTCCTTCCAGAAATTCGGCGGCCTGCTCGCCGAAATAAGGAAGCCGTTCAACCGCAACCCGCCCGACCCCGCGCTGGAGCCGCGCGGCAAAGGTCTCGCATACGAGCCTTGCGCCGGTGGCGGCCGCGATCCGGCCCGCGTGATGCAAAGCGCTCTCGCGCAGCGCGGTCCCGCCTAGATAAAGCACCGGACTGAGCGCTGACGTGAGCACTGCTGCCGCGCGCTCGATATCCTCCTGCGTCGCGCGCGGCGTCGCGGGAAGGTTGGGCTTGGCAACGGGCAAGGCTCCATCAGTCCAAGCGTGGTCTGCAGGTGCGATCAGCGTCGCGATCCGGCCGGGATAGGTCATCGCTTCTGAAAACGCTTCAGCCGCCGCCTGCGGCAGATCAGAAGCGGAGTTCGAGGTGCGCACCCAATCCGACATGGGCTGAGCCACGCCGACCACATCCGATGTCAGAGGCGCGTCAAACTTGAGGTGGTCGGTGGCGTGATCTCCGACAAGATTGATCATCGCGCTGCCTGCGCGCTTGGCGTTGTGCATATTGGCAAGGGCGTTGCCAAGACCTGGCCCCAGATGCAGCAGAGTGGCGGCCGGCCTTTCAGCCATGCGCGCGTATCCATCCGCCGCGCCGCTCACGACGCCCTCAAACAGGCCCAGAACAGCCCGCATCCCGTCCTGCTGGTCGATTGCAGCCACCAGCTGCATTTCAGAAGTGCCAGGATTGGCGAAACAGACATCAACTCCGCATAAATGCAGTGTCTTGATTAAGGCTTCAGCTCCGTTCATCGCGACACGCCTCCCTCTCGTGTTTTGCGATTGGATGATCGTTACTCGATCATGCTTTTTCAGAGGCTCGCTCACGAATGAGCAAGGTCTCCATGGTTTGCGGCAGTTCCTGAGCCGCTCTTTCCGCCCTTAAACGAGCAGCGATATGGCCATCGGGTCGTACCAGCAGGGCCGTATCTGGCGCGAAAAGCGCAGCGAAGGCATCGTCAGCGGCGCTAGCCACCCCACCCTCCCCAATCATTGCGCTCGCCAATGGAAAGCCCTCCTCTCGCAGCGCCTTAATCGCTGCTTCAAGCGGCTCGTTAGGCTCAGCGTGCAGAACCAAAAATCTATCCAGCTGCACAAGGTCCAGCGTCGATATTCTTTCGCCATCCTTGACCAACCAGGAATGGGGCAAGCGCGCGCCCGGCGTTGTTGAGGGCGTGTAGGTCGTAACCGGGTTGTCAGCTTGTGGGGGCTGGCCATCGTAGATGATCCCTCTCCCGGTGTAACACACGCCCAGATCGAGGCCCGACATGTCAAAATGCTCGGCCTGTTCTTCGACCGCGGCCTGCACCTTTTGCGAGAGCTCAGTGTCTGCGAGCACCGTGTCGAAGTCCTGGCTGGTCGCGACCCCATCGCCATCAGCATCAAGAGCGGCGTCCACGCGCACCATCTTTTCGTAGTTTTCATGACTTTGAGACGAATTGCGCAGCGCAACGGGGCGGCGTTCACTCTCGTAGGTGTCGAGACATTGCGGATCCCACCCTCTGAAAACCATGGCCATCTTCCAAGCAAGGTTGAGCGCATCCTGAAAGCCCGTGTTCATGCCGATCCCTCCTGTCGGCGGGAACCTGTGCGCCGCATCGCCCGCCAGGAATACACGGTCTTTGCGGTAGGATGAGGCGACTTGCGCCGTCATGCACCAGGTCGAAACGCTCTTGATCTCTAAGTCAATATCCGCACCAATCGCCTGGCGCAATTGGCTTAGAAGCCGATCATGATCGACATCCTCAGGCGCCATCGGCCGGTCGACATTCTTCATGAATATCCAATTTTCATCGATGTCGTGCGCTATAAACGCGCCGTACGTCTCCGGTGTCATGACCCAGTACAAAAGGCCTTCACGACCGCGCAGCGATTCTCGCAAATTGGCGTGGAAATGGACATTAATGTAGTTTTGGATTTGATGCGGCCCTTCCATTTGAGAGCCGATAGCTTTGCGAACAACGCTGCGCGCACCATCTGCGCCGATAATAAAGCGTGAGGCAATTTTTTTCACAGCGCCGTCGGGATCTAGAACGCCCGAAATACAGCCGTCCGACTTCTCTTCAAAACCCGTCCACTCATGACCAAAAAGAATGGAGGTCGCAGCGGACACGTGATCGGCCAGTACGGCTTCAAACTTGTCTTGAGCCAGGTTGGTTGTCGGGGTCGGAGAACTCATAAACATTTGCGCGATCTTTTCAGGTCGCCGCGTCATCGAGAATACGCCAAGATCGCGGCCCGCCAGGCTTTCTACCCATCGAATGGTGGCAATGTCCTGAGGCGCCGGCCCAAGCGAACGGATGGGTCCATCCGCAACGCCCACAGCGCGACAAATCTCCAGACTGCGCGAGGAAATCACGTGCGCCTGCGGAGCTGTGTGCAAGCCCTCACGCCGCTCGACGATCATGCAGCTCACGCCCAGTCTCTCAAACAGCAGGGCGCTGATTAGACCCACCGGGCCAGCGCCAACAATCAGGACATCTGTGTTCAAATCGCTCATACAGCCTGCTCGCGTATCATGTTGGAAAGCGTACCGATCCCGGAAACCTCAACCTCCACGAGATCGCCGTCCTGCAAAAAGACCTGCGGATCGCGCAGAGCCCCTGCGCCCTCGGCTGATCCGGTGACCAAGACATCGCCGGGCTCAAGCCAGGTCACTTCGGAGATGTGTGAAATGAGATCGGCGATGGAGAAAATGAGGTCGTCCATC
>JBCCJS010000020.1:0-60276 GCA_039027675.1 Pseudomonadota bacterium
AACGAAAGACAATTGAGCGTCGGCGCTTGCTTCACCGCAGCCTAGCCGCCTAAAATACTTCAACCAGATGAGACCAAACACTCGCTAGGCTAAAACCTCTGCGTGTCTCAATTTATCCGACGACGGACAATTGGCGAGGAACAGGGTTGCTTACCGATCGGTAAGGAGCTACACCCAAGCCCAGAACGCGACTGAACAACAGGTGCGAAAGGGATAGGTATGGATCGCAAGCTTGAACTGGAACTGATCGAGGAACTGGTCACGCTCAAACAGGCCAAGACGCCGTATCTGGAACCTGAAACCGGCCGAGCAGACGTAGAGGACTACGCCAGCGCCGCACACTTCGAGGCTGAGCTTGAAAGCGTCTTTCGCCGCCGTCCGCACCTTGCCGCGCATGTCAGCGAATTAGCGGGGCCGGGCGATTTCCGCCGCGTGGAGATCGCCGGCCTGCCCGTGCTCCTCACCCGCGCAAAGGATGGCACAGCTCGCGCATTCCTCAATGTCTGCCGCCATCGCGGCGCACGATTGGTGAGCGAGGATACAGGCTGCAAGACACGCTTCACCTGCCCCTATCACGCCTGGACCTACGCCGCTTCGGGCGGGCTCATCAGCGCCCCGCACTTTGCCACGGGCTTTCCCGATATCGACAAGGGCTCAATCGGTCTCACGCCTCTGCCCACCTATGAGGCCATGGGCTTTGTTTGGGTGGTGCCTGACCCCAACACCGCGTTCGATTTCGAGAACTACTTCGCCCCGCTCGCACAGGAATTTGGCGCACTTGACCTTGCTAGCCACACAATCGCCGCCGATGATCGCATCACAGTGGCGGCAAACTGGAAGATAATCGCTGAAGGCGGGATTGAGGCCTATCACTTCAAGATCGCGCACCGAAACACTATCGCGCCCTTCTTTGAAGACAATTTGTCGAGCTTCCGCGGCCTTGGCCCGCATATGCGCTCTGTCCTGCCGCGCGCGACGATGGCAAGCTTGGCCGATACCCCGCGCGAAAATTGGCGGCTGCGCGATCACGCCAATATCCTCTATTCACTCTTCCCCAATGCGCAATTCCTCGTCCAGCAGGATCACGTCGTCCTGATCGCCGCTGACCCCAAGGCCGCCGATCGCACAGACCTGCGCATTGCGACGCTGATCCCGGCGGATGCGATCAGCGACGAGGCACACTGGGCGCGCAACCACGCGATCACGCGGACCACCCTGGATGAAGACTTTGCGATTGGCGAAGGGATCCAGGCGGGCCTCACCAGCGGAGCCAACAGCACGCTAACCTTTGGCCGGTTCGAAGGCGCGCTTACAGCGTTCAACCAAACGGTGGCTGACACGCTCTAAGCCACACGCTAGCCTCTTTCGCCATGGCTCATGACGCACCCGACCCGCGCTTTCACCCGCCATCTGGTGGCTTGGTCCCGCATATGGGCATCACTCTGGTGGCCGAAGGTGAAGGCTGGCTGGAAGCGCGCATGCCCATCGCACAGCACCATTTGCGATCAGGCGCGAACGCGCTGCACGCGGCCAGTCTGATCGCGCTCGCAGACAGCGTGTGCGGCTTTGGCGCTGGCCAGGTGATGCCCGAGGGCGCGAAGGGCTATACGACGATTGAGTTAAAATCGAACTTTGTCGGGACGGCGAATGAAGGCGTTTTGATCGGGCGCGCCGATGCAGAACATCTCGGGCGCGCCACGCAGGTTTGGCGCTCGGTCGTGAAGCATGAAGAAAGCGGGCGCACGCTGGCGCTTTTCCGCTGCACGCAGATGATCCTCTACTGAGGAACCCTTCCTAGCACTTGCCTTAGCAGCCCTGCCCGCATTCGATCAGGCGGCGCGCCTGCGCGCGCAATTGTTTGGGATAGGCGGCGTGAATGCGCGCAAAGCCTTCTTCGCCATACATCCGGCTGAGCGTTGGCCCCGACACCGTGAAATACTCGATCGCTGAGAGCATCTGGTAGATATTGGCAAACTTTTCCTCGAACGGCATGAGCGAGAGGCCCTCAACCTTGTCGAGCTGCGCCACCACAGCATCGAGCCAGGTCTTGAGGTACCACTTGTCAGCCGGAGCGTCGCGGCGCTGATTGTCCATCAATTCGCGCAGCAGCACGCGCGTGTGCAAGGGGCGCTCTTGCGCTTCGCGGTAGAGGCCAAGGATCATCCCTTCAAACTGCTGCTCAGGGGTATCCTCTTCATTGACGCCTGAATACATCGCGTCGAGCAATTGGTCCGCTATCCGGCGTAACACTTCGGCGTAAAGGTCTTCCTTGCGCTTGAAATAATAGAGCAGCGCCTGTTTCGTGAGATCGAGCTCGCCCGCAATCTGGGCAATGCTCGCGCCGTAAAAGCCGCGATCGGCAAAATGGGTGAGCGCTGCGGCCAGCAACCTTTCGCGCGTGTCATCGCCCGATTTGGCGATATCTTCCATGCGTTCCATGTGTCCCATGCGTCCCTCGCTCTGGCCTCACTCGGCGATCCTGCAGAACGCTCCACCCAAGAACGCCAGCGGCTTGCCGTCGTCGGCCTGTTCTAGCCCAAGAACCTCGCCGAACACCACCGTGTGATCGCCCGCGGGGTAGAGCGACCATTGGCGGCACTCCAGAAAGCCGAGCGCGCCCTTGATCACGGGCAGTTCGCGCGGCGTAGTGACAAAGTCTTCCTGAACAAGCGCCGAACTGCCGCGCGCGGCGTAGCGCCGCGCGATGTGACGCTGATTGTCTGCGAGGATGCTGACCGTAAATTCGGGCGCCTTTGACCACAGATCAAACTGGCTGGAGGTATTCTGCAGGCTCCAGGAAACGAGCAGCGGATTGAGCGAAACAGAGACGAAGGAATTGACCGTAATGCCTGCAAGCTCCCCTTCCGAAGAGTGGGCCGACACCACGCACACCCCGGTCGCAAACTGGCTCATCAGCGTGCGAAACGCGGCAGCGTCAATCGGATCGGCGGGCAAAACGTCGTGCAAAAAGGGGCTCCGCTTGAGGGGTCTGCTAAAGGTGAGGGGCGCCAAAGGCGCTTGTTCGAAGGGCCATATGGCCCCTGTGCCCGCTTTCTTCCAGAGAGGCGCGCGTCACAGTAACGGATAAGTCAGGCTAGAGTGCCCGGGCGTGCCCGCAAAACCCGAATGGGAAGCGCTTAGCTATCCTCGTTGGTGGCCGCTTCGGGCGTGGTATCCCACGTGCCGCCCAGCGCGAGGTTGAGCCCCACCCACTGATCGATCCGCTCGCGGCGCACGGTAACGAGGTTGCGCTCGGCGGAAAACAGGCGTTGCTGGAAGTTCAGCACGTCGATGAGGTCGATCTCGCCTTCTTCGTATTGCAATTGCGCCAAAGCATAGGCGGTGCCTGCTTCTTCAGCGGCGGTTTCGAGGATCGCCTCCCGCTGCGCAAAAACTGTCACCGCGTCGAGATTGTTCTCAACATCCTGGAGCGCCGCGAGCGCTGTCGAAGCGTAAAGCGAGATGGCTGCGCGGCGATCGGCATCGGCCTCGTCCTCTTGCGCGCCGCGGAGGCCCGCATCGAAGACCGGCTGAAGCACATCGCCGATGATCGACCACAAGATGTTTCCGCTATCAAGGATATCGCCAAGATCGGTCGAGGTGCTGCCGCCAACCGCAGTCAACACGACTTGCGGGAGCTGCGCGGCCTTGGTCTGGTCGAGATTGGCAAAGGCGGCCGCCACGCGGCGCTCAGCGGCGATCACGTCGGGACGCCGTTCGAGCAACTGCGAGGGCAAGCCAGCGGGCGGCGGCGGCGGGGCTTGGGGCAGGTTTTCAGCCAGACCCACCTTCTCAGCCGGATAGCGGCCCAGAAGCACTTCAAGCGCGCGTTTCGCGTTGCGCGCCCCGATCTCAGCCTGCGCCAGCGCGTCGCGCGCGCCTTCAAGGTCTGCACTCGTGGTCGCTGTATCCTGGCGCGAGGCAAACCCTTCGCGGTAGCGCACACGCACGATTCGATCGATCTCCGCCAGAGCATCCACCGTACGCTGGGCAACGCTGACCTGTTCGCGCGCTTCGATGCTTGCAAAATAGGCTGAGGCCACCCCGGCAGCGAGCGCATATTGGGCAAAGCGCAAATCCGCCTCCACCGCTTGCGCGCTGGCATAAGCGGCGTTGCGGCCCGAGCGCACCCGGCCCCACAAATCCAGCTCCCACGCGGCTTGCGCGGTCGCGGTGTAGACGGTGGTGTTCAGCGCAAACGGGTTGGGCGTGTCAGTGCGATCGACGTTGAAATTGGCGTTGATCGCGGGGAATAGGGGCGCTCGGGCCTGCACCACCAGCGCGCGGGCGGCGTCGAGATTGGCGGCTGCGGCAAGGATATCGGGATTGTTCGCCTGCGCTTCGAGGACCAGCTCGCTCAAGACCGGATCGCCCACCGCATCGATCCAGCCGATGCGCACATCGCCCGGATCAGCGCCATCAACCACCCAGTTATCCGGCAGCGAGGGCAGGCTTTCCGCCGCCGCGCGGGCAACATCGTCATCGGTGCTCAGCGTCATGCAGCCCGCAAGCGCGAGCGAGGCAACGCTGACCAGGAGAACGCGCTTGATCATGCGGCAGCCTCCTTCGCGCCTTCGGGTGGCGTCTTGTCACCGCCCTTACCTGCGCGCTCATCGGTGGAGATGCCGAACACGGCAGCGTAAACCACCGGCACAACAATCAGCGTCAGCGCGGTCGCAAAGCTGAGACCAAACACCAGCACCACCGCCATCGATTTAAAGAACGCATCGGTGAAGAGCGGGATCACGCCCAGCACCGTTGTCCCCGACCCCAACAGCACCGGACGCACACGGCTAGCCGCGCTATCGATCAGCGCGTCCATGCGCGGCTTGCCTTCGCCAATTTCCAGATCGATCTGATCCACCAGAACAATCGCATTCTTGATCAGCAGACCCGCCAGCGAGAGCACGCCCAGGATCGCCATGAACTCAAACGGCACGCCCATGACGATCAGGCCGAACACCACGCCCACCAGCGCGAGCGGCACAACCGACCAGATGACCAGCGGCTGGCGCAAGGCGTTGAACAGGAAGATCGTCACCAGAATCATCGCGCCAAAGCCCAGCGGGATAACGCTCGCGAGGTTTTCGTTCGCCTCGGCTGAATTGCCCTTCTCGCCGTCCCATTTGAGGCTGTAGCCCGGCGGCAGCTCAATCGCGTTCACCAGCGGCTCCACACGCGCTTGCAAATCACCCGCCAGAACGCCCGGAGCAGGGTCAGCTTGCGCCTTGATCGACCAGACATTGTCGATCCGCCGCAAACGGCTGTCGCGGAAAATGGTCTTGATGCCATCGGTCACCTGCTCGATCGGCACCGCATAGCCTGCAGGGCTGATCACCTGGACCGCGCCAATGCCGTCGACCGTCTGTCGCTCATTCTCTGGCGCGCGTGAAAGGATCGGGATGAGATCATCGTTCTCGCGGTACACGCCCACTTGCTGACCCGTGTAATTGCGCGCCAAAGCAGCGCCCAGATCCTGGCGGCTTACCCCTGCGCGCCGGCCCTTGACCTCGGAATAAACTGGCTCAATCGCGGGCACACGCTGGCGCCAATCATCCTTGATGGCGATAGCGCCACCATCTTCGAAATAGATGTCCTGCGCCTGCCGGGCGAGATCGCGCAGCACATCTGGATCGGGTCCAGAAAAGGTCGCTTCAATCTTGGAGCCGCCGCCCGGACCCAGAATGAAGCGCCAGACCTTGCCCTGCGCCTGCGTGAAGTTGGCATCGATATAGGCCTGCACCTCGGGGATCATCGTATCGAGGCGGTTGTAATCATCGATCTTGACGAGCAGCTGGCCGTAAGCGGAATTGTTGCTCTCAAAGCTGTAGACCAACATGTAGCGAAGCGTGCCTCCGCCAACGAGCGTGTGGACATGCTCCACCCCTTCAAGCGTGCTGACATATTCGGTGAGCTTGCGCATATCCTCATCGGTTTGCGCAATATCGGTGCCCTCGGGCAGCCAATAATCGACCACGAGCTGGGGCGTTGTGGAGGCAGGGAAGAAGCCTGATGTGACGTAGCCAAAGCCAAATACCGAGCCAGCAAACAGCGCGACTGCGCCCGCAATCGTCAGCACTTTTTGGCCCACCAGAAAGGCGATCAGCGATTTGAAACGGTCCATCAGGCCACCGGGCTTGTCGCCCGCAACCTCGACAGGGCCGCTTTCTGCGCAATCATTCTCGATCTTCTTGTAGAGAATGTCACACAGGAACGGCGTCAGCGTGATCGCGAAAACCCAGCTGTAGAGAAGCGAGATCAGGATCACCCAAAACAGATCGCCGGTGAATTCCGCTGTGTCACCGGGCGACAGGCCAATCGGCGCAAAGGCGAGGATACCAACCAGCGTGCCGCCCAGCAGCGGCCAGATCGAGCGTTTCACCACGTCGCTGGCGATGTCGATGATCTTCTTGCCCTGCTGGCACCCAATCAGAATGCCATCAGCGATCACGATCGCGTTATCGACCAGCATGCCCAGCGCAATGATCAGCGCGCCCAGCGAAATGCGGTGCATCGGGATATCGCTCATATACATCGTGCCAAGCGTCGCTGCGATGGTGAGAAGGAGGCCGATGCCGATGATGAGGCCTGAGCGAAAGCCCATGAAGATCACCAACGCTCCGATCACGATAGCGAGCGCAAGCAGCACGTTGACCACGAAGTCGGAGACCGATTTGTCGACGATCTCACCCTGATTGTAAAATTCATTGAGCTCAATGCCGACCGGGCGGTCTTTTTCGAGCTCGGCCATCTTGGCGGAGAGGTTTTCCGCCACCGCGACCACATTGCTGCCCAACACTGCGGCAACGCCCATGACAAGGCTGGGCTTGCCGTCCCAATAGGTGGTGAATTTGGGCGGATCGCGCAGGCCGCGGGTGACGGTGGCGATATCGCTCAATTGCACTACGCGCCCATCGCTGGAGGAGACCAGCAGATTGGAAATCGCGCCCACGGAATCGATGTCACCGCTGGGCGTGATGATCAGGCGCTTGCCATCAACCTCAACCGTGCCGCCATCAACAACGGTGTTCTGGGTTGAGAGCTGCTGAAAAATCGTGTTGACCGTCGCGCCCAGGGAAGCCGCGTTCTGGCGCGAGATTTCGACATAGATCACCTCATCCTGCTCACCGGTGAGGTTGATCTTGCCCACGCCGTCAACCGTCAGCAGGTCCTGGCGCAGCGCTTTGGCGTAGCGGCGCAGTTCGGGCATCGTGTAGCCATCGCCGGTTAGGACGTAATAGATGCCAAAGACATCGCCAAACTCATCGAACACCTGGCTACCAGCAACACCCGGAGGCATGTCGGCGGCCGTATCGCGCACCTTGTTGCGCAGCTTGTTCCAGATGCCCTGAAGTGCGTCCTTGTCGGGGCTGTCGGCATATTTGATGTCGACCGAGATTTCCGAGAATCCGGCAGAGGAAACCGAGCGGATCTCATCCACCTCGGCCATGTCTTGCAGCGCTTCTTCAAGCGGAGCGGACACTTCGCGCGCAACCTCTTCGGGCGATCCGCCGGGATAGGCGGTGAAGATTTGCGCGGTGCGGATCGTGAACTCAGGGTCCTCGAAACGCGGCATGTTCTGGTAGGCCGTCCAACCGGCGAACAAAGACAGGACGATCACGATCCACATGATCAGCCGGTTGCGAATGCTGAACGCTGCAATATCCATAATTGTCGCTCAGGCGCTCAGTCAGACCAGGAGCGAACCTTTTCGCCCTCCTGGAGGTAGTTTCCACCAGAAGCGACCACGGTGTCCCCGGCTTTGATGCCGTCTGTAGCCCGCACGGTTTCGCCCACCCCTTCTTCGATTTTGACGTCCCGGCGCTCAAGCACCTTGTCCGGCCCCTTCACGACCCAGACATACCGCGCATCGCCTTCGACCATCACCGCTGACAATGGCAGATCGACCCCGCGCACCGGACCATCGCCGGTGATGATCTCGGTCTCGAAAAACAAAGTCGCTGTCATGCCGGTGAGGACCAGCAATTCAGGCGGCGGGGTGAAGGCGAAGTGCGCTTCAAAGGTCTGAGTGGAGCTGTCCGCCACCCCGCGCGCTTCGCGGAAGACGGCGGGGAATTGACGGCCGGGGGCTGCATCAAGCTCGACAAAGATATTGGTCGGGCGGCGCTGGTTGGAGGTGAGCACAAAGCTCGCCGGCACGTTGACGATCGCTTCGACGGCCGAGCTTTGCAGCACCAATACCGATTGCTGCGGGCCGACATTCTGGAACTCTTCGACATAGGTGACGCCAACACCGCCAGTGAAAGGCGCACGCAGGACGGTATCATCAAGGTTCTTTTGCGCGGTGTCGAGCGAGGCCTCAGCGACCTGGCGCTGCGCGTCGCGGCTTTCGAGAACGCTCTTGGAGATCGCGTCCTGTTCGATCAACCTTTGCGCGCGCTCATATTCGCTCTTGGCGTTGAGGAATTGCGCTTCGGCCTGTTCGACCGCGGCCTGAAAGCTCGTCGGATCGATCCGCGCAATCACATCGCCGCGGTTGAATTGAGCACCGTCCGTTGCGTTCCATTCAATGATCTGACCACCCACTTGAAAAGCCATGTCAGTGCTGCGAACCGAGCGCACGACCGCTGGAAAACTGCCATCCTCGCGCTGCGAGGCCGCATCGAGCGTCAGCAGCTTGGCCGGGCGCGCCTCGGGCTCTTCGACCACTTCGGGCTCCCCGCCGCACGCGGCAAGTGTCAGCACGCCGCACAAAACCACGGGCCAGAAAGCTTTAGCACCAACCTTAGAAAGCATCGACAACGCCAAAATCGCCCCCAATTCAGCTTATGCGACAAAAATTCGCATATGGTGCGAAATTTTGCAGCATCGTTAGCAGTAAAAGCTTGTGCGCGATTCGCAAGAGCAGCGAGTTTTTTGGCACTGATGCAGAATTCGCACGTTAGAGATGGGAACACAGCAAACGCACAATGCGGCGAGGGACGGGCAATGATCGATCGGTTTGGAGATGCGCTGAAGGATTTCCTCAAGCAGGAAAGCGCTGGCGGCATCGTCCTGATCGCCTCGGCTGCGCTGGCGCTTATCATCGCCAACAGCCCGCTCGCGCCTGCCTATTTCGGCACGCTGGAGAGCAAGCTAAACCTTTCCTACGGCGCTTTTGAGATCAACAAGCCGCTGCTTTTGTGGATCAATGATGGCTTGATGGCGGTGTTTTTCTTCCTCATCGGGCTTGAGGTGAAGCGCGAAATGCTGAGCGGGCAATTGTCTAGCTGGGACAAGGCCTCGCTCCCGCTGATGGCGGCGATTGGCGGGATGGCGGTGCCCGCGCTGGTGTTTGTCGCTTTCAACCTTGGTGAACCCGATAACATCAATGGCTGGGCGATCCCTGCGGCAACCGATATCGCCTTTGCCCTTGGTATCCTGTCGCTGCTCGGCCCGCGCGTGCCGGTGGCAATGAAAGCGCTGCTGCTGGCGATTGCGGTGATCGACGATATCGGCGCGATTACAGTTATCGCACTGTTTTACTCAGGCGAGATCAAGACCGACATGCTGATCGGTGCCGCGATCGTCTATGCGCTGCTGTTTGCGGTCAACCGGATGCGGCTCGCCTCAGGCATGCCCTATGTTCTTCTGACCGTGATCATGTGGGTGTTTGTCCTCAAGTCCGGCGTCCACGCGACGCTGGCCGGCGTTGCAGCGGGCATGATGATCCCCACGAGCGCTCGCGATGGCACCAATTTGCTCTACGAAATGGAGCACACGCTGCACAAATGGGTCGCCTTCATGGTGATCCCGATTTTCGGCTTTGCCAATGCAGGCGTCTCGCTTGTCGGTGTAACGCCAGCGATGATCCTTGAACCGCTGCCGTTGGGCATTGCGCTTGGCCTTCTGATCGGCAAGCAGATCGGCATCCTGGGCATGTCGTGGATCGCTGTCAAAGTGGGCTTTGCAACGCTTCCCGAAGGCATTGGCTGGCGCAAGATCCACGGGCTTTCGCTGCTGGCGGCGATTGGCTTTACGATGAGCCTGTTCATCGGCGGCCTCGCCTTTGAAGACCCGGCACAAGTTGATGCGGTCAAGATCGGGGTGCTGGCGGGATCGCTGGTGGCCGCGCTTTCAGGGTTCTTCCTCCTGAAATCCGCGCTGCCCGATGAAGTGGCCGACCAGCCGCAAGCCGATGGCGCGGCTGCCGAGCCCGCTCAGTAAGGCTGATCTTTATGGAACCGATCGCCCGCAGCGTCGGGATCAAAGGCGTCAAGCTCGCCTATTGGGAGTGGCGCAGCGCGCCTACCAATCGAGAGCCCACCATGGTTTTCGCGCACGCCACCGGCTTTCACGCGCGGGTGTTCGACGCGGTGATCGAGCACTTCCCCGGCCGCCGGATCATCAGCGTCGATCTGCACGGCCATGGGCGCTCGGAAGGCGGCCCGATTGATCATTGGGGCACGGTTGCGGGTGAAGTGGCAGGCCTCATTCATCAGCTGCGCATCCGCCGCGCTGTCGGCGTCGGGCATTCGATGGGCGCGCATATCCTTGCCCAATGCGCCGCCGATGACGCGGATGCCTTCAGCCAACTCGTCCTGTTCGACCCGGTCATCATGGAGCCTGCTTTCTACGCCCCCGAAGGCGCAGCGGCTCTGGGCGATGGTCCGCATCCCGCGATCCGCCGCAAGCGCGACTTTACCAGCCCCGAGGCGATGATGGAGCGTTTCAGAGAGCGCGATCCCTACGCCATCTTCAACCCGCGCGTGTTCGAGGATTATTGCCGCCATGGTCTTGCCAAAAAGGCAGATGGCAAGGGGTATGAGCTCGCCTGCCTGCCCGAGATGGAGGCCAGCGTTTACGGCTCCAGCCGTAGCAATTCCGGCATTCTCGAAGCGGTCCAGCGGATCGAGGTGCCGACTACGGTGGTCCGCGCCAAGCGCACCGGTTTTGCTGATTTCAAGAGCTCGCCCACCTGGCCGCTGCTCGCCGATCAATTCCCCAAGGGCACTGATCTTTCGCGCCCGGACCGCACCCATTTCCACCCGTTCGAAGACCCGGCAGATGCAGCAGCGATTATCAAGAATGCGATTGCGGGCTAATTGAGAGCGTTCAGTACATCGAAAAAATCGTCACGTATTTGAGCGATCTCAGCATAGCGCGCTTCGACAAGGTTGCGCCCGATAGCATCGGCGAGGCCACCGTAAAACTGCACCAGCGCGCCCAGCATCGGATTTTCCGGCGCGACTGAACGCGCCAGGTACACCGCGATACCATGCGCGCGCGCCAGCCCTTCGCGCGGCACGCTGGCGGGTGCGCGTTCGAGGGCGATCAGCGCTTGGCCGAGAGCCGCAACTGCCTCTTCCAGGCAAATGCGCGTCAGGTCCTCGCTCGCCGATGCCTCGATGCGCGCGTCAATATCGACCCTGCGATAGGCGGCGGCGGGGCTGCTGCTCAATTGGTGCATTATCGCTTACCCGTCGCTTGAGATTTCGAACTGCTGCTGGATGAAGCTGAGCGTCGATTGCGAAACGGCGATTGAGCTTTGCGCCGCGGTGAAGCTGCGCGCCAGCTGTGTGCGCAGGTTTTCCTGCTGCTGGGCGATGCGCTCTAACCGCTCATCATTGCGCTCAATCTGCGCTTCATAGCGCGCCACCGAACCGCCCAGCGAATTGGGATCGCCCACAGCCGAGTTGTCGCGCGCAAGTCCGTCGATGGTCGCAAAGACGCCAAAGACGCCGGTTGTAAACATGGCCGAGGCGCCGTCCGGGCTCTCAGCCAAGGTCTGCGCCAAGCGCTCCGCATCGATCCGGAATGTGCCATCGCGGTTCAATGAAAGGCCCAGATCAGCAAGTGTGCTGGGCTCACCTTCCTCCGCATTAGGCATCACAACAAGGCTCGAGAGGCGCGACAGATCGCGGCGCAATTCGCGAGCGCCCGGATCGCTGGCAAGCGCGCTCTCGCCCTCTTCCCCGCCGTTCAGAAGCGCCACGACATCGTTCAGCGCCGCAGTGAAATCGTTCATCAGATCGGTGATCCCGCGCGTATCCTGCGTGAACTCGATCGTGGTCGGAGCACCGGTATTGGTGCCCGTCAACGTCAGCTCAAAGCCTTCGGGAAGGCCAGTGACGCTGTTACTGGATGAGCGCATCTGAACGGTGTCGAGCGAGAAGAGAGCATCCTGCGCGGTGCTGCGCAATTCGCCGGTGTCGGTGGTAGGCGACCAGGCGAGATAGGACAGATCGCCGGGCGTATCGTTGGGGATGACGGCTGAACTGGTGGGCTCCAGCACGAAGCCATTTGCCGCGCCATCCGCGCCCTTGATCACCAGCTGCGCGCCGCCTGTCCCTTGCGCCACATAGGCCTGCAATGCGCCGTCGCTTGCGCTCGATATCTTCTCGGCCAAGTCGGCCAGAGTGTCCGTGTCCGAGACGGTGATGTCGAGCGCTGTCTGGCCCGTGTCTTCGGTAAACGAAGCGCCCGAGACGGTGCCGAAACGAATGCGCAAATTGCCTTCCCCCACCTGATCATCCGCGCTCGAATAGGCGGGCAAAACCAGCGTCTGGCTCTCGGCAAGCTGAGTGACTTCGAGCGAATAGCTGCCGCTGGGGCTGGTGCCCGTAGGCGTGGTGATCTGCGCTACACCTGCATTGCCGATGCTGGCTCGCGGTGCGAGATCGCCATTGCGGATGCGGTCGCCCGTCGCGCTGGCAAGCTCGCTCAAAGTGGATCGCAGCACCGAGGCGGCCGAAATCTGCGCTGCAAGCGTGTCATTTCGCAATTGTATGTCGTCGCGCTGGAAACCGAAGGAGGCTTCAGACAGGTCATCAGCCAACCGATTGAAATCGATGCCGCTGCCAGCGCCGAGCGCGGAGATAATGGATTGGCCGGTATCAGACATGCCTGTTAGAACGGTCCGCGAGCTGGGGGGTTAAGGTGTGGGATAAGGCAAATCTGCATCACCGATGGCGCGCGCCAGGATCGGGCCGGCCATCGCCATCAAAGCGCAAATCCTCGGGCACTTCGAGATTGGGCTTGAGCGGGCGTTCACCGCGTTTCAGGGACATCACAAAGGCTACCAACGCCGCGATTGCGACATAGAGCTCCTCGCGCACCATCTGGTTGACCTGCGTGGTGAAGTATACCGATCGTGCAAGCGCTGGATATTCGAGGATCGGGATATTCTCCTCCCCCGCAATATCGCGCATGGCGAGCGCGGTCTCCCCCCGCCCCTTGCACAGCAGGACAGGGGCGGGTGCCAGCGCGGGATCATAGGTCAGCGCGACGGCAAAATGCAGCGGGTTGACGATGATGAACTGCGCCTCCTTCATCGCCTTGGCCACCCCGCCGCGAGCGAGATCGCGCTGGCGCTGACGCCGGGCGCTCTTCATTTCGGGCGAGCCTTCGGCCTGCTTAGCTTCGTCGCGCAGCTCCTGCATGCTCATCTTGAGGCGCTTATTGCGCTGAAAACGCTGGAGCGGGTAATCGACAGCCGCAATAATTGCCAGGCCCACGATCAGCAGGAAGATAAGCCCCATCCCCGCTTCCCACGCATAGGCCAATTGCGCTTTCAGAGTGCCGCGCCCCAGCCCGAGCAGCGTCGTAAGATTTTGCGAAACCCACCACCAGGCAAGGCCCGCCATCAGCACCAGTTTGAGGATGCTTTTGCCAAGCTCAATCAGGCCTTGCGTGCCAAAGATGCGCTTCAGCCCGGATAGCGGATTGATCTTGGAGCCTTTGAAGCCAATTGCGCTCGGATTGAAGCGTGAGCCTTCACCAAGCAGCAATTGCGAGATCAGCGCGCTGATGATCACAGCCACGCCAATCGTGAAGATCGGCGGCAGCACTGCGCCTGCTGCACGAGCCGCCAGCGCGCCGGGATCGGAGCGTTCCAGCGCGGCGGCGTCAAAGCGAAAACTGGTGAGCGCAACCGCTTCCATCCCGCCGAAAAGCCACGGGCCCACGAAGCTCAGCGTCAGCGCGCCGGTCGCCGTCCCTGCCGCCGTCGCCAGCTCCTTGGAGCGCAGGACATCGCCCTTTTTGGCCGCGTCCTGTTTCTTTTTCTCGGTCGCCTCAAAATTCTTCTCGTTGCTGTCATCGCTCATACCGCGCGCGCTCCGTTTTCGATGACGAGCGAGGCTTGGTTAAGCGCGGCTTCAAGCAGCGCCACGAATTGCTCAAGCAGGATCGGCAGCGCGATGATCAACGCGATAATGCCAGCCAGCGTGCCCGCCGGAAGGCCGAGCGCAAACAGGTTGAGCGCCGGGGCAGAGCGTGAGATGACGCCGGTGACTAGCTGCACCAGCAGCAGGACAAGCACGACGGGCAAAGCGATTGCGGCTGCGGTCGCAAGACCATAGCCCATGAACAGGACAAGCCCTTGCGCTGCCTGCGGTCCGAAGGTGAATGATCCAGCGGGCAGGATGCGATAGCTCTCGATCACCAGCTCAAACCACAGCAAGTGCCCGCCAATCGCGTAGAAGAGCAGCGTAAGAAGCAGCCCGAAATAGGTGCCCAGCGCGCCCGATTGCGCGCCGCTGGCTGGGTCAATCGAGGTGGCAATCGCAAGGCCCATAGTGCCCGAAATCTGTTCAGCCGCGATCAGCGGTATCGCAAAGGCAAGCTGCAGGACAAAGCCCAAAGCGGCACCGATCACGACCTCCTGCAACAGCGCCATGACCGCGGCAAAACTCATCATCTCAGGCGTCTGGACGGGTGGAACCCAGATCGCGACGAACACCGCAAAGCAGATTGCCAGCAGACCGCGCACGGTCGGGGGCACCGCCATCACGCCGACCATGGGCGCCGCCAGCAGCGCAGCGCCGCAGCGCACCGAGAGAAACAGCAATTGCCACAATTGCTGATCAAGCGGGCCAAAGCCGAGGTCGAGAAAGTTCACGGCGCGCCCGTCTCTTCTCACCCAGCCGCTCAGGCCGAAATCGCGGCAACCTGCGCAAACACCTCGCGCATGAAATCACCCAGCAGCGCCATCATTGTGCCGCCCAGAATGACGAAGACGACCGCGACAATCGCAAGCTTGGGCACGAAGGTCAGCGTCTGCTCATTGACCGAGGTCGCCGCCTGAATGATCCCGACGATGAGACCCACCAGCAGCGCTGCGATCAGCACCGGGCCAACGATCAGCGCGGTCACCCACAAGGTCTGATCCGCCAGCGCCAATAGCGCTGCGTCTTCCTGCATGGCGCCGGCCGCGCTCATGAAAAGCTCATCGCCAGGCTGCCCATCAAAAGCGCCCAGCCATCGACCAGCACGAACAAAAGGAGCTTGAACGGGAGCGAGATGATCGTGGGTGAAAGCATCATCATGCCAAGGCTCATCAGCACGCTGGCAACCACAAGGTCGATCACGAGGAAGGGCAGGAAGATCATGAAACCGATCTGGAACGCGGTCTCCAGTTCGCTCGTCACGAAGGCGGGGAGCAGGATCGAGAAGGGAATATCCTGTTCGCTTGCAAACTGGCCGGTGCCGGCAATGTCAGCAAACATCAGCAGGTTCGCCTCGCGAGTCTGGCGCACCATGAACTCGTGGAATGCCTCGCCCGCCTGATCAATCGCCGCATCTGCGCTAAGCGCACCACTGGTGTAGGGCTCAATTGCCGAGGCATTCACGATATCCAGCGTCGGAGCCATCACGAACAGCGAGAGGAACAGCGAGAGCCCGATCAGAACCTGCGTGGGCGGTGATCCTTGGAGGCCGAGCGCCTGACGCAGGATGGAAAGGACGACGAGGATGCGCAGGAAACTCGTCATCATCAGGACAAGCGCGGGCAGGATCGTAAGCAGCCCCATCACGATGAGGAGCTGGATCGATGTGCTCAAGGGCGCTGTTTCATCCTCGGCGCCTTCCTCACCTTCGCTGCCCAAAGCGCGCTCAATCGCGGCGCCAATCCCACTTGTATCAGGCGTCGTCGAGGCTGCGAACGCGGCTTCAAGCGGGGTGAACATGGTTAATGCGAACACGCCGATCAGCGCTGCAAAGAGCAAGCGGCGCGCCATCAGTAGTTCTCCGAGCGCGGCGCAGCAGCTGCGTCAACTTCGCTCAGCCGCACCAGCCCCTGGCGCGAGAAGCCAAGCAGGATTTCGCGGTCATGATAGCGCACCACGGCAAGCTTCATGCCGGGGGCAAGCAAGGTCGTCTCGATCAGCTCGCAGCGCCGCCCCTGACCCTGGGCAGAGCCAACCAGCCGGGTCTGCAAATAGCGGGTCAGTCGCAAGCTGCCCCAGATCAGCAGGCCCAGAATGGGCAGTAGCAAAGCGAGCCGCGCGAAATATTCGACCATCATCATGATGCGTCCTCACCGGTCCCGCTATCAAGTTCGGACAAAGCGTCCATCAGATCGTCAATCTCCTCGCCTGCCGGTGCATCGGCAGCTGGAAGATCGGATTGAATCGCAGCTTCAGGCGCGGATTCGGGCTTGGGATCGTCCTGGGGTTGCGGCGCGTTTTGAGGCTGGGGTTCGGGCTCGGACATGGGCGCAGGCTCAGCCGCGGGTTGAGGCACAGGCTGAGCTGTGGGTTTAGGCGGTGGTACGGCTGCCGGTCGGGGGGCAGGTCGCGGTGGCGGAGCAGCGCTGTATTCCTCTCCCACCAGATTGACGATCCGCAAGGCAAACCGGCCATCTTCGGCGATGACTTCGCCCTGCGCGATCACCTTGCCATTGGCAGTGATATCGAGCAGTTCATCGGTCAACCGGTCAAGCGCAACCACGCTGCCTTGCCCCAGCGAGAGCACATCGCGCAGCGCCATATCCGTCCGGCCAAGCTCCACTGAGAGCCGCACCGACACATCACCGAACCGATGAAGAGCGGGACTTAAATCGGTCATATGAGAGATCCTGTGCTGGGTGGTGTTGTGCCGGGCTCGACTTCGGCAGGCTCAGTAGCGGCAGCTTGGATTGCAGCGGGCTCGGTTGCGACGGCGAAAGCCGCGCCGCCAGCAATGCGCGTCAAGCGAAGAGCCATCCGGTCTTCCGTCGTTCCAAGGCTGCCACTCGCCACGAGCTGCTGCCCTGCGCGAAGGGGAATATCGCGCGCAATGGCGAGCGGGATGCGATCACCAGGGGCAAGCCTGTCAAGCTGGCTCAAGGACAGGTCAAACTCAGCGAGCACCGCCTGGAGCGAAAGCGGGATGGCAATCAGCGCTGTCTCTTGCGGGTCCGTCTTGGCATCGGCACGGTCCTTGCCGTGCGCGCCCGAGCCAACGCCCGGCAGCAGCGAGCCAAGGCATTCGGCAGACATGGCGATCATGCCGGTCCACCTAATGCCGTCCGAAGCGCGCAAAGTCAGCTCTATCACCATGCACTCGGCCAAAGGCGAAAAGGGCTTGAGACGCGAGGCGCTTTCGCTGCGAATGATCACATCGCCTTGGACCTCATCCGCCGCGCCGCCAGCTGTGCTGACCCGCGCAATCGCCTGCGCGATCATGCGCCCGGCCTGTTCCATCAGAAGACCGGCTGAACGTGGCAGGCCTTGAGCGGGTTCTGCGATTGGCTCGCCGGTACCGCCAAAGCTGCGATCAGTAAGAGCAATCGCGGTTTCAACCGAGAAGCTCAAAAGCACTGTCTGCCCTTCTAGGCCGCAGCGCAGCAGGCAATTGGCCGCCACCGCGCCAATGCGATCAAACATAGCATCGCCGCGCATCGCCTGGGGTTCGCCAAGCTGTGCATCAAGCTTAGTGCCTGACAAAAGCTGGGCAACGTCAAGAGCCACTTCGCGCGCGACATCGCGGCGCCAGGCAGCCAACTGCTCGGCGCGTTCTTCGGGCCGGGGGCCGCGCTCGGTAAGCTCTGGGCAATGCTGCGCAAGCGCGCGTGCAGGCGCAAAGGTCTGAGCCAGGTTCATTGGACGAGGAACCCCTTGAAATGCACCGCGTCCACGCCGCCAAAACCTTCGGTCTCTTCCAGGACCTTGTTGATCGCCTTGGCAATGCGGTTCTTGAGGCGTTGACGGCCTTCAGGATCGAACACATCGCCTTCGGGCGTGGCTGCCAGTTCGATCAGGATCGCCGAACGCAGCGCCAGTTCGTGGTTCTTTACCCACCCCAGCACGCGCCCATCATGCTGTGTGGAAACCGCGATCTCGACCTGAATAAGCGCCGGGGAATCGGCGAGGTTCGAGGTAAAACTCTCGGAAAAACTGTAATAGGCAATGCGGTATTCGCTCCCGCCCTCTCCATAGACGAGCGCGCCTTCGTCCTTCTTTTTGCCAGGAATGGCGTAAGGGTCGCTGTCGCCTTTTTTGATCAGCTTGGGCAGATCAGGGCCAGCATCATTGTCGCCACCGAGCAAGCCGGCCGCAAACGCGCCATAGGCGCCGCCCGCGCCAATGACGAGCATGCCAAGGGCGACAAGCATCATCTTCATCATGCCGCCCTTGGGCTTATCGTCTGCAGCCTTGTCGGCATCCTTGGCCATGATTGGTTAGCTCCGTTCTGCTTTCGCCGTTTCGCAAAGTCAGGCGAACAGAGCTCCACCTCGCGCATCGCCTGCGCTGTTAGAGCCAGCCCCGTTAGTCTCAGCGCCTGAATTTGCAGCGGTTCGCCGTGAACCACCGTCGCCCTCTTCGCCCGAATATGGTTGAGCCGGACCTTGCGAGCCCCCTGGGGAAGACCCGTAGCGTGGCTCCGATCCCCCTCCCGACGCGCTGCCAAACCCGGCATTTGCCTGGGCGTTAAAGGCGTTCGTGCCAGTACCTTGGTCCTGCGAGCGCTGTGAGCCTGCATTTTGCGATTGGCCCTGTTGCGATTGACCTTGCTGGGAGAGGCCGCTCTGCAAGAGCCCACTTTCGCTCGCGGCCAGCACGGATCGATCCGCAAGCGCAGCCTGGACAGCTGGAACAAAGCCAGGATCACGGGCGCTTAACGTTGCGCGCCAATCAGACAGAGCCGAGGGGGTGGCAGCGGACGCGGCAGCGGCGGTGGTGGCGCTGGGCTCAATCCGCATTGCAACGGTCCCAAACTCGGAATGGCGCACGGTTAGCTCGGGGCGCAGGCTTCGAGACGCCTCGCGCGCATCGGCCACCTGGCTTGCAACTTGGTCAAGGATCTCAGCTGATGGTACAGGCGCGTTTGCCAAAAGGTTCACGGGCGTTTGAACAGTCGCGGTGGCCGCGCTCAGCATCCCGGACACAGGGGCGGACACAGCAGCAGAAGTAGAGGCAGAAGTAGCGGCCGGGGGTTGCGGCTCAGATGGCGCAAGCGCAGACATTGAGGCTGCCGCGCTCGGCGATGGGAGGGTGGATGAAGCAGGGACGGCTGGGATCATTGAATCGGGCAGCGCATCTGCCTGCGTCGATGACAAAGCTGCAATCGGCGCACGAGCCGGGACGCGAGCATCAAGCGCCAGGTCCGGGGCCACCCTTTGCGGCTCAGAGGTCACACGACCTGCGTTTCTCAAAATCGCCGGGCTGCGCTCGGCGCGCTTCGCTCTGCCTCCATCCACGAGCATCGACTGCGCTATTTCCGGAGCGGGGCTTGCTTGTATGGGAACGGCGGGAATGGGTGCGGAAGAGCTTGAGGAACCGGGCAGCTGTTCTTCGTCTATCGGTGGTGCCCCTGCCAATGATGCCCGGTCCTGCGTGTTGCCAGGGCTAGGGGCGTCAGCGGTGGGGGCGGCAGAGCGAGCAGGAGCGGCGGGTTCAGGTGCGTCGCTCAGCAGCGATGCGTCTGGCAAAACGGGGATGTTCAGGCTCGATAACCCGCGCGAAAGAGCGCCAGATGCCTCGTCTCCTTGCCTCGATGGCTGGTCAAGCATCAAGGGATCGTCCGGCGACTTGGCTGACGCGATTGATGCGGGGGCGCCATCTGGCAGGGGTGCATTGGGCGATCCAAGAGTGCGCGAGGTAGCCAGCGCCTCTGCTTCTCCCACCGACGGGCCGGACAACGATTCAGGACTTACACCGCCCCAAGGCGTCGATGGCACCTGCGCGGTGTTTTGCTCGGATGCGTTCAAAGAAGTAGGCGGAACGGCACCGTTTGATCGAGA
This sequence comes from Pseudomonadota bacterium, assembly GCA_039027675.1. Lineage (GTDB taxonomy): Bacteria > Pseudomonadota > Alphaproteobacteria > Sphingomonadales > Sphingomonadaceae > Erythrobacter. Next base: position 19,946 of record JBCCJS010000020.1, read on the forward strand.
AAGAGGAGCGCTGGGTGCAGCATCTCCATCTGCCGCTGACAGGCCAGCTGAAGATATGCGATCCGGCACATCGACGGGCGCAGGCGATCCAAGCCCGGTGCCTGGGAGCGAAACGTCTGAAGAAGGAAAAGTAGACTGGTCTGGCGATGCCGGTGAGGCAGAACCGGGCTGAGCTTGAGCCTGTCTCGGTTCCGGATCGGGAAGCGGCGCAGGATTTGGCGTATCGGCTTGAAAGGCTAGCTCAAGGTCTGGCTCAGAGCTCGACCCCGGCAAGGCTGTCCCCGCACGAGCCACCTGTCCGGACAAGGGCGCGCCGGTCTCAGCATCGCTCTCGCCCCCGCCATCCAAGCGCATCGAGCCCGCCGCCATGGCAGGCGCGGTGTTTTCTGACGGAGCGTCAGGGATCAGGGTCGCAAGGCTTGGCTGACCAGAAGTCTGCGCTCCCGGATCTGCGGTAGCCGGGCTTTGATCGACCGGGGATGATGCAACTGCTGCGGTAGTGACCGCTTGATCGCTGACATTAACGAGCAGGGCAGCCGAGTTCCTGTCTTGTGGCGCGAAACCCCCGCTAGAGCGCGGCGTAATGGGCGACAAGCTAAGCGCGTTTTGCTGCAAGGACAGCGTCGGCTTGAGCGGGTCATTCTCACTCTTGCCCCGCTGCAAGTCTGGCCCATCGGCTACTAAACCATTCGCAAAAGCGCGGATTGAAGCTTCATCTTTGCTCGCAACGATCGGCGCAATCGGCGGCAAGGGTTCGCCAGGAAACGGCAAGGAATTGCCGAGGCCAGCATCAGTCAATGTCTGCGCCGCAGGGTTCGATAGACTCCCGGCAAAAGACATTGCAGCGTTTCCAGTCTGTGGCAGCTGCGCTTCGCCAGACTGAGATGCAGGCTCTGGCATTGCAAAGGCCATGGATCCGGACGATGCACGGTCCTTAAGCCCTGGAACCGGGGCTTTTCCCGCACTTCCAGCGGTAGTGCTTGCTAGCAATTGCGTGAGGAAACTGGGCTTCGAAGCCTCTGTGGGATCATTCGAGCCGCCCTCACCAGCGCCCGCCTGCGCCATAGAAGAGCCGGCAAGGCTGGAAGGCAGGATCGGTTGCGGCGCGGGAAATATCATGGCGTGGTCCTTTCAAAGGCGCTTGTCAGAGGCACTGTCCTTGCCCCTGTCAGACGCTCGTCCATCACGATGCAGGTTGCGTGCCAAACCTCTGGTGGCGCTCGCCGACGCAGCGACTGTCGCCTGATGCTCACGCTTTTCGCGGGCCTCGTGCAGCGCTGCACGCGCATCATCGAGCCGTTCGGCCTGCCGCCGCGCGCGGGTCTGTGCTTCGCTGAGCGCCTGAGCCTGCCACTGGGCTTGCTGCGAGGCGTCCGCGCGGGCTTGCTCGGCGTCGTGCGCGAGGGAGCCAAGCGCTGCCGAAAAGCGCCCGGCCTCAGCCAGCCCCGCCCCGTCCTGCGCCTGCGGGCGCTCGCCATAGGCGGTGACCAGATCGCGGCTGCGCTGCGCCAAAGCGTCCGAGCGCGCCTCTTCATGCAGCGCATTGGCAAGCGAACGCATCGCCGCCCGCGCGCTGACATCGGCCAGCAGAGCCTGTCTGCGCGCCAGCCGCAATCGCCGCCGTTCGCGCTTCACAAGAGGCTCGCCATTTGTGCGATGCTGTCCTCCAGCGCCACGCCTCGCCCACGCGCCTGACGCAGGAACGCATCGATAGTGGGAGCTTTCTCAAGCGCAGTGTCGAGCACCAGATCAGCCCCGGCGCGATACGCCCCCATCAGCACGAGATCGCGGTTCTCCTCGCGCGCGGCGATCCACGAACGCACCCGGCGCGCGCCTTCAAGGGTCTCGGATGAGACCAGATCGTCCATCACCCGGCTCAAGGATGCGGGCACATCAATGGCCGGATAATGGCCGCGTTGTGCAAGGTCGCGCGACAACAGGATGTGCCCATCAAGAATAGCGCGGGCGGTGTCGACCACCGGGTCATTGGCATCGTCGCCATCGGCGAGGACAGTGTAGAGCCCGGTCACTGCGCCGCCGCTGCGCGCTGAATTGCCTGCGCGCTCTACCAATTTGGTGACCGCTGCCAGAGCGCTGGGGGGATAGCCGCGCGCTGCACCCGGCTCACCCAGCACCAGCGCCAATTCGCGCGCCGCATGAGCCACACGGGTCAGACTGTCGAGGATCAGCAGTACGCGCTTGCCTTGGCTCCGAAAATACTCTGCGATTGAGGTCGCGTATTGCGCCGCGCGCAACCGCAGATTGGGCGCGTGATCGGCCGGCACAGCGACAACCACCATCCGTCCACGCTGCGCGCCCTGCATGTGCCGCGCGACAAAGTCGGAAACCTCGCGCGCGCGCTCTCCGATGAGGGCCACGACGGTGATGTCCGCGCTCGAATGCTGGGTCATCGTGTCAATCAGCACCGATTTGCCGACGCCTGAGCCCGCAATCACGCCGAGCCGTTGCCCCACGCCCATCGTCGCAAGCGCGTTGATCGCGCGCACGCCGCAGTCAAACGGCTCACGCACCGGGGCCCGCTCAAGCGCGCGCTCACGGCGCCCGACCAGCTGCCACGTCTGACCCAGAACAGGGGCAGGGCCGCCATCGATGGGATGGCCAAGACCATCCACCGCACGGCCAAGCAATGCCTCGCCCACCCGCACCTTGCCCGGCTCAGCGCAAGCGCGCACCACCGCATCGGGGCGCAACAGGACAGTGTCGCCCAGTAGCATCATCAGCGAATGGCCCGCGCGAAAGCCGATGACCTCGGCCAGAACGTCCGCGCCTGCATCCTGCTCGATCGCGCCCAGCGATCCGATGGGAAGCGGCAATCCTGCCACTTCGATGAGGCCGCCATCGCACGCAATGACGCGCCCGGTGAGAACGGGTGTGAGCACAGGGCCGCTCTTGTCTACCCCAGCGCGCAGGCGGGCCAGCTCCAGCTGCATTTCCGCGAGCACGTCCCTAGCCCCGCTTTTGTTCTGACTGGGCGCCTTCCGACAAGGCCCGCATCCAGTCTTCAAGGCCATCGCGCGCGCTGCCATCGGAATTAGTGACGCGCAGCGATCCTTCGGGCAGGCCGGGGTCTTCGACCAGCGTCCAGTCAGCAAATGCCTCCTTATCCAGCGCCGCCAGCGTTTCGGGGTTGAGGTGCAATCTCGCTTGCGATGGCCCTGCACCAAGGCGTGCAGCGGCGCGGCGGCAGCGGTGCTCAAGCGCCTCGGTATCGAGCGCGTAATCGCCCAACACCAGCTTGCACAAAGCCAGCACCGTCGCGTTTAAATCCTGTGCCAGCGCCTCAAGCGCTTGCGCATCGAGGCTGCGAAAAGCGAGGCGCACCTCGCGCAGTCGCTCTCGCTCAGCGGCGAGCGCTGCCTCCGCCGCGCGCTGTGCTTGCGCCTCTCCTTCGGCAAGCCCGCGGGCATAAGCTGCGGCTTCGGGGTCTTCTTCGGGCTCGGTGTAAGGAGACGGGTCGGGCGCGGGTTGAGGGGTTGGAGCGGGAGAAGGAGCAGGGGCGGCAAATGGCGAGAGGTCACGAAATCTGCCGGGCTCGCCGCGCTCGTCAAGCGTCAGAGCTGCCAGCCAATCGGCATTGCCAGGCCCTGACCCCGGTGAACCCTCACCCGCCGATTGCTTACCCGCTTGAGCCCCAATCTGCGCGATCCAATCAGACGAATTCGCCATCGTCGCCTCCCAATGAAATCTCGCCCTGATCGGCCAGCCTGCGCGCCACTTCGACGATCTTGCGCTGAGCGGCGTTGACTTCGCTCTTGGCAAGGCGTCCGCGCAGTTCGATCTCGTCGCGAATGCCATCGGCGGCGCGGCTCGACATCGAGGCAAAGAACGGCCCGCGCTTGGGATCGGGCAGACCCTTGAGCGCGTCCACCAGCGCTTCGTTGTCGACATCGCGCAGCAGGCGGCCCATGTTTTGCGGATCGAGATCGAGCAGCATTTCGAAGGTGAACAGCTCCTCTTCGATCCGTTCGGCGAGCGGACCATCAATCTGAGCGATAGCGGGCAGCACAGTGTTTCTGAGATCGCCTGCAGACAGGTTGATGAGGTTCGCCGCATCGCGCGGGCCACCCAGCGTCAAGGCGCTCGCCCCGAAATTCGCGCCAATGCGCTGTGAGAGGAGCGCATCAATCATATCGATCGCCTGGCTCGACACCGCGCTCATGCGCGCGACGCGCTCCACCACCGAGGATTGCTTGGCTTCGGGCAGGGCGGACAGCACTTCGGCGGCGGGTTCGGGCTCGAGCATCAAAAGCAGCGCGGCGATGACTTGCGGGTGTTCGTCTTCGACCAGCTTCAGCACCAGCGAAGGCGCAAGCCAGCGCGCCATCTCGATCGAGCGCGGGCGGGCCTCTGGCTCGATCCTCAGCATCATGCTGGTGGCCTTCGTCTCGCCAAGCGAGCGCTCAAGCAGCTGTCGCACGCGCGCCGGGCGATCGCGTCCGGGCAGGATCTCGCGTTCGGCTTCCTGTGCAAAATCGCTCAAGGCCTCGGCGATGTGCGGGCGCTCAATATCGCCCAGTTCGCACATGGCCGCGCCCAGCTGTTCAAGTTCAGCGGGATCCATCCGGCCCAGCAATCGCGCCGCTTCCTCATCGCTAAGGAGGGAAAGGAACACAGCAGCGCGCTCCACTCTGCTCATCAGCGGCTTGGGCGCATCGGGGGTTGGCGTGTCATCGCCATCAAGAGTGTCTGTCTCTGCCATCACGCGGGCGCCTGCCTGGTGTCCGGGGCCGGGGCCTCAAGCATGCGCTTGAGCGCTTCAAGCGCGCGGTCGGGTTGGTCCTCGGCAAGCGTTCGGGCAAGCTGGACCTGCTCGGGCAGAGCGCCGAAGGGATCGTTTTCAATGAGGACTTCAACGCCCTCTTGGCTTTGCTCGTCATCGCTGGCCGTGTTTTCGTTGCCTTCTGCCGCTTCGCCGTTTTCAAGCTTGGCTTGGGCAGCGGCCTCTTTGGGCTTGGCGCGGGCGATCAGCGGCCGCACAGCAAGCAGCAGCACCAGCAGGACTGCCAGAAGCGCGGTGCCATAGCGCAGCACCTGCCCAAACCAGGCTTGTTCGTAAAACGCGGGCGGCTCGATTACGTGGGTCTCGAACGCGCTGACGACGACGGTGACCGTATCCCCGCGATCCGCACTTGCGCCAACCGCAGCGCTGACCAGTTTCTCCAGCTCTTCGGGCGTCAGCGGCGCGGCGGCCACCATCGCCTCCTGACTGACCGCGACCGCGACCGAGAGCTTGGTGAGCCCCCCTGCGCGGGTGGCGGTGACAGCAACCTCGCGGTCGAGTTCGAAATTGCGTTGCACAGCGCTTTCGGTGTCGCTGGGGACAGTCTGCTGAGGCGCCTGCGCACCACTAGCGGCCTCAGGAGCGGTCTCATTGGGCTCGTTAGGCTGGGGCGGACCGTTTAACAGATCAGCCTCGGGCGGCGGCGTGTTGGCGGGCACGCCCGGCACCCCGCCCGGCTGGCGCGCGTTCATGCGCGTGGCTTTGCGCTCGCTCTCGGATCGCACCGCACCCTCCTTGTCATAGGTCTCGCGCGCGCTGGTCACCTCGCTTTGATCGAGCTCGACCTGCACTTGGCTTGAGAAATTGCCATCCCCCAAAAGCGGCGTCAGCAGCGCAGCAAGCTGGCTTTGCAGCTTGGCTTCGAATTCGCGCTGGAGGACGAGGCCTTCCATATCCGCATCGCGCGGGTCAGAGAGCAAGCGCCCGTTCTGATCGACCACCCGCACCGCATCCGCCGTCATTCCGGGAACAGAGCCCGAGACAAGGTTCACAATCGCTTCGACCTGGGCCTGACTGAGCGAGCGGCCAGAGACCAACCGCAGCATAACGCTGGCGCTGGGCGGGTTGGAGCTGCGGACAAAGACCGAGCGTTCGGGCGTTGCCAGATGCACGCGCACCGCTTCGATCCCGTCAATCTCCTGAATGGTCAGCATCAATTCGCGTTCGCGCGCCAGGCGCATCCGCTCACCTTCGAGCGTCCGGCTGGAGCCTAGCGGGATCGCATCAAGCATCTCGCTCGCCCCTTGTGGCGCGGCGAGCCCGGCATCGCTCGCAACCAGCATGCGCGCGCGGTAGACATCGTCCTCAGCGACCGTGATTGCGCCGGTCGCATTGTCGATTGCATAACTAATGCCACCCGTCTCAAGCGCTTGAACAACCTTGGCGCGTTCGCCATCGGAGAGACTGGCATAGAGGATGCGCTGCGCTGATCCGGCAATCGCGAGGTAGAGCATCGCGACCAACGCCAGCGTGCCCACACCGATGATCGCAGGCAGCGCGCGGCGAAAAGCGGGCTGGCTGGTAAAGGCGGCAAGGCGCGCCTGCCAGCCCTCGCCAAAAGCGCCCGTGGCACTTGTACCCATGGTACTCGAGCTCGTTTCCGTCAGGCGCGGCTCCGCCGATACCGGCATGCCCGCGCCCGCCGCCTGTCCCGAAGCGGCTCCTGTTGCTGCGTCTGCCACCTATCAGGCCCCCATCCGCATGATTTCTTGATACGCGTTCAAAAGCTTGTTGCGCACTTGCAGAGTCGCCTCGAAAGCGACGCCCGCTTCCTGCCGCGCGAGCATGACCTTGGCGATATCGGTCACCTCGCCGCGTTCATACGCAACCTGCATGTCGCTTGAGCGCTTTTGGACCGCACTGACAGTCTGCAACGCGCCCTCCAGCGTGCGGGCAAAATCCACCGACGGCGTGCTCGTACTGGCTGACGCAATCGCGCCGCCTGGTGCGATAGAATTACCCTCGCTCGCCGCGCGTACATTGCGAAGGGCCTCGCTGCGAGAGAGCAAATCCTGGCGCAGGGCGAGAACCTCGGTGACGCCGCTTAGCCCGCCGCTCAATCCGACACTCATGCGTCATCTCCCGCGATCGGAGCGGCGTTGGTTCGCGGCTCGTGCCACAGGCCCGATTCGCGCATCGAGGCCAGACGGTAGCGCAAGGTGCGCTCGGATATGCCCAAAGCCTTGGCCGTGCGGGCGCGGTGGCCCCCATGGCTTTGAAGCGCTGCGGCAATGGCCTGCGCCTCGGACTGGAAGGCGATGTCCGAGAGCGATGGGTTTGCGTCCTGCACGGTTGACGAAAGAGGGGCAGCAATTGGGGAAGGAAGCGTGGTTGCTGCCTCGCTCGCCACCGCGCGCACCGGCTGATCGAACACAATGTGTTCTAAGCCTATGCGCGTCTCTTCGCCAGCAAGAAGGATCGCACGGCGGATGACGTTTTCCAGTTCGCGCACATTGCCAGGCCAAGGATGCGCTTCGAGCAGAGCAAGCGCCTCGCACGAAATCCACCCCGGTCCGGCCCCAGTTTCGCGCCGTGCCGGATGGCAGGCGTGGCGCAGCAGCATGCCAAAGGCGAGCGGCGCGATATCCGCCGTGCGATCACGCAGAGCGGCGATCTCGAGCGGGAAGACGTTAAGCCGATAGAGCAGGTCTTCGCGGAAACGCCCTGCGACCACTTCGCTTGCAAGCTGACGATTGGTCGCTGCAATCACGCGCACATCGACTGTGATCGGAGTGGTCGCGCCCAGCGGCAGAACCTCGCCCTCCTGAAGCGCGCGAAGCAGCTTGGCCTGCAGGGCTAGAGGCAGTTCACCAATCTCATCGAGCAGCAGCGTCCCGCCATCAGCCGCGCGAAACAGGCCCTCGCGCGCTTCGCCTGCGCCCGTAAAAGCCCCTTTGCGGTGCCCGAACAGCAGCCCTTCAAGCATGGCCTCGGGCATGGCCGCGCAATTGACCGCGACCAACGGCCCCTCGGCGCGCGGGGAACGGCGGTGAACAAAGCGCGCAAGCACTTCCTTGCCGGTTCCCGTTGGCCCTTCGAGCAGGACCGGGATGGGCGCAGCAGCAATGCGTTCTGCCAGAGTGAGCAAAGCCATGCTCAGCTCATCGCGCGCAATCGGCCACCCGTCCTTCGACGCGCCTGAATAGGACGCAATCGCGCAAAGCGCTGCGCGCGCTGGTTCCAGAGTTGCTGCACTGTAGGTGAGCGCCACGCGCGCCGTGCCAAGCCGCCGTATCGAAGCTCTATCACCAAGCTTGAGATCAAGCTCAAGGCGCTCTTCGGGGCGGCAGCCGGGGGGATTGGGGAACGCGCCATCAGCGCCGATTGAAAGCCGCGCACGCTGCCACTGCGCGCTCAGCAGGGGGAGGACTGGATCAAGCAAAGCGGTATGGTCCGCGTCAACGCAAAGCAGATCGCGCGTCATGGGGTGCGCTGGATCGGAGCGCTGGACGGTCTGCTGGGTTTCGGTTTGGCGTCTTGAGGGCTGGTGGATTCGAGGCTGAGGGGCAGAGCTGATCGGCATTGCGCGTCTATCCGTTAAGGTGTTGTGGCAAGCTTCTGCGGGACCAGATGCCGTGCCGCTGAGGGGAGTTACCGAGCGCGGTTAGGCGCAGCTGAGCGAATTTGCCCCGGCAACGGCCAGTTATTGCCGGTGCCCCGTGCAAAATGTCGCAAATTTAAGCCCTCGTAGAATTGCCTAAACGGACCTGTGCGTAGTCTTTTGTTTCCAGCTGGGTAAGCGCCCGCGCGCGTGGGCGCGCCCGCACGCGGGCGGGCGCAGCCATCACCTGGCGATGAGAGCGGCTTAGGCAGCAAAAGCGACGCGCGCTGATATTTCTCGCTTAAAGATCGACGGACCCGGTCGCTCTTAGCTTCAGCGGTTGCGGAAAACCCACATTAAACGCTCGCCGCTGCCATTGACCGACCAACACGGGAGTTTGACTTCATGTCCGTTATCAACACCAACATCTCTGCTCTGCGCGCTCAAGGCGCCAGCGAAAAAGCCAACAACATGCTCGACGATGCAATGCAGCGCCTGTCGACCGGCCGCCGTATCAATAGCGCCGCCGACGACGCCGCCGGCCTCTCGATCGCGACCGGCTTCACCAGCGACATTCGCGGCATCAACCAGGGCATTCGGAACGCCAATGATGGTATCGCCCTTGCTCAGACCGCGGAAGGCGCGCTCGACGAAGTGTCGAACATGCTCCAACGCGTTCGTGAGCTGGCCATCCAGTCGCAGAACGGCACGCTTGACGCCGAAGACCGTGGCTTCCTCGACACCGAAGTCGAAGAGCTGGCCGCGCAGATCAGCGACATTCTTTCGAACACCGATTTTAACGGTGTCTCGCTGTTCAGCACCACGAGCGGCACCGATGTCGACGTCTCAATCCAGATCGATGCGGGCCGTACGATCGACATCACCAGTACCGCGATTGACGGCGCCAACATCACCGCCGCAGCGCTCGACGTGACGACAGACACAGCCGCGGCGACCGCAGTCACCAACGTTGACCTCGCACTGAGCGATGTGAACACCGCACGATCCTCGCTGGGTGCTGGCCAGAACCGTCTGCAGTCGGCGATCAACAACCTGACGACAACCTCGACCAACCTCACCGATGCGCGTTCGCGGATTGAAGATGCGGATTTCTCCGCTGAATCGACAGCGCTCGCCAAGGCCCAGATCCTTGGTCAGGCATCCACCGCGATGCTGGCCCAGGCCAACCAGTCGCAGCAGAACGTTCTGTCGCTGCTGCGATAAGATCAAGCGATCGACCAAGCTCCCGCTGAGGGGCGGTAGGGAAGCCCGGAGCCTTCGCGGTTCCGGGCTTTTGCTATGGGTTTTCGAAACTGACTAATGCACCGCGCAAACGCTGTTGGTCAGACCAAAGCAATCGATCAGGAAGCGGAGGACTGCGCGGCGGTGCGATCCTGCCAATCGATCACCTCGAGATAATTGCGCAGGCGGTTTTCCTCGAGCCGAGCAATTAATGGATTGGCGTGATAGGGCAGCAGAAACTCCGCCAGAGCAGCCGACCAATCGGCGCTTGCATCAAAGATAACGCCAAGCCCCAGAACAGCGGGCACATGCACGTAATAAAGCGGGCGCGCATCGCTATCGGCATAGCTCAAAAAATCCTCAACCGCGGTGAGAACGCCGTTGCGCTCTCCCCCCGCGTGCAAGGCGACGGCAAAGTGCCCCATGCCGCGCAGGCCGCGATGATTGAAGGTCTCGCCTGAATCGAGCCGTACCCCAACATCATAGCTGTGCGGATGGCGCCAGCCAGCAGGGATACGATCGGGCGCGTAGTAGAAATCGCGCCGGGCACATGGCCAGGAGACATCGTGCAGAAACGCGAGCAGCGGCTTATCCGCCTCGGTCTGGATTGCATCGATCGCCTGTAGCTCGTGGAAGACGGTGTAGTAATTGTGATCACCATCAACAAACCAGGCATCCGCCGCCGGGCAATCGGTCAAAGCTTCAAGGCTGGGCTGTGCGCGGTGGTTTACGTGATCGAGCCCTTGCGCCCAATCGGCAAAGCCATCTGCGGGCTCAGGGTCGATGCAGGTCAGCGTGCCACCTTGCGCTTCGCAACGTTCAGCCAGCACGCGGGACATGCCGCCAAACTCGCTGCCGATCTCGTTGACGGTCTGCACCTTGGCTTCATCGAGGCTGGGCAGGATGAGGCTAGAGAATTCGGACATGGAATGGATCAGAAGATCGGTCATGCGGCTGCCTGTGCGGTTGGGTTTTTGGAAAGGATGGGCGTTTTGGGTACGCCCAGCGTATCGAGAGCAGCGCCGGAGGCTTCGGCATCGCGCCGTTTGAGGGGGCGAAGGACAATCTCGATCATGTGCGCGCCGGGAATGTCGCGTATCGCAGGGTCAGGCACGACCAAAACTAGCGCAGTGTCCGCTAAACATTGAAAGATGCCCGGCGCGTGTTCGCGCATATCGTCATAGCTGACATCCTTGCAGGGCTTGGCAGCCTCATCCTCATGCGCGCCTTTGAGAGTGGCCACGCGCGAGGTGCTGATCGAGCTGATCTCCACCCACTCGCACACCGCGCCCACTTGCAGCACGACCGAGTGCCCGCTTTCACTCAATGGAAGGCGTGCAACGTAATAGCCGTCATGGCTGGGGCGCGCGGTGACGTTGGCGCTGGCGTGCTCTTGCGTGCCGACATGCAGGCTCGGCAGTTCGAGTTCACGCGGGGCGTAGTCTTCATAGGTGAGGCCAAGGCCGAAGCGCTTTTGCGCTAGCAGCGCGAGGCGGGTGTTCATGTCCTCCTTAGCCAGATCAGCGGGCAGGAACATGCGCGAGGAGCCTTTCATGTAGAACAGGCCGCGCCGCCGCATCTGCTCAGCCGCACCTTCCGCATTGAACAGCGCCACCATCCGCTCCGAGCCCAGATTGACATCGTGTTCAAAGCTCTTGAGCACGGTGAGCTCTTTGGCGCTTGGCAAAAACATGAAGCGCATCAGCGTGTTCGCCGCCGCATCGCGCCAGGCTTTGCTGGCATGGGTATCCTTGACCCGGACAACGGGGTTCGCCTGCGCCGCCTTGGCAAAGCGCACTGCACCTGCCTGCACCGCGTCGCGCACCGCGCTTTGCGCGCCCTTGACGCTGTTCGCCTTGCGCACCGGCGCGCCGCCTTCGTCATAGGAAAGGACGGAGCCCAGCTCGCATGTTGCCAGCTGCTCGATCACAGCGACTGTGCCGCACATCGCTTCGAGCAGGCCGGGGTCGAAATGGCGCGCATCGATCAGCCCCGTCTTGTCGAGCCCGGTCGCGCTGCGTTCGCGGGACAAGAGATACCGCCCGGCGACATGTACGCCCAGTTCCTCGGTCAGAAGCGCATCAACCGCGTTCTGCGCCGAGCCGTTATAGCCAAGATCGACCAGTATCAGCGTATCACCAGGCTTGGGGTCGACCGCTGCGCGCACATGGGCGATGAGCCCCTTGGCCATCTCGCGCGCGCGGCGAATGGTGATCTTCTGGCGCTGCCCGCGTCGCAATTCGGCGAGCAAGCGCTGGCTGGTATCGTATAGCTCCGCGTCACCCTTCGAATTGCCCACAATGCGCCTGATCTCATCCTCATTGAGCAACATCTGCCGCGCCAGTGTCGACGGGTTAAGCCCATGTTCGAGCGCCAGATGCCGCTCATAAGCCTCACGTGTGGTGAGCGAGGCAGCGGTGGCGACATAGCGGCTGATCTCAACTCGGCCTGTATTGGGTGAGCGCTGCCCTGCTGAATGGACCAGATCGGGCAGATGCCCATCGCGCAGCATGAAGAGCCAATGGACCGCCCCTCCGCGCTCCTCTTCCAGCCGTTGAGCCTCCTCGCGCAGCCAGCAATCGTAAGCGGTAAAGACCGGCCCCAGCACGCTGTATCCCAGCGTCTCAGCGTCATCCGCAATCTGCGGCTCGCCGTGCGCAAGCAGCGCGCGATGCGGCTGGAGGCCGATGATCTCAGCCTCGCTCGTCCCCAGCTCACCGGGGATGAGTTGCTGGCAGGTCCGTTCAAACCTCAAGCGGCGGCGCATGTCCTCGGAGAATTGTTTGAGATGCAGCGCGGCGATCCCAAGCGACCTCGCGCTTTCATAGTCGGCTGCGTGATTGTCGCCGATATGCAGCAATTGGTGTGATCGGCGCTTGATCGCCTTCATAGCCTTGGCAAGCAGACCCTCGCCCTTGGAGACGCCCGCATCGCTGGAGGCAAAGACATGGTCGATCAGCCCCGCAACCTCAGCGCCGGCGGCATTGCCGATCAGCGCGCGCAATTGCTCTGCGCTCAGATAGGTGTCGGAGACGATGATCACCTCCAGCCCGCGCGCCTTCGCGCCCAGCATCAGTTCCACCGTGGGCGCAAAAGCAAAACAGGCGCGCGCTTCGGCCTGGAGTTCCGCTTCGATCGCCGCCGCGCGGGTGACCGCATCGGCATTGGGTAGGACATGGCGGTAAATATCGTCCAGCGTCACTTCATTGCGGCGCTTCAACGTGCGCATAGCCTTGCGGGCATTGGCCTCTCCCCCGGCGCGCTGGCCTGGTAGCAGGCCCGGCAAATCGCCAAAGACGTCAGTGGGCGCATGGCAATCGCGCCACAGCAGCGTATCAAAGCAGTCCAGCGAAAGCGTAGTGACGCCGTCGTGGGCGCGGCTCAGCGCCTGCGGCAGTTCGTGGGGAAGGATCGTTGCGGTCATGAACAGGTCCAATCGGTAGGGCAACCAAAACACCTGCCATGGCTAGGCGCTCATGGTTTACCGACTTCGACCTGTCACCTCGGGGCTTGCCCTAAGGAACAGCGCGTGGATCAAGGCATTTGCCCGGGATCCCCAGCCATTCGCGTGGGTCGGCGCAGCGGCCCGTCTGTGACTTCGAGCAGCAAGAGCGAGATACGCCGGTTGCGCGGGTCAGCGGGATTATCGGCCACCAATGGTTCGCGATCAGCGACGCCTTCGATGCGGGCGAAGCGATCTGCTGTGATGCCGTTGCGGATCAGCGCCTGGCGTGTGGCTTCGGCGCGCCCGGTTGAAAGCGACCAATTGTTCGCCGCAATGCCCGAGCGCCACGGAAGGCTGTCTGTGTGCCCGCGCAGGATCAGCGGGGTCGGCCCTTCGGCCAGCGTATCGCCCAGGGCCTCAAGCAAGAGCTTTGCCTCGGACGTCAAGACCGTGGTGCCCAGCACGAACATGGAGAAATCGGCATCGTCGACCAGATCGATCCGAATGCCTTCGGGCGAACGTGCAACGCGCACTTTACGTGACAGACGAGTGAGCCTCTTGGTCTTCGAGAGCTTGTCATCGAGTTTCTCGCGAATTTCACGGATTTTGTTATCAATCTCGTCGGACGCACCCTTGCCGCCGCCCTCCATCGGGCCACCGGTCGCACCGCGCGGAATTGTGATGGCGAGCGTGCCGGTCTGCCCCTGCGCGTTAGGATAATTGTCGGTGTCTGTGATCGAGCTCCCGCCCAGCATACCGTCCGCGCCTGCGCCCACTTGGCGCATCTTCACAAGCGTGGGCGTGAAGTAATCCGCGATCCCCTTGCGCTGGTTCTCATCGGTTGCGCCCAGCAACCACAGCAACAGGAAGAACGCCATCATCGCGGTCACGAAGTCGGCATACGCGACCTTCCACGCGCCGCCATGGTGACCGCCGCCAGCCTCGATGGTGACCTTCTTGACGATGATCGGCGCCAGCGCTTCAGGCGCGGTTGGGGCTTCGGCCATGCTTTCGCTCCTCGCCTAGCGCCCGCGCATCTGGTCAAGCAGATCGGTGAGCTTGGGACGGTGCGCCGGTGGCAGGCCAGAGCGCGCCGCTTCGAGCACCATCGGCTGCGGGTATCCGTGCAGGCTGGCAATGATGACCTGCTTGACCGAATAGAAGATCTGCCTGTCGTGGGCGTTGATCTGCTTAAGACGGCTCGCCATTGGCCCTGCAAATCCATAGGCCAGCAACACGCCCAAAAACGTGCCGACGAGCGCGCCGCCGATCATCTTACCGAGGATTTCAGGCGGCTCGTTGATTGAGCCCATAGTCTTGATCACGCCCAAAACCGCCGCAACAATGCCCAGCGCCGGGAAGGCGTCCGCCAGCGACTGGATCGCGTGTTCAGGCTCTTCCAATTCGTGAAGCTGGGTTTTAATCGCATTGTCGATGATATCTTCGACCGCATGTGTGTCAAGCGTGCCCGAAGATACGACCATCAATGTCAACGGATCGCAGATCAGGCCGACAACCGTGTCATCCGCTTGCAGCTTGGGATATTCGCTGAAAATCGTCGAATTGGCCGGATCGGTGACGTGGCTTTCAAGCGCAACCGCGCCTTCGGAACGCAGCAATTTCATCAGCTTGGAGGTGAGAGCAATCGCGTCAATGTGATCATCGTCTGAAAACTTGGGGCCCTTGAAGACCTTGCCGATGCCACCGCCCAGAAGCTTGATCTCGTGCATCGAGTTGCCGATCAGCGTCGCACCCAGAGCCGCCCCGCCGATCATCATGAACTCCAGCGGGAGCGCGGCCAGAATCGGGCCCAGCGAGCCGCCCGCAAGGACAAACCCGCCAAACACAAGAGCGATCAGAACAACGATGCCGATGGCGGCAAACATCTTAAGGTTACTCCTTCAGACCGCGCGCGATCACAGCACGTTGAACAAGGTCAGATTGGCGACGCGCACGAAACTCGCCTGGCTCGCTTCAAGCGCTACCTGCGTCTGCTGAAGCCGCGCAATCGCCTCACCCAGATCTGTGTCGCCGAGTTCCGATTGCTGCTCAGCCACGGTGAGCGAGCGGTCGAACTGGTTGTCCTGGATCACTTCAACCCAGGCAAGCCGCGTGCCCAGAACGGTCTGATTGCGCGTCACAGTGTCGATCGCTGCGTCCAGACCATCGATTGCTGCGCGCGCTGCGGCTCCAGGATCGGGAACACCAGGCTGGAGCGCGGCTGACAGCGTCGAAAGAACCGCAAAGGCATCGCTCGGCGTGCCGTTCACGTCAAACTGGAAGACCTGCGCGCCGGTGACCCCGCGCTCAAGCTCTGTGCCGGGCGCGACTGGCACCGTCGGGATCTCAACATTCCCGTTGTAAGAGACGCTGCCATCGGGTGCGCGCACAAAGGCAGGGCCAGCAGCCGTGCCCGCAAACAGCGGTTCACCGGTCAGCGTCTGCGCATTGGCGCGGTCGAACAGTTCTTCTTCAAGCTGGATGAGTTCCTCGGCGATCGCAGCGCGGCCGCTCTCACCGGTTGTGTCGTTGGCGGCGCGGATTGCGAGCTCACGCGCGCGGCTCAAAAGGTTGGCAACGCCTTGCACCTCATCGCCTGCTTCGGTGAGATCGCGCGCCAGCTTATCAGCATTGTCCGCTTCAACCTCGGACAAACGGTCAATGCGCGCAAGCGTGCGCAGACGCGAGGCAGCGGCGGGATCTTCCGACCCGCGCGAGATGCGAACGCCCGTAGAGATCTGCGTCTGCAAACGCTCAAGCGAGCTGCGTAGGCCGTTCATCTGGCCAAGCGAGCGTTCGTAAAACGCGCCGGTCGAATTGCTGACAAAGGCCATTGGTCTTGCTCCTTCAATCAGCGCTATCAGCGCAGTCCCAGGATTGTGTCGAATACCTCGGTCGCGACCTGCATCACCCGGCTGTTGGCTTCGAAGGCCTGTTGCAGGCGGACCAGATTGGCCGCTTCGGTGTCGAGATCGACGCCTGTCTCGATCAGAAGCGTCGCTTGCGCGTTATCGGCAATCGCAGCAAGGCCAGTGCGGGTGACGTCCTGCGCTGCGATCCGGCTGGAAAGGCCCAACAGCAGCGTATCGGTGCGCGCAATCGGTCCATCGTCAGCGCCAATCGAGGCGACGAGGCTTGCAAGGTTGGAGGTGTTCGTGCTGCCTGCGGGCGAACCGGCGGGCGCTGTGGCGAGCTGGTTTGCGGTGGTGAGCGCCAGTTCGATATCGCCTGCGCCCGTGCCAGTGAAGAGCGGCTGGCCCGGATTGCCATCGGCATCCGCTCCGCTGGCCTGCGCTGCATTGGCGCGGGCAATCAAGTCAGTGGCGATCGCATCAAGCTCGATCTGGTAATTGGCCTGCGCATCAAGCGCATTGGCGTAGCCCGCCAGCGCGCCGCTTGCCGGAGCGACCGGTGTACTGCCAATGTCAAAGGACAGCCGTCCATCAGCCGCCGTGGTCGCTGTGATCGAGGAGCTGGTGAAGCCATCGACCAGCAGCGGCCCCGGCGTGCCCGAGCCGTCTGAAATCCGCACGCTGACAAGGCCGCGATCATCAAAGCTCGCTTCGATCCCGACCTGCTGGGACAGCGAGCGCAAGGCCGCATCGCGCGCATCAAGCAGCGCCGCCTGCCCCGCCGTGCCATCGACCGCGTTGATCAGGTTCTGGTTGATCCGCACCAGCTCAGCGGCTTGCAGATTGGCTTCATCAAGGCCCACATCCGCGGATTGCTGCACCTGCCCGCGCGCTGTGGCGAGGGTGGAGTTGGCGAACTGGAAGGTGCTCGCCAATTGCCGCGCGGTCTCTAGCGTATTGGTGCGCAAGGCAGGTTCGAGCGGGTTGCCTTCAAGCTGGGTTAGCACCGCTTCAAATTCGACGAGGCCTTCGAACAGGCGCGATTGCTCCAGCGCAAGTTCGGTGTCACGCAGGGCCGACAATTCCGCATCCGCGCGCGCCAGCTCGCCCGCGCTCGCGCGTGCCTGTTGTTGCACAATCGCGCTGTCGAAGCGGGTGATGCCGTCGATCAGCACGCCGCCCAGAGTGCTCTCGCCGCTGAACGACACGGCTACCAGCTCTCGCACGGAGAGCGTGCGGCGGGCGTAATCGGGGTTGGCTGCATTGGCGATATTCTGCGCGGTCAGCTCAAGGCTGGCGCGGTTCGCGGCGGCCCCGGTACGGCCAATCTGAAACATTGCTGATGGCATGATTTAGCCCTTATGCCGGGTGAGGTGTTGGGAAAGCTGCGCCTCGATACTCCGTGCAAACCCGAAGGCGCCGGTGGTGGAGGCAATTTGCGCAAAGTGCTCATCGCGCATCGCGGAGAACTGCTTCATCCCTCCGCCTGTGAGCGGGGTTTCGTCGGCAAAGTTCGCCGCACGCGCGCTTTCGAGCCACTTGCGGATCATGATCGCTTCAAAGCCTTCAGCGGCCTTGCGCAGCTCTGCCTGCTCAGGCGTGAGCTGTTCGGCCTTGGAAGGTGCGCCGGTGGTTGAGGAAACAGGAAAGATCACAATACCACCATTTCCGCCTGCAAGGCGCCCGCTTGCTTGAGGCTTTCAAGGATCACCACAAGATCAGCCGCGCCCACGCCCAACAGGTTGAGCGCATCGACAATCTCGGACAGGTTCGCCGCGCCCGGCATGAGCGCCACCCGGTCCGAGCGTTCGCTGATCGAGATCGTGCTCGATTCCTCGATCGCGGTCTGGCCGTTGCCAAAGGGCGCAGGCTGGACGACGCGCGGGGCTTCATCGATGCGGATTACCAGCTTGCCATGGCTGATCGCGGCGGGCGACAAGCGCACCGCCTGATTGATTACCACGGTGCCGGTGCGGCTGTTGACGATCACCTTGGCCGCAACGGGAGCGGGGGTGACGGGGAGCATCTCGATCGCGGCCATGTGCGCGGCGCGCTCATCATTGCCAGCGGGCAGCGTTAGCTCGATGCTGACCCCATCGGCGACGCGGGCCATATCGGGATAGCGCGCATTGATCGCATCGCGCACACGCTGAGCGGTGAGGAAATCGGATTGGTGGAGGTTGAAGCGCAGGCTGGATTGCTGGTCAAACCCGGTGGCAACCGCGCGTTCTACGGTTGCACCATCCGCAATGCGGCCGACAGTGGCGATGTTGACGGTCAGCTGCGAGCCATCGCGGCCCGAGACACCAAGGCCACCCACCGCAACATTGCCCTGCGCCATCGCGTAGATCTGGCCGTCTGCGCCATAAAGCGGGGCGAGCACCAGAGCCCCGCCGCGCAAGGAACGCGCCTGGCCCAGCGTTGAGACAGTGATGTCGATCCGCTGGCCGGGCTTGGCAAAGGCGGGGAGTTCGGCGGTGACGATCACCGCAGCGGCATTACGCAGATTGGGGTTTACACCCGGTGGCAATTGCAACCCCAGACGCCCGGAAATTCCGCGCATCGCCTCGGTCACATATTGGAGGTTGTCATCGCCCGTCCCTTGCAGGCCGACGACCACGCCATACCCGGTAAGCTGGTTGGCGCGCAGTCCTTCGAACTGGCCAAGATCGCGAATGCGCTCCGCCGCAGCCACGCCTGGTGCGAGCAGCGTGAAAAGCACAAGAGCAAGCGTTAGGATGCGTTTCATGAGCCTGTATTCCCCCCAAATCAGAACGGTGAAATTGCGCTGAAGAACCGGCTCAGCCAGCCCGGACGGCTCGCTTGCTGAACCGCGCCTTTGCCCGAATAAATGATGCGCGCATTGGCGACCTGGGCTGAGGACAGCCGGTTATCGACATCGATATCAACCAGGCGGATACGGCCGGCAAATTGCACCCACTCATCTCCCTGGCTCAATGACATCTGCTTTTCTCCGACAACTTCGGCGGTTCCATTGGGGTAGAGCGCCGCGATCGTCACCGCGACGGTGCCGCTCAGCTGGCTTTGCTGCGCGGCGTTCCCTCCTCCAGAAAACGACCCGTTGCCGCTGGCATTAAGGTCTGCCGGGTCAAGAAAATCGAAGATGTCGCCTGCCGGCAGGATGAGAGCGAACTCGCCCGAGCGATCAGTAGCGCTGTTGGTGGACTTGGATGTGCTGGTGTTTTCAAGCAGCACAATAGTGACCATATCTCCAAGCTTCCTTGCGCGATTGCCGGTGACGAGGTTGGCGTAGCCTTCGTTTGTCTGAAAGATCGAACCATTGGCAAGCGCGGGCGGCTGACCGAGCGTGGTGATCGGCTGCATGGGCGGTTGCATTGTGTTCGGCACCGTCTGAACAGCGCCCGGAGGCGGCGGCGCGTAAAAGCCCGGCGCGCGCCCACCCCCGCCCATGCAGGCGCTGAGCGATAGGGCCAGCAGGCTTGCGGCAATAAAACGCTTCATAGCGCGACCCTTCCCGATCACAGCGTCTGGTTGGCGTTGCGCAGCATCTCGTCGACCGCGCTCACCATCTTTGAATTGATCTCATAGGCGCGCTGGGCCTCGATCATCTCGACCAGCTCTTCGACCGTGTTGACATTCGATCCTTCGAGCATCCCCTGACGGATCTGCCCGCGCCCGAACTGGCCCGCTATGCCGAGCTCCACCGGGCCACTGGCGGCGGTCTCAACGAGGAAATTGTCGCCAGTCGCACGCAGGCCTGCCGGGTTGACGAAGTTCGCAATCTGGAGCTGGCCCAGCTGAACCGGCGCCGCCTGTCCCGGCTGGATCGCGCTCACCGTGCCATCGGGCGAGATCGAGATCGACTGCGAGCCTTGCGGGATCTGGATCGGAGGGGTGATCGCAAAGCCCTGGCTTGTGATGAGGTTGCCCTGCGGCGACAGAGTGAAGTTGCCCGCGCGGGTGAACGCGATCTGACCGCCGGGCGGCAGCTCAACCTGGAAATAGCCAGCACCATCGAGCGCCAGGTCAAACGTGTTGCCGGTCTGAAGCAGGGTGCCTTGGGTCTCGATCCGACTGGTGCCCGCTACCGCTACACCCGTGCCAAGATTGAGGCCGACAGCATAAGCCGTCTGATTGGTCGATTGCTGGCCTGCCACGCGCTGCTCCTGATAAGCGAGCGTCGCGAAATCGGCCCGGTCACGTTTAAAGCCGGTGGTCGAGATATTCGCCAGATTGTTGGCGATGACGCGCATCCGCGCATCCTGAGCCTCCAGCCCGGTGCGAGCGACATGAAGTGCGGAATTGGGCATTTTGAATTCGTCCTCAGATAGAAATTATCGCATCGACATGAGGCGGCTGGAGGCCTCGTCGAGGTCGCGGGCGGTTGAAATGATCTTGGCGCGCTGTTCGAAGGCGCGCTGGGCATCGATCATGTCCACCAGTGTTTCGGCGGTTTCGACATTGGAGCCTTCGAGCGCTCCACTGGTGACGCGCGCAGTGGGGTCGGGCGGCAGCACGCCGCCCAATCCGTCAACGCCGCCGGGCACTTTCAGGAAGCTGTCGATCCCCTTCACCAGGCGCGAACCCTCAGCGGAGACAAGCTTGATCTGATCGACGACTTGGGCAGGCACATTGGGCGCGGCGGGATCGCGGGCGAGGACAGTGCCATCCTCGCCCACGCTGATCGCAAAACCGGTCGGCAATGTGATCGGACCGCCGCCAACGCCGAGCACCGCAAGACCCTCGCCGTTTTCGAGAACACCAGTGCCGGTGACACGCAAATCGCCGCGCCGCGAATAGACCTCCGCGCCCCCGCCTGCACCGCCCGCCGGATCCTGAAACGCGATCAGACCATCGCCCTGCACCGCCAGATCGAGCGGCTGGCCGGTTTGCGTGACACTCGCAGCCACCATGTCGGCCCCGCGCACTTGCCCGCGAGCCAAAGCGCGCGCGTCGAGAGTGCCATTGGAGAGCGTGGCGGACGTCACCGCGAACACCTCGCCGCGAAAACCCGGCGTGGACATGTTGGCGAGATTGTTCGCCACCGCGCGCTGCTTGTTCATCGCTGCGTTCATGCTGGTGAGCGCGGTGTAGATCAGACGGTCCATAAGACCCCTCCTTCGAACCTAGCGCTTACGAGCGCAGGTTGAGCACAGTCTGCGAAATCTGCGTCGCGGTATCGATCGCACGCGCATTCGCCTGGAAGTTGCGCTGCGCGGTCAGGAGCGAGACGGTTTCCTCCGCCAGATCGACGTTCGATCGCTCAAGCGCGCCTGAGAAGATCGCGCCGAACTGGCCCTGGCCTGGGCCACCATAAACAGGGTTGCCACTGTCGCCGGTCACCGCCCACTTGGTCTGGCCGATAGGACGCAGACCGTCATTGGAAGGAAAGGTAGCAAGCGCCAGCTGGAAGACGCGCTCCACGCTGCCATCAGCGTAAGTGGCGCTGACGATCCCGCGATTGTCGACTGAGACGCTCGAAATGGCCGCACCGCCCGCATTGGTCGTCGGCACGTTGATGTCAGAAATGGTCCCTACGGTGGCGGATACGTTGTTATCAGCATCGACCGCGGTGACCGCAAAGCCCTGCACATTGTCGCCGATGGAATCCTGCAGCGCGCCGCTCGACACCAGCCTGAGCGAGCCATTGCGCGTGTAGCTGATATCGCCGGAAATCGGATTACTTGTGGTGAAGAAGCCGTTGCCGCTGATCGCAAGATCGAGCCCGCGACCGGTGGTCTCCAGAGTGCCGAGCGAGAAATCCTGAGTAATACTCGACAACGCCTGGCCAATACCGGGCGTCAGGCGCGGATCGGTGCCCGCGCCGCTCGGAACAAGGTCAAAGAAGCTCGCGGAACTCTTCTTGAAGCCGACACTCTCGGCGTTGGCAATGTTTTGCGAGATGACGCCAAGATCGGTCTGGGCGTTGCGCAGGCCCGAAAGCGAAGTGAAGAAAGACATATCAGTTTCCTTTGGTTGGTCGGTATCGATGATGGGTTCAAGGGAGCTCAGGGGTGACGGTTTGCTCAGCGGCCTCAGCGGCCCGCTCAGCAGCCTCGGCGGCGGATTGAGCGGCGGAGATGGCGGCTTCCTGAGCCACGGTTAGCGCGTCGAGCTTGTCGGCGATCTCCGTCAGGATTGCGTTCGCGTCAGTCTCAGCCTCGAGCGAAGAGAATTGCGCAAGTTGCGCGATCATGTCCTCGTTGGAAGCGGGCTCGAGCGGGTCCTGATTAAGGAGGCTTTCCGTGAGCAGACGCAAAAAATCAGACTGATCGAGCGAGCCAAGGCCGCCTTCTCCCGAAAACACGGACGGCGTATTGAACTGGTCCGTCGTTGCTGGCGTGGCTTCAGCGATGGGTTGGCCAATCGGGGTGGTCATCTCTATTTGCTCCTCAGCGTTTCCAGCATCAATTGCTTGGCGGTTTGGAGCGCCTGAACCATGTTCTGGTACTGGCGGGCGCTCTCCATGATCTCGATCATCTCCGCGCTTTCATCGACGGGAGCTTCAAACACGAAGCCGTCGGGATCGGCGAGCGGGTGGCCGGGATCGTAGCGTTTGGTGGGGGCCGTCTCTGCGCGCACGAGGCCGTCGCTGCGCACGGCTGACAGGCCGCTCGCGCGGTCAAGTTCGGCGGTGAAGACGGCGCGGATCGGGCGATAGGCCTGGTCCTCGCTCGAAGCGACCGAGCCTGCATTGGCAAGGTTGGAGGTCGCCGCATTCATCCGCACAAGCTGCGCGGACATGGCTTGCTCGGTCATCGAAAACAGAGTGACGGGGCGTTCAGAGGACATGAGCCTACTCCCCCTTCAGCGCGCGCGTGAGCGTGTTGACCTTGCCCTGCACAAAGCTGAGCGTTGCCGAATAGGCGAGCGCGTTTTCGGCAAAGGCGAGCTGTTCGCGGTTGAGCTCAACCGTGTTGCCATCAAGGCTGGGCAGAGTGGGCGTGCGGTAGAGGATGTAGTCCTCGCTGCTGGCTTCCATCGCGGGCACACCTCCGCGCCCTTGCGCCAGTTTGGCATCGAGCGCGCTGCCAAAGTTGATATCCCGCGCCTTGTAGCCGGGCGTTGCAGCGTTCGCGATATTGGAGGCAAGCACCCCCATGCGCTGCGAGCGCACTTCCAGCGCGGCACCGTGAATTCCAAACAGGGCTTCGCTCATGAGCAAGGTATCCTTTGAGCCTCTAGAAACAGGTCGCCTCACATGTATGCAGAGCGCGTGCCAAACACGCCGCAGCGCTGAAAAATGGGCGTTTTGCGTGCGATTGGGGAATTTGGCGAGACTAGGCGAGACAAGGCGGCAAGGCCTTGCCGCTCGACCTGGCAATGCCCTGCCTCCCCTTCAAATGACTGCTGGACAATGCCTTGGCCTCAGCCCTTAATATGGGATCGCGCGATCCGTTCTTTCCCGCATGTCCGTCTCTGCAGAACCTTCGCCCGACATTGCCGACGGAGAGATGTCTGTGCTTGGCGCGTTTGTCTTCGACACGCCACTGATAGACCTCACTGCGCTGGCGCTGGTCCTGGTGGGCACGGTGTTGGCCACAATCGCGCAATCGGGGTGGCGCGATATCGGCAATGCGCTACGAACGGCCCGCGGCCTGATGCGGCCAGGCTTCGACACCACTGCCAATCGCCGCGCGCTGGCACGCTGGGCGAGCGCAGTGCGCAAGCGCGGCATCCTGAGCGTCGATGAACCGTTTCCCCCTGACCGGATTTTTGCCCGCGGCGTTGTTGCGCTTGTTCGTGTCGGATCACTGCGTGCGATGCAGGATGTGCACGAGGCTGCCCGCGGGCCTCGGATGGACCGCCACGCCCGCGCAACGCGCGTGTTCGAGCAGGCCGGCGAGTTGGCTCCGGTCTTCGGCCTCGTCGGCACGCTTTTTGCGATGACCCAAATCACCTCTGGCCTTGCCATCGAGACCAGCACCAGCGCGTTCGCAGCGATTGCGACCGCGGTACTGTCCTCGCTTTATGGGGTGTTGAGCGCCAATTTGGTGTTCCTGCCCCTTGCGCAGGCGATTGCTCGGCGATCGCAGCGCGAAGAAGAGGCGCGCGCAGCTCTGGCTAAGTGGCTAGCCGATGAGGTAGAGGATGTCATTCCCAAGCGCTCTCACAGCGTCACACCCTTGCACGCAGCGGTCTAGAGGCAAGAGGAACATAGCGCCCATGCTCACCCTCAAACGCAATCCAGCGAGCTGGCAGCTGGTCCTAGCTGACCTTGTGCTGATCCTGTTTCTGGTGACCGCCGCCACACTCACCCGTAACGAGGAGGCTGCGCGTGCCGATGCCTCTGTGACGCAGGCCGTACCCGCCAAGGGACCCGGCGAAGTCGCACCCGCGCAAGCGCTGTATCGCGCAGGCGTCGGCCCGGTAAGCCTAGCGCAATGGCTTGAGCAGCAGCCGCTTGATCCACGCGCCGCGCTGACAATTGTCGCTCAACATAAGCCCGGCGAGGAAAGCAGCGCATGGAGCGAGGCAAGAGCAATGGCAGCGACTGCGCAAGCTCTGGGCATACGCTCGCGTGTAATCATCCGCAGCGGCAAAAGCTATGAAGTGCATGCTAGCCTGGCATTCGATCAGCCCGAAAGCTGACAGACGCGCCAACGTCCAATAAGGCACGCTTTAGTTGGCGATGATCCGGTTGCGACCAGCTTCCTTGGCCTGATACAGCGCTGCATCGGCCACCGCGAGCGCATCGCGCGGATCGCCCTCCTCACTGACTTCGGCAAGCCCGCCCGAAAACGTGACCTTCCCAAATGGTCGGCCCGTCTCGCGGTTCATCAGCTGCTTGACCGCCATCGCACGGCGCACACCGTCGAGCTTTTCAAACGCGTCATACTTGGCAAGGCCGTGGAACAGCATCACGAACTCCTCCCCGCCATGGCGCGCAACATAGCAATCGTCGCTTGCAAGGCTGTTGAGCGTGCTCGCAACCGCGCACAGGATACGGTCTCCCGCTTCGTGGCCATGCGTGTCGTTGACCGCCTTGAAGTGATCGATATCGCAGAAGGCGACACACAAGGGTTCATCATTGGCACGCGCCTGAGCGGCAGCGGAGGCAAGGCGACGCTCGAATGCGCGGCGGTTGGGCAAGCGCGTGAGGTGATCGACGTCGGCCTCCATACGCGCCTTGGCAAGGTTTTCGCGCAGACTGTCGGTTTCAGCCTGGCTGCGCTCCATCGATTCCTCAACCCGCGCAATGCTCTCCAGCATAGTGCGCGACAGATCGATAACACGCGAAACCTCCGCGCCGCCGTCGCCAGCGCTGGCAGCCTTGTCCATCTCAAGGAGCTGCTGATCAAGGACGCCGCGATGATCGCTGGTCTCATCCGCCGCCGAACGCGCGGTCTGCGCGAAGCGGATCAGCGAATATTCAAGCTGATCCATGAGCGTTTCCAGCTCAGCGATGCGATCATTGGTTTCAGGGTCAAGCCGCACCAGCGTGTCGAGCCAGCGCTGATCGATCGGCTCGCCGCTTATCTCGCGCGTCACGAACGCTTCGGCCAGCTGCGCGTTGGACCCTGAAAGCGCGTTGCAGATTGAGGAGAGGTTGGAACCGTTGATATCAAGGTTGTACTTCATCGCAAAGGCGCTGATGCGCTCCAGCAGGTCGAGCCGGGCTTCGAGCACGCGCGGCGATATGTCACTGACCGGGTTCTGCTCCGCAGGCGGTGCCTGTTCTTCGGATTGCGTCTGGGTTGAGCCTTTACGCATCGCGCCGGAGAGAAAGGACATGGGGTGCAACTCGCTTTTTTTCCTAGTGTTTCACACCTAGTTATATGGGGTTAGCTTCGCGCTGAAGCGCCACTGCGTAAAGTTGCGTAGGCGGCGGGCGCAAACCTCCTCCCCATCCGCATTGCGAGACAAAATCCGAAGCCAAAGCGCGAGGCGCGGCGCATTTTTGGCACGCACCTTGCTGCGTGAGCTAGCGCGAAAGGTCCAACCAAAGGCGCGGACCCCGAACAGGAGGAACAAACATGCCATTCTCGCCCCAAAGCTTGCTTCCCCGCCTGCGCCAGGCCATTACGCCGGTGTGCTTTGCTCCGGTGGCAGCGATCATGTTCACCCCCCTCTATTCGCCCCTCTTTGCATCTCAGACCGGCTCTTCTGCGATCCTGGACCCGACTGAGATCGACCGTGCGGTCGCTGCGTTCACAGGTGCAGGCATCGGCGAGACTGGCGGCGCTCGTGCTCCGGCAGACAGGCGTTTGCGCCTTGCGGCCTGTGCCCTTCCGCTGGCGACACAGTGGCACGGAACAGCGCGCGCAGCAGTGCGGGTCGAATGCAGCGCCACTGTGAGCCAAAGCGCGCCCTGGAGGATTTTCGTCGCCACCCGGCCCACACCCTCCGCTGGCGCAGCCGCCGTATCGCCGCGCGCTGAACAAAGCGTCCCTCTCGTCAAGCGCGGAGACCCGATCACCGTGGTCGTGCGCGGGCGCGGGTTTAGCGTTCAGCAGGCCGGGGAAGCGATGGGAAATGGCCGCGTGGGCGAATGGATCGCTATCCGCACCGCCCGCCAGGCAGAGCCGGTGCGCGCGCGCATTGAGCGCCCGGGGCTCGCCGTAATCCCGCTGCGTTGAGCGCACCTCTTCAAAAAAAGCCCAAAGACGCCCTTAAAGCGCTCGTCGCTTTGCCGTTCTCTTCCACAGTCGCCCAATGGAGCAGCTTCAATGCCCTCTTTTGAACTGAGCAAATTGCAAGGGATCAACCCCGCTCGCGCCCTGACCGAAAGCGATCGCACGCCGATTGACACGGCCCGCAGCGCTGTAAGCAGTGGCGGCGCAGTCAACGCGACCAAGCCCGCCGCTGCACCCGGCGTCGCGATCGAAGTGGCCGGAGCGACCGATCCCAATTCGCCTCCTCTCGACACTGATCGGGTGAAGAAAATTCGCAAGGCGCTGCAAGACGGCACCTATCCCCTTGTTCCGACCAAGATCGCCGATGCCATCATCGCAGCCCGAGTCGGCTTTGGTGTGGAAGCCGAGTAATGACTATGCGCGCCTCCCACTGTGATGAACCCACCGCCGCTCCGGTCGTGCCAGGCCCGCAAAGCCTGCCCGGCACCTTGCGGCAGATGATTGCCGTTCTCGAGCGTGAGCGGCAAGCGCTTGCCAGTCTTGATGCCGACGGTCTGTTTGAAGCCGCGCGCGAGAAGGAGATGCTGTGCGACGCGCTCGAACCGGTTACGATTGAGGCGCTTGATGCTGAAACCCGCCCGCTGGTGGAGACCGCGCAGCGTCTCAATGACGTGAACCGACGGGTGCGCAACCTGCTTGCCTCCAATGTCGCCAACCGACTTGAGGCTTTGGGTGCGCCGCGCGCTGCCTATCAGGCCGGCTATCAAGCTCGCGGCTGAGAGCTAGGCAAGACCCCTTAGGCACGCTCGCCCGGCCCTTCCGGCACACAAACTGGCACAGCCATTGCAGAACCTGTCACAGACGACTAGCCGCCCCGCCCACTCAGGGACGGACGGCCAGTACCAAACAGTGCACAGGCCAATACGTGAGCGACACCGCCCCATCAGCTTTTCTTATCCCGCAGGCCGGGTCCCACCTCGACACTGCGAGTGCTGCACGCGCGCCTGCGCAGCGCCAGATCGCAGTGCCAACGAGTAGTGCGAATGGCGCAGAGCAAGTCAGCGTTGAACAAGCCATCGCGAATGCGGCGCAATCCACTTCGGTGGACTTCGACTTCCTCGTCGCCCAGGCGAAGGTTGAGAGCGCGATGAATCCCGATGCGCGCGCCGCCACGTCAAGCGCGACCGGGCTCTACCAATTTATCGAAAGCACATGGCTGAGCACAATGAAGCGACACGGTGAGCGCTTTGGCCTTGGCGATGTCGCCGCTCAGATCCGGGTCAGCCGCAGCGGCGCCTATGTGCCCGATCCCGGTGCGCGCGCGGCGATCCTTGAGCTTCGCAAAGACCCGCAAATCGCCTCTTTCATGGCCGCAGGGCTTGCCGAGGACAATCGCAGCGCATTGATGCCAATCCTTGGCCGCCAACCCGAAGCGGGCGAGCTTTATCTCGCCCACTTCCTTGGCGCGAGCGGTGCGGGCCGGTTCCTCTCCGCCATGCGGTCCGATCCGGCGCAAAACGCAGCCAGCCTGTTCCGCCGCCCCGCTGCTGCCAATCGCGGCATTTTCTACGAGCCCGGCGGCGCCCCGCGCAGCCTTGCCGGCGTGATGGAGCATCTCGATGCCAAAATGGCGCGAGCTGGCGCGGGGCCGAGCGTGGTGCCAAGTGTGTTGCAGAGCCCAGTGCCCTATCTGATCACGTCTGAAGAGGTCTTTGCTACCGAGGGGCGGCCACCAAGACGGGCGCTAGCATCGGCCACCATACCCGTTCCAATGCAGGCTTCGGCTCCAGCCCCGCGCATTCCGGTCGCCGCCACACTTTCGCTGCCCGGCGCGCCGGCATCGTCCGTCCCTGCCTCAGACCCCGCTGCGCGCAGCATGTCGAGACTTCTTGGCGAAACGTTTGAAGCCACGGGCGCGCGCGATCTTGTGAGCGATCAAAGCCGTAACAGCATCGAGCGCGCCTATGCACGCCTCCGGGCGCTGGGCCTTTAAGCGGAGAGGGCTAAGACGTGACCACCGCGAACCCCCAATCCTTTATCGAGACCTTGCGCACAGCGCCCGGCGCGATGGCGCTTCCGGTTGGCATTTTTGCGCTGTTCGCGCTGATGGTGCTGCCGATCCCGACGCTGATGCTCGACATTTTCTTCGTGCTCAACATCGCCATCGCGGTCGCGGTGCTGATGGTGGCGCTGAACGTGCACACGCCGCTCGATTTCTCGTCCTTCCCCAGCGTTCTGTTGTTCGCCACCCTATTGCGCCTCGCGCTCAACGTCGCTTCGACCCGCGTGGTGCTGGTGAGCGGGCATGAAGGCGGGGCAGCAGCGGGCGAGATCATCGAGGCGTTTGGCGAGTTTCTGGTGGGCGGCAATTTCGCGGTTGGCCTGTTCGTCTTCACCATTCTCTTGATCATCAACATGATCGTCATCACCAAGGGCGCAGGCCGCGTCTCTGAAGTCTCTGCACGCTTCGTACTCGACGCGCTTCCGGGCAAGCAGATGGCGATCGATGCCGACATCGCCGCAGGCCTCATCACCGCCGAAGAAGCGCGCGAACGCCGCAGCCAGGTGACGATCGAGGCCGATTTCTACGGGTCGATGGATGGTGCCTCCAAGTTCGTCAAAGGCGATGCGATTGCCGCGCTTCTGATCCTCGGCGTCAACGTAATTGCGGGCCTTGCGCTGGGCATGATCAGCCATGGGTTGAGCGCTGCTGAAGCGGGTGAGCAATATATCACGCTTGCCGTGGGCGATGCACTGGTGGCGCAGGTGCCTGCGCTGCTCCTCTCGATTGCTGCCGCCGCGATTGTGACGCGCGTTTCCGACAAGCGCGACCTGACAGGACAAATCGGCGGGCAATTTGCCGACACGCGCACCTGGCTGCCGGTCTCGGTGATCCTGCTCGCGATTGGTCTTGTGCCCGCCATGCCGCAGATCATCTTCCTGCCCGCTGCTACCATCGCAGGTGGCATATGGTGGACTCTGCGCCAGCGCGCCGCGAAGCCCGTGGCTAAAGTGGAGGCCGAACCTCAAGAGGAGAAATCGCCTGACCAGATCGATCTTGCCGATGTCTGCGATCAGACACTGGTGACGATTGAGCTTGGCTATTCGCTCATCCATCTGGTGGACGCGGATGCAGGCTCGCCGCTGCTCACGCGCATCACCGGTATCCGCAAGCAATTGAGCCGAGAGCTCGGCTTTGTCCTGCCGCAGTTTCGTATCCGGGATTCGCTCGATGCGCGCGCGCAGGACTATGCCGTGCTGCTGGGCGGGGTGACCATTGCGCGCGGCGATGTGCGCCCCGGCAAGCTGCTCGCGATTGACATAGGCGATGTGCGCGCCGCGCCGCCCTATACGAGCCTTGGCCTTGCTGGAGAAGTGACGCGCGATCCCAGCTTTGACTGCCCGGCCCTGTGGATCGACCCTGCCGCGCGCGATCACGCCGTCGCCGAGGGCTTTATGGCGGTTGATCCCAGCACGGTGATCGCCACCCACGCCAACCAGGCGCTACTCGGCCAGGCAGACGATCTGCTCGGCCCTGAGGAAGTGCGCGAGCTCATCGATGCGCTCAAGGACAGCGCGCCCGCTTTGATCGAGGCGGTGCATCCCGACCCTCTCAGCCTTGCAGCCCTCACCCGCATTTTCCGCGCACTGATCGCCGATGGCATCGGGCTTGCTCACCCCCAGCCGCTGCTCACAAGTCTCGCCATCGCCTTGCAGCGCACGCAGGAGTTTGACGCGCTGATCGATGCGGTGCGCGCTGATCTTGGAGCGCGGCTGGTGGCGCGCATCTGTCCGCCGGGTGAAGCGCTCAAGGTGATCACGCTCGATGCCAACCTTGAAAGCGCGATTCTGGGCGGGATGAGCGATCCTGCAACCGGCCAGCCGCTGATCGAGCCCGACTGTGCTGCCATGATCGTAAGCCGCGTCCAGGCCATCATCGCCGAGGTCAATGCACCCGTCGCGCTGATCGTCCAGCCGCCTGCCCGCCGCGCGCTCGCTCGCTTGTTAATGCAGCGCGCAAGCCGGTGCGCTGTGCTTTCGATCAACGAACTGCCTGCAACTCAAAGCGTCGAAGTCGTGGGCCTGATTGGCAATGAGATGACCCCTGTGACAACCCCCACCCTTAGCGCGCCGAAGGGTGGGGACCCAGCGCCGCAACCGGGAGCGGTGGCGGCATGAAGCACGATCCCACCTCTTTTGCCTCCTCCTCTTTGGCAGGCGCCTATGGCCGCGCCGACCGCGAAAAGGTTGAAGACCGCGTGCGCCGATTCCTCCCCCTCGTGCGCCGCACGGCCTGGCACGTCTATGGCATGGGCCGAGAGGGACTTGAGGTCGAAGACCTGATCCAGACAGGCATCCTTGCGCTCACCGAATGCGCGCAAAAGCACAACGGACCAACCGAAGACGGCTTTGCCGCCTACGCCAAGATCCGGGTGCGCGGGGCGATGCTCGATCAGATCCGCCGCCTGCTCAATGACAGCCGCACCGCGCGCAAGAAACGCGCCGCCTATAACACAGCGCTCGAAGCCTTTCGCAGCGCCGAGGGCCGCGAGCCAAGCCGCGCCGAGATCGCCCGCGTGCTGGGTATCAGCGATGCCGAATTGCTCGAAATCGAAGCCAGCGCGATCACCGTCACCTCGATTGCGGACGAGTATGACGAGACCAACACCGCTTTTGCCGCTGAGGGGCCTGACCCATTCGAAGTGCTCAGCGAAATGGAGAACCGCGAACGGCTAGTCGAAGCGATGCACAATCTGCCCGAACGCCTGACCTTGGTGCTGCAATTGTTCTACGTCGAGGAATTGAACCTCACCGAAATCGCCGCCGTGCTCGAAGTCAGCGTCCCACGCGTCCATCAATTGCGGGCAAAGGCGCTGAGCGATCTCAAAAAACTGATGGAAGCCGATAGCTGACGCGGGCGAGAATTGCGGATAGGGCCAACCCGCTAGGAGGCCCGCTTGCTCGATAAGATCACCAACAACTTCGCGATCCTCACACTGATCGGCGTCGCGCTTGCGTGGTTTGAGCCGGCGCTCTTCATCTGGATGACCGACGGCAGCTTGCGCGTCCTCGGGCAACCGATGCTGGCGGTGGCGCTCGGGCTCATCATGCTGGCGATGGGTCTGACACTGACCTTCGAGGATTACCGACGACTGACCCAGCTGCCGCGCGCGGTCGGGATTGGCGTTGGGCTGCAATTTGTCGTCATGCCACTCAGCGGCTGGACCATTGCGCAGATACTGGAGCTTGAGCAAGGGTTGGCTGTTGGCCTAATTCTGGTGGCGTGCTGTCCGGGCGGGACAGCCTCCAACATCGTCGCCTATCTGGCGCGGGGCAACGTAGCCTTGTCGGTGACGATGACGATGCTCTCCACGCTTTTCGCAATTGCGCTCACGCCGTTTCTGACCGGTGAACTGGCGGGCGCCTATGTCGAGATTGATCGCTGGAACCTGCTCAAGAACATGGTCGCCATCGTCCTGATCCCCGTCATCGCGGGCACTGTCCTCAATCGCCTGTTCCCGCATGCAGCGGCGACGGTGAGTGGAGCGCTGCCCTTGCTTGCAATCCTCCTTGTTATATGGATCGTGGGCGGGATTGTCGGCGGAGCGAAAGAGCAAATCGCAAAGCACGCGGGCGAATTGCTGCTCGCGACTTTTCTGCTGCACGCCATGGGCTTTGGCCTTGGCCTTGGCCTGGCGCGGCTGCTTGGTCTGAGCACCTCCGAACAGCGGACCGTTTCTATTGAGGTGGGCATGCAGAATTCAGGGCTCGGATCGGGCCTCGCCAAAACCCCCGCCTTCGCCGCACAATTTGCGTCCGCTCAACAAGCAGCGCTCGCACCTGTACCCGCCGCTATCTCGGCCGTGTGGCACGTGCTGATCGGCAGCCTGCTCGCGAGCTGGTGGCGGCGCAAGAACTAGACAGGCGGACGGTTTGCTCTAAGCTCACCCCTTAGGGCGACGAAACGGCTGGGGGACAAGCACATTTCATATGACGAAAAACCACCGCGAGTGGTGGGCATGGGCGGTGCCATTCTGACCAGCCTTAACGGCGTTGTCGGATCGGGCATCTTCGCTCTGCCAGCGCTGCTGTTTGCTGCGGCAGGCAGTTTTTCTCCCATAGCGATCCTTGTCTTCGCCCTGCTCTATGGCAGCGTGCTCGCGGTTGTCGCCAAGCTTTCCACCGTATTCCGCCAATCGGGCGGAGTGCAGCTTTACACCCAGCACGCCTTCGGAAGGGCAGTGAGCTTTCAGGTCGGCTGGTCTGCCGTGGCGGCCAGCATGGCGGGGGCAGCGGCCAATCTGCACGTGCTGGTGTCCTACCTCGCTGCCATCTTCCCGATATTCGACGAGCCGATTTTGCGCCTTGGCACCATAGCGTTTCTGATCATCGCCTTCTTCGCCATCAGCGCCAGCGGCGCGGTTCGCGCGATTGAGGCGATTGCTGTTGGCACTGTGCTCAAACTCACGCCGATCCTGATCCTGGTCGTGCTTGGCCTTACGCAAAACGGGGTGCCGACCGACATCACTCTTCCCACATTCGGCGCGTTTGAATCGATAGCGCTGTTGCTCGCTTTCGCCTTTTCGGGGTGTGACGTGGCGGTGAACGCGGCTGGCGAAGCGAAGGAGCCGCGCAAAACGCTGATGCCCGCTCTGTTCGCCAACCTTGCCTTGGTGGCGATATTCTATGCGCTGGTGCAGCTGGCCTATTCCGCGACACTCCCCGATCCCTCGCAAACGGACATACCGCTTACCGCCATGGGCGAACAATTACTCGGGCCAACGGGCAGCCTGATGGTGAGCATTGCAGCCATCTTCTCGACCGCAACCTTAAGCCTCAACCTGTTCTTCCTCGTGCCGCGCATCCTGTACGGCATGGCGAGGCGCGGCTTGCTGCCGCATGTCTTCGCTTATGTCTCTCCGCGCTTCCAATCGCCGGTCGTCACCATCGGGTTTTTCGGCGCTGTGGTTGGAATTCTGGCGCTTTCGGGGACCTTCGAACTCTTGGCGATCTTGCTGGTGAGCGCTGAGCAGCTCGGGTTTCTCGCGGTCATCGGGGCGCTGATTGTGATGTGGAAGCGCAATGATGCGGGGCTTCGCGAGGTAATGGACTTTCGCTGGGCGATCATCATCGTGGTCGCCATCGGCTACATTTTCTGGTTGCTTCTCCAGCTAGACGCGAATGCAATGCTGAACACCGGCATCCTGATCGCCATCGGAACAGCGCTTTACTTCGCGGCCAAAACGAACGCGGTGCAGCAGGACGGGATAGATCTGCCCGAGGGGCGTGCTTGAGTCTTGGTTTATTCAAACATCCCCTTTTTCGGCCCCAGATAGCCAAACAAATACGCCGCCACCTTGCGCATCTGGATCTCTTCAGACCCTTCGGTGATGCGATAACGCCGGTGGTGGCGATAGATGTGTTCGAACGGCGTGTGGCGCGAATAGCCGATGCCGCCATGCACCTGCATCGCGCGGTCTGCCGCCTCGCAGCACAGCCGGTTCGCCCAGTAATTGCACATCGAGACCTTGTCGCTGATCGTGCGTTCGATTTCTTCGTGCGGCATGTTGTCCATCTCCCACGCGGTCTTGAAGATGAGGAGCCGCAGCATCTCGGCCTGCGTGGCGAGTTCAACCAGCGGGAACTGAATCGCCTGATTTTTGGAGAGCGCCTGTCCGAAAGGCTTTCGGTCGCGGGCGTATTTGACGCTTTCATCGATGCAGAACATCGCCGCCCCGCAAGAGCTTGCCGCCTGCCGGATGCGGTTCTGGTGGACGAAGCTTTGCGCCAGCGCGAGGCCCCGGCCTTCGACGCCAAGGATAGTGCTGTCTGGCACCCAGACATCCGTGATAGAGAGGCGCGGGTGATCGGTGGGCATGTTGAAGGTCCACATCCACTCCTCGATTTCAAGGCCCGGCGTGGGATTGGGGACCAGGAAACAGGTGATCCCGGAGGCAGCTCCCGCCTCGCCGCCGGTGCGCGCAAAGACGGCGCAGTGGGTCGCGACGTGCATGCCGGTGATCCACATCTTCTCGCCATTGATCAGCCAACCATCCTGCCCATCGCGCTCCTGCCTGACAGCGGTGGTCTCCATATGCGTGGCGTCTGAACCGTGCTCGGGTTCGGTCAGGCCAAAGGCGACCCGGCGCTCCCGCTCAAACCCGCCGGTGATGAATTCTGCCTTTTGCGCTTCAGTCCCCCATTGGTCGAACATGGCAACAAAGGGGAAATTGCCGACGATGGAGTGCTCGTTCTGAAGGTCATTGTGGAGGCCCAGACCTTTGCGCGCAAAATTCTCGCGGATCACTGCCATCCATAGATTTGAGCCATCCTTGCCACCATATTGTTTGGGCGCGGAAAAACGCCAGTGCCCAGCGGCATCGGCGCGCCGCGTGGCCTCCTTGAGGAGCTCCTCCCAGTCCTCGCGCGGGAGGCCGCCTATGTCCCAATCGGTGCGCGCGTGCTCGCGGCGGTGATCGAAGAAGCGGATGTTGTCGTCGGCCTGTTCGAGCGGCTTGATCTCGGCTTCAATGAATGCGTCGAGTTCATCGAGGTAGGTCTGAAGATCGTCGGGAATTGCGAAGTCCATTTAGTCCTCTCCTGAATCGCTTACACCGCTCACCCTGAGCCTGTCGAAGGGTGCCGCGCAAGGTTTGCCCCTTGGTTCAACTGTTGGCGCGTGTCCTTCGACAAACTCGGGACGAACGGGGGCAAAGCGGGCGTTGCGCAAATCATTTCAGCCACTTCTCGCGCGCCACGGCGAGGGCTGGGTATTTGGGGCTGTCCACACCGACCTTTTCGAGGGCGTAGAGCTTGGCTAGGAACAGATGGTCTTTCTTGGACAAATCCAAGCCGCCTTCAAAAATTCCGCTCGTCGCGTCCGAATTGAAGTTAGCTTGCCAAGACGTGCCAGACGCATCCCTACCTACGATGCCCAGAGCGTTGCGAGCGACAGCCAACTGGAATCGGTCATGCCCTTCCATCTGATCTTTTATGGTGGTTAGCCACTCTGAAACTGCGGTTACGACTTCTTGAATAGTCGCCTCACCTTTGGGCGCCCGGTTTCGCTCAATCGAGACCTTGCGAGCCCGCTCTTCCTCCGGCGCATCCTCCTCCAGCAGCATCAGCAGGTCCAGCTCCTGCTCGCTCGTCCGGCGAGAGATCACGACGCGCTCCAGCATGCGGTCTTCGCCGCTGCGCCAGATTCTGGCCATGCGCAGGCAGCCGAGCGCCCACCAGACGGTGCGGTGGATCAGCCAGTAGCGGAAACGCTCGCGGTCGACGGTAACACCCGCCTCGCCCTCGTAGGCGGCGAAATAGTCTTCAAGGCTCCCCAGCCCCAATGCTGGCCGGTCGTATCGGTGAAAGCGCCACACGGCCATACAGCCGAACGCCAAGTCCTCGTGCCGGTCGCCAAAGTGAGCCAGTTCCCAGTCGAGCACGCCAGTTAATTTCGGGGTAAGCTTGCTCTCCTGCGCCAACAGATTGCCCATGCGATAATCGCCGTGGTTCAGAACCGGTTCGACGGAATCCGGGCAATTGTCCTCCATCCATTTGAGGCCCAGCGCGATGATCGGGCGATCCCCACCCGCTTCCTCGAATTGGGCCCGAAGGTCCGCGATAGCTTCGCGGTAGTCCATCACGGGGACCGCCTCGGGTAAGTCTGCGCGCCTAAGCAAGTGGATACGCGCCAGGTCCCGCGCCGCCTCTTTGAGCAGCGCGGATGGATCGTCCATCTCGAGAATCTGCTTGGGGTTCGGTGTGCCCGGCAAGGCCTGCATGACAAAGCCCGATCCGATCCCATCCTCGGGCTCAACCACTGCGACGACGCGCGGAGCGGTAACACCCGCCGCATTTGCGGCAGTTATGATGGCAGCCTCGACATCATGCCCAAAGGGCCGGTCTTCCATGAACGCCAGCGATGGCGCGCGGCGCAGGACGAAGCCTCCTCCGCCGCTCCAGAAATGCCAGCTTTCCATAGTCGCCCCACCGGTCAGGCGCTCCAGACCGGAAGGGGATGGAAGGCCGGCGCGAGTGCAAACTCGCCCCAGCCCTTCCAGTAATTGTTCGGGTGACATGTCGCCCATGTAATCGGCCCTATGGGCCTTACGCGACGACGTTGTCTTTCTTGACCGTGATCACCTGCGGGTAGGTGAATTCCTTGAGGCCTTCCTTGCCGTATTCCGCGCCAAAGCCCGATTGCTTGTGGCCGCCAAACGGAGCGAAGGGCGAAAGGTGCATGAACTCGTTGATCCACACCGTGCCCGTCTCAAGCTTTTCGGCGATTTCGACGCCCTTGTCCGGGTTCCCGGTCCACACCGCGCCCGCAAGGCCATACTCGGATGCATTCGCACGCTCGATCACTTCGTCCTCGGAAGAAAACTTCATGAGCGGCATGACGGGGCCGAACTGCTCTTCGGCAACGATGCGCGCGTCTTCGGGCGGATTGTCGAGGATGGTCAGAGGCACGAAGTATCCGGTGCCCGACGGATCGGTGTCGCCGCCGGTCAGGAATTTATAGCCATTGGCCCTGGCATCTTCGATCAGCTCAAGCACGCGCTCATATTGCTTCTTGTTCTGGATCGGACCAACACCGGTGCCCTGCTCCGAGCCATCGCCCACGACAACGGTCTTTGCGTATTCAGCGATAGCGGCGGACAGCTCATCGTAGATGTCTTCGTGGATGTAGACGCGCTTGGCTGCGATGCAGACCTGGCCCGCATTCTGGAAGCTTGACCAGAAGAGCTGCTCAGCCACCTTCTTGGGATCAGCATCGGGCAGCACGATCGAGGCGTCATTGCCGCCCAGCTCAAGCGTGATGCGCTTCAAATCAGCGCTGGCGCCTTCCATGATCTTCTTGCCAGTCGCTGTCGAGCCGGTGAAGGTGATCTTGTCGATGTCCGCATGGCCGGTGATGAGCGGGCCGAGCGAGTCTTCGCCGGTGATGATGTTGACCGTGCCAGCCGGCACCAGTGGCGCGATCAGCTCAGCAACACGCAAAGTGGTCAGCGGGGTGAAGGGCGAAGGTTTTAGCACGATCGTGCAGCCGCTCATCAGTGCGGGCACGATCTTCTGGATCGCCATCATGACCGGGAAGTTCCACGGCACGATGCCGCCAACCACGCCCACGGGCACGCGGCGGTGGCGGTGGAGGCGCGTGTCGTCGTCCTGAATGATCTCTTCTTCAAGCTGCAACGTCGATTGCGCAGCCGAGATGCCAGCGGCGCCGAAAATCTCGCCCTTGGCCTGAGCATGCGGCTTGCCCTGTTCGGATGTGAGCAGGCGATAAAGCTCGTCAGCGTTTTCCTTTATCGCGCCCGAGATCGCCATGCAGGCGGCCTGACGCTCTTCAAAGCTGGAAGTCTTCCACGTCTTGAACGCAGCGCGCGCTGCGGCAACCGCCGCATCAAGCTCAGCCGCGCCGCAAGCGGGAACCTGGCCGATAATGTCTTCATTCGCGGGGTTCACAACGTCGAGCCATTCGCCGGTTTCGACCATCTCGCCGTTGATGAGATTTTTGTATTGGGTTGCCATAATGTCCTCTCTCGTCCTTCTTGGGGAATCTCTCTAGCAATGATCATAGGAGCGCCGTGTTGCATTTCAAAACTGAAATCGCTCAGCGTGTGAGGAAATTGCGACAAAGATGCGCCGATTGCCTTTCTTTGCGTTGCGCTTGCAGCGATGCCGGGTAAGAGGCCCGCACGTTTCAAGCGGAGAGAACCATGTCTGACCAAGCCCCCGATTTTCTTGTTTACGGCGTTCCAGTGTCGCCCTTCGTGCGCAAGGTTCTGGCGACTTCCATCGAAAAGGGGGTCGGCTTTGATATCGAGCCATTGAACATTATGTCGCCGCCCGAATGGTTTGCGACGATCTCTCCGATGAAGCGCATCCCGATCCTGCGCGACCGATCGATCGCTCCGGAAGGCGACCATTCAAGCGCCGAAGGCACGATCGCTGATTCTAGCGCGATCTGCGGCTACATTGAAAAGAAGCACCCCACCCCGGCCGTGTACCCAGCTGCGCCGTTTGCCTATGGCCGCGCGCTCTATCTTGAGGAATACGCCGACACCGTGCTCGCGCCTGCGACTGGGCTTGGCATGTTCCGGCCGATTTTCTTCAATATGGCGCAGGGAAAGGCGCCCGATATTGAGCAAGCCAAGAAAGCGTGGTCGCAAGACCTGCCGCCAGTGCTCGATTTCCTCGAAGCGCAATTGGGAGATGCACAATATTTCGCGGGCGTCACATTGAGCATCGCCGATATCGCAATCACGTGCTGCTTCATGCAAGGGGAGTTGGTGGCCAAGACACCGCTTGATGCGTGGCCAGCGCTCAAAGCGCATCACGAGCGCATGAATGCTCGCCCCTCAATTGCCGGACCGTTCAAAACCGCCGCCGGCTTTATTGCCAAGGCCTTGCCGGAGCCGTTTGACCTGACATAAGGCCAAGAGCTCACAGCAAGCATAGAAAGCGCAACGTACCACAATCATGGCCAGCGAATGGTGCATCGGGATTATCGGGGGATCGGGGCTCTAGGAGATAGAGGGCCTTGAGGATGCGCAATGGATCGCGATTGACACGCCATGGGGCGCGCCTTCGGATGAGATATTGTGCGGTACTCTGGCAGGGGTGAAAGTCCGCTTCCTGCCGCGCCATGGTCGCGGGCACCCGATCCCGCCAACCGAATTGAACGCGCGCGCCAATATCGATGCGTTGAAGCGCGCCGGCTGCACCGACATCGTGGCGATCTCAGCCGTGGGCTCTTTACGCGAGGAGCTGGAGCCGGGACGCTTTGCCATCGTTGACCAGTTCATCGACCGCACCTTTGCGCGCGAGGCCACGTATTTCACCACCGGCTTTGTCGCGCATGTCTCGATGGCTGACCCGACCTGCCCACGCCTGTCTGAGATGTGCGCAAAGGCGCTGACCGCGTGCGAGGGCAAGGCGGCGGTGGGCGCGACCTATCTGGCGATGGAAGGCCCGCAATTCTCCACCCGCGCCGAAAGCCGGATGTACCGCCAATGGGGCGCGGACATTATCGGCATGACTGGCATTCCCGAAGCCAAACTCGCGCGCGAGGCCGAGCTGCCCTACGCGCTTGTTGGCATGGTGACAGACTACGATTGCTGGCGTGAGGATGACGCGGTCGACGTTGCTGAAGTGGTTGCGCAGATGAAGGAAAACGGCGCGCTCGCGCGTGCAATGGTGGTGAAATTGGTCGAAAGCCTACCCAAGAAGCGCGCGGCCTCCCCCATCGACACCGTGCTCGACACAGCCGTGATCACCGCGCCCGAAGAGCAGGACCCGGAATTGATGGCAAAGCTCGATGCGGTGGCAAAACGGCTGTTTGCGGATGAATAGCTGACAATCGGAGGGCTGAAAGCGAGCACTGGCCGCAAACCAATGCCCGCTCCCTCTATCTTCCCACTCTCAAAACTCGCCTGCGATACCTGCTCGCACCGCAGTGGAATTGCCGCCTGCATAGGTGACGCCGGCTGTCACCGCGACGGCTCCGGGCAGGCGGTGCATCAGGCCAAGCGAAAAGCCCACCTCGCCGCGATAGGTCGCCACATTGCTGGCATAGCTGGTCTTGCCCGCTTCGGATGGGAAATGCGGATTGGCCTGCGCTGCGATCGCTGCAATGCCGCGCTGCGCATCACGGTCAATCGTCTCGGCAAGGTCGAACACCCCTGCCAGCTGACCCTCAAGCGCGCCGACCCGGTTTGACAGCGTCCCAAACTGTGCTTCGGTCACCTGAGAGAGCGCGTTCATCGAGACGCGGATATTCGCGACCGAGGCGGCGGTTGCAGCTTGCTGGCGGCCCAGCACGCCGTTGCCGTCCACCGTCACCACATCAACCGGGCCTTCCTGCGCTGCCGTACTCGCAGCGATA